>CBFHZX010000004.1:0-113559 GCA_965660425.1 Sulfitobacter sp. | reverse complement strand
CCCATGCACCGAGGGGGTGTACGGGTGGTGCACAGATGCTGCACGCAAAACACCCCCAATCCGAGACACCCTGTTCCCTTCTCTGCGCCCCCGCGCTAAAATATCCCAAATCAAAAAAGGTCCGCCCATGCCCCGCTACGAATACAAGGTCGTTCCCACCCCCTCCAAGGGTCTCAAGGGTAAAGGCGTGCGCGGGGCCGAGGCACGGTTTTCCTTTGCTGTCCAAGAGCTTATGAACGGTATGGCAGGCTACGGTTGGGAGTATCAGCGCGCCGAGACGCTCCCCTCGATCGAACGCTCTGGCCTTGTAGGCACCACCACCGAATGGCGCAACGTGCTGATCTTCCACCGCCTTCGCGAGGGCGACGCGCAGGAGTTCCAGCCAGAGCTACTCCCCGCCCCCTCCACCACCGAGGCGGAAGAGGATCAAGCCATTGAAATGCAATTCGAAAACGAGAACGCCAGCGAAGAGCTTCTCCCCGACAACGGCGTCGAAGACACCGAGGCTGACAGCAGCATAGGGGCCTCCCTCAACATCCTCGCCCGCGCCCGCAACGGTGCCAAACCACCCGAACACAGCGATTCGGAAAAAGCCGCCAAACCAGACGCTTAAGGCTTGATATCCAGCGACAGCGCATGAATGCGCCCGATCAGCTCCGCCCCCAGCGCCCCATGCACGGCGCGATGTTTTGCCACACGGCTCAGCCCCGCAAAATCGGGCGCAGAGATCGCCACATCAAAATGCGTCTGCCCCCCCTCGCGAAACCCTGCATGGCCCCTGTGCGCTTCGCTGACATCTTCAACCACCAAGCGCTCAACCGCAAACGCCGCCTGCAGCGCGGCCTCAATCTCGTCCCGTACCAACATAAACCCTCCTCGCGGGGCGATTTTTTTGCGCCGCCCCCTTCCCTCTGACTGTCACACGTCTAAAGTGTCGTCCTCGGTCAGGAAAGGTCTGCTCATGCAAAAAAACGATCCCTTTGGTTTTGATATGTCTGTGTCTTCCGCGAAGAAGAAGAACCCGCGGGGCCGTCGGGGCATGTCTGGCGCGTCCGAGACGTCTACCCGTGTGTGCGATCACGACGGCTGCGCCGAGGCGGGCAAGTACCGCGCACCCAAAGCACCTGATGTGCTGGATGATTACTTCTGGTTCTGTCAGCAGCATGTGCGCGAATACAACACCAAATGGAACTTCTTCCACGGCACCACCGAGGCCGAGATGAACGCAAAAATGTCCGATGGCAAAGTCTGGGACCGCCCGACCAAGCCGATGGGCGATCCAGAGGTACGGGCCTGGGCGCGTCTGGGCATTGAAGACCCGCATCAGGTGCTGGGCGCCAATGCCACGCAGAACCCTGGCAAAGGCCCCCAAGCAGGCCGCCGTCTTCCCCCAACAGAGCGTAAGTCGTTGGAGATCCTCGAAGCAAAAGACAATATGACCAAGGCGGAAATCCGCAAGATTTACAAATCCCTGATCAAGGTTCTGCACCCTGACATGAACGGCGGCGACCGCTCGCAAGAGGAGCAGTTGCAGCAGGTCGTCTGGGCGTGGGACCAGCTCAAATCGAGCCGCAATTTCAAGGACTGAGACGCAGCCACACTGCAGGTGGGGAAAGATATTAGCCCTTTCCCTTGAAGCCCTGCGCGATATGTTGCACCCAATGAATAACACCCCGCGCGGGGCGCACTTAGATTTAGGATAGTTAAACATGGCTGACGGCGGACTGGACCTCAACGCAACCCCAACCAAAGAAATCTCGGTGCGCGAGGTTTTTGGTATCGATAGCGACATGACCATCAAGGGGTTCGAGCAGCGCACGGACCGTGTGCCAGAACTTGATAGTACATATAAGTTCGACGCCGATACCACGCTGGCGATCCTTGCGGGCTTTTCGCACAACCGCCGCGTCATGGTGCAGGGCTATCACGGGACAGGCAAATCCACCCATATCGAACAAGTGGCCGCCCGCCTCAACTGGCCCGCTGTGCGCGTCAACCTCGACAGCCACATCAGCCGCATTGACCTCATCGGTAAAGACGCGATCAAACTCGTAGATGGCAAACAGGTTACCGATTTTCAGGAAGGCATCCTGCCATGGGCGCTGAGCACCCCGACAGCTATTGTGTTCGACGAATATGACGCGGGCCGCGCCGATGTGATGTTCGTGATCCAGCGTGTGCTTGAGACCGACGGCAAGCTTACGCTGCTTGACCAGAACAAAGTGATCACGCCCCACCCCTATTTCCGCATCTTTGCCACCGCCAACACCGTGGGTCTGGGCGATACGACGGGTCTTTACCACGGGACGCAGCAGATCAACCAAGGCCAGATGGACCGCTGGTCGCTCGTCTCGACGCTTAACTACCTGAGCATTGACGCCGAGAGCGCGATCGTGCTGGCCAAGAACCCACATTTCAACACCGAAGCGGGCCGCAAAACGGTCAAGCAGATGGTCACCGTGGCCGACCTTACCCGCACGGCCTTTATGAACGGCGATCTGAGCACCGTCATGTCCCCGCGTACGGTGATTGCATGGGCGCAGAACGCGCAAATCTTCAATAACGTTGGCTACGCCTTCCGCCTCAGCTTCCTCAACAAATGCGACGAGCTGGAGCGCCAAACGGTTGCGGAGTTCTATCAGCGTTTGTTTGACGAGGAGCTGCCAGAGAGTGCGGCAAGTGTGAGCTTGGGGTGATTGCTGGGCCTTTGGGTCGCGATGCAATCAACACCAGCAATCTGCGCACCGCATCGGCATGGAGTGTAAGTGATGTCTAAACCAATCGACAACCCCGCCGACGCGTTCAAAAAAGCGCTTGCCGAAGCGTCCAAGGTCATGGCCAATGATCCTGAGTTGACGGTGAGCTATTCCGTCGATCCCTCGGGGCTGACGGGCGATGCGATGCGGCTGCCGCAGGTGACGCGGCGGATGACCCGTGACGAGGTGATGCTGGCGCGCGGCACGGCGGATGCGCTGGCACTCAACCGTCGCTATCACAACGGGCAGACCCATGCCCGCTACCAGCCGCAGGGGGAAATGGCCCGCGATCTCTATGAAGCGATGGAGACGGCGCGTTGTGAGGCCGTAGGTGCGCGCGACATGCCGGGCACGGCGGGCAATATCGATGCCAAGATCAAGCATGAGGCCCTGCGCAAAGGCTATGACCAGGCCAAGAGCGCCTCGGATGTGCCGCTGGCCGTGGCTGCGGGCTATCTGGTGCGCCATCTGGCCACGGGGCGTGAGATGCCTGCGGGCGCCGAGAACGTGATGGAGCTGTGGCGCGGCTATATCGAGGACAGCTGCGGTGGCACGCTCGATGATCTGGAAAACGCATTGGAGGATCAGACGGCATTTGCAAAATTTGCGCGCCAGATGATCACCGATTTGGGCTATGCCGATCAGCTGGGCGATGATCCTGACGGGGCGGATGACGACCAAGAAGACGAGGCCGAGGAAGGCACCGACGAGCAGGACGATCCTGACAGCACTGGCAGCGACGATCAGGATGACGAGGACGCCGAGGCCTCCCCCGAGCAGTCTCAGGAAGAGCAGCAGGATGCCTCGCAAGCCCAAGTCTCGATGGACGAGATGGCCGATCAAGAAATGGGCGAAGAGGCCGAGATGCCAGAGGGCGAGGCCCCGATGGAGCCGCCAGCCCCACAACCTGTGTCAGACGCCGATCCCAATTACACCGTCTACATGAGCAATTTCGACGAGACCGTGGGCGCGGAAGAACTGGCAGAGCCAGCAGAGCTGGAGCGGTTGCGCGCCTACCTCGATCAGCAGCTGGAGCCATTGAAAGGTGCCGTGAGCCGTCTGGCAAACAAATTGCAGCGCCGCCTTCAGGCCCAGCAAAACCGAAGCTGGGAGTTTGACCTTGAGGAAGGCACGCTGGATGCAGGACGTCTGGCGCGGATCGTTGCAAGCCCCACCACGCCGCTGAGCTTCAAGGTCGAGAAAGACACTGAGTTCCGCGACACGGTCGTGACGCTACTTTTGGACAACTCAGGCTCCATGCGCGGGCGGCCGATCTCCATCGCTGCGATCTGTGCAGACGTTCTGGCCCGCACGCTGGAGCGCTGCAACGTCAAGGTCGAGATTTTGGGCTTTACCACCAAGGCCTGGAAAGGTGGCCAGTCGCGCGAGGCATGGCTCAACGAGGCGCGGCCCACGGGGCCAGGACGCCTGAACGATCTACGCCACATCATCTACAAATCCGCCGATGCGCCATGGCGGCGCACGCGGCCCAATCTGGGGCTGATGATGAAAGAAGGTTTACTCAAGGAGAACATCGACGGGGAGGCGCTGGAATGGGCGCACCGCCGCATGATGGCACGCACGGAATCGCGCAAGATCCTGATGGTAATCTCGGACGGCGCACCTGTGGATGACAGCACCCTTTCGGTGAATCCTGCCAACTTCCTCGAGAAGCACCTTCGTGATGTGATTGCGATGGTGGAGAAGAAAAAGGCCGTTGAGCTGCTTGCGATTGGGATCGGCCATGACGTGACGCGCTATTACGACCGCGCGGTGACCATCACTGATGTGGAGCAACTGGCGGGGGCGATGACGGAGCAGCTTGCCTCATTGTTTGACAGTGACCCGCGTAAACGGGCGCGCGTCATGGGGTTGAAGCGCGCGGGTTAATCCGCGGGATTTCAGTTTAATTGGCAAAATGAAGGGGGCGATGTGTTTCAGTCGTTTGAAGTGACAGCGCGGCCAGAGCAGGGTCCACCCCGTTTGTTGGCACTGCGCGAACAGATTGCCGCCCAAGGTCTCGACGGGTTTGTGATCCCTCGTGCAGATGCACATCAGGGTGAGTATGTCGCGGCACGTGATGCGCGGCTGGCATGGTTGAGCGGTTTCACCGGATCAGCAGGATTTTGTGTGGCGCTGCGCGATGTTGCGGGCGTGTTCATCGACGGGCGCTACCGCACGCAGGTCAAAGCGCAGGTGGCCCCGGAATTTACACCTGTTCCATGGCCTGAAGTCTCGATGGCGGGGTGGTTGCGCGAACAGCTGCCACGCGGTGGTCGGATCGGTATTGATCCGTGGCTGCACACGATGGACCAAATTGCGCAAACGCAAAAAGAGCTTATCGGCTCGCAGATCGAATTGGTACAATGCCCCAATCTGGTTGACGCCATTTGGGAGGATCAACCTGATCCACCCATGGGAGCCGCGAAGATACACCCGCTTGAATTTGCGGGCGAGAGCCATGCGGACAAGCGTTTGCGTCTAGCCAAATCGCTGCAAGACGCAAATGAGCGCGCTGCTGTGATCACCCTGCCTGATAGCATTTGCTGGCTTTTGAACATTCGCGGTGCAGATGTGGAGCGGAACCCCGTTGTGCACGGATTTGCTATTTTGCACGCGGATGGAGCGGTTGACCTTTTCTCCGAGCCGTCCAAGTTCACCGATCTTGGCCAACACCTTGGTACAGACGTCAGGCTGCATGCACCTTCGGATTTTCTTGGCGCTCTGGCAGAGCTTGAAGGGCCCGTGCGTATCGACAGTGCAACCGCACCGCAAATTGTGGCCGATACGCTGGGCGCTGCTGCGGTCACGGGAGCAGAGCCTTGCGCGCTGCCCAAAGCCTGCAAAAACAGTGCCGAGATTGAAGGCGCTGCAGCGGCACATTTGCGTGACGGTGCGGCGATGGTCGAGATGCTGTGTTGGATGGACCAGCAGCCCGCAGGCAGCCTCACCGAGACGCAGGTGGTTAGCCAACTCGAAACTTTGCGACGCCGTGACAATGGGTTGCAGGACATCAGTTTCGAGACCATCGCGGGAACGGGCCCCAACGGGGCGATCATGCATTACCGCGTCACCGAAGAGACCGACAGCGTGCTGGAGGATGGCCACCTTATCGTGCTTGATAGCGGCGGCCAGTACTTGGACGGCACCACAGACATGACCCGCACCATTGCCATCGGCACGCCCCCGCGTGAGGCGGCGCAAGCCTTTACCCGTGTTCTGGCGGGGATGATCGCCATGAGCCGCCTGCGCTGGCCCCGAGGCCTCGCTGGTGCGCATATCGAGGCCATTGGGAGGATGCCTTTGTGGCTGGCGGGTCAGGATTTTGACCACGGTTTGGGCCACGGTGTTGGTGCCTACCTGAGTGTGCATGAGGGCCCGCAACGCCTCAGCCGTATCAGCCATGTTCCACTTGAGCCAGGCATGATCCTGAGCAACGAGCCAGGCTACTACCGCGAGGGGGAATTTGGCATCCGACTTGAGAACCTGCTGGTGGTGCAGGAAGCTGCTGCATTGCCGACGAGTGACGCACACCGCAGCATGTTGGAATGGCGCACGTTGGCCTATGCGCCGATTGACCGCCGCTTGATTGTGCCTGAGCTGTTGGAGGCTGAAGCGCGGGACTGGCTCAATGCCTATCACCAAGACGTAGCGACAAAAATCGGGCCGTGGGTTACGCCTGCGGCCAAAGAATGGTTAGATGCGGCAACAGCAGCGGTCTAGGCTGCGAGATGTTTCGAGGGAGAGAATGATGAACAGTGGACTTTCAATTCGCAAATCGGCGGGCACGTGGACCGTCCGTGCAGGCGGCGCCGTTTTGGGCGAAAGCGCTGATACTCTTGAGCTGATTGAGGGCGACTATCCAGCCGTCATATACTTCCCGCGCAAAGACATCGCCATGGCGTTTCTGGATCAGAGCGACAAGACTTCGCATTGCCCACGTAAGGGGGATGCACGCTATTTTAGCGTGGTGACCAAAAGCACCACATTGGAAAACGTTGTCTGGTCCTATGAAGAGCCCAATGAGGTTGCCGAGCAACTTCGCGATTATCTTGCCTTCCACAACGTGGATGAAGTGACCGTCGAGCAGATTTAACGACCAGCAGCTGTTATGAATGCTCTTCTGCAGCCGTTGCCGCCAAGGCGCGGTTGTAGGCGCGCAGGGCGTCTACGTAGAACAGCGCGCCCATCAATTCGGGCGGGGCAGCGTCAGCCGACAAAGTCACCACTGGCAAAAACTGCGCCCCTGTTTTCTCAAAGATCGGAATAGCAGTTTCAAGCGTGGCGGCTCCGTCGATATAAAGCCCCTCCCCGATCATTTCCCAACATTGATCTTCTTGTGCAGGGCGCGGGTGATCAGCAGTGCGCATCGTGTTGGCAGCGGTGAACATCGCCAGCAGATAGGCCTGCGGGCCTGCGGCCAAATGGATGCCCCGCCGCTCGATTTGGCTGAGGAAAAAGCTGCGGTCCACCAGATTGGAGGCCAGCGCAGTCGACATGCTGACCGCAACCATCACGGCGAGGCCCGTCTGCCAGTCGCCCGTCAGCTCGAACACGATCAGCGTGGTCGAAATGGGCGCACCCAGCACCGCAGCCGCCACTGCTCCCATGCCTGCCAGCGCATAAATCGACGTGGATCCCGAGACATCAGGAAGGATGCCCGTGGCAATCAGACCAAAGGCCAACCCCACCAGCGCCCCCACCATCAAGGAGGGAGAAAAAATACCACCGCCCATGCGCCCGCCCAGCGTAATCGCCACAGCAAGCACTTTGAGCACAGCAAAAACCGTCACCTCATGCAACGCCAACTGCCCTTGTAGCGCTAGCGATGTCGTCTCGTACCCCACACCGATGATATGCGGGAACCAAAGGGCAATAATACCCAACAACGCGCCAGCCACCATAGGGCGCAGATAGCGCGGCAGCTTGGTGCGTTCCTGAATATGGTTGCCGATGTCATCAGCCCAAAACACGGCCCGCATCAGGACCACCGCCACAAGACCGCAGGTTAGCCCCAGCAGCAGAAACGCAGGCAACTCGACATAGAATTGCAGGACGCCTTCATAGGGGAGCGCAAATTCTGTGATCCCGCCAAACTCTAGGCGGTTGATGACGGTGCCTGCAACACTCGCGATGACAATGGGCGCAAAGGCATGCACGGCGAAGTGGCGCAGCACCACCTCAAGTGCAAAGAGAGCACCCGCAATGGGCGCATTAAAGCTGGCCGAGACAGCGGCGGCAACAGCACAGCCCAGCAGGTCGCGGCCTGTGATCCCGTCCGCGTTGATCCTGCGGTTCACCCAAGTGGAAATCACAGCCGCCAAATGCACCACTGGCCCTTCACGCCCTGACGAGCCACCTGTGCCGAGTGTCACCATCGACGCCAGCGCAGAAGCAAGACCTGCCCGCGTCTCGACCCTGCCGTCACGCAGGGCGGCCCCCTCAATCACATCCGCGACCGAACGCGCCCGCGCATCTTTGGTGAAGGTGTGCAGGATCAGGCCAGAGACCAACCCTCCCACCGTGGGGATGGCGATGATCCAATACCACTCCAGCCCTTCGATAAAGCTGTGCAAATGCTGCACATCATCCGTGCCATAGAGGTTGGTCTGCAAAAACGAGATTCCTTTGCGGAAGAACAACGCCGCAAACCCTGCCGCGATCCCGATAAGCAATGCGATGAACCAGAAGGTAATCTTGCCTGGTCCCTTGTCGCGCAGCACTTCCCAAGCGCGGCCGCAATTTTGCAACGCCAGTGCCATCTGGGTGGACAGGAAAGAGCGGGTTGGCTCGGTCATCGGGACCTCGGGAGAGCGCAGCAGAACATCATCTTGACCGAACGCAAGCCATAGAGTGATCCCCTGCGCAAGACATCAGCTGTTCAACAAAGCACGGGCAGCGTCGCGCGCGGCATCTGTGATGGTATCGCCTGCCAGCATACGGGCGACTTCATCGACCCGCTCGGGCGCGCTTAGCGGGATCACATCGGTGGTGGTCACACCTTTGATGACGGATTTGGCTACCTGCCAATGATGCGCCCCAAGGGCTGCAACCTGCGGCGAATGGGTCACGACCAGCACCTGGCCCCCGTCCGCGATAGTAGCCAAACGGCGGCCCACCGCATCGGCTGTGGCCCCGCCCACACCGCGGTCAATCTCGTCGAAAATAAGCGTGAGACCCGTCTGCCCTTTGGTAAGGCAGACCTTGAGCGCCAGCAGAAAGCGGCTCAGCTCGCCGCCCGATGCAATCTTGTTCAGCGGCCCTGCGGGCGCACCGGGGTTTGTCGCCACGGTAAAGGAAACCTCGTCGCGCCCCTCTGGCCCTTCGGCCTCATCTGCGATCTTGGTGGCGAAAACTGCGCGCTCCATCTTGAGCGGCGCAAGTTCCGCGCTGACGGCTTTGTCGAGTTTTGCCGCCGCTTTGTGCCGTGCGGCACTCAGGGCATCCGCCGCCGCGGCAAAGCCTGCTTCGGCAGCTTTGACTTCAGCGCGCAAGGCCGCCTGCTCCGCCTCGCCCGCATCCAGCGCGCCCAATTTGGCGCGCAATGTGTGTGCAAATCCTGCCAGATCATCAGGCTGCACATCGTGTTTACGGGCAAGGCCACGAATGGCGAACAAACGCTCTTCGGTATCCTCAAGCTCGTGCGGGTCAAACGACATACTCTCAATCGCGCGGACAACACCGTCCATGGCGCCGTCCAGCTCGATCATGGCGCGGTTAAGCGCGGCCATCGGCTCCTCCAGCATCCCCTCGGCCCGTGATGCCGCACCGTCGAGCCAGCGGAATGCGTCAGCGAGCTGTGCCTCGGCCCCGCTTTGGCCCATCGCCTCATAGGCGTTGACCACATCGGTGCGGATCTTCTCGGCGGATTGCATGGTGCGGCGCTTGATGTCGAGGGCGGCCTCTTCCCCCTCTTCAGGGGCGAGCTTGTCCAATTCCTTGACCGCATGGCGCAAGAACTCTTCCTCGGCGCGGATTTCGTCTTGGGCTTTGGCGGCAGCGGCTTCGGCCTTGCGGGTACGTGCCATTTCGGACCATGCAGCGCGCACTTTGCCGCGCGCCCCGTCCAAGCCGCCAAATGCGTCCAGAATGGCACGGTGGCCGCGTGGGTTCAGCAGGCCGCGGTCATCGTGCTGGCCATGCAATTCCACCAATGTCTCGCTCAGCGCGCGCAGAACCTCGCCCGAGCAGCGACGGTCATTGACCCATGCGGTCTTGCGGCCCTCAACAGTATTGATGCGCCGCAGGATCAGTTCCTCCTCAACAGGCAGGCCCGCATCCTCAAGTACGGCGCGTGCGGGATGATCAGGGCCAAGATCGAAACAGGCGGTCACCTCACCCTGTGCAGCACCTTGGCGCACCAGATCGGCACGCCCACGCCAGCCCAGCACAAAGCCCAAGCTATCAAGCAGGATGGATTTCCCGGCGCCCGTCTCACCTGTGAGCACGTTTAATCCCGGCTGGAAGCTAAGCTCCAACCGGTCGATGATCAGCATGTCCGAGATGTCCAGACCGCGCAGCATTGTCAGCTATCCGTGCAGATGCGCAAACGCGCAGGTTATATCCAATCGCCCTTGAGCGTTTGACGGTAGATCACCGACAACCAGCTGTCGCCAAACGATTTCAGCTCCAGCCCACGGCCCGTCAGAAGCTTGAAGCTATTCTCATACCACTCGGTCGAGCGGTAATTGTAGCCAAGGATCGCGCCCGCTGTTTGGGCCTCATCCGTGAGGCCAAGGCTCAGGTACGCCTCAACAAGACGGTGCAAGGCTTCGGCGGTGTGGGTCGTCGTCTGAAAATCCTCAACCACAACGCGGAAGCGGTTGATAGAGGCGGTGTAATGGTCACGGCGCAGATAGTAGCGCCCAATCTCCATCTCTTTGCCTGCAAGGTGGTCAAAGGCGAGATCGAATTTCAGGATCGACGCGCTGGCATATTCACTGTTTGGATATTGCTTGATCACGCCGCGCAAGGATTGCAGCGCCTGAAATGTGAGGCCTTGATCGCGGCCCACATCGTCAATCTGGTCATAATAACTAAGCGCAAGCAGATAAGCCGCATAAGCGGCATCGTCATCATCAGGGTAGAAATCAATGAAACGCTGCGCAGCAGAGCGGCTGTTCTCGTAGTCGGTATCCTGATGATAGGCAAAGGCCTGCATAATCAGCGCGCGCTTTGCCCATTCGGAATAGGGATAAAGGCGCTCGATCTCGGCAAAATAAAACGCGCCATCTTCGGGCCGCTTGCGATTCAGTTCAAACTCACCACGCTCGAAAATCTGTTCGGGCGTGTAGGTTCCCAGCGGGATTTCCTGAGGATTAAAGAAATTTGCCGTCGTCCGGCCCGAGTCACGCGCTATCCCGCATGCGCCAAGCGCTGCAACAGCCAAAAGCGTGACGGAAAGACGTCTTGCAGACCTTCCAAAACCCATCGGTGGCTATCCTTATTCTCTTTCCGCAACTCTCGATCACAGGTTTACCCCGTGCTTGCACTACTTGGTAGCACAATATTCAGCGGTGCAAAACGCCCATTTAACACTTTGTGAAAAAGCCTGAAAAATGCCAGTCACCCTGCCCCGATCAAGAGCAGAGAACTGGCTTAAGCGACGTCGGGGATTTCGTCCCAGACCAAACCATGCCCCGGCAAACGGGACGCCATTGACGCATCACACTCGACCAGACGCACCGCGCCTGGCGTTGCAAACAGCGCACGCAGCAACGTGTTGGTAAGCGAATGGCCCGCTTTGATGCCCGTGTAATGGCCGATCAAGGGCGCACCCGCCAAAGCCAAATCACCCAATGCATCCAACATCTTATGGCGTACAGGCTCATCCGCATGACGCAAACCACCCGGGCTTGAGACACTATCCCCGTCAAACACAACTGCGTTCTCACCAGAAGAGCCACCCAAGGCCAAACCATTGGCCTGCATCGTATCCACATCCGCCTGACGGCAGAAGGTGCGGCTGTCGCACAGCTCGCGCGCGAAGGAGCCATTGTTCATCACCAGCGATTTGCTCTGGTGGCCAATCGCCGCATCCGCGAAATCAATCTCGAAATCAATCCGCAGCGTATCTGAGGGCGCGATGGTGGCAGATGCCTCGCCGTCGCGTACGGTCACTTCCTTGAGAACTTCGAACGCCATGACGGGAGCCGCCTGCCTCTGGATGCCTTGGGTCACGAGACCGCGCACGAAAGGGCCTGCTGATCCGTCAAGGATAGGAACCTCGGGGCCATCGATCTCGACGAGAGCATTGTGGATACCACAACCCGCAAGCGCTGCCATCAAATGCTCAACCGTAGAGACCTGAACGCCACTTGCGTTCTCAAGCTTTGTGCACAAGGGAGAACGGTTGACCGCATCCCAACGTGCAGGGACCATGCGATCCCCTACTTGGATGTCAGTGCGCTTGAACCAAATGCCGTGCCCTGTCGAAGCAGGCAGAACCGTAGCTGTCGCAGGCTTGCCTGAATGCAGGCCCTTTCCCGCGAAACGAACTGCTGTTTTCACTGTGTTCTGCACACGACCGTCCTCGATAAGGTTCAAGCTTACACTTGATCAACCCCCTTCTACGGATCGTGTTCCCTACACTCAAATCAATGTTTGTAACCAACTGAAACATCACTGTCACAAACGGGCGCAATGTCGCCACCCGTCAACCAAGCGATTGAGCTCAAACGAAAAAAGGCCGCCCGAAGGCAGCCTTTTAGATCACAATTTGGGGTGATTTAGTTTGCCTGACGGCGCAAGAACGCTGGGATCTCAATACGCTCCTGCTCTGGATCGGCTTCCTGACGGGGCGCTGGTGCTGCTGCTGCCTGCTGGCGGGCAGGCTGCGGTGCGGCAGCCGCAGCACGTGGTTGCGCCTCGCCTTCCGAGCCTGTCATGCGGTTGATCAGGGAGTTGATGCCAAAGCGCGGACGCTCGCCTTGCGCTGTTGGCGCTGGAACTGCGGGCTGCTGAGGCTGCGGTGCAGGGGCTGCTGCGGCTGGACGCTCTACAGGTGTCGCACGCTGGGCTGCGGCACGCAGGCGCGCCATCGCTTCGGGAGACGGTGTGCCAGGTGTCGGCGCACGCGGTGCAACAAATGCCTCTGGCTCTGCCTCGAGCGGCTCATGCTGCGCTGCTACCGGAGCAGGCTCTGGCGTGTAAGCAGGCGCAGGGACTGCGTCCTCAGCAGGTGCAACTTCTTCATAGCGACGCCCCGCAAACATGTCTGCCGTCGCTTCACGCACAGGTGCAACTGGCTCTGGCGCACGGTCAAAGAAACTTGGCTCTTCGGCAGGCTCACTTGCAGGCGCTGCAGCAACAGGTGCAGGCTGTGCTGCCTCCTCGGAAGGTGCTTCCAGTGTCTCAACACTCAGCGGGCGCGACATCGAGCGGCGCGGCACGGGCATATCGGTGTTCACGTCCAACGCATCAATACCTGTGGCGACAACGCTGACGCGCATCAGACCACCAAGACCGTGATCCAGTGTGGAGCCAACAATGATGTTCGCCTCTGGGTCGACTTCTTCGCGAATGCGGTTTGCCGCCTCGTCCAGTTCGAACAGGGTCAGGTCGTCGCCGCCTGTGATGTTGATCAGAACACCTTTGGCGCCGCGCAGGCTGATCTCGTCCAGAAGCGGGTTGGCGATGGCCTTCTCGGCGGCCTGAATGGCGCGGTCTTCGCCTTCTGCCTCGCCTGTGCCCATCATGGCTTTGCCCATCTCGTCCATCACGGCACGAACATCCGCAAAGTCGAGGTTGATGAGACCCGGACGCACCATCAGATCGGTCACGCCTTTGACACCCTGATAAAGCACGTCATCGGCCATGGAGAACGCATCGGTGAATGTCGTCTTTTCATTGGCCAGACGGAACAGGTTCTGGTTGGGGATAATGATCAGTGTGTCGACGACCTTTTGCAGGGCCTCAACGCCCTCCTCGGCCTGACGCATGCGCTTGGCACCTTCAAACTGGAACGGCTTGGTCACAACACCAACGGTCAGCACACCCAGCTCACGGGCGGCTTGTGCGATGATGGGTGCTGCACCCGTACCCGTGCCACCGCCCATGCCAGCGGTGATAAAGCACATGTGTGCGCCTGCGAGGTGATCAATGATTTGTTCAATTGACTCTTCGGCGGAAGCTGCTCCAACAGATGCGCGCGCGCCAGCTCCGAGACCTTCGGTCACTTTGATCCCGAGCTGCACACGGTTCTCTGCCTTGGCCTGCTGGAGCGCTTGTGCATCCGTGTTGGCGACAACGAAATCCACACCATCGAGGTTCTTTTCGATCATGTTATTCACGGCGTTTCCACCTGCACCACCGACACCGAAAACGGTAATACGTGGTTTCAGATCATCTTGCCCCGGCATTGAAAGATTCAAAGTCATTGTGGTTCCGCCTGTCTATTTGCCCGCACCGCGCGGGTCGATTGTCCCAATTTTTTTCCGACATTAAACGCCATGTTGGCTGCCGTCACGTAAAAAAGCCCGTTTTTACGCTAAATATAGGCAATTTTCTGCCGTAATTCACCGTATCTCGACTTAACCACCCGATATAGGCGTTACCAATTGTCCTTGAACCATTTCACAGCACGCTTGAGAGAACGGTTCGGATAGCGGTCGGCGGGAATGTCGAAATCCCACCATTCGTCTTGTGGGTTTGCTGCAAACAGCGCGAGCCCTACGGCAGAGGAGAACATCGGACCTGTCGCGGCTTGCGGCAGGCCGTGCACACGCAGGGGGCGACCAAGGCGGACTTGCTGCCCCAAAATCTTGCTCGCCAGCCCGTCAAGGCCGGGGATCTGGCTGCCTCCGCCTGTCAGCACGATTTGCTGGCTGGGAAGGTGATCAAAACCTGCAGCATCCAGACGGGCGCGTACTTCCTCGAGGATTTCCTCGACACGCGGGCGCATGATGCCAATCAGCTCCGAGACGCTGGCGGTGCGGCGGTCGTGCTCGTAGTCGCCCGTCTCGCCGCCGATCTCGATCATTTCGCGGTCATCCATGCCTGTAGCGTGCACGCCGCCGTAGAACGTCTTGATCCGCTCGGCGTTGGCCATCGGCACTTGCAGCCCCAATGAGATGTCGGAGGTGATGTGATCGCCGCCCATGCGAATACTGTCCGCATAAATCATGTGCTTTTTCATAAAGATCGACACGCCCGTGGCCCCGCCACCAAGGTCGATACAGGCCGATCCCAGTTCCTGCTCATCCTCGACCAATGCCGCGATGCCCGAGACATAAGAAGACGAGGCGATGCCCGCCAGTTCCAGATCGCACCGCTTGATACAATAGGCCAGATGCTGCACCGCCGCCGCATCTACGGTCAACATGTGCATATCAACGCTCAGCTCGTTGCCAAGCTGGCCGCGCGGGTCAATCAGCCCACTGCGGTGATCAAGGGCAAAGTTGACAGGCTGTGCGTGTAGCACTTCACGCCCCTCGCCGTATTCAGGCACATCACAGGCGCTCAGCACGCGGGCCACGTCATCTTCGGAGACGACCTGATCCTCAAGCGTAAGCTGCGCATCGAGGCCGTAGCTGCGCGGGTCGCCGCCAGCAAAACAGGCAATCACGTGATCCACACGGATACCCGCCATCTTTTGCGCGGCTTGCAGCGCTGTGCGAATGGCGCGCTCTGTCTCGCCCATTGCGGTAATTTCGCCGAACCGCACACCGCGTGACCGTGTTGTGGCCGCACCGATGACGCGAAAGCCCGACTGACCTGCCAGAGAGCCGAACTCCCCCTCCTCCTCCATACGCGCCGAGCCGTCAAAGCGCAGCACAAGGGCCGCGATTTTGGAACTTCCGACATCAAGGATAGCAACCACACCGCGTTGCATCGCGATTTTGCGCATCTGCCGCATCGTGCGCTGGCTGTTGTAGAGATCATTCATTGGTTTCTTGCCCTAAAAGCTGCCTGTTGTGCGGTCCGCTCTTCAGCGGCCAGCTGTGTCATTTGTACTGTGGGGCGACGTGCCAGACGCATGTCGACACGCGCCACATCACGGCTCAAAATATCCTGAGCGCCCTCAAGGGCGATCACCCGCTCCAACGCGCGCTGCGGGTTCTCAACTGGCAGCATGATCCGCTGGTCACGGTCCAGCACCACGTCCCAGCGTCGCTCTCCCATGCGCACCAACCCGCGGAGGCGCTTGCCCAAAGGCCGCGCCGCATCAATCAGATCAAGCGCCTCAGCCACGTGGGCGTCAGCCCCCTTGCCCGCAATCAGCGGCAGGTCGGGACGCGCATCACGACTGGTCGCGCCCGCAACGTAATATCCGTTCTCGTCCACAAGGGCCAAACCCTCGTCGCTGCGCCACAAAACGACGGCTTTGCGTTGCTCCACATCAATCTCGAGAACCCCACCAGGGCGGATACGCACGGCAGCGGTTTTCACCGCAGGGATCGCAGAAACCGTCTCGCGCATCGCAGCAAGATCCAAATCAAAGCTGGAGACAGGAAAATCAAGCGGCAGTGCTTTGCGGATGTAGGTCGCAAGCTCGTCCTTGGCGCCATCGACGGCCATGAGGTTGACCATGAATTCGGGGCGCGTCTCAATGCTGGCGCGGGTCTCGGCCACGGCCTGCTCAATCGCGCCGCGCCGCGTGTCATCGGCCAGATACCATGTGCCAAAAGCCAGCGTGATGCAAAAAGGAACGCCCGCGCGTACCGCCAGACGTATTCCAGGTGTCAGCATCCAACGCTGGATGCGCCATGCCCACCGCGAAGGCGCGGGATCAGGCCGATTGCCAACAGGCTTTTTCCCGATCAACGCCCGCATGAGGCATCCTCCACCATCCACGCACAAAGCTCAGGAAAGCTCATTCCCGTCGCCTGCGCCTGTTCGGGCGTGAGCGAGGTACCCGTCATGCCGGGCTGTGTGTTCGTCTCGAGCAGGATAAGGCCATCTACGCCACGTGCTTCATCCCAACGGAAATCAGTACGGCTCAGACCGCGACAGCCCAGGACGTTGTGCGCACGCAGCGCATAGTCGAGACACAGCTCGAAAATCTCGGACGGGACATCCGCAGGCACAATATGCGAGGAACCGCCCTCTTTGTACTTGGCATCGTAATCATACCAGCCTGTGGTGATGATGTCCGTCACGGTTAGCGCACGGTCCCCCACCACAGTTGTCGTCAACTCGCGACCCGGGGCGAACGTTTCGACCATGACCATCTCGGGCATGCTCTCATCAAGCTGTGGCGAGCCGTTGGATTTATCCGCAACCAGATAGACACCCACAGAGGAGCCTTCGTTGTTGGGTTTTACCACATAGGGCGGCACCATCACATGGCCGCCGCGCACTTGCTCTGCTGGGACAATCAGGCTCTCGACCACAGGCAGGTTTGCAGCGCGAAACACATCCTTGCTGCGCTGCTTGTCCATCGCCACAGCGGAGGCCAGCACGCCGGAATGGGTATAGGGAATGTGCAGCCACTCAAGAATGCCCTGAACGCAGCCATCCTCACCCCAGCGGCCATGCAGGCAATTGAGTGCTGCGTCAGGCTTCATCTCCGCCATAACGCTTGCCAGATCAGGGCCCGCATCGACCTCGATCACATTATATCCGCCATGTTCCCGCAGTGCATCGGCGCATGCGCGCCCTGACGCAAGGGAGACTTCCCTCTCTGCCGAGGGTCCACCCATGAGTACCGCAACTGCGGGGTTTGTCCTGCTCGACATACCCGTGTGCCTTCAATGTCCCAGCGCTCTGTGCGCTTTCTTTTTATTATTCGAGCCTTTTTGGCTCTGTTTTTGGTAGTAAGTGCTGTTTTTCCAGCTGTATCACCACAGATTAGACGCATATTTTTCGCCTATTCGCATTATTTCCCACTGTAGCTCAATCCCGCTGGAATCGTAAACCTTTTTTCGCACCTCTTCACCCAATCCCTCAAGATCAGCGGCGGTGGCATCGCCTGTATTGATCAAAAAATTGGCATGTTTGGGCGACATTTGCGCCCCTCCACGGATGGCACCTTTCATGCCAGCGTCCTGAATGACTTTCCACGCCTTGAGATCGTGCACATCATCCGCCCGCCCCGTTGAGCTGAACCCCGCAGGGTTGCGGAAGGTCGAGCCTGCGCTGCGGTCCTTGGTGGGCTGGGTCGCATCACGCTTGGCCAGTTGGTCCTCCATCCTCGTATGCAGGGCGGCGGGATCGCCCTTGGGCGGGGCGAAGGTGGCGCTGATGATCACAGCGCCCTCAGACAAATCTGTCTGGCGGTACTGGAAGTTGAGGTCGTCCGCTGTGAGCGTGACCACCTGCCCTGCCCGCGTCACGGCTGTCGCGCGCACGAAGTGATCCGCCGTATAGGTGCCGTAGCAGCCCGCGTTCATGCGCACGGCCCCGCCGATACTGCCCGGAATGGTGCGCAGGAACGTGAGGTCCAGCCCTGCGTCCGCTGCCTTTCGCGCCACATGTGCGTCAAGAGCTGCGGCCCCTGCGGTGACTTCGCTACTGTCGATTTCGATCCCGTTAAAGCCACGCCCCAAACGGATCACCACAGCGCGCAGGCCGCCATCCCGCACGATGAGGTTGGAGCCAACGCCCATCGCAAAAACCTCCAACCCGTCAGGCAGGTCGCGCAGAAAGCTTTGCAAGTCCTCTAGATCGGCAGGTTGGAACAGATAATCCGCTGGCCCGCCCACACGCAGCCAAGTCAGGTCAGACAAGCTGCGGTTAGGTGTGAGTTTGCCACGCGGTGTGGGGAGTGCCTCAGTCATGGCTTTTCACGCTGCTTTCACGGAAACCGCGCACCATGCGCCCTGCAAGCCAACCAAAACCGACAGCAGCAAAAGCATAAAGCAGCACACCTGCATGCGCCATGATAGCAGGGTTGGACAACGGCTTGGCGTCAAGGCCGAACACCATCCAAGCAGTGTTCAGCGACATGCCCATGATCAACACCACAAGAAACAAGCCAAAGCGTTTATGGTATCCCGCAAAAGCACAACCGAACATCCAAACGGCAAGACCCGCAATCAAAACGGTTACCATATCCGCTACTCCGCTGGTGTGTTACGGCCCATGCCGCGCAGCCACCGCATCAGATAAATAACGGGCCAGCGCAAGACCGAACATCCCCCCGCCAGTACCAGCAAACCAATCCACGGCCCGTGTTGTACTACGATATAGCCTACAATCGGAATGCCGACTGCGATCAGAATATAGGCTTTGCGCCAATGGTGGTCCTTGCTTGGCGTCATGGCCAGCACATTGGCCACCAGCGCCCAAAGACATGCAAGGGTAAGCGACAGGCTCATTCAGGAATCTCCTGATTTTCGCCGCGCAGCTTGGCCGCGATATAGCGCAACGGATTGCGGAACATGGAAATAAACGCTGCCAATGCCAGAACGGCGTAAACCCAGCCGAATTGCATCCCCGCCATGATGATCAAAAACGGTGCTGCCAACAGCAGCAACAGTGCGGGAAAATACTGATGGCGCACGGGCAGTGTGGCCACAGCCGCCGAGGCGAAGACCCACGCGATTGCTGACCAGATCAGAACCATTACGCCGCCGCCCCTTTGAGCGCGCGCAAGGCATCGGGCAGGCCCACGGCCCAACCGCTGATCGTCCCTGCTCCAAGGCAGACAACCATATCACCAGGGCGCGCCTGCTCTGCCACGAGGCGTGCGAGGTCTTCTGGTCCGTCCACACGGCGCGCATGGCGGTGGCCATGCTGGATCAGTGCCGCCACAAGGCTGTCGCGGTCTGCGCCCTCAATCGGCTCTTCGCTCGCGGCGTAAACGTCTGCAATACCGACAACATCGCAGTCATTGAAACAGGCGCAGAACTCGTCAAAGTGGTGGCTCAAGCGGCTATAGCGGTGCGGCTGGTGCACGGCGATCACGCGACCTTCGGTGGCCTGCCGCGCAGCTTTGAGCACGGCGGCAATCTCTACAGGGTGGTGGCCGTAGTCATCAATGATCGTCACGCCATCAACTTCGCCCACTTTCGTAAAGCGGCGGTTAACGCCTCCAAAGCTCTTAAGGGCTGCGCGGATTTCCTCACCCTTCATGCCCAGATGCCGCGCCACGGCGACAGCCGATAGTGCGTTGGAGACGTTGTGATCCCCCGGCATGGGCAATTCGCAATCCTCGATCACGATGTCCTCGTTCTGCAAATGGATGTCGAAATGCGCTACGCCCGCTTTGTAGTGCAGCCCTACCACGCGCACATCCGCTTGCGCGTTAAAGCCATAGGTGATCACGCGGCGATCCGTGAGCTTGCCCACCAGCGCCTGTACTTCTGCATTGTCGGTGCAGCAGACAGCCACGCCATAAAACGGGATGTTGGAGGTGAAATCCAGAAAGCCCTGACGCAGGTTCTCGATCGTGCCCCAATGGTCCATATGCTCGGGGTCGATATTGGTCACGATAGCGATTGTCGCAGGCAAGCGGTTGAAGGTGCCGTCACTCTCGTCGGCCTCAACGACCATCCATTCGCCCTCGCCCTTGCGCGCGTTGGAGCCATAGGCGTGGATGATCCCGCCGTTCACAACCGTGGGGTCAAAACCGCCACCGTCCAGAAGTGCGGCAACCATCGTGGTCGTCGTCGTCTTGCCATGCGTGCCCGCCACGGCGATGTTCGACTTAAGGCGCATCAATTCGGCCAGCATCTCGGCACGGCGCACGATTGGCAAACCTTTGAGGCGGGCGGCATCCAGCTCGGGATTTCCCTGCTTGATCGCGGAAGAGATCACGACAACTTGCGCATTCTCCACATTCTCGGCCTTCTGGCCCTCGAAAATCGTAGCACCCAAGTCGGTCAGACGGTCGGTAATGGGTGTGGATTTCAGATCAGACCCCTGCACCTGATAGCCGTGGTTCAGCAACACTTCTGCGATGCCCGACATACCAATGCCACCGATGCCGACGAAATGAATGGCGCCCACATCACCGGGTAGTTTGGTTACAGCATTCATGCGGCAGGTTCCTTTGTCGTCAGTTCAAATATCATATCGGCCAATGTCTCTGCCGCTTCGGGTTTGCCAAGTGCCAGTGCATTATTGGCCATCTGCCCTGCGGCCTGTCCGTCGCGCAGCACCATCAGGATATGCTCGGTCAGGGTTTCGGGCGTGGCGGCGTCTTCGCGGACTACGATCGCTGCACCCGCCTCCACAAGACCGTGGGCATTGGCGACCTGATGATCCCCCGCAGCCGCAGCGAACGGGATCAATATCGACGGTCGACCGATCACTGTGAGGTCCGCGATAGAGGACGCACCAGAACGGCTTATTACCAGCTGCACCTCGGACATGCGGCGCGGCACGTCGTGGAAGAACGGTTGCACATCGGCGTTGATGCCCTGCTCGGCGTAGAATTCGGCAACGCGCATGCCATCCTCGTCGCGGGCCTGATGGCTGACACGGATGTTGCGCACCATCTCGATTGGCAAGGCCGCAATCGCAGGCGGGATGATATCGCTCAGGATGCGCGCACCTTGCGAGCCACCCATCACCAACAGGTCCATCGGGTAGTCGCCCGGCACGATATAGCCCGCACCTGAACGTTCCAGAACGGCGGCGCGGACAGGGTTGCCCACATGCACACCCTCGACGCCTTCGGGCAATGTGGTGGGCCAAGTGCCACAGGCCACACGGTCCACACGTTTGGCGAAAACCTCGTTCACGCGGCCCAGCACGCCGTTTTGCTCATGAATCATGCGCGGCAGACGCAGCAGCGTCGCTGCCCCCAGCGCAGGGATCGACGGGTAGCCGCCAAAGCCCACAACTGCGGCAGGCTTATCGCGGAGCATGCCAAAGGCCGCACCCAACGTGCCAGCGGCAATGCGAAACGGTACCATCACTTTGGCGAGCAGACCGCCGCGCGCGAAAGTGGCGCTGGCAATCTGTTCAATTTCTACAGCATCTGGAAAAGCGCCCGTGTAGCGTGCGCCGCGCGCGTCAGTGCTGAGCTTGACCCGCCAGCCCCGTTCCAGCATCACCTCGGCCAAAGCTTGGGCGGGGAACATATGCCCGCCCGTGCCGCCAGCGGCAATCACAATGAGAGGCTGCGCGCTCATGCTCGGCTCCGCGATAGAAGTGCGCTGATCTCGCCCTGCGGGCGCGAACGGGTTAAGGCGAGGAGCATGCCGAGGGCGATGCCCGAGGCAATCACCGAGGAGCCACCGTAGCTTACGAACGGCAGGGTCATGCCCTTGGCAGGCAGAAGGCGCACGGCCACGCCCATGTTGATCATCGCCTGCACGGCAAACATACAAGCAAGGCCTGTGCCAGCGAGGCGGATAAAGGGGTCACGCTCGCGCACCAATCGCAGCAGCGAACGAACGACAACGCTGGCGTAAAGCGCAATGATACACAGGACCAACACCAGCCCGTATTCCTCCGCCGCCACCGCGATGATGAAATCCGTATGAGCATCAGGGAGCGACCATTTCACCTCCCCCTCGCCCACGCCCACGCCGAACAATCCGCCCTCACGGATGGCGTTGGTGGCATAGCCAAGCTGGGTTGTTGGATCAATCTCAACGGCGAGGAACCCGTCAATGCGGCGGGCAAAATGCTCGGAGTTGGAATAGGCAACCGTGCCACCCATCACCACCAACGCGGCCATGCCCACCAGCAGGATAATCGGCGCACCGGCCACAAAATACATCACCCCCCAGCCAAACAGCACCAGTGCTGCCTGACCAAAATCGGGCTGAAGCGCCAGCAGCAGCACGATGGATATGCACAGGCCGAACGACCACGCTTTACCCGGCGGGCCGTTGATCTCGAGGCTCGCTGCCATCATCCACGCGGCCACAACCACAAAACCGGGCTTGAGAAATTCGGACGGCTGGATCGAGGCAAAGCCAAGGCTGTACCAGCGCATGGCTCCCTTGCCGAAATCCGTCCCGAATACGGGCAGCAGCGCCAGCGCAACAAATGCGAAGATAAAGCAGAGAACAGCGAGCCTGCGCACAACGGTCGGCGACATCATGGACGTCAGCATCATGGCAATCATAGCCAGCCCGCCGAAAAACGCCTGACGCTGGACATAATGAAACGGCTCAAACCCGTTCTTTTCGGCCAGCGGCGGCGACGCGGCCAGCCCCAGCAACATACCAACACCAAACAGCATCAAAACGCACGACAATGCCCATTTATCGAGCGTACGCCACCACTTGGGGAGGATTGGTTCGCCATCCCGCACAGGGATCGCGCCATAGACCATTTCTGTCATGGGTTGTACCTTACACTGCCTGCCTTGCCCCCTTTGCGGAGGTCTAACCTTCAGTATAGCGCTAAAATCACCACCTTGCTAGAGTGTTTGCACCATTTTGCACTTGTTTACCCCTGATAGGTGCCGCGTACGGGGTAGTCATTGGCCCGCACGAATTTGAGCCCTCCCAGCAGCAGTTCAAGATCAGGCCGCGCGAAAGGCGCGTTGGAAACATCCACGATCTGGATCGTCCCCGCCTCGTTGATCACAAACAACGCAGGTTCGGGGAACGGGCGGTCCGTTTCCTGCGGGCTGCGCGGATTAGATATATAAAGGCCAAGCACCTGCATCTGCGCCACGCTCAGATCATAGCCCACCGCCAGAGTGAGTGATTTCTCATCCACAAAGGCCTGCGCCTTTTCCTGCGGATCACCCGATACTGTGACAACATCAACGCCCAGCGTGTTGTAGGCCGCCTCAAGTTCTTGCAGTTTGGCCAAATAATCCTTGCATTTGGGGCAGTGCAAACCGCGATAGACGACAACCATCTGCCAGTCATGCGCCCCGCGCGGTTGGCCCAAGGTGAGCGTCCCGCCTCCCAATGAAGGCACTTCGGTCTGTGGAAACTGGCTTCCGGCGGCGAGGGCTGTCATGGGGTTCTCCTTATCATGCGCTCCACCCCTAGCCTGATCAGGCTGCGGCGCATAGTCCTCCTCACGCAGGCTTGACCGCTCCCGCACGATCAGGCACCTCGGGCCCATGGAATTTGATACAGCGATCATTGGCGCAGGCGCCGCAGGCATGATGTGTGCAGGCCACCTTGAAGGACGCACGCTGGTCGTCGACCATGCAAAAGCCGCGGGTGAGAAAATCCGCATCTCGGGCGGAGGACGGTGCAATTTCACCAATCTTTATACGGATGCCGAGGCCTTCATTTCCCAAAACCCACATTTCGCCAAATCCGCACTCGCGCGCTATACCCAATGGGATTTCATCGCGCTGGTCGAGGCCCACGGCATCGCATGGCACGAAAAGACACTGGGCCAGCTTTTCTGTGATCATTCAGCCAAAGACATCATCGCGATGCTGCACAGTCTGATGGCCGCACGCGGGGTGGAATTGCGGCTCAACTCCTCGGTCAGTGATATTGCGCAGACGGAGGCGGGCTTTACTTTCACACTGCACACTCCCGACAAAACACACCGCGTCAACGCCAGAAACCTCATCATCGCAACGGGTGGCAAATCCATTCCCAAAATGGGGGCCACAGGCTTTGCCTATGATGTGGCACGGCAGTTCGGCATCCCAGTGACAGATATCCGCCCCGCGCTGGTCCCCTTCACGTTTGAGGGCGGGCGCTTTGCCGAGATATCCGGCGTTGCTGTCCCTTCTCGCGTTCATGCAGAAGGCCCTGTTTTTGAGGAAGCGCTACTCTTCACCCACCGTGGTCTCTCGGGTCCTGCAGTGCTGCAGGCTTCCTCCTACTGGACCGAGGGCAATGCCGTGACCCTCGATATTGCCCCACCCGATATGTTTGAGGACCTGCGCCGCCAGCGTCAAGAGGCAGGCAAGCGCAACATGACAACTGAACTCGCCCGCCACCTGCCCGCCCGTCTGGTCGAACATCTGTCTGGCATCTTCGATCTGAGCGGCAATCTGGCCGATTGGTCCGATGCGCGCCTCTCCGCGCTCATCGACGGTCTGCGCCAGTGGGAGTTAATCCCCAGCGGCACCGAAGGTTACCGCACCGCCGAAGTCACCTCGGGCGGTATCGACACCGATACGCTGAGCGCCCGCACCATGGCAACCAAGGATCACCCCAACCTCTACTTCATCGGAGAGGCCGTGGATGTGACAGGATGGCTGGGCGGCTATAACTTCCAATGGGCGTGGTCCTCGGCCATGGCAGCGGCTGAGGCGATCAACACCTAAGCCCCGATGTGCGCCTTGACCAAGGCCGCAAACGCATCGCCGCGTTTTTCGAAACTATCATATTGATCAAAGCTGGCCGCCGCGGGCGCAAGCAGAACGACATCGCCTGCCTCTGCCTCTTCAATCGCTCGGGCCACAGCAATATCCATGGTGGTGCAGACCTCCGCTTCCACGCTCAGCTGCATGGCAAACCCTGCCGCCTCGCGTCCGATAACGTAGGCTTTCTTCACCGTGGCGCTGGCATCCAACAGACCGTCTAAGCCGCCCTCTTTCTCCAGTCCGCCACAGATCCAGCGGATGTTCTTGAACGCAGCCAGCGCTTTGGCGGCTGAATCCACATTGGTCGCCTTGCTGTCGTTCACAAACCGCACGCCCTCCTTTTCGCCGATGGTCTGGCTGCGGTGGGGCAAGCCGCCGAATGTGTGGAACGCCGCCTCGATCACCCGTGGCGCAATCCCCAGCGCACGGCACGCGGCATAAGCACTGCACGCGTTCTGGTGGTTATGAGCACCGGGCAGGCCCGCTACATCGCGCAGATCAATGGAGGCCGCCTGTTTGCCATTGCGATACTCAGACAGGAACCCCTTGCGCGCAAACACGTTCCAACCCTTGCCTGCCAGCTTGCGGTCCACACTCACGCAGATCACGCGGTCATCGACTGCGCCTTCACTTAGCTGACCTGCGAGAAACCTGCCCTCCTGCTCGTCCACACCAATCACGGCGCGGTCAGGGCCGCCTTCTGCAAACAGCCGCCGCTTGGCCGCAAAATAGCCGCCCATGCCTGCGTGGCGGTCCAGATGATCGGGGCTGAGATTGGTGAAGACAGCCACATCAGGCGTAAGATTGCGCGCCAGATCGGTCTGATAGCTTGAGAGTTCCAAAACCACGACGCCACCGTTTGGTGCAGGCTCGATATCCAGCACACCGCGCCCGATGTTGCCTGCAAGCTGACTGTTACGCCCTGCATGCTCAAGAATATGGTGGATCAGCGCGGAGGTCGTGGATTTGCCGTTTGATCCCGTAACGGCAATCAAGCGGGGGGCGGTCTCGAAATTGTTCCACTCGGGCGTGGCAAAGCTCTGGAAGAACAAGCCGATGTCATTGTCCACAGGCACACCAGCCTCAAGGGCGGCGGCGATGACGGGGTTGGGCGTGGGATACAGATGCGGAATGCCGGGGCTGACGACGAGCCGCGCGATACCCTCAAACGCGCCCTGCTTGGTCAGCTCGGCGCAGGTAAAGCCCTCCGCCTCCACCGCTGCGCGCGCGGCGGGGTTGTCGTCCCAGCATACAGGCGTCGCCCCGCCCGCAGCCAGCGCCCGCGCCGCCGAGAGGCCAGAGCGCCCCAACCCCAGAACCGCCACACGCTGTCCGTTCAAACCCTGCACCGGTATCATAACATCTCTCCCACTTGCCTGCCGCGCTGTGGCCCATGACCCAACTACTCCTCCCCTTGCCAGAGTTTGCGCCCCGCATCAATGTGGCGCGCGCCGACGTGGGGGGGCTGGGGCGGGTTTCAACAGCCTGTTACCCGTGGCGAAAGCGATAGGGCAGCTTCGTGGCCTAGTGGCTGTTGGCGAGAAATCGTTTGAGGTTGGCCGCCGCCAATCTAGTGTCTAGGTGATCCGTCCCCAAAGCAGCTTCGAACACTGCCAGCGGCTCACGATAGATTGGCTCTGCAGCGTTATGGCGATCCGTCTTTACTAACATATCTGCCCGATTACTAAGGTGGCGTGCATAACTCGGATGCGCTCCCCCAATCTTCTTGCGATCAATCTCCAGCGCCTCACAGAGAACTGTTTCCGCATCAACATATTCTCCCATGTTTTGAAGAATGGCTCCATGCGTACCTAGTGCTTTAGCAAAGTCTGCGGATTCCCGTCCCGTCCTAACCTCGACTAATGGAACAGATCGTCGCGCAGCGACCTCTTCCAGCACGTACTTGCCTTCACGCTCCAGAACGATTGCAAGCTGGTTCAGCTCTACATCCGTCATTCCATCAAAATTCACTGCTTCGATAGGATCACCTTTTTCGATATCAGCTTGGCGTCTTTCAGCAAGGGCAGAAAGTTCTTTCAGCCGCTTCGATTCTGGAAACGCAGCAAGGCATATGGCTGCAAATTTTGCGGCTTCATCTGCCGCAGCTTGCCCGTGATTGCCAGTGTCCAGAATACGCTGTTCCGCTGCTTTGCCAAATGCTTCTGACTGGCGGGTGGTGCAATCGAGCGCGTGTGCTTCGACTTTTTCAAACTCTGCGCAGTCGTAAAGTTAGGTTATCTCGTCCAAGAAACGTTCTGGATCGACGTGTTTCAGGCGAATTTCAGCTCTGAGCAGCTCAAGTCTGAGTTCTTCCTTGTCTTGGTCCAGTTGCTCTTTGTTGTCGCTTAACAGCTGCTTTGATCGAAAAGTCACAATGACGGCTACGGTGGAAACCACAGCAACGAGGATCGCTACAATAGTCCCCAAAGGCGACAACCATGCGCTTTCTGTGCTCAGCCATGTCTTAATGCCATCCAAAATCGCCCCTCCAAACTAACCCACTGCAAGAATACACGGCCCGAGGGAAATGCCCAGAGGACAGCGTCTTAGCGAACCTTAAGCGTGGCCAGCCCGATCAACGCCAGAATCAGCGAGATAATCCAGAAGCGGATCACGATCTGTGGCTCGGCCCAGCCTTTCTTCTCGTAGTGGTGGTGGATGGGGGCCATGAGGAACACGCGTTTGCCTGTGCGTTTGAAATAGAGGACTTGAATGATCACGCTAAGCGCCTCGACCACGAAGAGGCCGCCGACCACGCCCAGCACCAACTCGTGCTTGGTCGCGACTGCGATTGCGCCCAGCGCGCCGCCCAAAGCCAACGAGCCTGTGTCCCCCATGAACACGGCCGCAGGGGGCGCGTTGTACCACAAAAAGCCGA
This sequence comes from Sulfitobacter sp., assembly GCA_965660425.1. Classification (GTDB taxonomy): domain Bacteria; phylum Pseudomonadota; class Alphaproteobacteria; order Rhodobacterales; family Rhodobacteraceae; genus Sulfitobacter. Next base: position 85,790 of record CBFHZX010000004.1, on the reverse strand, counting down.
GGCCGCCGCCGAATATGCCTGCGGTGAAGATCAGCAATTCACCCGTGCCTTCGACATAATGCACATCAAGATAGTTGGTGAAATCCACCCGCCCCACCACATAGGCAATCACGCCCAGCGTGCCAGCCGCAATCATCACAGGCATGATCGCAAGACCATCCAAACCGTCCGTGAGGTTCACCGCATTGGCCGCGCCCACAATCACGATCATCGCAAAAGGCACAAACAGATATCCCATGTAAATCAGCGTGTCCTTGAACACGGGCAAGGCCAGTTGGTTTTGCAATTTCTCGGGGTGGTATTGCGCAGCCCAATAAGCGGCAATCCCCGCAATGGCAAAACCAAGGAACAGGCGGATTTTTGAGGAAACCCCCGCCACCGTCTGCTTGCTCACTTTCGCATAATCATCGGCAAACCCGATCGCGGCAAAGCTCATTGTGACAAAGAGCACCATCCAGATGAACGGGTTGTCAAGCCGCGCCCAGAGCAACGTTGAGGTCAGAAGCGCGCCGACAATCAGCAAGCCGCCCATCGTGGGTGTGCCCGCTTTGACGAAATGCCCCTCGGGGCCGTCGTCGCGGATGGGCTGGCCTTTGCCTTGGGTGCGGCGCAGCATGTTGATCAAGGGATTTCCGAACAGGAAACCAAAGATAAGTGCAGTCAAAAACGCGCCGCCTGCACGAAAGGTGATGTAGCGAAAAAGGTTAAAGAAATCGCCACCATCCGACAGCAGGGTCAACCAATACAACATACATCGTCCTTACATTTTCAACCGTGCAGCACCCATATCTTGTGGCCTGCGCGTCACCGCACCCTCAATAAGGCATCACATGCCCGATACCCGATGACCCATTTTTCGGATCGCGTCAACGACAAGACCCAATTTCATGCTCAGCGATCCTTTGGCCAGAACCACATCGCCTGCGTCGATCTTGTGGCGCAATCCCTCGCACATCTCGGCGGATGTCTCGAACCAATCGCCGCGCTGCTGCTCGGGGAGCAAATCATAGAGCGCGCGCATCAGCGGGCCAACACAGTGGATCACGTCAAGCGATTTGGTCGCCTCCAGATGCGCGATGCCGGCGTGCAGTGCTACGGCATCCTCGCCCAACTCTTTCATATCGCCCAGAAATGCGATGCGCCTCCCCCGCTTGTTGCGGCCCACACCATTCGTCGTCTCCGCCCCCGCCAACACCTCAAGTGCTGCGGCGACGGAGGTCGGGTTGGCATTATAGCTGTCGTCGATGAGCGAAAGACGCTCAGCCGTCTCAGTCGGGTCCAGCTGGATCACTTCGCGCTGCCCGCGCCCTTTGTAGGGCGTCCAGCGGCCAAGAGCGGTGACGGCTTGGCCGACATCCGCGCCAATCGCCTGCACAATCGCCAGCGCCCCCAGACCGTTCATCGCAAAATGCCGTCCCGGCGTGGCGAGTTTGAACAGGATGGGCTTGTCGTCGAATTCGGCCTGCACCACCGTGGTGTCGCCCTGAATGCTCAGCTCCTTGAGCTTCCAGTCAAAGCCCGCCTCCCCGAAGGCGATGCCATGCAGGCGCTTGTCATGGGTCTTGGCCGCGAGGATCGCCGATGTTTCGACATCCGCATTATAAACCGCAGGAGAGCCGATCGCGAGGCTGTCAAAGATGCTCGCCTTCTCCAGCGCGATGCCCGTGATGTCGTCAAACGCCTCAAGATGTGCAGCCGCCACTGTGGTGATCATCGCCGCATGGGGGCGCGCAAGCATGGTGAGCGGCAGGATTTCTCCGGGGTGGTTCATGCCCATCTCGATGATGACGTATTCCGTATCAGCAGGCATCCGCGACAGTGTGAGCGGCACGCCCCAATGGTTGTTGTAGCTGTCGAAACTAGCATGGGTGCGCCCCTGCTCGGACAGGATCGCCAACAGCATCTCCTTGGTCGAGGTTTTTCCCACAGAGCCTGTGATGCCAATGACAGTGGCATCCGTGCGGGCACGCGCCGCAGCGCCCAGCTTCTCAAGCGCGCCCAGCACATCTTCAACGATCAGCAGTGGCGCATCATCCGCTACACCCTCGGGGATGCGTGAGACCAAAGCGGCCCCTGCCCCTTTTTCCAGCGCCATAGCGACGAAGTCATGCCCGTCGCGCACGTCTTTGAGCGCGACAAACAGATCGCCCTTCTCAATGGTGCGGGTGTCGATGGAGACGCCCTCCACCGCCCAATCGCCCTGTGCGCGCCCCCCTGTGGCGGCGACCGCCTCTGCTGCTGTCCACACACTCATGCCAATTTCCCGTCCAAAGCCGCGACTGCCACGCTGGCCTGTTCTACATCATCAAAGGGCAGCACATCATCGCCGATGGTCTGCCCCGTCTCATGCCCTTTGCCCGCCACCAGCAGGGCATCGCCCGCCTCCAGCATATCAATGCCGCGCAAAATCGCTTCGGCGCGGTCGCCAACCTCGGTGGCGTTGGGACAACCCTTAAGCACAGCCGCACGGATGGTCGCGGGCACCTCCGAGCGCGGGTTATCATCAGTCACGATCACCGCATCGGCATTCTGCGCAGCCGCCGCCCCCATGAGCGGGCGCTTAGCCGTGTCACGGTCCCCACCAGCGCCCACAATCGCGACCAGACGCCCCATCACATGCGGGCGCATCGCGGCCAGCGCTGTGGCTACTGCATCGGGGGTGTGAGCGTAATCGACAAAAACCGCAGCACCATTGTCACGGGTCGCGGCGAGTTCCATACGCCCCCGAACCGTGCTGAGATGCGGAATAGTATCGAACACATGCGCAGGTTCGGCGCCGCAGGCAATGACCAGCGCAGCCGCCAGCAGCACGTTATCCGCTTGAAAGCCCCCGATGAGGTTGAGCCTCTTTTGATAGGCCTTGCCGCGCCAATCAAAGCGCAGGTCCTGTCCCGTTGCATCAAAGCGCTGGCCCGTCAGGTGCAGATTGCCTCCATCACGACCAACGGTGATAACCTCGCAGCCACGCGCGCTGGCAATCGCGGCCATATCTACGCCCTTCGGGTCATCGATGTTAACGACGGCCGTACCGTCCTCGGGCAGCACGCGGGAAAACAGCGCTGCCTTGGCATCAAAATAGGCCTCGAACGTCTCGTGATAATCCAGATGGTCCTGTGTGAAATTCGTAAATCCCGCAGCCTTCAGCGTCACACCATCAAGGCGGCGCTGGTCGAGGCCATGCGAGGACGCCTCCATCGCGGCGTGGGTGATGCCTGCGCCTACAGCCTGCGCCAGCGTGCGGTGCAGGGTAATCGGCTCTGGCGTGGTATGGGCAAGGGGTGCCGCCCATGCGCCCTCAACGCCTGTGGTGCCAAGGTTCACGGCTGGTAAATCCATCTCAATCCAGATTTGACGGACGAATGTGCTAACCGAGGTTTTACCGTTGGTGCCTGTCACCGCGATCATCGTCTGGGGTTGTGCGCCAAACCACAGAGCTGAGGCACGGGCCAGCGCCTCGCGCGGCTGCTCGGAGATGACAAGGGCAGCCCCAGTCGCACGGATGGCATCGCCTGCCAATTGCGCGCCCACCGCATCGGTCAGGACTGCAACCGCCCCCTGCGCCAAGGCTTTGTCTACAAAATTCGCCCCGTGCACAGCCGTTCCAGGCATGGCGGCAAACAGCGTGCCTTCGCCCACACGGCGGCTGTCGACTTCGACGCCAGAAAGCTCAGGATTCTCGCCCCCGACGGCCATCAGCCCCAAAGAATTCAAAGAGCTACGCAGGGGCGTCGTCATGTCGGGCCTCGAAGGTCAGTTACTGCTGGTGAGGGTTATACCAGTGACTTGCGCGGGTTCAATGGCAGGACGCATCCCCAACAGCGGTGCAACACGGCGGATCATCTCGCCTGCGATGGGCACAGCCGTCCAGCCTGCAGTGCGGCGTGGTTTATCACCCGAGGTGATCACAGGCTCGTCCATCGTCACGATCAGAACATAGCGCGGATTATGCGCAGGAAACATCGAGGCAAACGTGTTGATATTCTTGTCTTTGTAATACCCGCCGCCGCGGCGCAGCTTTTCGGAGGTGCCCGTTTTACCCGCCACGAAATAGCCCTCGACCTCGCCAAAGCTGGCCGTGCCATCCTCGCCCACGACCACATCGCGCAGCATCTTGCGGCTGGCGGCGGCAACTTCCTCGCGCATGACGCGCGGGCCCATCTGTGGTCCATCCTGCTTGAGCAACGTGGGCTTGACCGCGCGGCCCCCGTTGGCAATCGCGGCATAGCCAGCGGCAAGGTGCATCGCCGTTGTCGAAATCCCGTGGCCATAAGAAATTGTTACCGCAGACAGATCGGAATAACGCCCTTCAGGCGGCAACAGCGGTGTGCTGCTAGAGGCCTCAATAATCTCGAAAGGGGACTTCTCGAACAGGCCAAGGCTGCGCAGGAATTCCTGCTGGCGCTCTTTGCCGATCATCAGGGCAAGGCGGCCTGTGCCACGGTTGGAAGACTTCTCGATGATCTGGCTCACGGAGATCGTTCCGTAATTCTTGTTTTCAAACTCGCCGATGGTGTGGCCGCCCACTTTCATGGGGCCTTTGGTGTCGATCATCGTGTTTGCATTGACCAGCCCCAGCTCCATTGCTTGAGCGCCGGCAAAAATCTTGAAGGTCGATCCAAGCTCGTAGACGCCCTGAACCGAGCGGTTAAAGAGCACGCTGTCTGACGGGTCCCCCTCCACGGCTGGGCGCGGACGGTTGTTAGGATCAAAACTGGGCAGCGAGACAACACTGACTACCTCGCCCGTGTGAACGTCCATCAGGATCGAGGTCGCCCCCTTGGCGTTCATCAGCTTCATGCCGCCTTCAAGCACGCGCTCGGCAGCGGCCTGCACACTCAGATCAAGGCTCAGCTCAAGCGGTTTGCCCGCATTGGCGGGATCTCGCAGGTAGTCCTCGAAGTACTTCTCGACACCCGCAACACCGATCACCTCGGCGGCGCGCACGCCCTCGCGGCCAAAGCTGGCACCGCCCATGACGTGAGCTGCCAGCTTGCCATTGGGATAGAGCCGCATATCGCGGGGTGCGAACAACAGGCCCGGCTCACCAATGTCATGCACGGCCTGCATTTGCTCGGGGCTGATTTTCTTTTTGACCCATAGGAACTTACGCTTGCCTGTGAAGTCCTCGATCAGGCGCTCCTCCTCAAGATCAGGGAAGATCGCGACCAGCTTTTTGGCAGCGCCTTCTTTGTCGATCATCTGGGGCGGCTGGGCATAGAGCGCGTGGGTGTCCAGATTGGTGGCAAGGATGCGTCCTTCGCGGTCGACGATGTCCGCACGCGTATTGGCAATAAGCGACCCTGGCGCGTGCGCACGCGGCTCTACAGGCTCGGAAACGGCCAGCATGCCCATCCGTGCGCCCACAACTGCGAAGGCGCAAAAGAGGAAGACACCCAGCACCAGCAGGCGGCCTTCGGCGCGGCTACGGTCGGCATCGCGCATCTGCTCATGGCGCAGGCGGCGGTTCTGGTTCTCGATCGCGTCAGGGTTCTCGCCTTTGGCGCGGGCCTCAAGGATGCGGGCGAGCGGGCGCAGCGGGGTGCGGATCATAGGTCATTCTCCGCATTCATCGTCGAGACATCGACAGATTCAGTGATAGGCAGCAGCGGGGCCACGGGATATTGCACCTCATCCACTTGCCCGAATTGATCAGGGTGCAGCGGCAACAGCTGCAACCGCTCGAAATTCAGCTCTGCCAGATCGCGCAGGCGGTCGGGGCGGTTCAGGAAGGCCCATTCAGCGCGCAACACGGCGAGGCGCGCATGGCTGGTGCGGATTTCAGAGTGAAGGCGGTCCGTCTGGTTCAGCACCGCTTGGGTCGCGTAATTCTCACGGTAGGCCCAAAATGCCAGCCCGATCACGCCAAGAGCGGTGAGTACGTAAATCACGCTTTTCATTGCTTCTTTTCCCTCATCATCGGCATGCCGATTGCTTTTGCGTCAATTCGTCCTGCGGGCGCATCGGTCCGTGTTGCCACGCGCAGTTTGGCGCTTCGGCTGCGCGGGTTCTCTTCCAGCTCTTGCGCATCTGGGCCGATGGCCTTGCGCGATTTGAGCGTGAATTGCGGCGCGTCCATCTCGACTTGTGGCGCAAAGCGGTTTGCGTTGCCCCCTGCCCCTGCACGGGCCGTCAAGAAGCGCTTTACCATGCGGTCCTCGACCGAATGAAACGTGACCACAGCCAGCTTGCCACCAGACCTCAGTGCACGCTCGGCGGCCATAAGACCCTCCCACAGCTCGCCGTATTCATTATTCACCGCGATGCGCATCGCCTGAAAAGTGCGCGTGGCGGGATGGCTCTGACCAGGCTTCGCACGCGGCAGACAACTCTCTACCAGTCGCGATAGCTCGGCAGTGCGCACGATAGGCGCCTCGGCGCGTGCGCGAACCAGAAGGCTCGCGATGCGGCGGCTGGCGCGCTCTTCGCCGTAGAGAAAGATGATGTTGGCCAGCTCCTCCTCGGAGGCTTCATTGACCAGATCAGCCGCAGAGGGGCCGTCTTGGGACATGCGCATATCCAGCGGGCCGTCGCGCATGAACGAAAACCCGCGCTCTGCCAGATCAAGCTGCATGGATGAGACACCAAGATCGAGCACGATGCCGTCAAGCTCGGTACCGTAATCGTCCATCTTGGAGAAAACGCCGTGCTGCATGATGATCTTGTCGCCATACTCACCAGCCCAAGGTGCAGCCATCTCATGCACCATAGGATCACGGTCCACGGCGATGACACTGTCAGCACCCGCCTCGATCAGCCCGCGGGTATAGCCGCCCGCCCCGAACGTCCCATCGAGCCAGCGACCCTGCACGGGCGCCACCGCCTCAAGCAGAGGACGAAGAAGAACAGGAATGTGGGGGGAGGTGTTGGTGGCAGCCATAACCCGTTACGCTCCCGGCGCGCCGTCCAGGAACTCCATCGGATCAAAGTCCTCCGGCAACTCGTCGAGCCACGCCTCCTGCTGCGCACGCTCTTGCCGCTCATAGGTTTCGGGCTGCCAAATTTGGAATGTATCCCCCGCGCCAACGAAATACGCCTCTTTCTCAAGGTCGATCTTGCCGCGCAGCTTTGCGGGCAGCACAAGGCGGCCCGTCTCATCCACCGTGGTGGGGAAGGACTGTCCGTGGAACAACGCCTGCAACATCTTGCGCGCTTTGGAGCCACGGGGCAGCGCGTCGATCTTGGTGTCGACCTCTTCAATCGCTTCCATCGTGTAGCATTCGAGATAGCTGCGGCGGTGATCACCATATACGATGACCAGCTCTGGCGCCTCGCCTGACTTCCAGTTGGGATCAGCGCCCTCCAGCACACGACGAAAAGAGGCGGGTATAGATACCCTCCCCTTCGTGTCGACCTTGTGCTGGCTTTCGCCTCTGAACCTTCGGCTCACTATCTTGTCCCTTCTATGCGCCCGCCTGCGCTGAATTCTGTGCCCGACATGTAAAAAGGGCGGATTGATCTGCTGCCACTGATCAACCCGCCACTTTAGCCCACCTTGGGTGGGAAAGTCCGACTGCGCGCGCCACCTGGGGGGATGTCTGCTCGCTCGCGCGCCGGATCTCTTGGTCTGATGAAGTCGAGGCCTGTATGAAACCTGCTAGAGTTTATTGTTTGTTGGGGTCGTTTGGCGCCCCGTGTCTCGCTCTCACCCGATACAACAGGGATGCCATGGGAAATCATGGGCGTCTATAACTATTTTCAAATTTTGGCACAGGATGTTGTTTTCGAGATCACCTCAAAACAAGATATAATATGAAATTTTCGGCGAATTTAGAACACTTGGTACCCAAAGAAATTTCAGACACTATATGTAGATATAGACAGCGATGGGAATTCCTCCCATAAAATCCCAGAAATTTTCCGTCAGAACCACCGAGCCCACATATGTTTTACTTTTGTTCTCAAGTCAATACAGCGAGATAGTCGCGAATCGCCCTGAAACCTTGTGAATCGCACCTCTGGCGACCGCATCTGATATACTGCGGACTTCTCCTCACCCAAGATTGGCCCATGAATTCCCATAAGCGCCACCAGAATGGCCAAAACACTGCACTTAACAGACCGCGCGCAAGCCACGCCTTGTGAAACAGCGCCTAAACAGCGCCTAAATGGCCAAAAGCAGGGAGCTACTCTATCGCAAAGGCGCAGTTTAATGACTTTGGGCAAGCTCTTGACGCAGGCGATCCGCCTTCTGACACAGGATCCAACCAGAACTCTGATCGTGGTTGGGCCTGCGGCGCTTGTTATGCTTGCAGTATGCGCATTGACCATGATGCTGGCACCCGAGGTGCTCTCGGTCACTGCCAATGCTGTGGCGCCAGCTAATCTGCCACTGAACGGGCTGACGGCTCTGTTGCTAATGGCCTTCATCTTCAGTTACGCGCTGATGGCGATCCTGTGGCACCGCCACACGCTTAGCGATACACACACGTCTTTGCCAATGAGCGTACCTTTGGTGTTGGGCTATCTGTGGCGTGTTTTGACACTCGCACTGATCCAGCTTTGTATCAGCCTCGCGTTTATAGTGCCGCTGATCCTATCCAACCAGAACGGCGGCAGCACAGCTGGCGCACATTCCTTGATTTCCATCCTGATCACCACGTTCCTGAGCCAGTTGTTTCTGGTGTGGCTGTCCCTTCGGCTCAGCCTTATCCTGCCAGCCGCCGCGATCGGGCGCCCTATGCGCATGACACACAGCTGGAACTATACGCGCTCGCTGGCGGAGCCGTTGTGGGGCGTTGCCGCGGTCCTTGCGCTGTTCAACACAGTACTAACTGCAGCCATCTCTCATCTGAACCTCAAGACCCCGATATTCCTGCTGGTCTTCGAATTGCCCGTCTACATCCTCGAAGGACTGCTGATCTTTAGCATCCTCACGACGATCTATGCGCGCCAGATAAAACACAACCCGCCTAGCCCTGTTTAGCGGACACGGGCAAATCGCGCGCTATGCCATACCGCCCCTGACCAATCCTTCGGCAAGCCGCGCATAGGCTTGCGCCATCGGGCCGTCGCCCACAGCAATCGGCGCACCGCCGTCGCCTGCAATCCGCGTTTCAAGATCAATTGGCAAAGTTCCGAGCAGCGGCACATCCAGCTTTTGCGCCTCGGCCGCTACCCCGCCCTGCCCGAATATCTGATGCTCGGAGCCGCAGTCGGGGCAGACAAACACCGACATATTCTCGATCAGGCCCAGAACGGGCGTCTTGAGCGTTGCAAACATATCAAGTGCCTTGCGCGCATCAATCAGCGCTACATCCTGCGGCGTGCTCACCACAATCGCGCCTGACAGCTCGGATTTGGTGCACAGGGTGAGCTGCACGTCCCCTGTGCCGGGAGGTAGATCGACGATCAGCACATCAAGCTCGCCCCACTCCACCTGCCCCAACATCTGCTGGAGCGCGCCCATCAACATAGGACCACGCCAGATGGTGGCCTTTCCCTCTTCCATCATAAAACCGATAGACATGAGCGTGACGCCATGCGCGTGCAGCGGAATGATCGTCTTACCATCGGGGCTGGCGGGACGTTTACTCACCCCCATCATGCGCGGAATGCTGGGGCCGTAGATATCGGCATCGAGCAAGCCAACCTTACGCCCCTGCTTGGCCAGTGCCACTGCGAGGTTCGTGCTTATGGTAGATTTACCCACGCCGCCCTTGCCCGACCCGACAGCAAGGATGCGCTGCACGCCGCTTGGCTTGGTGGGTGCGTCCTGTGGCTTGGGATGACCGCCGATCTTGAGGCTTGGAGCGGCTGCGGCCTTGGCCGCAGGGCCGTGTGCCGTGAGAGCGACTGTCGCCTGTGTCACACCAGGCAATTCCGAGACCAGCTTCTCGGCCGCGTCACGCAACGGGCCCATTGCACGTGCAACCTCGGCGTTGGGCGCTTCAATGACAAACCGCACTACACTACCCTCAACAATCAGCGCGCGCACAAGATCATGGTCGATCAGGCTTTTGCCATCGGGCAAATTGATCCGCGCAAGCGCTGCGTTTACGTCGTCTGATGTTACCGCCATGAAGTCACTCCTCGTTTGATCCGAATGCATCGCAGATTATGGCGAAATCGCAAGACCAGACCACTGCGTCATGACCGCACCTGAGGCAGCGGGGATATGCCTAAAAAACGGGCACGTCCGAGCCATGAAAATGCCGCATAGCAGAATTGCAAATAAATTACTTTGCAGTCGCAGCAATTCTCTGTAGTCATAGTTACAGAGAACGATCCTCCCGATGGTTTTCATGAATACCAAAAGCGTTTCCACCCTCCTCCCGGACGCGCTTTTATTTTAGGCGGTGACATCATCCTCCCTGATGTCGCCGCCATTTTTTTACCCCCTTCAGATTGGCCGCTCTTCACGCATCCGTGAAAAAGATGGAATTTTTCGCGCATAGAAACAATGCGTTGAGCAGAGGCGGCCTATGCGCTTCCCGCATAGCCGCATTGCAGCATTAGCGTCTTGTGCAAGTGCAGCAAAAGCCTAAATGTAGTCCACAACAAGACGTACACGAGTTGAAAGAGAAGAACATGGCATATTTCACAGACACCAACACACGCGTATCAACACAGCCTAGCCGCATTGCAGCATTCATTGACGCAATCGCCCTCAAGCTGCGCCAGCGCAAGGCTTACCGTCAGACATATAGCGAGCTGTGCACAATGACAGCGCGTGACTTGTCCGACTTGGGGATGAGCCGTGGCGATTTCCGCCGCCTGTCACGCGAAGCCGCTGAGCAGGTAAACTAATTCGAATTCCCTGCAGATCGGTCCTCCCACTGATCTGCAGGGATATATGCAGAACGGATGCGTCTCTCCTCCCAGATGACCCCGTACTGCAAAAGCTGCATCTATAATTCCTCCCGATAGATAGGTGCACCTGATTGAACGGCGCTCCCCACCTCCCTGGGGGGCGCCGTTTTCTTATCGATCCAAAACGAGGGTGAAACATCAAGCAGATCAAAAGGTTGGCATGAAAATCGGTATCTTGCGATCGCAACTATTTGTGGTTCGTCAATAAAAGCCACAACATGCAAGCTAAAGTTGAAACGGAGATCCCATACATGAAGTACATTTTTTGCACCGCCATACTTGTACTCGCCAGCCTTTCGAGCGCACAGGCAGAGCCCAGAGATTTCGGCAATTCCGTACAAATCGCTACAGTAGACGGAATCAAGCTGTCGCGCGTTCAGCGTGAAACTTTCCGCAGTTACCGAAGCAAACGAGCGTATTTCGGCGCCTATTATGTCGTGCCAGGTATCGATCATGGTTTCTGGACCCGTAATTTTCACAACTTTGATACTGCGAAAGCGGCGGCCAAAAAGGAGTGTGAGATTGTATCGAATGGCGGGGATTGTGTTCTGTATGCGCTGCTCTACCCAAAAGGGATTGATCCCAATGCCAAAGGCCTCAGAGGTCTGCGCCATCAAGCGGCCAAATTTTTGAGGGGTCGGTACAAGCGCGAACAGCAAAAGGGGAAATACGGAGCGTTCGCTCTAAACAAAGCATATGGTTTTGGGTATTCGTTCGGTGCAACCTCGTCTGAAGAGGTGCGTGAGAGGGCCATCGCTTATTGCAAAGTGGCCTCTACCAAAGCGCTGGCGACCCTCGGTATAGAAGCGCGTAAATGGGCCAAAGCGCGCGGACTTGATCGCTGCGACATCATCGACACGCACACGCCCTAGAACGGCACATCATCCGCAGCACTCAGAAAGCGGGCCACGACTTTTTTCACGTCCGCTTTTTCGAAATCCACCTCAAGCTTGTCGCCCTCGATCCCAACGATTGCGCCATAGCCGAACTTTTGGTGGAACACCCGCTCACCCATTGTGAATTTACTGGTGGCGGTCATGTCGATTGTCATATTTTTGGCCTCAGCGGGCTGGCTCATCCCGCGGGTGCCGCTGCGCGATTGCAACCGCCGCCAACCGGGTGAGTTATAAACATTCGCCTCCGCTGCCGCCTCATGCAGCGTGCTTTTGGGCATGGCTGCGCCAAAGCTGCCGCCATAAAGACCCGGCGGGGTAAGAACCTCGACATGAGCCTCGGGCAGCTCGTCAATAAACCGCGACGGCATCGCATTCTGCCATTGGCCAAAGACAAATCGATTGGCGGCAAAGGAGATCGTACAAATCTCTTCCGCGCGCGTGATGCCCACATAGGCCAGCCGCCGCTCTTCCTCGAGGCCCTTTTGCCCACTCTCATCCATAGAGCGTTGCGAGGGGAACAAACCGTCCTCCCATCCAGGCAGGAACACTGCAGGGAATTCCAGCCCCTTGGCCGCGTGAAGAGTCATAATGCTGACCTTCTCGCCCTCGCCTTCCTTCTCATTGTCCATGATCAGGCTGACGTGCTCGAGGAATCCTTGCAGATTTTCGAATTGGTCGAGCGCCTTCACCAGCTCTTTGACGTTCTCCAACCGCCCTGGCGCCTCGGGTGTTTTGTCGTTTTGCCACATGGTGGTATAGCCGCTCTCGTCGAGGATAATCTCGGCCAGCTCCACATGGCTGATCTCTGGCGGGCCGTATTCCATACGCACAGGGCCGCCATCATCGAGGACACTATTGTCGTTCACCTCAATGCGGTCGCCATGCAGTTTTGAGGCCCAGCGGTCGATGCCCTCAATAAGAATGCGCAGTTCATTGGCCCCTTTGCCGCCGATCCCCTTCTCCGCCAGCAATATCCGCGCACCTTCCACCAGATTGGTGCCATTGGCCCGCGCCGCCCCCTGAATTTTCTGGATTGCGACTTTGCCAAGGCCCCGCTTGGGCGTGTTCACAATCCGCTCAAACGCCAGATCATCGTCGGGCGAGGTCACAACGCGGAAATAAGCCATCGCATCGCGAATCTCGAGCCGCTCGTAAAACCGCGGCCCGCCAATAACACGGTACGGTAGCCCAATCGTTAAAAACCGATCCTCAAACGCACGCATCTGATGCGAGGCACGCACCAGAATCGCCATATGATCCAGCGAAAATTTGCGCAAGCCGCGTGTACCACGCTGCATGGATTCGATCTCATCTCCGATCCAGCGCGCCTCTTCCTCTCCGTCCCAATGGCCGATCAGGCGCAGCTTCTCACCCTCCTGTGCATCGGTCCAAAGCGTCTTGCCCAGCCGCCCCTCATTGCCCGCGATCACGCCAGAGGCGGCGGCGAGGATATGCGGCGTCGAGCGATAGTTCTGCTCCAGCCGCACAACGTGCGAGCCGGGAAAATCCTTCTCGAACCGCAAGATATTGCCCACCTCCGCGCCGCGCCAGCCATAGATCGACTGATCATCATCGCCCACGCAGCAGATGTTCTTGTGACCACTGGCCAACAAGCGCAGCCACAGATACTGCGCCACGTTCGTATCCTGATACTCGTCCACCAGAATGTATTTGAACCAGCGCTGATACTGCTGGAGCAGGTCCTCATGGGTCTGGAAAATCGTGACCATGTGCAACAGGAGGTCACCAAAATCACAGCAATTCAGTTCTTTGAGCCGCGTCTGATAAGCCGCATAAATCTGCGGCCCCATGTGATTATACGCCCCTGCATCTGCGGCGGGCACTTTATCAGGGGTCAGCGCACGGTTTTTCCAGTCATCAATAATCCCCGCCAGCATCCGCGCGGGCCAACGTTTGTCATCAATGCTCTCTGCCGCCACCAATTGCTTGAGAAGACGCAGCTGATCATCGGTATCCAGAATTGTGAAGTTGCTCTTTAATCCCACCAATTCCGCATGCCGCCTGAGCAGCTTCACACAAATCGCGTGAAACGTGCCCAGCCACGGCATCCCTTCAATCGGCTGACCCAACATGGAGCCCACGCGATTCTTCATCTCCCGCGCCGCCTTGTTGGTGAAGGTCACAGCGAGAATCTCGTTCGGGCGCGCCCGCCCCGTATTCATCAAATGCACAATTCGCGCCGTGAGCGCACGCGTCTTGCCCGTGCCCGCCCCCGCCAGCATCAGCACAGGCCCGTCCATCTTCTCAACAGCTTCGCGCTGCGCGGGGTTCAATCCGTCCAAATAGGGCTGCGGCCGCGCAGCCATGGCACGCGCAGATAGGGAAGCGCCTTCAAAGGCGGCAGATTCATCGAAATCACTCATGCGGATGAAGCTAGCGCGAAGTAGTACAGACTTAAAGAGACGTTCTTACAATGTTCCGATCATATTTCTATGGGCATGCCACCGCCGCGCGCACTTCAGAAGTGTGCGCCAGCGCAGTGAAGGTAAACAATTTGCTAAGTCACTGTACCAAAAAAAGTACACTTACTGTCAGAAGTTTCTGACACTCGGCTCGGATTTTCATCTTCTGATAACCAATAAAGACTTTATTGGGCCCATCGAAACAGCGAAAGCCACATCATGTTACAGACTAACAACGCCACCAAGCTGCGCCGCAAGATCGACGCGTTTCCAATGCCTCTGTTCATCGCAGACCTGCGCCACGAAGCGTCTGAATTCGAATTTCGCGCATTCAACAATGCACATGAAAAAGCGACGGGCCTAAGGATGTATGATGTCATGAACCGCCCCTTATCGCAGGTGTTTCATCCAGCTCAGGCACGAGAGGTCAATACCCGCTTTGCCCGCTGCGTCAGTGGCGACATACCCCTGCAGTGTCGCGAGCGCCTAAAGACACCGTCGGATATGATTGAATGGGACTTCTCCCTTTATGCTGTCGACCTGCCATTGCAGGGAAAAAGGATCATAGGCTTCGCATTGGGCAAGCCCGGGCCACAGCATGATACACGCGACATCTCCGCACTAGAGGATATTGACTATTTTGCTACAAACTCGGAGATGCGCATGCACCAACTCGCCTCTGTATTCACGGGGCTTGAGGAGCGTATGATCACCGCAGACGCCCTCTACAGTTCGGCCAACATGCTGGCAGGGCTTTGCAACAGCGTCTCTGAAACACTTGAGCAAATGCGCGCCATCGCGAAAGATCGCCTCGCCGAAGCACAACCAAGTCACGCCGCGATGCTCGAGCGTTGCGCACCAGCGCGATCACAGCCACAGGCATTTGATGCCGCTGTTACGTCATTGTTGACTGCCCAGCCGCAGGTCTGATCGCGCATCGCCAACCTGAACTGAACCCGTCATTGCGCCAACCTCAAGCTTCGGGTCCCTCTGGACAATCCATGCTGACTTCGCCCAGATGGGTGTCATGGATCTGCACGCTAAATACCCTGCCCTATCTGACCTGCGCACCCGCGCCCAACGACGTATCCCAAAGTTCGTTTGGGAGTATCTCGACAGTGGCACAGGCAATGAGGCGACGAAGGCACGCAACCGACAGGGGCTTGATGCGATCGGTATGATGCCGTCGATTCTGCATGGCGAATTCGAGCCTGACCTGAGCACAACCTTCTTGGGCAAATCCCTGCCCCTGCCCTTTGGCGTTGCCCCCATAGGCATGTCGGGGCTGATGTGGCCTGACGCGGAAGAGCATTTGGCCCGCGCCGCCGCACGCAAAGGCATCCCTTACAGCATCTCCACCGTCGCCACCCAAAGCCCCGAAGACATTGCCCCCCATCTGGGGGAGCACGCATGGTTCCAGATGTATCCCCCGCGCGATTCGGACATCCGCCGCGACATGCTGGCCCGCGCAAAAGCTGCTGGCTTCTCTACCCTTATCCTCACTGTGGACGTCCCCGTCGCGAGCCGCCGCGAGCGGCAGGTCCGCTCTGGCCTGACCAACCCGCCCCGCTTGACCCCGCGGCTGCTGGCTCAGGTGGCGATGCGCCCTGCATGGGCGGCAGGTATGGCGAAACGCGGGATGCCCCACATGCGCGGCTTGGACAAATACGCAAATGCCGCAACCGAAGGGCTCTCGCCCACAGCCCATGTGGGATATCTGCTCCGCACCGCGCCTGACTGGGACTACGTCGGCTGGCTACGCGAGGAATGGGACGGTGATTTTCTGGTCAAAGGTGTCTTGCACCCCGCCGATGCCACCCGCCTCGAAGGGCTTGGCGTCGATGGCATCTGGGTCTCCAACCATGCAGGGCGCCAGTTTGACGGCGCGCCTGCCGCGATTGATGCGCTGCCTGATGTGCGCGCTGCAACCAATCTGCCACTCCTGTTCGACAGCGGTATCGAAGGCGGCCTCGACGTTCTGCGCGCCTTGGCATTGGGCGCGGACTTTGTGATGCTGGGCCGTGCGTTCCACTTTGCCCTTGGCGCGTTGGGGCCGCAGGGCATTGACCACCTCATCGATATATTGGCCAAAGATATGGCTGCCAACATGGGCCAGACCGGCGCGCGCACACTGGCTGATCTCCCTGCGCCCATTTCGCTCGACTAAGCCCGCGCGCCGCGTTCACACGCAGCCCGCAATACGAGAAATTGGCATCTACCCACTCTCACGCATTGCGGCAGGATACCACTTGCGCCTACAAATTGACATCTGCTTTCCAAACAAGGCCTGCCTTTATGACCGAGTTCTCTAAAATCCTCATCGCAAACCGCGGCGAGATCGCAATCCGCATCATGCGCGCCGCCAATGAGATGGGTAAAACCACCGTTGCCGTCTTCGCGGAGGAGGACAAGCTGGGTCTGCACCGCTTCAAGGCAGACGAGGCCTACCGCATCGGCAAGGATTTGGGACCTGTCGCCGCCTATCTGAGCATTGACGAGATGATCCGCGTCGCCAAAGCCTGCGGTGCGGATGCGATCCACCCGGGCTATGGCCTACTGTCGGAGAACCCTGATTTCGTTGATGCCTGTGCGCAGAACGGCATCACCTTCATCGGCCCCAAGGCCGAAACGATGCGCGCGCTAGGAGATAAAGCCTCCGCGCGCCGTGTCGCCGTTGAGGCCGGTGTTCCTGTGATCCCAGCCACCGAAGTGCTCGGTGACGATATGGACGCGATCAAGGCGGAGGCCAAGGAAGTCGGCTACCCCTTCATGCTCAAGGCCTCATGGGGCGGCGGCGGGCGCGGCATGCGCCCCATTTATTCCGAGGACGAGTTGGAGGAGAAAATCCGCGAAGGCCGCCGCGAGGCCGAGGCCGCCTTTGGCAATGGCGAGGGCTATCTGGAGAAGATGATCCTCAAAGCGCGCCACGTTGAGGTGCAAATCCTCGGCGATACCCACGGCGAAATTTACCACCTCTATGAGCGCGACTGCTCCGTCCAGCGCCGCAACCAGAAGGTCGTGGAGCGCGCACCCGCGCCTTATCTTACGGAAGAACAGCGCGCCCATGTCTGCGATTTGGGCCGCAAAATCTGCCAGCATGTGAACTATGAGTGCGCAGGCACGGTCGAATTCCTGATGGATATGGACACCGAGGAATTCTATTTCATCGAAGTGAACCCCCGCGTGCAGGTCGAGCATACAGTGACCGAAGAGGTCACAGGCATCGACATCGTGCAAGCGCAAATCCTCATTGCCGAGGGCAAGACGATAGCCGAGGCGACGGGCAAAACCTCACAGGATGATATCCAACTGCAAGGCCACGCCCTACAAACGCGCATCACGACCGAAGACCCACTCAACAATTTCATCCCCGACTATGGCCGCATCACCGCCTTCCGCGAAGCCACGGGCATGGGCATCCGCCTTGACGGCGGCACGGCCTACTCGGGCGGCGTGATTACGCGCTATTACGACAGCCTTCTCGTCAAGGTAACGGCCAAGGCGCAGACCCCTGACCAAGCCATCGCCCGCATGGACCGCGCTTTGCGTGAATTCCGTATTCGCGGCGTGAGCACCAACATCGCCTTTGTCGAGAACCTGCTCAAGCACCCGATGTTCCTCAACAACACCTATCATACTAAATTCATTGACGAAAACCCCGATCTCTTTATCTTTGAGAAACGTCAGGACCGCGGTACCAAGGTGCTGACCTACATCGCTGACATCTCCGTCAACGGCCACCCCGAGACCAAGGATAAGCCCCTTCCCCCTGCCACCACCCGCGCGCCACAGCCGCCCGCCAACCGCGCCGAGCCGATGATGGGCACGCGCAATCTGCTGGAGCAAAAAGGCCCGCAGGCCGTGGCCGACTGGATGGGCCAGCAGCGCCAGCTCTTGATCACCGACACCACCATGCGCGACGGGCACCAAAGCTTGCTCGCCACCCGCATGCGCAGCCATGATATGATCAAAGTGGCCCCTGCCTATGCCGCCAATCTGCCCACACTCTTCTCGGTTGAGTGTTGGGGCGGGGCGACATTCGATGTGGCGTATCGTTTCTTGCAGGAGTGCCCGTGGCAGCGCCTGCGCGACATCCGTGAAGCCATGCCAAACATTATGACCCAGATGCTGCTGCGCGCTTCCAATGGCGTGGGCTATACCAATTACCCCGACAACGTGGTGCAGCATTTTGTGAAAACTGCCGCGAGCAGTGGCGTTGATGTGTTCCGCGTGTTCGACAGCCTCAACTGGGTCGAGAACATGCGCGTCGCGATGGACGCCGTGCAGGAAGCGGGCAAAGTCTGTGAAGGCACAATCTGCTACACGGGCGATATCTTTGACCCTGATCGCGCCAAATACGATCTGAAATACTATGTCGCAATGGGCAAGGAATTGAAGGCCGCAGGCGCCCATGTTCTGGGCCTCAAGGACATGGCCGGGCTTTTGAAGCCTGCCCAAGCGCGTCAATTGGTGCGGGCCTTGAAAACCGAAGTGGGCCTCCCGATCCACTTCCATACGCATGATACGGCTGGCGTTGCTACGGCTACCATCCTTGCCGCTTCAGAGGCAGGTGTGGATGCCGTTGACTGCGCGATGGATGCGTTTTCGGGCAACACGTCGCAAGCCACGCTCGGCTCGGTCGTCGAGGCCTTGCGCCACACCGATCGCGACACGGGCTTGGACATGACGGCCGTGCGCGAAATCTCCGACTATTGGGAAGACGTGCGCCACCAGTACCGCGCGTTTGAGACGGGCATGCAGGCCCCCTCCTCCGAGGTCTATCTGCACGAGATGCCCGGCGGTCAGTTCACCAATCTCAAATCTCAGGCGGCGAGCCTCGGCCTTGATGACCGCTGGCCCGAGGTGGCGCGCACCTATTCGGACGTGAACAAGATGTTCGGCGATATCGTTAAGGTCACGCCGTCCTCGAAGGTCGTGGGCGACATGGCGCTCATGATGGTCTCCCAAGGGCTGACCCGCGCGCAGGTGGAAGATCCCGAAACGGATGTCTCCTTCCCCGATTCTGTCATCGACATGATGCGCGGCAATTTGGGCCAGCCTCCGGGTGGGTTCCCTGAGGGGATCGTGGACAAAGTGCTCAAGGGCGAGAAACCCGTGACCGAGCGTCCGGGCGCACGTCTGGAGCCTGTTGATCTGGAGGCCGTGCGCGCAGCCCTTTCCGAAGAATTGGGCGGGGTTGAGATCGACGAGGAAGACCTCGCAGGGTACCTTATGTACCCCAAGGTCTATACTGACTACATGAGCCGCCACGCGATCTATGGCCCCGTGCGCACCCTGCCCACGCCCACGTTCTTCTACGGGATGGAGCCGAGCGACGAGATCACCGCAGAGATCGACCCTGGCAAGACACTCGAGATCCGCCTGCAAGCCATTGGCGAGACCAATGAGGACGGCGAGGTCAAAGTCTTCTTCGAGCTCAACGGCCAACCGCGTGTAATCCGCGTGCCTAACCGTCTGGTCACCGCCACAACGCAACAGCGGCCCAAGGCAGAGGCGGGCAATGCCAACCACATCGGCGCGCCGATGCCCGGTGTAGTGGCCAGCGTTGGCGCCGTGGTCGGGCAAAGTGTCAAACAAGGTGATCTGCTGCTCACCATCGAGGCAATGAAGATGGAAACGGGCCTGCACGCCGAACGCGATGCGGTTGTGAAAGCTGTGCATGTTCAGGCAGGTGGTCAGATTGACGCAAAAGACCTGCTGGTCGAGTTGGAGTAAAAGATGCTGAGCATAACCCCTCTCTACGCGGGCCTGTTGGCACTTGTGTTTGCCGTGCTGAGCGCGCTCGTTGTGCGCCAGCGCGTCATTCTGGACAAGGCTCCCGCTGGCGCGGATGAGACGGACCTCAACAAATCAATGCGCGTACAGGCCAATTTTGTGGAGTACGTGCCTCTCACGCTGGTGCTGATGCTCTGCGCCGAGCTTTTGGGCGCGCCCTCCGTTGCTGTGCATGCCATGGGTATTTCCCTTTTGGCGGCACGGCTCGCCCACGCCATTGGCATGTCGCGCACACCGCAGGTCGTCTCGCTGCGCGCAGGTGGTTTTTTGCTAACTGTGCTGACGTTAGTCCTGTCGGCCTTGGCTGTAATTGGTCACGCTCTCTTTTAATGCAAAGTATTTGCGCAACTGGGCAATTTACCTCTTGCGGCGTACTGCGCGTAGAGCTAAATCAGCCCCACTAACGGATGCGGGCGTAGCTCAGGGGTAGAGCATAACCTTGCCAAGGTTAGGGTCGGGCGTTCGAATCGCCTCGCCCGCTCCAGTTAGACCGACCTACCCAGTCGGACACGATAAGGTCGCCTTCGGGCGGCCTTTCGTCTTTGAGGAGTATCGCAATCGGCCGCAAGTCTACCGTGGCACCAACAGGTGGAATTGAAAGCGTGACAATTTTCATCTGCTTGTGCAGGTTCACACAGGACACGCACAGGCAGGATCACTCTTATGCAAATTCTGGTAGCAGGCGCAGGGATCGTTGGCATCTCGACGGCAATCTGGCTGCAACGCGCAGGCCATGACGTAACCGTGGTGGACCGAGCAGGGCCTGCATCTGGCACAAGCCATGGCAATGCAGGCGTGCTGGCTGCGGGCGCAGTTGTGCCCGTGACCACGCCTGGATTGCTGGGCAAAGCACCTGCTATGCTAATGAACCGTGACGCACCGCTTTATCTGCGCTGGTCCTATCTGCCCCGTTTGGCACCGTTTTTGATGAAGTATCTCTCTTATGCCAATGATGCGCATGTGGACCACTACGGCGCGGCCATGTCGGCCTTGTTGCACGACACGGTCGAACAGCATCAGGCGCTTGCGGCGGACACACCCGCCGCCCAGTTCATCACCACCGAAGACTATTGCTTTGGCTATGCCACACGCACCGAATATGAAGCCGACGCCTATGGCTGGACCAAACGCGACGCGCAGGGCGTGAAATACGAGGTTGTGAGCGGTGCAGAATATGCCGCTTATGATCCGATCTTTAGCGATACGTTTGAGACAGTCGTGCGCTGCAAGAATCATGGCCGCATCAGCGATCCAGGTGCTTATGTGAAAGCGCTGGCCGATCATTTTGTCGCCGAGGGTGGCACCCTGCAGATTACGCCAATAACAAACATCGAGATGACAGAGGGCGCAGTAACGGCGCTGATCACCGAAAACGGTAGCTTGCGCGCCGACAGAATCGTCTTTGCGATGGGGCCGTGGTCGCGCGAGATTGCCCATAAGCTGGGCGTGAAAGTCCCCTTCGAGAGCGAACGGGGATATCATATCGAGCTGATGAACCCCTCGGCCATGCCGCGCGCGCCGATGATGGTTGCCAGCGGAAAATTCGTGCTGACCCCCATGCGGGGCCGCATCCGTGCGGCAGGTGTGATCGAATTTGGCGGGCTGGAGGCACCAGCGTCGCGTGCACCACTAGAGATGCTGCGCCGTCAGGTCGCAAAGCTGCTGCCAGATGTCCGTTACGGCGAAGTAGTAGAATGGATGGGCCACCGCCCTGCCCCCGCCGACAGCCTGCCACTCATCGGAGCCAATGATGCAGAGGGCCGCAGCTTTAGCGCCTTCGGACATCAACACGTCGGATTGACAAGCGGGCCAAAAACGGGTCGGATAATTGCGGAGTTAATTAATGGTGCCACACCGAATACGGACATGCGCCCGTTTGACCCCGCCAAATACAGCGCTGGACAGGCGTAACCAATAGGCCGTCAGATGCGCACCAATAGGGATATGACAATGAATACTATGAATACTATGACAAAACTGAGCCTTACCGTCGCTGCGGCGGCACTGGGCGCCACAGCAGCCTTCGCCGATGGCCATGCGCAGAAGTGGGATATGCCGATGGCCTATTCCGCCACCAACTTCCACTCCGAACAGGGTGTGATGTTTGCCGACAAGGTGCGCGAATACACGGGCGGTGCCATCGACATCACCGTGCATCCGGGTGGCTCGCTGTTTGGGGGCGGCGATATCAAGCGTGCCGTGCAAACGGGTCAGGTCAACATCGGGGAGCGGTTCATGTCCGCCCACGCCAATGAGGCCCCGCTGCTGGGTTGGGACAACCTTCCGTTCCTCGCAACATCCTATGCCGATAACGCAAAGCTTTGGGATGTCGCGAAGGACACTGTAAACGCCCAGCTGTCGGACCTGAACATGGTCGCCCTCTATACCTGCCCATGGCCGGGTCAGGGCTTCTATTTTGCGCAGGAAGTGAACTCCTCCGCCGATACCCAAGGCATCAAATTCCGCTCCTATAACACTGCCACGGCCACCTTCGCCGAAGAGTTGGGCATGATCCCCGTCCAGATCGAAGCGGCCGAACTGGCTCAGGCGTTGGCAACGGGTGTGGCATCTTCCTTCATCTCCTCAGGCTCCACGGGCTATGACCAAAAGGTTTGGGAGCACCTGAGCCACTACTATAAAGTCAACGCATGGCTGCCGCGCAACTACGTGGTCGCCAACAAGCAGGCATGGGACGGTCTGGATGCCGAAGTGCAGGCTGGCATCATGAAAGCTGCTGACGAGACGGCGGCCTCCTGTGCGGCTAAATCCGAAGAGCTGTCTGACTTCTACTTTGCCGAACTGGCAAAGAACGGCATGACCGTGGCCGATGCCTCGCCCGAGTTTCTGGCAGAGCTGGAGACCATTGGTGCTAAGATGACAGCCGAATGGCTCGAAACTGCGGGTGCTGATGGTCAGGCCATCATAGACGCATTCAAAGCAGCTAACTAAGCTGGTCCCAAGCGCCCTCCTGAAAAACGGTGGGCGCTTTTTCAATTCAAGGAACCAAAACCATGCGCGACTGGTCGCCAGTGTTGGGCCTGCCTCTTTGGGTGTGGCTCTTTGTACTGCCATTGATGTTTGCAGGTTTGTGCTTTGTCGCGCGCGACGTGCTCGCGCAGCGAATGCAACCCGTCTGGCGCTTGCTTGATCGCGTCTATGCCGCATCGGGCGCGATTGCCGCGTGTTTTATGGTCGTCATCTTGTTGCTCATCGTGGCACAGATGGTCGCACGCTGGTCTGGCATCGCCATGCCGGGCACCACCAAATTTGCAGGCTACGCCATGGCCGCCACTTCGTTTTTCGCGCTGAGTTATGCGCTGACCCGCGGCGCACATATTCGCGTATCGATCCTGCTGAACATGAACCATTTCACCTCCCGCTGGCTTGACCTGTTTGCCCTTGCAGGTGCGGCGATAGTCGCCACGTATTTTGCGCGGTTTGCCATCAAGACCAATGCCTTCTCCGAGACGCTGAATGACCGCACGCAAGGGCAGGACCAGATCCCTGAATGGGTCGTCACCGTCCTGCAACTGCCCGCCACGCCCTTGGGCGATTGGGGCAAGGCGCTGGGGAGCACTTCGTCCGAATTGGTCTTCACCCCCGTTTGGATACCGCAATTGTCGATGTCCATCGGCGCGGTCCTGCTGGCGATTGCACTTTGGGATACGCTTTACCGCACCATTATCACGGGTAAGAACCCGATCGTGTCGGAGGGCGTGGAATGATCGAAGCCTATGCCACGGTTGTCTTTTTGCTGGTCCTCTTCGGGCTGCTGGCCTCATCGATGTGGGTGGGCCTCGCGCTCATGGGCGTCGCTTGGGTAGGGCTTGAGCTGTTCACCACCCGCCCCGCAGGCGACGCGATGATCACCACGATCTGGACCTCGAGCAGTTCTTGGACCCTGACCGCCCTGCCCCTCTTTATCTGGATGGGTGAAATCCTCTATCGCACGCGATTGTCCCAAGACATGTTTCGCGGTCTGGCCCCTTGGGTGCGCTGGCTGCCAGGTGGCTTGCTGCACACCAACATCGCAGGCTGCACGATCTTTGCCGCCGTGTCAGGCTCCTCGGCGGCGACGCTGATGACCGTGGGCAAGATGTCCATCCCCGAGCTGCGCAAGCGCGGCTACCCCGAATACATGATCATCGGCACGTTGGCGGGTGCCGCCACGCTGGGCTTGATGATCCCGCCCTCGCTGGCGCTGATCGTCTATGGCGTCTCGGTGAACGAGAGCATTATCAAGCTCTTCATGGCGGGTATCATTCCCGGTCTGGTGCTTGCTGCACTGTTCATGAGCTATATCGTCATCTGGCATTTTGTCCGCCGCGACCAGCGCCCCACACCCGAGCCGTCCATGCCGCTGCGCATCATGCTGTCGGAGAGCCGCTTTCTCGTGCCCGTTCTATTGCTAGTCTTTGCCGTCATCGGCTCCATGTATTTCGGCTGGGCCACTGCGACCGAGGCCGCCGCCGTAGGCGTCATCGGCTCGCTCATCCTCGCCATGTTCCAAGGGTCTCTGAACAAAAGCGCCTTTGTTGAAAGCCTGATGGGCGCCACACGGACTTCGGCCATGATCGCACTGATCCTGATGGGCGCGTCCTTCCTGTCGCTGTCGATGGGCTTCACGGGCCTGCCCCGCGCGCTCGCCGCTTGGATCGACGAGCTTCAGCTCTCGCCAATCACCCTGATCGCAGCACTCACGGTCTTCTACATTATCCTTGGCATGTTCCTCGACGGGATTTCCTCCGTGGTGCTGACCATGGCCATTGTGGAGCCGATGGTCCGTCAGGCGGGCATCGACATCATCTGGTTCGGGATTTTTGTGGTTGTTGTGATTGAGATGGCGCAGGTCACACCGCCCATCGGGTTCAACCTGTTTGTGCTGCAAGGCATGACCAAACACGAGATCGGCTATATCTCCAAGGTGGCGCTGCCCATGGTGGGCCTCATGCTGGTGATGGTGGTCCTGCTGGTGATCTTCCCCGAGCTGGCCACATGGCTGCCCGAGAAGATCGCCGCAAGTCAGGTCCGACAATAGCCTATGGTCCCTCTCGTCACGGTGCTGCAACTCGACACCGATTTCCCGCGCATTGCGGGGGATGTCGGCTGCGCTGACAGCTACGTGCGCGCACCCCAGATCATTCGGGTGCGCGGCGCAAGCGTCGGTAAAATCGTAAGCGCACGGCCCCAAGACGTGGACATCGCCCCGTTTGAGGAGGCTTTGGCACAGGCGGAGGGCGACATTATTGTGACCTCTTGCGGCTTTCTGAGCTATTGGCAAACGCATCTTGCCGCCCTGACCGACCGCCCGTTCATCAGTTCGGCACTGACAGCGCTGGATCGCTTGCGACATGACCATACTCCCGATCAACTGATGATCCTGACCTTTGACGCAGATAGCCTCACCGCCGCCCATTTGGGACCGCACAGCGCCTACACCGCAAGCATCAATGGTCTGCCTCCCGCGCATCATCTGCGCAATGTAATCGGGCAGAACCTCAGCACATTGGATGTGCGAAAAGCCCGCGCAGAGCTGCGCGACCTTATCGAGCAAACGCAAACGCACACGCATCGCCATATCCTGCTGGAATGCACAAACCTGCCGCCCTACCGCGAGATGATAAAGGCCGTCACAGGCCTACCCGTTACCGATATCCTGACACGGATCGAGGCCACCTGCCCGGGCAGTATCGCCCCGCAGTTTCGCCGCATCGCGGATTAGTTGATCGGGAACCGCGCAAGGCACAGTGGCGCGTGGCGCTGGTAATCTTGGAGTGTCGCGTCCACAACCCGCCTATCGCGCATCGTCTCCATGGCGCGCTTCTTCTCGGGCCAGCTTCCACTTACGTGTCGCTCGAGGATAAGCACGGATATCTCGATCAGTACGTCCTTCTCTGGATCATCCATCAACCCTGCATCGTTCAAGGCCACTTCTGTCATGGCCAGCATATTGGCACAGCGAATGGCAGAGGCTTCCTCCCCCTCGTAAATACGCTGGGCGGCACCAGCCTGTGTGGCGGTCAGCAACAGAGAAAAGGCAAGTACGCGCATCAAAACGCTTTAAACGTCATCGTGGTAAGCGAGCGTTCGATCCCGTCGATATCGAGCAGATTGTCATTTATGTAGACACCCACGTCATTGCCCTCAGGAATATAGACTTTCATCAAGAGATCAAAATCTCCGGAGGTAGAATAACGCTCGGAGTGTATCTAGCGCAGGGTGATCGCTTCGGCAACGCGGTAGGTCGCGCCAGGGCGGCATCTGATCTGGATATAGACACATGTACTCACGGGCGTGCTCCTGTTTGTTGTATCTCAAGCTGGCATGAAGCCCAAGCCGCCGCAATCCCCCATCGCCCCTTGGCCTGCGCCACTTCACTGCTATAAGGACACGGAACGCGTCAACGGAAGGCTACCTCATGCGCACCGCCAAGATCACCCGCACCACGGCCGAGACGAATATCTCTGTCGAGATCAACCTCGACGGCACAGGCGTCTATGACAACCAGACAGGCGTTGGATTTTTCGACCACATGCTTGACCAGCTGTCGCGCCATGCGCTGATTGACATGACCGTACGCTGTGAGGGTGACTTGCACATCGACGATCACCACACGGTGGAAGATGTGGGCATCGCATTGGGCCAAGCGCTCACACAAGCCGTGGGCGACAAGCGCGGGATCACCCGTTATGGCGCGTGCCTGTTGCCGATGGATGACGCGCTGGTGCGCGCAGCACTCGATCTGTCGGGCCGCCCTTTCCTTGTCTGGAACGTCGAGTTGCCCACCGCCAAAATCGGCAGTTTTGACACCGAGTTGGTGCGCGAGTTTTTCCAAGCATTCAGCACCCACGGCGGCATCACCCTGCACGTGGAACAGCTTCACGGCCTCAACTCACACCACATCGCCGAGGCCGCATTCAAAGCGGTGGCCCGTGCGCTGCGCGACGCGCTCGAAGCTGATCCGCGCAAGGCTGACGCCATACCTTCGACCAAAGGCATGCTCTGAATGCTCACGGCCATCATCGACTACGAAAGCGGCAATCTTCACTCCGCCCATAAAGCGTTTGGGCGCATGGCGCGGGAAGCCGATGCTGGCGAGGTGATGGTCACAACTGATCCCGACACCATCGCCCGCGCCGACCGTATCGTCCTGCCTGGTGATGGCGCTTTTCCCGCGTGTATGGCTGCGCTCAAGGGTAAAAGCGGTATCTATGACGCCATGATCGAGGCGGTCGAGGTAAAGGCGAGGCCTTTCTTGGGCATCTGTGTCGGTATGCAGCTTATGGCAACATGGGGCCGCGAATATGAGGACACCCGCGGGCTGGATTGGGTCGGGGGTGAGGTCACCCGCATCACCCCTACCGATCCCGCGCTCAAGGTCCCGCATATGGGCTGGAACGATCTGGTGATCGACGCGCCACATGCGGTGTTTGACGGCATCGCCACGGGCGACCACACCTATTTTGTGCACAGCTATCACATGGCCGTAACCAACCTCGCCCAGCGCCTTGC
Organism: Sulfitobacter sp.; assembly: GCA_965660425.1. Classification (GTDB taxonomy): domain Bacteria; phylum Pseudomonadota; class Alphaproteobacteria; order Rhodobacterales; family Rhodobacteraceae; genus Sulfitobacter. Next base: position 58,354 of record CBFHZX010000004.1, on the reverse strand, counting down.
CCATGTGGAATACGCCAGCGACGTCACGGCCGTAATCGGCCGCGACAATATGGTGGGGATGCAGTTTCATCCCGAGAAAAGCCAGACCACAGGCCTGCGGCTCATCTCCAACTTTCTGACGTGGAAGCCCTAGTTTACGCGGCTCCACGTCTGCTTGCGGCAGATCGGCCCGACACAACCCGACACTTTGAGCGTATTGCCCGAGAGCGCCATCTTGGATTTGAACGTTTTGCCCGTTGAAGGTTGCCAGATCTTGCCGCTCTTATACGCACCGCCCCCCGCAGGCGTCATATCCCAGACCAGCTGCTTGCCGAGGTTGGCGGACTTATATTCACCCGTATCATTGAACGTGCGTGCAATCGTGCCGCACAGATTCGCCCCACATTTGGACATTTTCACGTGCGCATAGGCACCGTCATCCACTTGGGTCTTCCATGTGCCCACCGCGGGATCTGCTGCTGCCCCCCATGCAAACCCTGCTGCCACAACGGCCGCCATCAAAATCGCTCTCATACTGGTTCCTCCCTGAAAACGCCCTAAACCCTGCCCCAAAGGCCAACACGACGGCAAGCCTAACGTAAGGTCGCGTTGCACACGGCAGAATTCCATGTAAAACGCCTCGCAAGCCTGCGCAAAGGAGCTGTGCCATGATCCTCTACCCCGCAATCGATCTCAAAGACGGCCAAGCTGTGCGTCTGGTCCACGGTGATATGGACCGCTCGACCGTGTTCAACGACAATCCCGCCGCCCAAGCACAGGAATTTGTCGATGCAGGGTGTACGTGGCTGCACCTCGTTGATCTCAACGGCGCATTCGCAGGTGCCCCCGTCAATGCCGCTCCTGTCGAAGCGATCCTCAAAAAGTGCAAGGTTCCTGCCCAGCTTGGCGGCGGCATCCGTGACATGACAACGATCGAGGCTTGGCTGGACAAGGGCCTCGCCCGCGTGATCCTCGGCACCGTTGCGGTGGAAAATCCAGATCTGGTGCGTGAGGCCGCCCGCGCCTTTCCGAACCAAGTCGCCGTTGGCATCGATGCCCGCAATGGCAAAGTCGCCACCAAAGGCTGGGCCGAAGAGACTGACGTGATGGTCACCGACCTCGCCAAATCGTTCGAGGATGCAGGCGTGGCCGCCATCATCTACACCGACATCATGCGCGACGGCGCCATGGGCGGCCCCAACATCGACGCCACAGCCGATCTGGCCCGCGCCGTGAGCATCCCTGTCATCGCTTCTGGCGGCGTGTCATCACTGGCCGACCTGCAAGCACTCAAAGCCACAGGCGTGATCGAAGGCGCAATCTCGGGCCGCGCACTCTATGACGGCGCAATTGATCTGAAGGCCGCATTGACGGCTCTCGCCTAGTGTCTGCCCTAAACCTCGTCCAATCCCTAGGCTTCATTCTGGTGCCTATCCTTGTGCTATCGGGAATAGCTCTGCTCTGGGCTAGAAAAACGGCGGCACCACGTCTGATCATACCCCTAAAAGCGAGCAGCCTTCTTTGCACAACTGCGATGGTCATTCTTTGCATCTGCCTGATCGTGATAAATGCGACATGCAATGGCATCGCGGAGAAAGGCTACCACGGCTGTAGTTTCATGCCCGAATGGGTTGCCCAAAACATCTTCAACCTGCTCACAACGGGTTTTGTGGGCGCGATAGGCTTCCTGCTCGCACTGTTTCTCATTGCTGCAGCAGTGGAATATAAGGCACGGCGTTAAGGTCCCTTCCCCCTCTGCCTCCTATCCCCTAAAAGGCTCTTATGCTCAAAACCCGCATCATTCCCTGTCTCGATGTCGCCCATGGCCGTGTAGTCAAAGGCGTCAACTTCGTTGGTCTGCGCGATGCGGGCGATCCCGTGGATGCCGCCATCGCTTATGATGCGGCTGGCGCGGACGAGCTTTGCTTTCTCGACATCCACGCCACGCACGAGAACCGCGGCACGATGTTCGACATGGTCCGCCGCACGGCCGAGCATTGCTACATCCCGCTCACGGTGGGCGGCGGTGTGCGCGAAGTGGCAGATGTGCGCGCCCTGCTGCTGGCGGGCGCAGACAAAGTCAGCTTCAACTCCGCCGCTGTCGCCAACCCCGATGTAGTCGCCCAAGCCGCCGATCAATTCGGCAGCCAGTGTATCGTCGCCGCCATAGACGCCAAAACCGTCTCACCCGGAAAGTGGGAAATCTTCACCCACGGTGGCCGCAAACCGACAGGAATTGACGCCGTCGAATTCGCAACTCTCATGATGGAAAAGGGCGCAGGTGAAATCCTGCTCACCTCCATGGACCGTGATGGAACGAAGCAGGGCTTCAACCTGCCGCTCACCCGTGCCATCAGCGATGCAGTCAGCATTCCTGTCATCGCATCGGGAGGCGTCGGCAATCTTGATCACCTCGTCGACGGCGTCACAAAAGGTGGCGCATCCGCCGTGCTCGCCGCTTCTATCTTCCACTTTGGCGAATACACAATTCATGAGGCCAAACAACATATGGCCGCCGCAGGCATCCCCATGAGGCTGAAATGACCCTAGACGATCTCTACGCCACCATCCTCTGCCGCAAATCCGCAGACCCCGAAAGCAGCTGGACCGCCCAGCTTTTGTCCAAAGGTCCAGAGAAATGCGCCGAAAAGTTCGGCGAAGAAGCGGTTGAGGCCATCATCGAAGCCGTAAAGGACGACAAAGCTGCCCTCACATCCGAGGCCGCCGATGTCCTCTACCATTTGCTGGTCATGCTGGCATCCCGCGACGTGGCGCTCACCGAGGTTATGAAAACACTGTCAGAGCGCCAATCAAGCTCTGGCATTGCTGAAAAAGCGTCCCGCTAACTTCTTCATTTTGCCAATAACGCTAACTTCTTCATTTTGCCAATAAACTGAATCCGCACTCAGCCGCCCGCGCTAAAGCTTGCTTGAAATCACACCTGTCGCGAAACCGCCCATCCGCAGCTCGCCAAACAGGCGCTGGTATTCAATCTTCGGACAGCGGTTCTGCACCACATCCACGCCGCGCGCCTCGGCCTTGGCCGCAGCCTGTGCATGCTCCACCCCGATCTGCATCCAGACGGTGCCCAAATCAGGAAACTGCGCCAACGCCTCCTCGACAATCTCGGGCACAGCCTCGGAGCGGCGAAAAATATCGACCATATCCACAGGCCCCTCAATCTCGGAAAGCGCACCGACGACAGGCACACCAAACAGCTCCTGCCCCGCAAGGCCCGGATTGACAGGCACAATCTCGAAGTTGCGCAAGCTCAGGTACCGCGCCACGAAATAGCTCGCCCGCACGGGATTGCTGGACACACCAACGATCGCAACCCGCTTGGTGCGGGTCAGGATGTTCTTCAAAAAAGCGTCGCTATAAGCCACGAGCACAGCCTCCTAATCGAAAATATCTTCAACAAAATCAAACACCTCTTCGCCAAACTTGCGAAACAGTCTTTTGCGCTTTTTGCGTTTCTTTGACGGCTTGGAAGGCTTCACAAAGAGCGGCTTTGGTTTGGCTCTGGGTTTCGCCACAGCAGGCTGATGGGTGATAGCAGGTTTGGCCACAGGCGGCGCCGGCAACATCTTGAGCTGCCCCAAGGGTGCCCCACAGGCGCTACAACTCAGCGTGTGCTGCGTCGCCTCTACCCGCAGCATCGCACGGGTGCCACAATGACAGCAGGTCGCAATTTTTGCTGGATGGGCGATGACCGCTCTCCTTATGAATGCTCTCTTGTCGCATATAAGCCGATTGCGGCAGCATTTGAGACGTTGAGCGAGCCAAATCCCCCGCCCGCGTCAATCCGTACCAACGCATCAATAGTTTCACGCGTCTTTTCGCGCAGTCCCGGCCCTTCGGCACCCAGCACCAGCGCGACAGCACGGTCACGCTTGCCCTCAACTGCCGCTTCAATGGTCAGCTCCGCATCGCCATCCAGCCCCAGCACAAGATACCCCATATCCTGCAACTCGCGAATACCATCGGCCAGATTGCGGATGCGCAAATATGGCTGCCGCTCAAGCGCGCCTGAGGCCGTCTTGGCCAGTGCGCCTGTCTCGGGCGCGGAATGATGTTTGGTCCCGATGACGGCGGATGCACTCAACACTTCTGCCGAGCGCAGAATCGCACCCACGTTGTGGGGATCTGTCACACGGTCCAGCATGATCACTCGCGGTGCCTCGGCGCCAATGCATACATCAGCCATGCGCCCCCAATCGAGTGGCTTAACCTCCAGTACAACACCTTGGTGCACCGAATTGGCATCAATTGGCGGGCGGAACTTGCGTGGATCAACCACCTGAGGCTCAATCCCGCTGAAAGCGACCGCCTCTTCGAGTTTGGCCAGCGCATTGGGCGTGACCATCATGTTGATTTTAACGCGTCTGGGGTTCATCAGCGCATCACGCACCGCATGCAAACCAAACAGCCAAAGCGTCTCGCGCGCCTCGGCCTTCTTGCCTTGCTCTTTTTCGACAACCCATTTCGGCTTTTTCATCACGACACCTCTGTATTGCACCGCAAAAGCAGCGCCTTATCTTTCGTCTATCCCTTTGACCCGCGCGCGCCAAGCCTTGCAGCACCAGCCCGATCAAACAACAGGAAAAAACCTGATCAACATCATGCAAAAACCATCCATTTAATGGTTGACGCACCTCAGAGCCACAGATAGTCACAGCGCCAGTGGGCGACAGGCCGCAAGGTGTGGCAGGGGACTGTAACTCCCTCGCGGAGACGCACGCCTGGTTCGATTCCAGGGTCGCCCACCAACAAACATTTCCCCCGAGAAAACTGTTTGAGCCCGTGAGGTCATATTGCCAAGCAATGTGACGACACACCTCCTCCCATAGTTGAGCGCAATAACGATGCTGCTCGCAGTACTCCGCGCTGACATATGCGCAATATTTGTCGCCCATAAAAAAAAGCCCCTGCCCAAATCATCGGGCAGAGGCTGTTTTCTTCTTTATAGGCAGAGCGTTAGATGATCAATTCATCCTCTTCGTCGTCCAGCTCTTTGATCGCTTCGACCAGCTTGTCGTTCGTCACAGGCTGGAGCACTGGAATGCCTGCGATGTAGTCGACGTCGTATTGACCCGCTTTGTCATCGTCCCCCGCGTCATCACTCGGCGGGATGAACGTCAAATCATCAACGGCGCCCGACCCTACGAGGTTCACATTCATGCTGGAGACGTTAGCGGCATTAATGGCCAATTCCTGCTGGCTGTTGTCGCCTGCTGCGGGGATATCAACCGTGTTGATCAAACCGCCATCAGCATCAAAACAGATCAATCGTGCCGCCATTCTCTTCGATGTCGAGCATGTTGATGCTAACCACTTCGGATGGCGCGTCAAAATCGAATGTCATCGTGCCGCCATGCCAATTGTCATCGGCGTCACTACTGTCGTTATCCTCGGAAATAATAAGCGCATTGCCGCGGTCATCATATTCAAGATCGTGGTCACCGCCCGTCGGGTTGTCCGTATCAAAGATCATCGCGTCGTTCTGGCTGTTGGCCCCGTTGCCTGATTTCTGAGCGGACACCGTGACACCTTCAAACTGACCGTCGACGACATCGCCAGAGTTCAACCCTTCGAAATCGACCACAACGGCTTCACCTGACGCAGCACCGCCTCCAGAGGTCTCGGTGACGGTGAGGTTGTCAAAAACAACCTGCTCGTCGCCCGCCGAAATGTCGGAGATAATACGGAATTCGACATTGCCATCCACATCATCCAACGCGCCACCTGAATAGGTCAGATTGCTACCATCCTCGGTAATCTCGTTGCCAGTCTTGTTACCCATAAGGGCCATGCCTTCTTGGTTAACAACAAAACGGTCCAGCGTTACCCAACGCCCGTCTTCCGTGCGCACTTGAAGCGTCAGCTTGTCGGCGTAGTGGCCTGAAGCCTCAAATTTGCTCGCATCCGCGACACGCACGTCAAAGCTCAGCTCGACGTCGCCATCCGCAGCAACGGCAGCTGTCTTGAGGTAGCCGTCGTTGTGACCAGCTGTCACCAACTCATCCCCGCGCACGTCCCAGCGGCCATCACGCGCGATCGCATCGCTGTCGTCGGGATCATGAATGTCGTTGAAATCTTCGGCCAGCAGCACGCGTTCAACTGCGGCCCCGTCCACTTCCTCAGAAACAGATACGGACACATTATCGAGCTTGATCCATTCGTCAGATGCCGTGACGTCCGAGACAAAGCGGAACTGTACTGTCTCCTCCGCCGTGTCCAGAATACCGCCCTCATAGGTGACGTTGCTGGCGTGGTTGCCAAAGGTCTGGCCCGTCTCGGAGCCGACAATCGCTGTGCCCGCGTCATTCACCTGAAACTCGCCCAGCAACACCCAGCCTTCGCCGTCGATGTTCACCTCAACCCGCAGGCTGTCAGCATAATGACCCGAGTTCTCGAACAAATGTGTGTTGTGCACATTGGCGTCAAAGCTCAGCGTGGCGGGACCATCAGTGCTGACAGTTTTAAGCTAAAGCACGCCCTCATTGTGGCTGTTGGTGACCAGTTTGCCCCAACGCACATCCCAATTGGTGTGACCATCAACGATATCCGACTGCTCAGGCTCGTGAATGTTGTTGAAGTTCTCGAACAAGACCTCTTTGGATACCAAAACAGGGGCGGCATCAGGGGTGTCGCCCGTGGTCAGCACTTGACCGCTTACGCCATCATCGCTGTTGACCACAGCGGCAAAGCTGTCGACGTCCAGATCATCAAGGCTCAGCTTCTGGCCGTTTGCCGAGAAGAGCGTGAAGTTGGCCTGCCCTACCTGCCCGTCTGTAGTGCTGTCCTGATTGGTGCCAAACTGGATGCCGATGTCATAGCCTTCGACAACCTGCGCGCCGTTTTGCAGCGTATCAATCGCATCCGCTGCGGCCTGAATGCCTGTGACGGGCGAAAAGATGTTGGAGCCGTTGTCATTGGCTTCGGGCGAGAAGTTGATGTTGTCGATTGTGCTGTCGTCGGAGAGGTTGAAGAACAAACCATCAAACTCGATCGCCGCTTTGGGATCATCCGCAATCAGTTGAATAAACAATGTGCCACTGTCGGTCTCAGAAATACGAACGGTGGCGGTGGGATCACATCCCAATGTGACGGTGACGGAGTTCTGTGTGCTCATGGCTGCATCTTCCTAAACGATTGAAAATATGGGAGTGACTAAGCACAAGTGATTTGGATCTCCGACTCACAAACACTTGAATGCCATTAATTGGACACAATCGCCTTAATCTGGCCAGATTGCTGAAAGATCGATGCCAATATTGTTTTCTGGCTGGACACAGTAACAGTGCTGCTAACACATTGTTCAATTTCGATTTTTGATACTGCACCGTGCGAATCACATGCAACATAAACCCCGTGCCGCACTCCCGCTCGTACCAGCGCCAAATGCCTGCTTTTAAATGACGCGGCGTGTCCCACACTGGGTAAAAGCAAAAACGCTCCTTAAAGCGCGCAAAAGAACCCGAGGACCGAGCATGGCACCCACACTAGCCTCCGCTGCCCCCTTCAACGTTGTCGTTGTCGGACAACAGGGTCGCTTGGCCTATGAGGCGGTGCTTTTCGTTTCTTCCTTGCGCACCATGAACCCCGATTTCAAAGGCCGTATTTTCGTGGCCGAACCGCAGGCTGGCCCGCTCTGGACAAAAGACCCCAGCATCCGCGACCAACCCGTGCGCGACGCGCTGGCGGAATTAAGTGCCGAGATCATCCCATTCGAGAGCAAGCACTTTGGTGAGAGTTATCCCTTCGGCAATAAGATCGAGATGCTGGCCGCTCTGCCAAAAGGCGAGCCTTTCGTCTTTTTCGATACCGATACACTGATCATGGGCGATCTGGCATCTGTGCCTTTCGACTTTGACCGCCCCAGCGCCTCATTGCGCCGCGAGGGGACATGGCCCCAGCCGCAACTCTACGGGCCAGGCTACACAGGGCTTTGGAAGTCTCTTTATGACAAATTCGGGCGGGATTTCGAAAGCTCGCTCGATCTGGGCCAACCTGACGAGTACTGGCGCCGCTATCTCCATTTCAACGCAGGCTTTTTCTTTTACAAATGCCCGCATGAATTCGGGGAAAAGTTCCTTGAATACGCGCTTGCGATCCGCGACGCGCCTCCGGTCGAGCTGTGCGCACAAAGCTTTGATCCATGGCTCGACCAGATCGCGCTGCCCTTGGTGATCCATGCGCTTGGCGGCGGGCGCGACACACTTCCCGAGGGGTATCTGGACGGGGCTGTAAGCTGTCATTATCGTTTGCTCCCGCTGCTTTATGCCCGCGAAAGCGATCATGCGGTGGCGGTACTCGAGCATGTGACCGCGCCCAACAAGATCAAAAAGGTGCTCAAGACCTATGATCCGATCAAGCGGATGATCTATCAGGGCCGCGGCACCAAGGCGCGCGCGCTCTTTGATCGCGAGAACCTCCCCCGCAAGGACCAGGCCATCCGCAACCGCCTCAAATCAAACGGCTACTGGATGCGTTAAGCCAAAAGTAATGCGCCGCCTGCAACATCGTTCCTGAAACCGCACGCACAGCAAAATTTCGGCCTGTAGAGAGCGCCTATGGTAGAAGCGCGTCCCTTCCCGCGCCCGTTCACTTGTCTGTGCGCGCCCGATCCCGTATTCAAAGCCCAACCAATCCAGAGGAGAGACCCATGTCACACGGCTTTGATACGCTGCAAATCCACGCAGGCACACGCCCCGATCCCGCCACAGGGGCACGCCAGACGCCAATCTACCAAACCACAGGCTATGTGTTTCGCGATGCCGATCACGCCGCCGCACTCTTCAACCTGCAAGAAGTGGGTTTCATCTATTCCCGCCTAACCAACCCCACCGTCGCCGTGCTGCAAGAGCGTATCGCGACCCTTGAGGGTGGTGTCGGCGCTGTCTGCTGCTCCTCGGGTCACGCGGCACAGATCATGGCGCTGTTCCCGCTGATGTCACCGGGCAAAAACATCGTCGCCTCCACCCGTCTTTACGGCGGCACGGTCACGCAATTCTCCCACACAATCAAGCGCTTCGGCTGGGAAGTTAAATTCGTGGATTTTGACGACACGGACGCTGTCAAGGCCGCTATCGACGACAACACATGCGCTGTCTTTGGCGAAGCCATCGCCAACCCCGGCGGCTATATCATGGATGTGCGCGCCATTGCCGACATCGCCGATGCCGCGCAAATCCCGCTCATTATCGACAACACGACGGCCACGCCGTACCTTTGCCGCCCGATCGAGCATGGCGCGACGCTGGTCGTGCACTCCACCACCAAATATCTCACAGGCAACGGCACAGTCACAGGCGGCTGCGTTGTGGATTCGGGCAATTTTGACTGGTCCGCCAGTGATAAGTTCCCCTCGCTGAGCGCGCCTGAGCCCGCGTATCACGGCCTCATGTTCCATGAGACTTTCGGCAATCTGGCTTTCACCTTCTTCGGCATCGCCGTGGGTCTGCGCGATCTGGGCATGACCATGAACCCGCAATCGGCGCATTACACGCTGATGGGGACCGAGACGCTGAGCCTGCGCATGGACAAGCATGTGGCCAACGCCCAAAAGATCGCAGCCTGGCTCGAGGCGGACGACCGCATTGAGTATGTGACCTACGCGGGTCTCGAATCGTCACCCTACTATGAGCGCAGCAAGACCGTCTGCCCCAAGGGCGCGGGTGGCCTGTTCACCTTCGCAGTCAAGGGCGGCTATGACGCCTGTGTCAAGCTGGTGAACGCGCTGGAAGTCTTTAGCCACGTGGCCAATCTGGGCGACACACGCTCGCTGATCATCCACTCCGCCTCGACCACGCACCGTCAGCTGACGCCCGAGCAACAGGAAGCCGCAGGCGCTGGCCCCAGTGTTGTAAGGGTTTCCATCGGCACCGAGGATGCGGACGACCTGATTGCCGACCTTGATCAGGCACTTGCAACGGCCACAGCCTAAGATCCCGCCCAGCGCAGACTTGACCCCTGCGCGGGGCGCTCTGCGGCCCTCCGCCGATGCGTGGCCGCCTGCCTTTTCATGTGAACTTCTGTGCGTTAATCTATTTCATGTGAACTTCTGTGCGTTAATCTATGTTTCAACTAAGTTGTTGGTTAACCTGACCCGTGATAATGTGCGCCCATGAAGCCTAACTTTGCCCTATCCCTGTCTTTTGATGGCATCAAATTGCTGCACCGCGCTGCGGGTGGTTGGCGTGAGGTAGGCGAAGTTGCAGTTACCGCGGATGATCTGGCCGGCGAGCTTGCAATGCTGCGCAAAACTGCCGCCAGCCTCGAGCCGGGCGGCGTGCGCACCAAACTCATCATCCCTGCAAGCCTGATCAAATATCTCACGCTCGAGACGGCTGGCCTGTCGGACGCCGCGCGGCGCAAGGAGGCTGAAACAGCGCTGCAAAATGCGCCCCACTATGAGGTCGCTGATCTGGCCTATGACATCAGCATGGACGGCGCACAGACCCATGTGGCCGCTGTGGCAAAAGAAACCCTCGCCGAGGCCGAAGCCTTTGCGACAGAGCACCGCTTCCATCCTGTCAGCTTTGTTGCCGTCCCTGATAATGCGCCCTATCTGGGGGAACCATTCTTCGGCCCAACGGGGGAGTCCGCAAAACTGCTTGAGGCGGGCGAGCAGGTCGAACCTGATGGGATCGCCGTGGTCATCGTCGGGGCAATTGCGCTGCCGACCCACGAAGAGATCAGTGCCGAGGCAACACCAGAGGTCGAGTTGGAGCCCGCGCCCACCGCACCAGATGAAATCGAGCCTCCAGCCGCCCCACCACAGATCGACGCCCCTGTTGAAACGGTAGCCCAGACACCGACTCCACCAGCCGAAGCCGCGTCAACTGAGGACGAGGACCAGCCCGAACTTGATCTGGCACCCGCCACATCGAAACACGCCAAACCGGAAGAGCACAGCAATGCCGAAGCGCCTGTGGTCGACGCGCGCAACAAACCTCGGGAACCAGAGGTCGAGCCGACTGTCGCAGTACAGCAAGCCCCTGAGACGCCAACCGCTAAACCGCAAGCGCCAGCAGATAAGGCACCCCAGCCCGACCCGAAACGCACCGCCTTGAGTGCCGCCGTTGCGTCAACAGGCGCGTCTTTTGACAAATCAGCACCTGCGGCACCGCCTCGTCCAGCAGACCCACCAAAAGTTGCAGCCCCAGCAGGGTTCTCGAGCCGCCGTAAAGATGCGGGGTCTGCTACCCCCACGAAATCCGTCGGCGGCGCGCGCCGCATTGCTGTTCCCCCACTCTCTCCCGACAGCAGTTCACTGAGCAAACCCACGCCCGCACCAATGGTGGCGAATGAAGCATCTGCAGAAGAAAGCAGCTCTTTCGCACCAGCATTGGTAGCGGCCTCACGGCGTATTAAGAATGAGTTTATGAGCCGCCGCAAACCGCGCACGGGTGCTGCCGCGCCCATTGCGGCACCCGCTGTGGCCGTCCCAGCGACGGGCAGCGAAGCGGAGCGTCTGACCGTCTTTGGCGCGCGCTCCCAAAACGTTGGCGGCAAACCGCGCTTCCTCGGCCTCATCATGACCGTAATCCTACTTGTTTTCCTTGCAGGTGTCGCCGCTTGGGCAGCGGTGTTTCTGGATGACGGTATCGCGGGGCTGCTTAACGACGATAAGGGCCGCGTCACAGCCTCCGCACCAGAAAACCAGATCGATCCAGAGGTTATCCGCACCCCTGACGGGATTGAACCCGAGCAAACATCCACTGAAGAAGGCGTGCAGGTCGCTGCACTCGATCCTGTCCTCTCGGCGGAAGACACTGCCGTGCTCGACGCGCTACAAGACACGCGGCTCGAGCCTCAGGTCCCCGTTATCACCGAAGCAGAGGCCGCCGCTCGCTATGCTGTGACGGGTATCTGGCCCTTGGCCCCCGAAACCCCGCTTTCCGCGCCCTACACCCCTGCGGAGCCTGTTTTCCGCACTGGCATTGATCCGGTGAGCACGGCCACCGATGCGCTTGCTTTGCCTACCCCCCAGCAGTTTGAGACAAATGTGCAATTGGCCGCTGTTGTTTCTCCACCGCCTTTCGGCCAGTCGACCCAACGGGATGCAAACGGCCTGATCGTTCCGTCCGCTGAGGGGATTGTCACACCTGACGGCTACACTCTCATCGCGGCAAGCCCGCCTTTGAAACCTCCGCAAACCCTGACCCGCTTTGCCACCCCGCAAGCGGTGGTTGCTCCTGTCGTATCGGCTCTTGCAGCGTTTCGTCCTCAAAACCGCCCTCTCGGCTTGGCAGAAAAGACAGAGCGTGCGCAGCTCGGTGGCGTCACACGCAGCGAGCTTGCCGTTTACCGGCCCAGCTTGCGTCCCTCTTCTATCCAAGATCGCGCGCGCAAAGCACAAGACGATGCACAGGCAGCCGAACAGGAAGAAGAAGCAAACGCCGCCGCTGCAGCTGCTGCCGCACAACTTGCTGCGGCCGCCTCTGCCGCAGTGCCTCAGCCCGCAGTTGCCGTCGCAGCAGCGGCCCCCGCCATCCAGAACGCGACCCGCTTCGCGACACAGAAATCCATCCGCCCCGGCGTGCGTCCGCGAAACTTCAACCGCATCGTGAAACGCGCCCAACGCGCTGCCCCGCGTCAGGAAACCCGCGTGGCAGCAGCCCGCACCGTGGCCCCGCGTACCGTCACGCCAAAAGTACCGTCCAAAGCCTCCGTGTCCCGCAGTGCTACGGTCAAGAACGCAATCAACCTGCGGCGCGTCAACCTGATCGGTGTCTACGGCAAACCCTCCAGCCGCAGCGCACTGGTCCGCTTGGCCAACGGGCGCTACCAAAAGGTAAAAATCGGCGACCGCATCGACGGCGGCCGCGTCGCGGCCATCAGCAACTCGGAATTGCGCTATAAAAAAGGGGGCCGCAACTTGGTCCTGAAGATGCCTTAAGGCACGCACACCGTTCTATTCCTTTGAACCAACAGCGCGCCTGAGCGCTCCCGAATAAATAATATGCGCGGAGCAATGCTCCGCGCACGATTAGATCAAGCCTGTACAGGAAGACTGTAACGGCTACTCAGCGACCAACTCACCGCTGTCGATCTGCTCCTGCTCGATGCTTTCAAACAGCGCTTTGAAGTTGCCCTCACCGAAACCATCATCGCCTTTGCGCTCGATAAATTCGAAAAAGATCGGACCAATCACGGTCTTAGAGAAGATCTGCAAGAGGATGCGCGTCTCGCCACCATCCACCACGCCTTCGCCATCAATCAGGATGCCGTGCTTCTTCATCCGCTCCAGCGGCTCGGTATGGCCCACCACACGGGTCTTGCTCAGATCGTAATACGCCGCTGGCGGCGGTGGCATAAACCGCAAGCCGTTCTGGGCAATCGCATCGGTCGCGTCATAGATATTGCGCGCGCCCACGGCGATGTGCTGAATGCCCTCGCCGTTGTACTTTTTGAGATAGGCCACGATCTGCCCCGTCTCACCACGGTCTTCATTGAGCGGGATGCGGATGCGACCACAGGGTGACGTGAGCGCGCGGCTGAACAGCCCCGTGAACTTTCCCTCAATATCGAAAAACCGGATTTCGCGAAAATTGAACAGATCGCCATAGAACTTGAACCACTTGTCCATATTCCCTTTGAAGACGTTATGAGTCAGGTGATCGAGATAGTAGAACCCTACCCCCTCTGGCTTTGACTGAGCGAACCAGTCGTATTCCCAGTTATAGGGCGAGGTGTCGTAATACTGATCCACGAAATACAGCAGCGATCCGCCGATCCCCATGATCGCAGGCACATCCAGCACTTTGCCATCGCCCGTATATTCCTCGGCCCCCTGCGCCACAGCATGGGCCAGCGCCTTTTGCGCATCCACCACCCGCCAGCCCATCGAGGGCGCGCAAGGTCCGTGCAGCTCCACAAACCCCGCGGCAAAGCTGTCAGGGTCATAGTTCAGCACATAGATAATATCGCCTTGTTGCCATAGCTCGATCTGCTTGGTCTTGTGATTGGCCACATGCGTATAGCCCATCTTGGTGAACACTTCGCGCAGCTCGTCAGGGTTGGGGGAAGCATATTCGACAAATTCAAACCCGTCCGTCCCTGCGGGGTTTTCGGGTGAAATGACAGATTTCGGTGCATCGTGCGGGAAAGGCCCCATGGGTAGGCTCCTCAGTGTTGAAATTATACGTACCATACCCCCGGTCCAATACGAATTTTGCGCATAATCCACTATATCTCTAGCAATATGCGCGTATTTCGCGCATCACATTACCATAAAATGAATAAGGTCCGCATCATGCTGGATGAAACCGACAAACGCCTGCTCGACACCCTGCAAAAGGATGCGTATCTGACCGCACATCAGTTGGCAGAGACGCTCAACCTATCCGCCTCCCAAGTCGGCCGCCGCCGTCAAAAGCTGGAGGCGGCAGGTGTGATCCGCAGCTACACAGCCCGCCTTGATCCGCGCAAACTTGGGCTGGAGGTGCAGGGGTTTGTGCAGGTCCACCTCGGCACCCACGGGCCAGAGCATTCTGCCAGTTTTGCGCGCCTTATCACCACCCGTGCCGAAATTGTCAGTGCGTGGACCATGACGGGGGATGCGGATTACCTGCTGCGGGTCTACTGTGAAGACCTACCCGCCCTGAACCGGCTGATTCATGAGGTACTTCTGCCCCACAAGGCCGTCGCCCGCGTGCACAGCCAGATTGTCATGGACCAGCTTAAACGCGATGGTCCCTTGCCCACCTAAAGGAACCCCATGGAAGGTTTTCTATTCCAAGCCTCGATTTATCTTGCCGCTGCGGTGATTGCGGTGCCCATTGCGGCGCGCCTCGGGCTGGGATCAGTGCTGGGGTATCTCGCGGCGGGTATTCTGATCGGCCCTGTTCTGGGTCTTGTGGGTGCCGAGACGAAAGACCTCCAGCATTTTGCCGAATTCGGCGTGGTGATGATGTTGTTTCTCATCGGGCTGGAGCTTGAACCCCGCGCGCTGTGGGACATGCGCCACAAATTGCTGGGCCTTGGCGGGCTACAGGTCGGGCTGAGCACGCTGGCGCTTATGGGCATCGCCATGGCCTATGACCAGTCGTGGGGTGTCGCACTTGCGATCGGTCTGGCTCTCTCGCTCAGTTCGACCGCGATTGTACTGCAGACGCTGACAGAGAAAGGGCTGATGCAAACCGCGGGCGGGCGTTCGGTCTTTTCTGTTCTGCTGGGGCAGGACATTGCCGTCATTCCGATGCTGGCCTTCCTGCCGCTCATCGCAGTGACCCTGCCCGATGCGATTGTGTCCCCCGATGGCTCGATCACATTGGACGCAGGAGAAGAGGCCGCCCACGGCGCGGGCCACGGCAGCTCCCCCGCCGATGCGGCCTTCAACTTTATCGACAGCCTGCCCGCATGGGGGGTGACCCTTGTCACCATCGGCGCCATCGCTGGCATCATCATCACGGGTGTCTTCTTCACGCGCCCCGTCTTTCGCTATATCCATTCCGCCAAACTGCGTGAGATGTATACAGCACTTGCACTGCTGATCGTTGTTGGCATCTCGTTCCTGATGATCCTCGTGGGCCTGTCGCCTGCCCTTGGCGCGTTCCTTGCGGGTGTGGTGCTGGCCAGCTCCGAGTTCCGCCACGAGCTTGAAACCGACCTTGAGCCGTTCAAAGGGCTGCTGCTGGGGCTGTTCTTTATTACCGTAGGCGCAGGCATTAACTTTACGCTTCTTGCCTCGGATTTCGTGATCATTCTCGGCATGGCCTTACTGGTGATCTTGGTCAAAGGGGTAATCCTCTTTGTGCTGGGCCATATGTTCAAACTGCGCGGCCGTGATAAATGGCTCTTTGCGCTGGGGCTGGCACAGGCAGGCGAATTCGGCTTTGTGCTGGTGAGCTTTTCGGTGACCACCAATGTCATGCCAAACGACGTGGCCGAGACACTGCTGCTGGTCATCGCCCTCACGATGCTGATCACGCCGCTGCTGTTCATACTCTATGATTTCATCTCAAAGCGCAGCGCAGATGCCCATATTCGTCCCCCCGATGACGAGATCGACGAGGAAGGCCCCGTCATCATCGCTGGCATCGGGCGTTTCGGACAGGTGGTGAACCGCCTCATTCAGGCGTCGGGGTTCGAGACTGTCGTACTGGACCACAACCCCGAAACGATCGCCGTGATGCGCCGCTTCGGGTTCAAGGCATTTCTGGGCGATCCAACCCGTGCTGACGTACTGCGCAAGGCAGGTCTGGCAGATGCAGGGGTTCTGGTGGTGGCGCTTGATAACCGCCAATCGGCCCGCGCGCTGGTGAAATACGCCCGCGCCCAGCGGCCTGATTTACATATCGTTGCACGCGCCCATGATCGCACAGATGTTTACCACCTCTATCAAGCGGGCGCCGATGACATCGTGCGCGAGATGTTTGACAGCTCCCTGCGGGCAGGCCGCTATGTGCTTGAAAAAATGGGCCTATCAGAATTCGAGGCCGCCGAAGCACAACGCATCTTCTACCACCATGACCGCACATCCGTGCGCGAACTGGCCCCGCTATGGCGCCACGACATCGAGCCATCCAAGAACGCTGAGTACGTGAACCGCGCCAAAGAGCTTGAGAAAGACCTCGAGACGGCTTTCCTAAACCGCTCCGACGAGGATGAGGAGAAGCGGGCCTAGCCGCCGCTGACGCCTGCCTCGGCGAAGGTGGCCATCCCGCTGTGACACTCCAGTGCAGCCTTGACGATCTGGATTGCCAGTGCCCCGCCTGACGCTTCGCCCAAGCGCAGGCCAAGTGCGAGCAACGGCTCCTTTCCCAGCGATTGCAGCAGGCGGCCATGGGCACCTTCGGCGCTCATATGCCCTGCCACGCAATGATCCAGCGCGCCCTCAGCCGTATGCGCCAGACAGGCCGCGGCTGCTGTACAAATGAACCCGTCAAGGATCACAGGGATGCGCAGACTGCGCGCCCGTGCAATCGCCCCCGCCATCGCGGCTAATTCACGCCCGCCCAAACGGCGCAGCGTCTCAAGTCCGTCAACCTGCCCTTGGTGCAGCACCAGCCCGTCACGCACAACGCGGGTCTTATTCTCAAGCCCTGCATCATCCACGCCCGTGCCACGCCCTGTCCAGTCTGACGCATCACCCCCGACCAGCGCTGCGGCCAAAGCCGCCGCTGGCGTGGTGTTGCCAATACCCATCTCTCCCACCACCAACAGGTCGGCATCCGCGTCTACGGCGTCCCATCCTGTGCGAAGTGCCGTCACGACATCTTGCTCAGACATCGCAGGCCCTTGGGTGAAATCCTCCGTGGGTCGCGCCAGATCAAGCGCATGCACATCGAGCGAGGCTCCAGCAGCGCGCGCAAGTTGGTTGATCGCCGCCCCGCCGTGCTGGAAATTCAGCACCATCTGCTCGGTCACCTCTGGCGGAAAGGCCGAAACCCCTTGCGCCGCGACGCCGTGGTTGCCCGCAAAGACGATAATCTGGGGCGCAGTCACGACAGGCAGCGCATCCCCGCGCCAGCCCGCATACCACTGTGCCACATCCTCAAGCCGCCCCAAGGCACCCGGAGGTTTGGTCAGCTGGCCATTACGCTCCGCCGCACCTGTGCGTGCCGCATCATCAGCCACTGGCATGGATGCAAGAATGGAGCGAAAGCCGTCAAGATCGGAAAATTCAGTCATTGCAAAACCCTTCATTGCCAGTGCTACTGAGCCTGTTTACCCAATGCACCGCAGCCCACAAGCGATGAAAAGACCTGATGATGGATAAAAACGCCCCCCTGCGCCAACTCTGGCTTGCCGCCGTGCTGTTGACCCGCCTGCCTCTGCCGCATTTGCCTGCTGCGGCGTTCAGCCAAGGACCGCGTGCAGTCTGGGCTTATCCTGTGATCGGAGCTGCTGTTGGTGTGTGCGGCATGCTGTCGGGCAGCATCACTCTGGCCCTTGGGCTACCAGTCAGTATCGCAGCCGCCCTCAGCCTTGCTGTCATGATGATCCTGACAGGCGCGATGCACGAAGACGGGCTGGCGGATGTCTTTGACGGCTTCTGGGGCGGCATCACGCCCGAGCGCCGCCTTGCGATCATGCGCGACAGCCAGATCGGCACGTATGGCGTGCTGGCACTCGTGCTGGTCTGCGCGCTCAAGATCAGCGCACTGGCGGTGCTGTTGGAGAGTGCACCAGCTGCTCTCATTGCCGGCGCGGCCCTATCACGCAGCACCATGCCTGTGCTGATGCACAAGCTGGCGCATGCGCGCACGGACGGCCTGTCGCATAGTGTGGGTCGCCCTGTGGGCGGTGTGACCCTGATCAGTGTCGGCGTTGGCCTGCTGTTTGCCTTAGTATGTCTGGGGCCATCGGGGCTCTTCGCGCTGCTCATCGCTGGGGCGGCGGGCATGGTCTGCGCCATGGTGGCACAGCGCAAGATCGGCGGCCAGACGGGCGATGTCCTTGGGGCCACACAACAAATCTCCGAAACCGCGATCCTGCTCACCTGCGTGGCCCTGATGTAGAAAGCCGCGCCTAACAGGATCAGACGCGGCTTTCAATGTTCACTTTTAACGTGGCTTAGGCCGCGGCGACACGGCTCTCGAGCACATCGCCAATCTGCTTGGCTGCTCCAACCTCATCCCCGCCTGCAACGGCAGAGACTTCGCGGGTTAACCGCTCCAGAGCTGCTTCATAAAGCTGGCGCTCGGAATACGACTGCTCACGCTGGTCATCGGTACGGTGCAAATCACGGACCACTTCGGCAATCGCAATCAAATCGCCCGAGTTGATCTTTTGCTCGTATTCCTGCGCGCGGCGCGACCACATGGCGCGCTTTACTTTGGCCTTGCCCTTGAGCGTCTTCATCGCATGGGCGATCACATCAGGCGAGCTGAGCGCACGCATCCCGATCTCTGTCGCCTTGTGCGTAGGCACGCGCAGGGTCATCTTGTCCTTCTCGAAGGCAATCACAAACAGCTCGAGTGTAATGCCCGCGACTTCCTGCTCCTCAACGCTGACGACCTGACCCACGCCATGCGCAGGGTAGACGACGAATTCGTTGGGGCGAAAATCAAGCTTTTTCGATTTACTCATAGTTCTGGGTCTCCTGATACAGCGCCGCCTGAGAGAGCAACGCGAAAAACACGCAAAGAACACGCGGCAATTGCCCGCGATCTCAACGCTAAAATGAATGGATTAGATGCGCCGTGGCAGGGCGGCGGCTTTATGTGTGAAATTAGATGTCATTAGCATTATCATATCACAAAAACTGCATTCCCGAAAGGGCACGCAAAGTGCAACGGGCTATGGCCACATGCAAGTTTCAGCACAAAGCTAACGAATCGTACGCAATGCGCCTTAGCCGCCCTCGCCTGGGTTCTCGGAGAAGAATTCCATCTTGCCCTCTTTGCCGTCCATCTCCTCTGCCGTGGGCAGCGGATCCTTCTTGGTGATGATTACTGGCCACAGGATCGAGTACTTGCGGTTGAACTCCACCCACTTCTCCATATCCGGCTCCGTATCGGGGCGGATCGCGTCGGCGGGGCACTCGGGCTCGCACACACCACAGTCGATACACTCGTCAGGGTGGATCACAAGCATGTTCTCGCCCTCATAGAAACAATCCACAGGGCAGACCTCGACACAGTCGGTATATTTGCACGAGATGCAGGCGTCGTTCACGATATAGGTCATAGGAGAATGTCTCTGTAAGGTTGGCTTGACACGTAGCTATTGCAGACACGCCAATCAATCAAGATGCCGCGCCTTAGAAAGATCAAGCTGGCGGCGGTCACGTTTTGTGGGCCGCCCTTTGCCATCAAACGCGGGATTATGTGCGATTTCCTCTTTCGGCTTGCGCACAGGCGGTGACAAATCGGTATAAAGCGCTTGAGCCTCGGGCGCAGGGCCGCGCCGCTCCCCCAAAGCATCGATCTGGATCACGCGAATATGATCGTCTTTGGGAAAGGTCAGCACATCGCCGGGCGCAATTGTCGCACTGCGTTTATAGGCAGGCGTGCCGTTGATGCGCACATGCCCGCCCCCAACAACATTTGCAGCCAGCGTGCGCGTCTTGAAAAACCGCGCAAACCATAGCCATTTGTCGAGGCGCAGCTTTGCTGCCGCCTCGCTCATCGGGAAGTCACTGGGCGCAGCTTGACTGCCGCCTCGCTCATTTTTCGTCTTTGAGGCCCATCAGCGCGGCCGCGAAGGGGTTGTCAGGATCGATCTTCTTTTCAGCCTTTGGCGGACGGGCCGAGAAGTTCTTGGCCTTTTCCCCCTTGCCGCTGTCGCGCTGGCCCTTCTTGCCGCGCGGGTTGGGCTTGCCCTTGCCGCGCGGACGCTCGCCCGCTGCATTCTGCTGGCGGCGCGGTGCACGCGCCCAAGTGAAGGTATAGAACGCCTCCATTTCGACCGTATCTGCAGCCTCACCCACGGGGGCCTCAGCCTCCGACACTTCCGCTGCGGGGGCGTCCTCGCTGGGCTTCGCCCCCTCCTCCGTCACAGCACCACCCACAGGTATATCGCCCGCGTCCATAACAGGCGTTTCCGCTGGAGCTTCGGTGGTGGGGGGCACAACTTCGCTCACCGCTTTGACCTTTGGCCGCTCACCTGCTTCGGCCTTATAGCCCAAGCCCTGCATCAGATCGGCAAACTGCTCCAACGTGGTGCCAGAGATCGACAGCATATCGGCCTTCGCCTCAAACCCGCCGCGCGAATCCTCACCGCGCAGCATGTCGGCCAAGCGCTCCAGCATGTCGATGCGGATGGCGCGAATGCCTGCATTGCGGTAGCCCGACATCGTGTCAGCGCCAGCAGGCGCGCCCTGCTCTACCGGGATCGTCACCAAACCAGGGGGCGGCGATTCGGGGAACTCTGACAGACCTTTGGTCAGCGACCACAGGACCAAGCGCAGGCGTGTTGGCGCAGGCTTCAAAAGCAGCGGCATAAAGATAGTAAACTGACCAAAACGGATGCCGTGTTTGCGCAACGACCCGCGTGCGTCCTGATCCAGCGCTTTGACCTCTTCGGCAATCTCGCCGCGCGTCAGAACACCAAAACTCTCGACCATGCGGAAGGCGAAACCACGTGCCAGCCCCGTCAGCGCCTCGTCATTCTTGAGTGCCAAGAGCGGCTCGAACAGGCTTGCCACCTTGCGATCAATGAAATGTTGCAAGCGACGCTGGACCTTCTGCGCAATATCAGGCCCCGCAACATCATCAACAAAAACCTCGACTTGCGGCTTGAGACCATCTGCCCCCGCCACCAGTTTACCGACGGCCGAGCTGCCCCACATCAGACCACCCTGTTCGGTAAAATCAATCTCGGTGTCGGGCGCGTTATAGAAGCGATCGGCACGCAAATGAAACTGCGGGGCCAGCGCTTGCAGCGCCGCCGTCTTGATCGTTTTATTCTCGGCTGTGCCAGCACCCTTGTCGGCGCGGAAACGGAAACCGTCCAGCTTGCCTACAAATTCGCCTTCAACAGTTACTTCGCCCGTCTCGTTGTTTACTTCGGCCACCATGGCTTCCTTCTGTCCTAGCCGGCGCAACAAAACCGAGGTGCGCCGGTCTACAAATCTTTGGGTCAAACGCTCGTGTAACGCGTCCGACAGTCTGTCTTCTACGACACGAGCTTCCCCGCGCCAATGGCTTTCATCATTTGTCCAACCTTTGCGCTGGGTCACGTAGGTCCATGTGCGGATAAACGCCAACCTTTTACTGAGCGCATCAATGTCTCCATCGGTTCGGTCAATACGCTTGATCTGCCGCGCAAGCCAGTCATCGGGGATCGAGCCGCGCTGATGCAGGTGGTTGTAGATATGCTCCAACAGATTGGCGTGCTCGGCATTTGAAATACTGCGGAAATCGGGAATGCGGCACACATCCCAGAGCAGTTTGACCGAAGGCCCGTCCGTACAACGCACCGCAATCTCTGCATCCTGACCCAATGTCTTGAGGACGCGAAGATCATCCGCCTCCCGCGCCTTGACCAGCCGTTCATGGTCCGGCCCCTCCTCCAGCGACTTTATTAGTGCGCCAATGGAGCCATACTGAAGCCGCGGATTACGCCAGTTGATCTTGTTCTGCGATGTGAACTGATGGTCCATGATGGCGCGCGCCACGCCTTCGTCCAAGGGCCGCACATCGCCTGTCACCCCGAAGGTGCCGTTCCTCATGCCCCGCCCTGCGCGCCCTGCGATCTGGGCCAGCTCGTTTGGCGCAAGTGGGCGCATGCGCCGCCCGTCAAACTTGCTGAGGCTCGAAAACGCCACGTGATCCACATCAAGGTTCAAGCCCATCCCAATGGCATCCGTGGCCACCAGATAATCGACCTCACCATTCTGATACATATCCACCTGCGCGTTGCGCGTGCGCGGGCTGAGCGCGCCCATAACGACCGCAGCACCGCCCTTCTGGCGGCGGATCAACTCGGCGATAGCATACACATTTTCAACCGAAAACCCGACAATAGCGCTACGTGGGCGCATTCGGCTTATCTTTTTCTGCCCAGAATAGGTTAATTCCGACATCCGCTCGCGGTGGACATATTGTGCCTCGGGCACCAGCGCCGCGATAGTGCCGCGCATGGTGTCTGCGCCCATAAACAGCGTCTCATGCAGGCCACGGCTGCGCATCAGGCGGTCGGTAAAGACGTGACCCCGCTCTGGATCGGAACACAGTTGGATCTCGTCAATGGCCACGAAATCCGCGCCAATCCCCTCGGGCATCGCCTCCACGGTGCAGACCCAATATTGCGTGCGCGGCGGCACGATACGCTCCTCGCCCGTGACCAAAGCCACTACCGACGGACCCCGCGCCGCAACCACGCGGTCGTATACCTCCCGCGCCAGCAGGCGCAGCGGCAGGCCGATCACGCCAGTGCGGTGGCCCAGCATCCGCTCGATTGCGTAGGTGGTTTTACCCGTGTTGGTGGGGCCCAGAACGGCCACAACCCTGCCTTGCGTGTTCACCACACTGTCCTGACGTGATTAGAGGGTGCGACCAATGCCGCTTTTCTTGAGTTGCTCCAGCGCTTTGGTTGCATTCTCGTGATGTGGGTTCAAGGCCAATACACGGCGGAACAGCTCGGCTGCGCGGCGCTCCTCGCCAAATTCCTCGAAAAGAACACCAAGGCCGAAGATCGCATTGAAATTTTCAGGGTTCAGCGCCAGCGCCGTCTCCAGATCATCAAGGGCGGGACCATAAAGCTCCGCGCGGAAATAGGCGGTGGCGCGGGCATGGAAGCCTTCGGCAAAATCAGGCGCGTGATCCGTCAGGGCGGTGAGATGGTCAATCGCCACCGTAAACTCCCCCACCGCCAGCGCATCGCGCCCGCGCTTCAGGAGCAAATCCATCGCCGCAGAGCCGGAGCGCGACCACGCTCGCTCCACATTACGCTCGGCCGCTTGCGCTTGTTCGGGCGTTGCCGTGCGCAACGCCTCCAGAAGCTCGTCAATTTCAGAGGATTGCTGCGCAAAAGCGGGGCCGCACAGCAACAACGACAGGCCAAGTGCCGCAACGGTATGTTTGAGGTTGACGCGTTTGATCATCATAACAGAAGGGAATGTAACAGGTGGGGGCCTGATTTCCAGTCTCGATCCCCGCCATTTGCCAAAAGGGCCAAAAGAATGAGCGATGTGATCAACGAAGCGGTAACACTTCTGTCAGCAAAGATGGACGGCGTGGACATCGGCGGCACTGTCAAATTCGATATCGATGGCGAGGGCTGTGTTATGGTTGACGATACGGGCGTGCGCGCAGGCGACGAAGAAGCCGATGTGACGCTCTCTGCCGATCCCGATACGTTTCAGGGCATGATGGACGGTGAAACAAACCCTACCTCCGCCTTCATGACGGGCAAGCTGAAGGTCGACGGCGATATGGGCATGGCGATGAAGCTGGCCTCGGCACTGGCCTGATCCAGAAACACCATGGAGCTTGAGCCTGCACCTCTCTTTACAGATGTACACCCCGGCCCTGACACTGGTGCCGCCTATTGGGCGAATACGTCTGACGAGATGCGGATACGCCTTGGTGTCTGGCCCATGGAGGGTGCCAAAGGCACAGTTCTGATCTTTCCAGGACGCACTGAATACATTGAGAAATATGGCGGGGCGGCAGCAGAATTTGCCGCCCGCGGCCTTGCCACGATGGCCATTGACTGGCGCGGTCAGGGTCTTGCCGACCGTATGCTCGATGATCCGCTAACAGGGCACATCGATCATTTCCCCGACTACCAAAAAGACGTCGCAACCATGATGCGCGCCGCGCGCAGCCTCAATCTGCCGCGCCCCTTCTTCCTTGTGGCGCACTCCATGGGCGGTTGCATCGGGTTGCGCGCCATGATGGAGGGGCTGCCCGTACAGGCCGCCGCCTTCACAGGGCCTATGTGGGGCATCCATATCGCGCCACACATGCGCCTGCCTGCGAAATTGCTCAGCACATGGATGCCGAAATTCAACCAAGGCCACCGCCTGCCCGTTGGCACATCGCGCACCCCCTACCCGCTGGAGGCGCCATTCGCTGACAACATGCTGACCACTGATCCGGCCATGTACGACATGATGCGCGATCAGCTCAACGCCCACCCCGAGCTTAAACTCGGCGGCCCGAGCTATATCTGGCTGCGCGAGGCTTTGGCCGAGACGCGCCATCTGGCGCAGCGTGCCGCCCCCAGCCTCACCTGCACCACCTTTGTCGGCACCAACGAGCGGATCGTGGACATTCCCCGCATCGAGGCGCGGATGGAGACGTATAAAGGCGGCCAATTGCGCATGGTCGAGGGCGGCGAGCACGAAGTGCTGCTCGAGACACCTGCCATACGCACGTCGATCTTTGACGAGATGGCATCGCTCTTTCTCAACACCACCACTGGCTAGCGTCCCGTCCGCCCCTAAGTAGAGGCGCATGACCAAGCAACCCGTCCTCACTTTCACCGCACAAGGCATCTATTGCCCCGCTGGCGATTTCTACATCGACCCGTGGCGCCGAGTGGACCGCGCACTGATCACCCACGGCCATGCGGATCATTCCCGCTGGGGCATGGGCCGCTACCTTGCCACGCATGAGGCCCTGCCCGTCATGCGCCACCGCTTGGGCGATATTGCGGCTGAGGGCATCGCCTACGGCGAGCAGCGCCAGATTGGTGGTGCATTGGTATCCTTCCACCCCGCAGGCCATGTGCCAGGTTCCGCGCAGATCCGCGTTGAAGTGGGGGGCGAAGTGTGGGTCGCCTCGGGCGACTACAAAGTCATCGACGACGGCCTCAGCACCCCGTTCGAGCCTGTGCGCTGCCACCACTTCATCACCGAGAGCACCTTCGGCCTGCCCGTCTTTCACTGGCAACCCCAAGAGGTTGTGTCGGCCCAAATCAACGACTGGTGGCGCAGCTGCATCGCAGCAGGCAAGACGGCCCTGCTGGGGGCTTATTCTCTCGGCAAGGCACAGCGCCTCATGTCCATGCTAGACCCCGATCTTGGCCCCATCCTGTGCCATGCCGCCGTCGAAAACACCAACGAAGTCATGCGCGCCCAAGGGATCAAATTACCCGAAACGGTGCTGGCGAATAAGGACGTCACCGCCAAGACCCACCCCAACGCGATGGTCATCGCACCGCCCTCGGCATTGGGCTCTGCATGGTCCAAGAAATTCGGGCTTCAAGAGACGGGATTTGCCTCGGGCTGGATGGCGATGCGCGGCGTGCGCAGGCGGCGTGCAGGCGATCGCGGCTTCATCATCTCGGACCATGCAGATTGGCGCGGCCTTCTGTCTGCAATCAAACAGACAGAAGCAAAAAATATATATTTAACACATGGTTACACGGATATCTTTACGCGATACCTGAATGAGAACGGCTGGAACGCGCAAGTGGTCCCGACCCAGTTCGAAGGCGAAAACCTAGATGCGTCAGAAGACAGCGGAGAGGCCGCATGAAAGCCTTTGCCGAGCTGTTTACCGCCATTGATCAAAGCACCAAAACAACGATCAAAGTCAATTCATTGGCGGATTATTTTAAAGCAGCGGATGACGCCGACAAACTCTGGACCATCGCCCTTTTCTCAGGCCGTCGCCCGAAACGTGCGGTAACCACCACGCGCCTGCGCGAATGGGGTGCTGAAGTGGCAGGCATCCCGCTTTGGCTGTTTGAAGAATGCTACCCCGTGGTGGGCGATCTGGCCGAGACCATCGCCCTCGTCCTGCCTCCCAACCAAACCACAGACAACCGCCCCTTGTCCCAATGGATCAATGACTTGCGAGAGGTTTATAAACTTGAAGATGAGGACAAAAAAGCCTTCGTCCTCGATGCATGGTCGCGCCTTGGCGGCACAGAACGGTTCATCTTTAACAAGCTCATCACAGGCGGCATGCGCGTGGGCGTGAGCCAAAAGCTAATGACCCGCGCATTGGCCCGCGCCACGGACCGCGAGGAGGCCGAGCTGGCCCATCGCCTCATGGGTAACTGGCATCCAGACGAGACAACATGGCACGCGCTCATCGAGGCCGAGGACGCCAGTGCGGATGCCTCGCGTCCCTATCCCTTCTATCTCGCTTATGCGCTTGAGGACGGACCAGAGAGCCTCGATGACCCCGCCCAGTGGCGCGCCGAATGGAAATGGGACGGCATCCGCGGTCAGCTTATCCTGCGCGGGGGGGAGCACTTTGTCTGGTCGCGCGGTGAAGAGCTGATGACCGACCGCTTCCCAGAACTCGACCGCGCGGTGGACTACCTGCCCGACGGTACGGTGCTCGACGGGGAACTCCTCGTCTGGCGGCAAGGCGAACCGCACCCGGCCAGTTTCAACACGCTCCAGCCGCGCATCGGGCGCAAGACGGTCCCCAAGAAGCTGCTCAAAGACGCGCCCGTCGTGCTGCACGCCTATGACCTGATAGAATGGCAGGGCGCGGACATCCGCCATTTCCCCTTTTCCCAACGCCGCGAGACGCTGGAGCAAGCCTGCGCAAATCTGCCGCCAGAGGCTCCCATCAAACTCTCGCCGCAACTCCCCTTCAAGTCGCCAGAAGACCTCCACGCCTACCGCGACAGCGCACGCGAGGCCCATGCCGAGGGCCTGATGCTCAAACGTAGCGACAGCCCCTATCTGGCAGGCCGCAAAAAAGGCGACTGGTGGAAGTGGAAACTCGCGCCGCTCACCATCGACGCCGTGATGATCTATGCCCAAGCAGGCTCGGGGCGTCGGGCGAACCTCTTTACCGACTACACGTTTGCCGTGCGCGATGGTGACGCCCTTGTCCCCTTCACCAAGGCCTACTCGGGCCTGACCGACAAAGAATTCCGCGAGATTACCGCATGGGTGCGCAAGAACACGCTGCAACGCTTTGGCCCCGTGCGTCAGGTCACGCCGCACCACGTGTTCGAGATCGCCTTCGAGGGCATCCAAGCCTCCCCGCGCCACAAATCGGGTGTCGCCCTGCGCTTCCCGCGGATGCTGCGCTGGCGACAGGATAAACCTATGGCCGAAGCTAATACCCTTGATGATCTAAACGAGATGCTGCGGATATACGGCTGACGCCTTGCCCCCCGCACGCCGCACCCTTACCTATGGCTCAAATGTGCAAAAGGAACCTTCATGCTCAACCTGCCCTTCCCCGTCCGCGATGCCAACGCCAACGCTGGTAACAACGCCTTTGGCGATCTGCCCGAATGGAACCTCGACCACCTCTACACAGGGGAAGATGCCCCTGAACTGAAACGCGATCTCGACTGGCTCGAACAAGCCTGCGCCAGTTTCGCCGCCGATTACGAGGCCAAGCTGGCCACGCTGGACGCGGGCGCGCTGCTCGACTGCGTGCTGCGCAACGAGAAGATCAACCAGATCGCCGGACGCATCGTGTCCTATGCGGGTCTGCGCTATTACCAGCTCACGACCGATGCTGGGCGCGCCAAATTCATGTCGGACATGCAGGAAAAGATCACCAATTTCACCACCCCGCTGGTCTTTTTCACGCTTGAGCTCAACACACTGGAGGACGATCACCTCGACACCCTGCTGGCCAAACACGAAGACCTCGCGCGCTACAAGCCGATATTCGACCGCATCCGCGCCATGAAACCCTACCAGCTCAGCGACGAGATGGAGAAGTTCATGCACGACATGGGCGTAGTGGGTGACGCATGGGAGCGGCTCTTTGACGAGACGATTGCAGGCCTCAAATTCGACGTAAACGGCGAGACGCTCGGCATCGAGGGCACGCTCAATCTCCTGACCGACCCCAACCGCGACAACCGCGAAGCAGGCGCACGCGAGCTCGCGGATGTGTTTGGCGAGAATGTCAAAACCTTCGCCCGTGTGCACAACACCCAAGCCAAGGAGAAAGAGATTGTCGACCGCTGGCGCGGAATGGAGACGCCGCAAACGGGCCGCCACCTGAGCAATCAGGTTGAGCCCGAGGTGGTCGAGGCCCTGCGCAACGCCGTGGTCGCCGCCTACCCCAAACTCAGCCACCGCTATTACGCGCTGAAAAAGAAATGGCTGGGGCTGGACACCATGCAGGTCTGGGACCGCAACGCGCCCCTGCCGATGGAAGACCCCAAAATCGTCGACTGGCCGACAGCCGAGAAGATGGTCATGGACGCCTATTCAGCGTTTGATCCGCGCATGGGCGATCTGGCCAAACCGTTCTTCACGGAGGGTTGGATCGACGCTGGTGTTAAACCCGGCAAAGCACCGGGCGCCTTCGCCCACCCCACTGTGACCGATGTGCACCCCTACGTGATGCTCAACTATCTTGGCAAACCCCGCGATGTGATGACGCTCGCGCATGAGTTGGGCCACGGCGTGCACCAGGTCCTCGCTGCAGGCCAAGGCGAAATGCTCTCCTCCACGCCCCTCACACTGGCCGAGACGGCAAGTGTTTTCGGCGAAATGCTCACCTTCCGCAAAATGCTGGAGGGCGCCAAGACCACATCAGAGCGCCGCATACTGCTCGCGGGTAAGGTTGAGGACATGATCAACACCGTCGTGCGACAGATCGCCTTCTACGATTTCGAGTGCAAACTCCACGCGGCGCGGCGGGGCGGAGAGCTGACCCCCGACGACATCAACGCCCTGTGGATGAGCGTGCAAGCCGAAAGCCTCGGGCCCGAATTCGAGTTCATGGAGGGGTATGAGACCTTCTGGGCCTATATCCCCCACTTTGTTCACTCCCCCTTCTACGTCTATGCCTACGCCTTCGGCGACGGCCTCGTGAACGCGCTTTATGCCGTCTACGCAGACGGCCATGAGGGGTTTGAGGAGAAATACTTCGATATGCTCAAAGCAGGCGGCTCCAAACACCACAAGGAGCTGCTGGACCCCTTCGGCCTCGACGCCTCCGATCCTGCGTTCTGGGATAAGGGCCTGAGCATGATCTCCGACATGATCGACGAACTGGAAGCGATGGAAGAGTGACCCTCACCCTCGCGCGCCTCGCTCCAAACAGGAGGCGCGCGTGGCCCACATCACGGTTGACCCTGAACAGATCAAATTCTCGGGCACCAAACAGCAGGCCTGTGCAGAGGCCGAGCCAACCGTCGATTTCCACACCATCGTGCAGGACACCCACCCCGTAGGATTTTTCAAGATCGACGACGTTTGCCAAGAGCGCGGCGGCTTTGTAGACACTGGCGATATTTGGCAAAAGGCATCGCAGGCCCTCAGCACGTGATGCGCATGAAGCTCAAGACGCCCCACGGCGGCCTCTTCAAACCACCCAAAAAAAACTGTTTCAGACATTTCCTTTGACACATTAACCACGATCCGCCCACATTAGACCTGATTTACCCACTCAAAGAAGGCCATCCCAATGATCCATACTCTGCTCGCCGCCGCCGTACTTGCAACAACCGCAAGCGTCGCCGACGCCTCCTCCCACACTATGGTCGGCAAATAGGACTGCATCGCACGTGACGGCAAGCACCTCGCCATCGCCATGCTGCTCGACTACCGTCAAAGCGGCCACTTCTACCACCTCGCCAACGTCGCTGCGGGTGACCGCCGTGGCCGCCTCGACGCCTCAATTGCGCTCAGAGGGCGCTGGTTCCGCGATCACGGCAAAATGACCGAAACAATCAGAACCTCACGCCTGCGCTCCATCGCGGTCGATGGCACCGATATCAGCATACCCCCTTCGGCCGTCAAATGGCCCGCACCATGCCACGCCAAATGGGCGGCCCCTCCGACACCAGCGTCACACGGGTACAATTTCTCGCCCGCAACAAGGTGCAACTGCGCAGCGGCCGCATGACTGCGAGCTGCAGACGCCGCTAAGCTATTTGAGCTGACTGTCCTTTGAGCCGCGGCGGTTAATCCCGCCGCGCGCTTTGTGCGCCCCGTCGCGGGCACGCACACACGCAATACAAAATTTTACCCCCGGCAAAGCCTCTCGCCGCGCCTGCGGGATCGGCTCTTCACACTGCGCGCAAAATTCCGCACTCTCGCCCACAGGCGCACGGCGCGCCTTTAACCGCGCCAGTTCATCATTGACCGACGCCTCAATCTGCTCTTGTACCGCACCATCGCGCGCCCAACCACCTGCCATCATAACACCCCCACGAAAATTCCCTTAGTCCAAAACAGCATACCCGTTTTTCTTTTGGTCTCAAATATCCCGGGGGAGCAGCCAACGGCTGCGGGGGCTGGCCCCCACATATCACAAAGCAAAAAGGCCGCCCCTGATAAGGAACGGCCCAATCACACAATCACTACCACTTACTGAGCCGCAGCCATTCCTTTTTCACTGGCCAGCTCACGCATTCGCTTTTGCAGCTTCTCGAACGCCCGCACCTCGATCTGACGGATGCGTTCACGGCTGACATCATACTGACCGCTCAAATCCTCCAGCGTGATCGTCTCGTCCGACAAACGCCGTTGCATCAGTATGTCCTTCTCGCGCTCATTGAGCACCTCCATCGCCTCGGCAAGCATCTCGCGGCGCGTCTCCAATTCATCACGCGCCTCGTAATCGCCCGCCTGATCCGCGTCCTCATCCTCAAGCCAGTCCTGCCATTGCATGGTCCCCTCGCCCTCAGAGCCGACAGTCGCATTCAGCGAGGCATCGCCCCCCGACATGCGGCGGTTCATCGAGATCACCTCGGCCTCGGTCACACCCAACTGGGTGGCGATGGTCTTGACATTCTCGGGGCGCAGATCGCCTTCCTCCAGCGCGCCAATCTTGTTCTTGGCTTTGCGCAGGTTGAAAAACAGCTTCTTCTGGCCCGATGTCGTGCCCAGCTTCACCAGCGACCACGAGCGCAGGATATACTCCTGAATAGAGGCCCTGATCCACCACATCGCGTATGTCGCAAGGCGAAAACCCTTTTCGGGATCAAAGCGCTTCACCGCCTGCATCAAGCCCACATTAGCCTCGGAAATCACCTCCGCCTGCGGCAAACCATAGCCGCGGTATCCCATAGCGATTTTGGCAGCCAAACGCAGATGCGATGTCACCATACGGTGCGCGGCTTGGGTGTCTTCTTTCTCCACCCACGCTTTGGCCAGCATGTATTCTTCTTCAGGCTCAAGCAGCGGGAATTTACGGATTTCCTGCATATAGCGGTTCAATCCGCCTTCTGGCGTGGGTGCTGGCAGATTTGCGTAATTGGCCATGAGCCTCGTTCCTCTCATACACGCCCCTCATGTAACAGGGCTTAACATCAATATGGGGGCAGTGCGGCCCAATACAAGATGTAGCCCCACCGTTTCCGTCTTCCCTTACGCAACATGGGTGAACAAATCCTTCGCGCAAAGCCCCCTCACTGCAACGTGCGCTTTGTGACAATATAGCGGTCAATGCTGCAAAAGCCGGAGAGCGCTTAGCACAGCCATGATCGTAAAGCGGCAATATCACTTGCTCCGCTCCACGGACAAAATCTCACTCAGGCCTGTACGTAGAGTTTCAGCCTGTCTGCCAAACTGCCGCTGTGCAGCTCGAACAGATGATTATCGTCGTCATAAAAATAGATCGAATGCCCTTCCACGCCCACACGCGACCGCCCCTCCCGCACGTCCAGCCCAAGCGATTTTTTGCGGCCAAGCCGGTCGTCATACTCCTCCGCAGCCATCTGGAATGCGACATGGTTGTACGTTTTGCCTTCGAGCGGTGCCCCCTCCATCGTCGCAACCCAGACACCGCCGATATCAAAAAACCGCTCTTTGGAGATCGAGAAGGTATTGTCGCCGCTGTCGTAAATCTTCTTGGCATCCAGAACGGTGGTCAGGATCTGCTCCATTCTATGAAGATCGCGTACGATGAATGTGATATGACTTAACCCTTGCACCATCGCCTCCCCCTCACGCCCGCGCAGGCTCCAACAGCGCCAGCAGCTCTGCCATATCGGGCGGCAGTGGCGCTTCAAAGCGGATGGCCTCACCCGTCACAGGATGCTCGAACCCCAACACCGCTGCGTGCAACGCCTGACGTGGAAACGCCTTCACAGCCTCCGCCAACGGCTCGGCCAATGCGGTGCGTGCCAACTTGCGCTTGCCGCCGTAGGTCGGATCGCCGACCAGCCCGTGGCCCGCATGGGTCATATGCACCCTAATCTGATGCGTGCGCCCCGTCTCGAGCCAGCATTCCATCAGCGCCAGCACAGGCGGCGTGCCAAAACGCGCCACCGTACGCGCCCGCGTCACTGCATGCCGCCCGCCATTGAACAAAACAGCCTGCCGCTGGCGGTCTGTCTTGTGCCGCGCCAATTGCGTGGTGAGCTTAAGGATATTGCCAGCCTCGAAATTGGCCCCTTTCACCCCGCGCAGACGTGGATCATTGGCATCAGGCACGCCGTAGACCAGACAGCGGTAATAGCGTTCAACGGTATGCGCCTCGAATTGTTTGGCCAAACCATGATGCGCCGCGTCCGACTTGGCCACCACCAGCAGGCCGCTGGTTTCTTTGTCAATGCGGTGCACAATGCCCGGACGTTTCATGCCCCCCACCCCCGACAGCGCATCACCGCAATGCGCCAGCAGCGCATTCACGAGCGTGCCCGAGGGCGAGCCGGGGGCAGGATGGACCACCATGTCCGCAGGCTTGTTGATCACCACCAGATCATCATCCTCAAACACGATCTCAAGCGGGATATCTTCGGGCAGGATATGGCTCTCGGCTGCCTCCTCCACATCAATGTCGATGCGCGCACCCTCGGCCACCTTGCTGCGCGGATCACGCTGGATCTCTTGATTCACATAGACGGCACCACGCTCGATCAGCTTGGCAATTCGCGTGCGCGACAGGGCCGCCTCCTCTGGCACATCACGCGCAAGCGCCTTATCAAGGCGCGGCGGGGGCGTCTCGCCCAGAATGAATGTAATACGGCGGTGCGACATGGACGATAATCTTCCCGAAGGTTCCAATCTGGCAGAGCCGGCCCACCTGCGCTTTTTGCGGCGTATGGTGACGGTCCTGACAACAGTGATGATTGTGGGGGTCGTAGTCGTTATCGGCCTGCTTGTCACGCGGCTGTCGCGCGATACGCCCGTTTTACCCAAAGCGATTGTGCTCCCCGAAGGGGCCAAGGCTGTGGCTTTCACGCAAGCGGCGGATTGGTACGCGGTGGTGACGGATGCGGATGAGATCTTAATATTTGACAGAATGACAGGAGCGTTGCGGCAGACTGTGGTGGTGGAGGGGGAGTAGTCCCCTATTTATAGGGGGCGTGAACGGGCATCTTCGATGCCCTGCCTCACGCGCCTGACAAAAATCTGCGATTTGTTGCAGGTGCTGCCTCTTCCACTCTCAAGAAATCTTTGATTCGTTGAAAGTGGTACCGGGGGATGGTTTCGAACCAACTGCCTCGTGGACCACAACCACGCGCTCTAACCAATTGAGCTACCCCGGCACTGCGCGTTGCATAATCCCCGCCACCAGCGAGGTCAACGCCCGTTCTTACAAAATTGCATGGCATTTTGCAGCGGCGGGCAAGGTGCTTTACAACGTGAGCGCCATCTCCTGCTCGATCAAACGCTGACCGAAGGACACAACAGGCCACTCCGCTGTAATAAGCCAGCCATTGCGCTCATAGAGCGCACAGGCTGCTGCGTGGCTCTTGTGGGTTGCCAACACCATACGCGCGTACCCCTTGCTGCGTGCGAAATCCGTTCAGGTCTCAAGCAACCGATGGCCCAGCCCCTGCCCGCGTACCTCGCCCGACAACTGAAACAGGCGTAGCTTGGCCGTTTGCGCATCCTGGCGCATGCAAAAGATCGAGCCGAGGCGCACTCCTGCATCCGTTGCGATCCACCCGCACTCAACTGCGGGATCATGCCCGCAAATGAACCCGTCCAGAATATCCGCCACCATCACGCCGAAACTGTCGTCAAATCCCGCTTCACGGGCATACAGCTCGGCATGGGCGTCAACCACCCAATCCCTGTCGCTTGGCACAAGGGGCCGTATCATGATGCTGCTCATGGTTCGAGCCTAACCGCTCAACCGCTTGCGTTTCAAGCACGGCAAAGGTAGCGGTACGCCACCAACCAGATGAGGAAAAGTACCATGGGTATCAACGACGAGCGCGACATCGAAGCCGATCTGCAAATCGCCCCAACCGACCGCGGCATGGTGCGCCTGTTTGTTGAGGGCGCAGGCGTCGAAATTCCGATGGACTTCACCCCCGAAGAAGCCCGCGAAATCGCGGAAGAAATCAACGCTGCCGCCCAAGCCGCCGCGCAAATGGGCGGCAAGAAAAAGCGATAGGCCCGCCCCTAGCCCCAGTCTGGGTGCATATCGGGATCGCGCAACATCTGTAGCCTGCGCGCCGCAGTGGTGGCGAACTTCTGCAAGATCGCCTTGCGCCTTGCGGCGGCCAGCTTGACCTGTGGCCCCATGCGCAACACCTCGGCCATATAGGCGTCGGCCATCATCAAGCCCTGATCCTCGGGCAACAACTCAACCGGAAAATCCTCATCCACCGCAAAGAAAAAGCGGTCCGCCCACTCCAGATACCCCTGCCACTTGGTGTCAGAGGTGAAATCCGCGCGGCAGGATTTACACTCCACCACCCAAATCTCACCTTTCGGCCCAAGGCCGATAACATCAACCCGCAAGCCGCGCGCGGGGATAAACTCTTCGAGACATGCAAATCCAAGGCTCGCCAGATGTCGTGAGACGCCACGTTGGAGCAGCTGACCGGTTTGTAAAGAGCGCTGGGTGTTCATGCGAAACAATATGAACATAGAGTGAACATCCGCAATCATTTTCTTGCCTCGCGCGCGCTGCCCCCTTGCCGCATGCGCCCAATGCGCCTATCTGTGGGGCGTGACGGGTTCTGCCCTGCGCGGCTGACGTTTACATTCCAGTGGCCTTAAGCAAATCCTAGGGAGCTGGCTCTGTCTGAGCCCTGGTTCATTTATCTGGCGCCCACCTGTATATACAGGTCCCCGGGAATAAAACCGACCCGGCAACGGCGGTCCCGTCACACTTTATTCCGCCTGAACAATGCTCTGACGCTACTTGGCGCGCAGCGCGTAGCGGAAAAGTCTGGTCATTTCATCACGAGTCACGGTTGGCGCCACATCGTCCACAGACGCACGCACCGCACCGCACCGCTTTCAGTCTGCGCATTAAGTCGGGCACGATAGCTCTGACGCGTAGCATCCGAAACACTGGTCGGAACTTCGACCTCAGCGTCCTCTGCGTGCCGCGACATCAGGAACAAAAAAACTCGCACAAAAAACATCGCTACCGTGCCCTTCTGCCAGACAGACCAACGGCCCGTCCCAACAACCAATAGTAGTAGCGATACACTTCCCGACTTCAATTAAATTTCTCGTATCGCATGCGAATTCGATGTGCTCAGGCGGACAGGCAGCCTCAGGTCTACAGCACAACCGCTGCCATGAGGAAGACTCTTTTCGCTACATGCTTTAACTTTCAATGACTTAACAAGTACTCCCTTTGCAAAAATGCACACACACAATGGAAATGTCAGAAATCATCCAAATCCATGATGTGGCAGAAAAGCATCGCGAAGGAACGCTTACTCCTGCATGGGCGCGCCAGAGCCGCTGATAGCTTCATCTCGAATCGAGATTTACATGAGCATAATGAGCAAACGGCAAGGCGTAAGCGTTTGTCACTCACCTTCGAACAGCCATCTGATGCGCCACCCTCGCGCGATCACGACCTGAAACACCCATCTGGGCACAGTGCGATTGCGCACAAAAATAGTTAACGTATAGTTAACGCATGCCGCGAGACAGAGATTTAGCACGACAAAATCACCGCAAAAAGCGGCTTATTTCACGTTAGAATTTGCAGAAAACCGCGGCGACAGGAGCGATCAGAATGCGTCTGGTTGTGCTTCCCGCGCCATATGATCAAGTACGGCGTTCACAAATCGCGCTTCTTTCCCGTCAGGGAAGAAGGCAGCGGCCAGATCCAGATATTCGGAAATTACAACCTTAGGCGGCACAGCAGCATCGCGCATTTCAGCCCCTGCCGCACGGAATAATCCGCGCAGTGTGGGGTCAATCCGCCCGATTGGCCACTTTGCCACCAGGGCGCGGTCCGTCATCTGGTCAATCGCCGCCTGATGGTTCACCGCATCCTCCAGAACACGGGTGAAATGGGCCTCGTCGCCCTCAAGCATCTCCTGCCCATCCATCATCTCGCCAAAGCGGTGATCAAGGAACTCAAGCCGCACCTGATCAATCGTGAGGCCCGAGTGCTCCATCTGGAACAGCGCCTGCACCGCATAAAGCCGTGCTGCCGTGCGCATCTTGCGCTTCATATTGCCAGTCATGTTATCGGTGCGCGAAGCGGTCATGCGGTAGGGTTTCCATCCGTATCAAATCCACCCGCCATCACTGTATCCTCGCCACGCGGCTTGAATCCGATGCCCTGCGGGCTGGAGCCCCACTTACGAGCCAGCGCGACCAGATGCAAGGCCGCCAATGCCGCCCCGCCGCCTTTGTTCTGGCCCTTGGGATCAGCGCGCACATCCGCCTGATCCTTATTCTCCACTGTCAGAATGCCATTGCCGATGCACAGGCCCTGCAGCCCCAGCAATTGCAGCGCACGGGAGCTGTCATTGCAGACGGTCTCGTAATGCGTCGTCTCGCCTCGGATCACACAGCCAAGAGCCACGAACCCGTCGAAATTGCCGCGCCGCTCTGCAATCCCAATGGCCGTGGGGATCTCGAGCGCACCCGGCATCTCGACGACCTCATAGGTGGCCCCTGCATCCTCGAGCGCGGTCTTCGCCCCACTCAAAAGCCCCGCCGCAATTTCGCTATAGTAGGGCGACACCACAATCAGCACCTTCACGGGGCGGTCAAATTCGGGCGCGGGCAGTACCCTATGCTCAACTGATGCAGCCATGATCTAGTCCTTTGTGATCGGGCGGTTGCCCACAATTTTGAGGTTATAGGCATCAAGCCCTGTATATTTCGTTTGCGGGTTATCCGTCAGCAGGATCATCTCGCGCACACCCAGCGAGGCAAGGATTTGCGCGCCCAGCCCCGTGCGCTTGATCGTGCGCGGTGCTTCGTCTTCCTCGTCCAGCCGCAAACGCGGGTTCGGCTCACGGAAGAGCAGCACCGCACCACGTCCCTCCTCCGCGATGATCCGCATCGCATTGGGCAACTCATCTGGCGCGCTGGAACCGAGGCCAAGCACATCCTCCAAGGCGTTCAAAGCATGGGTACGGACCAGCACAGGCGCGCCATCGCCAATCTCGCCCTTGCTCAGCACCACATGGTCGGTGCCGCTGATCTGGTCCTCGAAGGTGCGCATCCGCCAGTCGCCGCCATAAGCCGAGGTCGTCTCACGGTCATCGCGTTGCACCAGCATGTTGTCATGCTTGTTGCGAAAGGCGATGAGGTCGCTGATGGTGCCGATCTTCATGTTATGCTCTTCGGCGATCTTCACCAGATCGGGCAGCCGCGCCATTGTACCATCAGGCTTCATGATCTCGCAGATCACCGCCGCAGAGGATTTCCCCGCCAAACGGCTGATATCAACAGACGCCTCCGTATGGCCCGCCCGCACCAACACGCCACCATCACGCGCGCGCAGCGGAAACACATGCCCCGGCGTCGCAATCTCTGCCGCACCATTGGCCTCGTCAATCGCCACAGCCACGGTCAGCGCGCGGTCGCCCGCCGAAATACCCGTCGTCACGCCTTCGCGCGCCTCGATGCTGACGGTGAACGCCGTCTCGTGGCGCGAGGAGTTATTCGTGGCCATCATCGGCAGCTCGAGCGTATCCACCCGCGCCTGCGTCATCGGCAGACAAATCAGCCCGCGCCCGTGGGTCGCCATGAAATTAATCGCCACCGCATCCGCATGTTCGGCTGCGATGATGAAATCACCCTCGTTCTCGCGGTCCTCATGGTCCACCAGAATATACATCTCGCCGTTGCGACATGCCGCAATCACGTCCTCGATGGGTGAGATCGCATTGGCGAGTTCCGCCTCAACAGGACCAGGGGTTTCAAAACTCATGCGTGCATCCTTTATTCAACGCAAAATCCCTACCGCACAGAGCGCGCGAGGGCCAGTGCACCGCTGCGTCAAATCCTCAGGACATCTCGGCCAGCCGCGCCACATAGCGCGCCAGCGTATCAATCTCGAGGTTCACGCGGTCGCCAACCTTAGTGTCGCCCCAAGTGGTCGAAACTTTGGTATGGGGAATAAAGTTGATCCCGAAATCACACCCATCCACCTCATTTACAGTCAAAGACGCACCATTGAGCGCAACAGACCCCTTGGGCGCGATGAACTTCGCCAGTGCCTCGGGTGCGCGCAAAGTGACCCGCGTGCTGTCGCCCTCATTCTTCATTGCAACTACTTCGGCCACACCGTCCACATGACCCGATACGATATGCCCGCCCAACTCGTCGCCGACTTTCAAGGCCCGCTCAAGGTTCACGCGCCGCCCCTGCACCCAATCGCCAAGGTTGGTCATATCCACCGTCTCACGGCTGACCTGCACCTCGTACCAGTCGGGGCCAAGGTCCACGACCGTCAGGCACACGCCATCACTGGCAATCGACGCGCCCATATCAATTCCGCTTGTGTCATAGCCACAGGCAATCCGCGCGCGCAAATCGCCTTCCTGCGTCAGCTCGGAAATGGTGCCAATGTCAGTAATAATCCCCGTGAACATCGCAGGTCCTCTCGTTTACGTTAATAAAGTTGGCGTATAGGCCATATTAAAGACAAGTTCTTGAGACTAAATAAGACGAAGAGCAACCAAAGAAAGCCTCACGTGGCACCGCACGACCCAGATCAACGGGTATTTTTGTTCCTGCAAGGGCCGCACGGACCCTTCTTTAACCGCCTGGGCAAAATGCTCCGCGCAGCGGGGGCAGATGTGTGGCGCGTGGGCTTTAACGCAGGCGACCGTGCCTTCTGGTTCCATCCGCGCACCTATATCCCCTATCGCGGCACGTCTGAGGCGTGGCCCCAGACGTTTGCAAAACTCCTCGACGAGAAATCCGTCACCGACATCGTGCTCTACGGCGACACCCGCCCCATCCATGCACAGGCCGTGGCCGAGGCCCGCGCGCGCGGCCTCACCGTGCATGTCTTCGAGGAAGGCTACATGCGCCCCTATTGGGTCACCTACGAGCGTGGCGGCACCAACGGGAACTCGCGCCTGATGGATATGAGCATCGCTGACATGCAAAAGGCGCTTGAAAAGTCCGACATGGAGGCACCCCTGCCGCCCGGCCATTGGGGCGACATGCGCCAGCACGTGTTCTACGGCGCGCTCTATCATTGGTTTGTGATGTTTCGGAACGGAGACTACCGCAATTTCCGCCCCCACCGCGATCTGCCTGTCACGGCGGAATTAGCGCTCTATCTCAAACGCCTGCTCCTCATGCCGTTCCAAGCGATCGAGCGGCGCATTGCCACCATGCGCATCCGTCTGGGAGGCTTTCCCTATCATCTGGCCCTGCTGCAACTGGAGCACGACAGCGCCTTCCAGATGCATTCGCCCTTTGACACCATGACCGATTTTCTGGACGAGGTGATCACAGGCTTTGCCAAAGGCGCACCGCAGCACCATCATCTGATTGTCAAAGCACACCCCCTTGAGGATGGCCGCGTCCCCGTACGCCGCGAGATCAAGCGGCTGGCCAAACTCCACGGCGTGAGCAAACGCGTGCATTTCGTGCGCGGCGGCAAACTGGCGCAGCTCCTGAATGATGCGCGCACCGCCGTGACCGTCAATTCCACCGCAGGCCAGCAGGTCCTGTGGCGCGGCATCCCGCTCAAGGTCTTCGGTGATGCGGTCTATGCCAAGCCCGAGTTCGTCTCCGAGCAGTCCCTGCCCGACTTCTTCCAGACCGCCTCGCGCCCCGAAAATAAAGCCTATAAAGACTTCCGTCGCTACCTGCTGGAGACAAACCAGCTTCCGGGTGGCTTCTATTCCGCGCGCGGACGCCGCCAGTTGATGCGGCAGGTCGTCGATATGATGCTTGGCCACGAAGATCCCTATGCAGCACTCGAATCTGGCCCCGCTGCGCCAGCAGTTGCGGCTTGTGAACTAGGCACCACAACCCCTTGTGGCAGCAGGGCTTATCGCGGCAGCAAACCCACACATTTACCTGCACAGCTTCGTGAAAAATGCAGCCTTGGTAGATTTTCCCGAACAACTCATCTACGCTGTGCCCTAATACGTCGAAACAATCGGCGATGTGAGGCAGAACATAGGTCGAGGAGACCGAGCAGTGAACACCTTTGGAATTCGGTGGGCGAAGCCCATCGCAGCGATTGCGGCTTGTGCCGTTCTGGCCTCTTGCGGATTGCCGCAGGTTGGCCCCAACAAACGCCAGATTTACGCAGGCTCCGTGCAGCGCGAAGGCGACGCCTTTGTCGTTGCCGTCAATGACCGCGTGACCCGCGCCACCGCCATGGTGCCAGCGCTTGGCTTCTCGGATGCATTCAAGAATGCGGGCCAGCTTGGATCGGATACCATCCGCGCAGGCGACGTGCTGGGCATTACCGTCTATGAAAACCTCGACGACAGCCTGCTGGGCGTCGAAGGCGCACCCGCCACGCTTGAAGAAGTTCAAGTCGACGGCGCAGGCTTCATCTTTATCCCCTACG
This sequence comes from Sulfitobacter sp., assembly GCA_965660425.1. Taxonomy (GTDB): domain Bacteria; phylum Pseudomonadota; class Alphaproteobacteria; order Rhodobacterales; family Rhodobacteraceae; genus Sulfitobacter. Next base: position 17,366 of record CBFHZX010000004.1, on the reverse strand, counting down.
CGGGACGTATCAAGGCGGCAGGCAACTCGCCTGAGGCCATCCGCCGCATCATCACCAACAAGCTGGCCGATCAAACGCCCGACCCGCAGGTCGAAGTGCGCCGCGCCGCAGGTGACGGTTCCACAGTGTCTTTGACAGGGGCTGTCGGCGGTCAGGGTGTCTATCCGATTGAACGCCCCACCCGTTCGCTGGCCACTATGCTGGCACGCTCGGGCGGCATCACGATCGAACCCGAAATTGCCCAGATCACCATCATTCGGGGCAGCCAGCGCGGCAAAATCTGGTTTGAGGACCTCTACCGGAATCCCGAACTCGACATCGCCCTGCGCGGCGGTGACAAGATTTTGGTAGAGCAGGACACCCGCGCTTTCACAGCACTTGGTGCTACAGGCACACAGGCCCGCGTCCCGTTCGAGACACAAAACCTCAGCGCGATTGAAGCCATTGCCCAAGTGGGCGGCCTCCTTGCCGCCGCCGCCGACCCGACAGGCGTGTTCGTTCTGCGCAACGAGCCTGAGGAAGTGGCTGAACAGGTGCTGGGCCGTAACGATCTGAAGGGCACCCAGCGTTTGGTCTATGTCCTCAACCTGACCAAGCCGAACGGCATGTTCATGGCGCGTGACTTCGTGATCCGTGACGGCGACACGCTCTATGTGACCGCAGCACCGTTCACCCAGTGGACCAAAGTGCTGACTGCGATCACAGGCACGGCGTCAACTGCGGGCACGTTGACCTCGCTCTCTGGCGGCTAAAGCCATGGGCCTTGGGCCAGAAACCTATGATACAAATGCCGCTGGCCCTGCAAAGGACCAGCGGCTTTTCGTCTATAATGGCGGCTTCCTGACCCAAGGCCGCATCCGCCGCATCCTGCAACTGTCAGGCTACTCCATCCACGTTGGCCTGCCCTCACAGGAAGGTGATGCTGTCGCCATCTGGGGCAATTCCCCTACCGCCCTTCGTGGCGAGGGCGTGGCCGAAGCCCGTGATGCTCCCATCGTGCGCATTGAGGATGCGCTGCTGCGCTCGCTCCACCCTGGCCGCGAGGGCGAGCCGCCGCTTGGCCTTGTCATTGACCACCACGCCGCACATTTCGACCCGTCAAAGCCTTCCGACCTTGAGGTGATGCTCGTCACCCATCCGCTGGATGACACGGCACTGCTGAACCGTGCGCGCGCCTGCGTTGAGCGCATCAAAGAGGCGCATCTGAGCAAATACGCCGCCATCCCCTTGGACACCCCTACCCCTGAGGCAGACTATGTGGTGGTCATTGACCAGACCGAGGGTGACGCGGCCGTGACGGCTTCAGGTGCAGACAGCGCCCGCTTCCTCGAAATGCTCTATTATGCACAAGAGGAGCATCCCCACGCGCGCATCCTTATCAAAACCCACCCAGAGACCGCCGCAGGCCATCGCAACGGCTATTTCCGTGACAGTGATCTGAATAACCGCATCGAATTCCTAATAGCTCCCATCAGCCCCTACACCCTGCTTGAGAGGGCGATCGCTGTCTACACGGTCTCATCAGGCCTCGGATTCGAGGCTATCTTCGCCGGCCACAAACCGCGTGTCTTCGGCCAGCCCTTCTATGCGGGATGGGGCCTGACGTCTGATCAATTCGAGGTCCAGCGCCGCCAACGCACGCTCACCCGCGCCCAGCTCTTTGCCGCCGCGATGATCCTTTATCCGCGCTGGTACGATCCCTACCGCGATCAACTCTGCACGCTCGAGACCGCCATCGACACGCTTGAGGCCCAAGCACGGGCATGGCGCGAGGACCGCAACGGCTGGCACGCGGTGGGCATGAGCCTGTGGAAGCGCCCCCATTTGCAGGACTTCTACGGGCAGGTGAAACCGCTCACCTTCGGTGATGCGGTTGCCGATATCTCAGAACAGCCCCAGATGGCATGGTCCAGCAAGGTTGAGGCAGGCGGCAGTGGCATCGCTCGCGTCGAGGACGGCTTTATCCGCTCACATGGATTGGGCGCTGCACTGGTCCCGCCACTCTCGCTCGTCACCGATGATCTGGGCATCTACTATGATCCCGCTACGCCCTCACGCCTTGAAAAACTCATCGAAGCCCGCGCCACGCCGCGTCTGGATCAGAAACTTCGCGCCGCACGGCTGATCAAATCACTCATCGCGTCGGGCCTGAGCAAATATAACACGGGCGCTGCCCCCGAAGCCTTGCCCGATGGCCACCGCATCCTCGTCTGTGGTCAAGTCGCCGATGACGCCTCCATTACGCTGGGCACCAGCGACATCACCACGAACCAAGAATTCTGGACGCCGTGCGCATTGCCCATCCTGACACAGTCATCCTATACAAACCCCACCCCGATGTGGAAGCGGGCCTGCGCAGCGGCGCGCTCACCGATCCGTCAAAGGCCACGCAAGTCATCACAGGCACCGACCCCGCCGCCCTTCTGGCGCAGGTCCACGAGGTCCACACGATGACCTCGCTCATCGGTTTCGAGGCGCTAATTCGCGGCATTCCCGTGACGACCTATGGCGCGCCCTTCTATGCAGGCTGGGGCCTGACGGTGGATAAATCCGACGTCCCACCCCGCCGCCGTGTACAGCCCAACATCGACGCACTGGCCCATGCGGTGCTCATCGACTACCCGCGCTATTATGATCCCAAAACCAAACTACATTGCCCTGCGGAGATCGCCGTGCTCAGGCTCAGCCAAGGTGACATCCCGCGCCAAACCGCACCAAACGGCTGGTCTCAAAACTGCAAAGAATTTATCGTAACATCACCACCCGAACGGGCGGCTGATCAATCGCGCTGACGCCGCCAGTGATGCATCACATCAGGCCCCACCGCGTAGCTGGAGACCAGATCAAAGCGCAGTGCGGCAGCCAACCGCTGCACGCCTATCGGCCCGATCCCTGCCAGCCCTTCCGCCCCGAGTGTGACCCCCGCAGTAAAGCCAACCAACTCGTCCACCAGATCGGCGCGCAGCAAACTTGCCGCGATGCCCGATCCACCTTCAGAGAAAACCCGCGTCAGACCGTGGCCACCCAACTGCTGCAGGGCATCGCCCAGATCAACCTGACCACCAGACACACGGCACGGCAACAGCACCGCCCCCATGCCTGCCCACGCCTCCACCAACGCGGCAGGCGCATCCGCGCCGTGACACAGGATCAGTGGAATATCCCGCGCCGATTGCGCAAGCTTGCTGTTCAGCGGCAGGTCGAGATGTTTGGACACCACCACCCGTGCAGGTTGGGCGCGCACACCCATATCACGCACCGTGAGCGAGGGATCATCGGCACGCACCGTGCCCCCACCCACCATCACCGCGTCATGGCTGGCGCGCATCGCGTGTACCACGCGGCGCGCAGGAGCTTGCGTAATCCACTGACTTTCGCCACTTGCTGTTGCAATGCGCCCATCGAATGAAGAGGCCAGCTTGAGCGTCACCATCGGGCGGCCCTGCTCGACGCGGCTGAAAAACCCGATGTTGTCCTGGCGGGCTTCAGCCTCCAACACCCCTGTCGCGACCTCGATGCCAGCGTCGCGCAGCATCGCTATCCCGCGGCCCGCAACACGGTCGTCACTGTCACCTGCAGCAACAACGACCCGCGCAACGCCTGCATCGATCAATGCCTGTGCACAGGGCGGGGTCTGGCCGTGATGGGAACATGGCTCAAGCGTGACAAAGGCCATCGCACCACGCGCCGCAGTACCCGCCTGCGCCAAAGCCTGCGTTTCCGCATGCGGACGGCCAGAGGGCGCAGTCCAGCCACGCCCCACAATCATACCGCCTGCGACAATCACACAACCCACCGCAGGGTTGGGCCATGTATTGCCTAAACCCCGCCGCCCTAGCGACAGGGCCAGCGTCATGTAACGGGTATCGCTCAACTCTCGGCGTCGGGCGGTGTGTCGGGGCGCAGCTCGGCGACGAATTTGTCGAAATCATCCGCCTGCTGGAAGTTCTTGTAAACGCTGGCAAACCGCACATATGCGACCGTATCGATCCGCGCCAATGCCTCCATCACGATCTCGCCGATTTGCTTGGAGCCGACATCCGTCTCGCCCATACTCTCCAGACGGCGCACAATGCCGCTGATCATCTGGTCAATGCGCTCGGGCTCGATCGGGCGCTTCTGCATCGAGATGCGGATGGAACGCTCGAGCTTGTCGCGGTCGAAATCCTCACGCTTGCCTGATGTCTTGATCACCACCAGATCGCGCAATTGCACGCGCTCGTATGTGGTAAAACGCCCGCCACATGCTGGGCAAAAACGCCTGCGGCGGATGGATACGTGATCCTCCGCGGGTCGGCTGTCTTTAACTTGTGTATCTATATTTCCGCAAAATGGGCAGCGCATTGGCTGTGTCCCCCTGTTCCTGATCCGCCTCAAATTGTGGGATCACCGCCCCACTTATCAACAGGTATAGGGGAAGCCATAGGTTTTGGGTAGTACCGAAATTAACCACAACATGATGGGTGTGGCGGATGGGACTCGCCCCCTTCTGCGGGGTCAGTCTCGCCGCAGATGCGCGGCGACGCGGCGGAGATGCGGCGCATCGCGGTGCTCGAACAGATAAATCCCCTGCCACGTCCCAAGCACCAGCCGTCCTGCGCGCACAGGAATGCTGAGGCTTACGGGCAGCATCGCCGCCTTGATATGCGCAGGCATATCGTCTGGCCCCTCAATCGTATGGCGCAGGTACGCCATCTCCGGCGCATCACTGCGTGGCACCAAACGGCTGAAATAGGCCTGCAAGTCCCGCTGCACATCCGCATCCGCGTTTTCCTGAATGAGCAGCGAGGCCGAGGTGTGCTGCACCAGCAGTGTCACCAACCCGTCCCCGCGCACCCAATCGCTCACCTGATCAGTGAACTCATAAAGCGCAGGGCCCCGCGTCGCGATCTCGAAAGAGCCGTGCATCCGCTACTTGGTTGAACGGGTGAAGGCATCACGGCAGAACCGACGTGCCACCGCCGATTTTACCATCACGCCAGGCACTTTCACCGTCAGTGTATTGCGCTTTTGCGCCGCAGGAAGCCCCGCCTTGTTCAGACTGAACACAACGCCGCGCTTGCCTTTCGCCGTACGTGCAGGGCCAAGCGGGCTGCGCAGATAGATCGGGGTGGTCTCAGACAAACCCCGCCGCACCTCCACATAACTCGCCGCAGCACACCACAACTCGGATGCGCCCATCTGCTGAAGGCGGATCACCTCGAAATCACTCCCGCCCAGCGGGTTGATGACAAATCGTGCCTCCTCTCCCAAAGTGGCAGCCTGCATGGAACCCGCCATGGCCAGAAACGCGAGCCCCCCCAGAACGCGGCGCATCAGTTCCGCTCCAGAATGTCATCATCGCGCCCGATGTTGTCACGGCAAAACTGGATCGCATGGGCGATGGGCAGCCCCGCACCCACCCGCGACGTGCTCACAACGAGCGATTGGCTCGGCCCTTGTGACAGGCTTGCAGCGTTGGTGGTGAACACCACGCTCTTGCGCCCTTGCACAGAGCGCGCAGGGCCACGCCCCTCACTGACATAGACACGGCCCGAAGCGCCTAACCGCCGCTCGGCATACTCGGCCGCCGCACACCATATGCCACGCGACCCCTCGCCGCGCTGCTCAATCACTTCAAATTTGGATCCGCCCAGCGGCACCACAGTCAGCTTGTTTATCGCGCGGTAACTCTGTGCATGGGCCAACGCAGGCATCAACGCCGCTATAAGCCAGCCAATAAGAAGTTTCTTCACTGCCTATCTCCTCTATGACTTTCTTGAGAATTAGAGCTCTGCCTTCGACGATCAAATCACGGTTCTGAGAGCGCGACACTGAGACCCATCACCTGCTGCTGGGCAGAGAAAAAACGATGTTCTACGATTCGGATCAATGCGGCTGGAGGGCCAAAACGAGAGGTCGCATGCTGCGGCTTCACAGCCTCCCCACAGTTACATGTCTGTTTCTGACCCCTTGCAGCCCATAAGCGCCAAGCGGCAACAAACCGCCGCCCAAAAAATTCGATATGTTGTCGCGCTTTCCTCACCCTGCGGTAGAATTACATAACACAACAAGTTATCGTCTGCCTAAACACAAAACCAACAGGCACATGATTTTTCATAAACACAAAAATAGGACGCATGACGTGCGTGACACTGACATGGGCTGGTCACAGTTCATGGCGTCTTTGCGCGCCTTCCTCACAGCGCTCGGAACGCTTGTGATCACGCCTGCGTTTCTGATTTTGCTTGTGCTGGTTTTTGTTTCGGTCGCACCCATTTTCTTGATCACCTATGCGTTTCTATATGAAGATCTACAGGCAACATCCCTGCCCTTCTTTACGGGCCTACTCAAATATAGCGGCACAACCACAAGCCATGAAGCCATCTGGAAACTGCTTGCCCCGCTTTTGATTGCCCTCAGCGCAGGTGTCAGCCTCAAAACCGGTGTTTCGTGGAAAGCAACGCTGCTCATCTTGATCTTCTTCATGGCCTTCATTGCCGCAGACTATTGCCGCGCATTTATTGCAACCGAGGAAAGCATCATCGCCGTGCTGCGCGACCGTGACCAGATTAAGATCGAGAACCTCACCAACGATGTCTCCGCCATCGGATCGAACGCAATTACTGCGATTGCGATTCTGATGGGCCTCGCCGTTGCGAAAATGAAGGATCAATAAGATGCGGATGTTGCGAACACTCATTTCAGTTGCGGCACTCCTCGCGGGCGCTAGCACTGCTATGACCGCAGATGGGAAATACAGGCTTTCGCTCAAGTTCAGCGGCGAGGCGAGACCAACAAGCATCACACTCCAGTCATCCAGCTATGAACAAAGCCTTGAGCCTGCTGAATTCTCGGCGGGCTTTGTGTTGCCTGATGCGGCATTTCTGAGCGAGATTCAGAGCTTCACCCTTATCGCCACCTTTGCGGGGCGGCCTGACACGATACTCAGCTTCCGCCCCCTGCGTCCGAACCAGAGCACGATTGATAAAGACATCTACGTAACACCCGCTGCGCTGCCCGATGACTACTCGAAGGCAGTGATTGCTGGGCGCAAATTGCTTAAACGCAACCCGCGACGCGTCTATGGTGTCCTACAGGATTGCCGCAGCGCCTATTTCGAAGCAGGCGACCGCCGCGATGACCAGACTGCGTTTCTGGCAATGATGTGCGCTGTTGAGGCAAAATACAGCATCACCTTTGCGGACAGTCCGCGCACACAAAAGATGTATGCCCATGACAAACAGGTCATTAATGCGTTCTTTGATGCGAATAATTCGATTTTGGCCAAGGAAGCACAATGGAGCAAAGCAGCCAACCGTGCAGGTATCAGGTATAGCCAACTCGAAGAAACGGTGGCTAAAGCACATGCGCTCCGTCTGGGGGACTGGCGTCATTTCCATGATGTGATGCAACGCATGGAATCACCCGGCTTCGCGGACCAGCGCACCTGCGATCTGGCGTCACGCTATCTGGACGATTATGCCATCATGGCGACCTCAGACAAAAACGCTCTGCGCGATGACACCTTCAGCGTTTATCCGAACCATACCACAAGGTTGGACAAGTACCGCCGAAACAGCACCAATCCAACCTGTAGTTAAGGCTACTGGTCGAGGAACGAGCGCAGCTTGCGTGAGCGCGAGGGGTGCTTGAGCTTGCGCAGCGCCTTCGCCTCGATCTGGCGAATACGCTCTCGCGTCACGCTGAACTGCTGGCCCACTTCCTCAAGGGTGTGATCGGTGTTCATGCCGATGCCGAAACGCATGCGCAGCACACGCTCCTCACGCGGGGTGAGGCTGGCCAACACGCGCGTGGTGGTCTCTTTGAGGTTCTCCTGGATGGCGCTGTCCAAAGGCAGCACAGCATTCTTATCCTCAATGAAATCACCCAGCTGGCTGTCTTCCTCGTCGCCAATGGGCGTCTCGAGCGAGATTGGCTCCTTGGCGATCTTCATCACCTTGCGGACCTTCTCCAGCGGCATCTGCAGCTTTTCTGCAAGTTCCTCTGGTGTCGGCTCACGGCCAATCTCATGCAGCATCTGGCGGCCTGTGCGCACCAGCTTGTTGATCGTCTCGATCATATGCACAGGAATACGGATGGTCCGTGCCTGATCCGCAATGCTGCGCGTGATCGCCTGACGGATCCACCATGTGGCGTAGGTCGAGAATTTATAGCCACGGCGGTATTCAAACTTGTCCACGGCCTTCATCAGGCCGATGTTCCCTTCCTGAATAAGGTCAAGGAACTGCAGGCCACGGTTAGTGTATTTCTTGGCGATAGAGATAACCAGACGCAGGTTGGCCTCGACCATTTCCTTCTTGGCCTGACGGGCTTCTTTCTCGCCCTTCTGAACCTGCTGCACGATGCGGCGGAATTCGGAAATGTCCAAGCCCACATACTGGCCCACTTGCGCCATATCCGTGCGCAGCTCGGTCACCTTGTCGCTTGAGCGTTCGATGAACATCTGCCAACCACGGCCAGGCTTCTCTGCCATCTGCTCCATCCAGTTGGGATCCAGCTCGCGACCGCGATACGCATCGACAAATTCCTTACGGTTGATGCGCGCCTGATCGGCCAGCTTCACCATAGATGAATCAATCTGCATGATGCGGCGGTTGATGCCATAAAGCTGGTCAATCAACGCCTCAATACGGTTGTTGTGCAGGTGCAAATCATTCACCAGCGCCACAATCTCCGAGCGCAGCTTTTGATAAGCCGCCTCGTTCTTGCCCGAGAACGATCCGTCCTCATTCAGCGTGGCCGAGATACGGTTGTCCTGCATCTGGCTCAGCTTGACGTAGTCGTCGGCGATAATGTCGAGCGCTTCCAGAACCTGCGGCTTGAGCGCGGCCTCCATCGCGGCGAGCGACATATTGGCCTGTTCGTCCTCGTCATCATCATCGTCATCATCAGAGGTGATAGCATTGCCATCGGCATCCAGCTCAGGCTGGCCTTCGGTTTTGGCCGCAGGGACCGCACCCGGGGTGGGGACCACGGGGGTCGTCTCTTCCTCGCCAATAGTGTTGCCGAACGTCGCCTCAAGGTCGATCACATCGCGCAGCAGAATGTCCTCGGACAAAAGCTCGTCGCGCCAGATGGTGATCGCCTGAAACGTCAGCGGACTTTCGCACAGGCCCGCTATCATCGTGTTGCGGCCGGCCTCGATGCGCTTGGCAATCGCGATCTCGCCCTCACGGCTCAGCAGCTCAACGGAACCCATCTCGCGCAGGTACATGCGCACAGGATCATCGGTGCGGTCCAGCTTCTCGGAAGTGCCAGAGCCAAGCGTGATCTCTTTGGGACCGTCGGTGGTGGCCACATCGGTGCCACCTTTCTCTTCTTCGTCTTCTTCGTCCTCGATGATGTTGATGCCCATCTCGGACAGCATGCTCATCACATCCTCGATCTGCTCCGAAGAGACCTGATCAGGCGGCAGCACGGTATTGAGCTGGTCGTAGGTGATATAGCCCTTCTCGCGGGCCTCACCGATCATCTTTTTGACAGCCGCCTGCGACATATCAAGGGAGTGGCCACCCTCCTGATCGTCTGTCTTGGCGTCTTCGTTGGTGTCTTTGGCAGCCATCAAAAGCTCCTATCTGTCCCATAGCGAATCACCCGCAGGTGATTCATTTCTCGAATCATGCGGGGTCTAAGGTGATTCTTAAACCCGACATCGTAAATTTCCCACGAATTGCGGCGATATGGTAACCGCAGCGCCACATCCCTGCGGCCCCCTCATATTGCTTGGCCCTCACTGGCCCTTTTTGCCGCCTTTGGAGAAGTCGATCTGGTCAAACACGCTGCGGCTTTTGGCCACCTGCTCACGGTCCAGCCGCGCTCCGTTGTCGGCTATTACATATTCCGCCTTGTCTTCCTGTCCAGCGCGCTGCGCCAGATCCGCTGCTTTCGCAGCTTCGGCGAGCCGCCATGTCAGCCCCTCATCGGCCTCCCCGCTAAGATCATCAGCCGCATCCATCACCTCGTCCTGAAGCCCGCGCACTGCGGCAAGCTTGGCCAACTCTTCCGCAATGGTCATCGTCGTAATCTCGACGTCTCCAGGTTTGCGGATGCAGGGCGTGATGGCGACATGGCGCTGTACCATTAGCTTTTCAAGAGCATCAAGCCCCAAAGCGCGGGCAATCTGCTCCTCCAGCACCTCTGCCCCCTCGGGCGCGTACCACAGCACCAGATCGCGCAAGCGGGCGTGGTCCCCGTCCAGACAGGCCATCCGCTCCAACCCGCTCTCGAATTGCTCAACGGCTTCGGGGCAGCGGATGCAAGCCGCCAGAATAACCGCCTCGCGCAGATGGTCTGTGGCGCGCGGGTGCGACGCTGTGGCCAGCAGGGATGATTTCGCGCCCACGGACGGCCCCTGCGGTGCCTTGCTCCCCCACGGCTGGCCTGCACGTGCCACACGCATCCCGCCCCCTGCGGGGGCTGATTTGCTGCGAAACAGGTCCCAGCGCATGTCCTTGATCGCCTGCCCGTAATGGCTACGGATGCTGGGGTCTTTGATCAGCATGATCTTTTCGCGCAAAGACTTATCCAGCGCCGCTTTGCGCTCTGGGCTATCGAAATTCTTGCCCTCAATCTCACGGTCCCACAGCAGCTGCACCATCGGCACCGCCGCATCCAGCAGCGCCTGCACCGCGCCTGCGCCGCTCGATTTCAACAGATCATCAGGGTCCTGCCCCTCGGGCATCATGGCAAAGCGCAAGCTGCGGCCCGCCTCCAATAATGGCAGCGCTAAATCAATCAGCCGCAACGCCGCGCGCTGTCCCGCCGCATCGCCATCCAGCGTGATGATCGGCTCATCGGAAATCCGCCACAGCATCGCCAACTGGTTCTCGGTAATCGCCGTACCAAGCGGTGCCACGCTCGCGCCGAACCCAGCCTCGCTGAGCGCGATCACGTCCATATAGCCTTCGGCCACCAGCAGGGGCTGCCCCTTGCCCGCCGCCGTGCGCGCAGGCTTCACGTTATACAAGGAGCGCCCCTTGTCGAACAATTCCGTCTCGGGCGAATTGAGGTATTTCGCCTTATCCTCTGGGTCCATCGCACGGCCGCCGAATGCAATGCACCGCCCCCGCGCATCGCGGATGGGGTACACGATGCGGCCACGGAACGTGTCATAGGGCTTCCCGCCCTTGGTCGAGGGCTTAGCCAGCCCCGCGCCCAAGATCAGATCATCGGCAATGTCCTTGCCCTTGAGCGCATCCCACAGTCCCTGCCAGCTATCAGGCGCAAATCCGATCTCCCAACGGTCACACACCTCACCATTGAGGCCCCGCCGCTCCAGATACTCCCGCGCCGCTGATGCCGCACCCGTGCGCAATTGCAGGCGGAACCACTTGACGGCCAGCTCCATCACATCGGCCAGATCCTTGCGCGCATCCGCCTTCTCTGCGGCGCGCGGGTCTCGTTCAGGCATGGGCATGCCCGCCTCGCCCGCCAAAATCTCCACCGCTTCCATGAAGCTCACATTCTCCGTCTCGCGCACGAAACTGATCGCATCGCCCTTGGCGTGACAGCCAAAGCAATAGTAAAATCCCTTGCGGTCATCGACATGGAAACTGGCAGATTTTTCCTGATGGAACGGACACGGCGCCCACATGTCGCCCTTGCCCTGATTGGACTTGCGCGCATCCCACATGACCTTGCGCCCCACAACCTGAGACAGGCTGGAGCGTGTGCGTAGCTCATCAAGAAATCCAGGTGGCAGGCTCATGCCCCTCAATATGGGCAGTGCGCGCACAGAGTCCAGAAGCCCCCGCGCCCTGTTGCTGCAAACACAGCTCTTTCCACACCGCCGCCAGATCGGCAGTGCGCAGCTCAGCGCGCTTCATGCCGTAGACCCAAGGGTTCACCAGCGGCACAACAGCGTTGTATTTCTCGGGCCAGTCGGGCGCTATGCCCTCGATGTGCGCAGCCACCTTACGCTCCCCCACACGGGCCACGCGCGCGGCCTGCACAGCGGCAACGACATCGGCCTGATATCCGCAATCCTCGGCCTTTGACGCCGCAACCGCAGGCCCCGCCAAGGCGACAGAAACAACGACACTAACCAAACGCAGCATGCATGAACTCCTCGTGATACGCGTCGCTTGTTACCCGCGCGCCGCCACCGCTTCCAGTGCGCGCCGCAAATCGTGAACGAGCGTGCCGGCCATTGAGCGGAAAACCGCGATCATCACAGTTTCCTCATCGAGTCGCGTGATGCTGGCGTTCATATGCCCCAGCTGCGTGCGGACCGTGGCACCGACACCGAAGGCGCTGAGCCGCATATCCACAGGCACCAACCGCGCCAGCGCCTCAGGCCCGCGCGCCCCGCGCAATGTCACCACCGCCCAAGCGTCAGACTGGTCCACTACAGCCGCATAGGTCCCAAGGCTAGCATCAGGCACAGCCCCGATCAACAGCGCCTCCCCTTGCCCCGCCCAGACACAGCGCAGGCCACCGTCGCCAGTACTCTGCAAAGGCGCGGGAAACGGCAGGCCCAGCGCGCGCTCAAGCGCGGCCATAGATGCGCCCTCGAACGGCGTCACAGAGGTGATCGGCCCTGCGTCAACCTCCTCAACACTCAGCGCACCAATCGTTATCGGCAACAACCCCGCGCAGGGGCTTGTCGCTTGCAATCTATCCACGCACGCGCCCTCCCTCAGGGTCCACAAAGACAGGGCTGCAGACCTCAACCTCTACCGTCAGATCGCGCACATGATCGCGCACCACCATCCGCTCGCCCATCCGCGCAGGGCCGTTCTTCACAAACCCCAGCCCGATCATCGTGCCCACGTCGGGCGAAAAGCAGACCGAGGTGACATAGCCCTGATCATTGGCGTGCACATGCGCGTCGCCTGCGTTGAAAATATGCGCGCCCGCGCTGAGGCTCTTGACCTCCCCCACAGGCCGCAGCCCAACCATCCGCTCACGCATGGAATCAACCAAGCCCTTGCGGCCCGCCAGCACCTTGCCCACGCAATCCTTCTTGTCCGAGATCATCCGCTCCATCCCCACATCAAAGGCCGTTACCCGCCCGTGGATTTCCGAATGGGTGATATGCCCCTTCTCGATGCGCAAGACATTGAGCGCCTCCATCCCGTAGGCACCGCCCTCCATCGCCTCGGCACGGGCCACAAGCACGTCAAACAGCGCCGCCCCGTAACGCGCAGGCACCGCCACCTCATAGGCATGCTCACCGCTGAAACTGATGCGAAAGAGCCGCCCTGCTACGCCCATAACGCTGGCCTCACCGCAGGCCATGAACGGCCAGCTGTCGTTATCAACAGGCGCGTCCAGAACACCGTTCAACAACTCCCGAGACTTCGGCCCCGCCACCGCAAACTGCGCCCATTGCTCGGTCACAGACGTAAACGCCACCACCCATTCAGGGTGCAACATTTGCGTGATAAACTCGAGATGCCGCATCACATCGCCCGCCGCCGCCGTAGTGGTGGTCATCACATAATGCTTAGGCCCCATCCGCGCGCAGGTGCCGTCATCCATGACCGTCCCATCCTCGCGCAGCATCAGACCATAGCGCACGCGCCCTGCCTTGAGCGTCGAGAACATGCCCGTGTAGACGAAATCCAAAAGCTTGCCCGCATCAGGCCCCTGAATGTCGATCTTGCCGAGCGTGCTCACATCGCACACACCAACGGTCTTGCGCACATAGCCAACCTCACGGTCACATGACTGCCGCCACGTAGTCTCGCCCTCCCGTGGAAAGTAACTAGGCCGATACCACAGGCCTGCCTCAATCATCGGCGCGCTCATCGCGATGCTCTGTCCATGGCTTGTCGTTAGGCGTTCGGGCGCAAATCCCTTGCCCTGCGCCCCCGCCCCCAGCGCCGCAATCGCAATTGGAGAATATGGAGGTCGAAACGTCGTCACCCCCGTCTCGGGTATCCCCCGCCCCGTCGCATCCGCCAGCACGGCCAAAGCTCCCACATTCGAATTCTTGCCCTGATCCGTCGCCATCCCTTGGGTGGTGTAGCGCTTCATATGCTCGACCGAGCGGAAGTTCTCCACCGCAGCCTGCTTCACATCCTTCACACTCACATCATTCTGGAAATCGAGCCAAGCCCGCCCCTTGCCCGCCACAGCCCAAAGCGGCGCGATGTCATACGCCGCATCCTCCGCCTCAGGCAACTCAACGCGCACCAAACCGCCCAGCGCCTCAACCACACGCGCCGCAGCCGCCGTCCCCTCGGCCAAACACGCCGCCGTCGAAAATGCGCCATTACATGCCCCCGCCGCTTCCAACGAAGGGATCGCATCAGGCGTCGGCACAAACGCCGCAATATCCTCGCGCCACACAGGACGCCCGTTCATATGGCACGTCAGATGCACTGTCGGGTTCCACCCCCCCGACATGGCCAAGAGGTCCGCCTTGATGCGTACCTCGCCAGCACTCGTCCGAACCGTCACAGAGGTCAGCCCCCCGCGCCCAGAGGATCCACACACCTGCGCCCCCAAATGCACGGGGTAAGGCACGTCGCCCACCTGCGCATCCGCACGGGCATCGACCAACGCCGCAACCTCAACTCCTGCGGCGTGCAAATCCCGCGCCGTGCGATGGGCGTCATCATTGTTCCCAAAGACAACAACGCGGCTGCCCGCAGCCACACCCCATCGGTTCAAGTAGGCCCGCACCGCGCCCGCCATCATTATCCCGGGTCGGTCGTTATTCTCAAACGCAATCGGCCGCTCCAACGCGCCCGCACACAGCACCGTGCGCACCGCCGTAATCCGCCAGAAACACTCAATCGGAGCGCCCGTGCGCGGCACATGATGCGCGACCCGCTCCAGCGCGCCAAACACACCGCCATCATACGCACCCGTCACCGTGGTACGCGTCATCAACCGCACATTCGGCATCGCCGCCAGCGCATCAATCTGCGCCGCAGCCCACTGAGCCGCAGGCACACCGCCCACATCCTCACGCTCGACCAACATGCGCCCGCCCATGCGGGCATCCTCATCGCACAGGATCACGTCCAGCCCCGCCTCCGCCGCAACGCGCGCCGCCATCAGACCGCTTGGCCCACTGCCCACAACCAGCAAATCACAAAAAGCAAACGCCTTGTCATAGGTGTCAGGATTATGCTTGCCGCTCAGGCTACCCAACCCCGCAGCACGGCGGATCACAGGCTCATAGAGCTTCTCCCAAAACACCTTCGGCCACATGAAGGTCTTGTAGTAGAACCCCGCACCCAGAAACGGGGCTGCCAGATCATTGACCGCCATCGCGTCAAAATTCAGCGAAGGCCAAGCGGACTGCGAAAACACCTCCAGCCCGTCAAATACTTCCTGCACCGTCGCCCGCACATTGGGCTCCGCCTTCGCACCTTTGCCAACGGTGATCAGCGCATTCGGCTCCTCACTCCCCGCCGTCAAAACCCCGCGCGGACGGTGATACTTGAAGGAGCGCGCCACCAGCTTCACCCCCGCCGCCAACAAAGCAGACGCAACCGTGTCCCCTACACGGGCCAAATACCCGACCCCGTCAAAACGGAACCGAACCTTGTCGCCCAACCCCTGCTCGGAAACCCTCATGCGCGCACACCTTTCGCAAATTCCGCCGCCAACTGCGCGCCATACACCTCATGCGTGATCGTATCACGGGTCACCACAATCCACGCACCACAGCCCGCCTCATGCTGCCACAAATCCTGCACCCGTCCCGCGACATTCTCCCGCAGATGCACATAGTCATCCCACGCATCGGCCCCCGCATCTGCCTCAGGCCGCACCAACGCGGCGCCCTTATAATAAAATTCGCGCCGATCCCGCGCACCGCACAAAGGACACTCAATTCTCACAGCACCATCCCATCTTCATTTTGCCCTTTAAACTTAATCCCGACACCTGCCACGCGCTCAATGCAAATTATGTTGCGCACCGGTCCCCTCCTCATCCATCAAACCGCGCCCCGTGCGGAAACGGTCCAGTCTAAATCTAGCCGCAGGCGCATGATGCTCCCCCGTGGCCATCAAATGCGCGAATGAGTTCCCCGATCCCGGCACCGCTTTGAACCCGCCGTAACACCAGCCGCAGTTCACAAACAAACCCTCGGTTTCAGTCTTGTCGATGATAGGAGAGCCATCAGGCGTCATATCCATAATCCCGCCCCAGCTGCGCAGAACCTTCGCCTTGCCGATCATCGGCATCAAGGTCATGCCCGCCTCCATCACATGCTCTACCATGGGCAGGTTCCCGCGACTGGCATAGGAGGCGTAGAAATCCAGATCCCCGCCAAAGACCAATCCGCCCTTGTCCGACTGGCTGATATAGAAATGCCCCATCCCGAAACTGATCACATTGTCTATCACAGGCTTTAGCCCCTCGGTCACAAACGCCTGCAACACATGGCTCTCGATGGGCAGACGCATCCCCGCCATCGCCGCCACCTGAGAGGAGCGCCCCGCCACCACAATGCCCACCTTTTTGGCACGGATCGCCCCACGCGTGGTCTGTACGCCGCGCACAACGCCATTCTCGATATCAATCCCCGTGACCTCACATTGCTGGATCAAATCAACGCCCCGCTCGCTCGCCCCGCGCGCATAGCCCCATGCCACCGCATCATGGCGCGCCGTGCCTGATCGGCGCTGCAACAGGCCCCCGTAAATTGGAAAACGTGTGTTCTCGAAATCCAGATAAGGCGCAATCTTTCGCACCCCCTCCACATCCAACAATTCCGCATCATCGCCTTGGCCCACAATGCTATTGCCCCGCCGCGCATAGGCGTCGCGCTGCCCGTCGGAATGGCACAGCATCAACTGGCCGCGCTGGGACAGCATGACGTTGTAATTCAATTCCTGCTCGAGGTTCTCCCACAGCTTGAGCGAATGGGAATAAAATTGGGAATTGCCGTCCAGAAAATAGTTGGCGCGCACAATCGTGGTGTTGCGTCCCACATTGCCGCCTCCCAGATAGCCCTTTTCGATCACGGCGATATTGGTTATCCCGTGCTCTTTCGCGAGGTAATAGGCCGTGGACAACCCGTGCCCCCCACCACCGATGATGATCGCGTCATACTCGGCCTTCGGCTCGGCATCACACCAATGGGGCTGCCAGCCCTTGTTGCCGTTCAAGCCCTCGCGCAAAATGCGCCATCCCGAAAACCGCATCACATCACCTCAAATGCCTACTTCGGCACACCTTGGCAAACATGATCCACCCTCGCAATCGCCAAATCAGCGCAGACCAAAAATCGCCTATGCCGCAGCTGTTTCTCTTTGCATGTCTGAATATCCTGTCGCTTATCCTCTATGTGGCTTTCTTAGCAGCAAAGCCAGGCTCAAGCTCGATCAGCTTTTGCTTGCGCCACAGACCCCCGCCATATCCCGTCAGGCTCCCGTCCGCGCCCAGCACGCGGTGGC
>CBFHZX010000003.1:0-129865 GCA_965660425.1 Sulfitobacter sp. | reverse complement strand
CAATGCCGCCGCAATGGCGCCTGTCAATATCCGCATGGATTCCCTCCCAAGAGTTATGCGTTTAGCCGATTGCGATTGCTTTGGTCTCTTCATAGACCGAGCCATCATCATCATACCATGTGAACTTGAACTCGCCGGCCTCGGGGACCATCGCTTCGAACTCAAAATAAGGATTCGTTGAAATCGCAGGCTCCATCGCCACATCGACGACATTCGCACCGTTGAAGTCACAGGTGAAACGGTTGATGATCGAACGTGGAATGGCATTGCCCTCCTTGTCCTTGCGCTGACCTGATTCCATCTTGTGGCTGATCAACGTCTTGATGGTGATGCTATCACCAGCAGCCGCTTTTTTTGGTACTTTGACGCGGGGCTTTACACCAGATGCCATAATAATTCTCCTCAGGTCGATTTAGCCGCCGCAGCCGCCGATTGTTACTTTTACTGTGCTTGATGCTTGAACGAACGATCCGTCCTTAAGCTTTGCGATAGCGACCACATCCTGCGTACCCGCGAGGCGGATGCGTGTGGAAGCGGCGCGTGAGGCAGCACCAGCGCCGAAGTTGAACTGCGCCACACCAGGCGTCGGGTTGCCCGTTGCCAGCACCAAAATAGAGGCCGCTGTATCAGAGGAAACCTCGATTGGCACAGTGTTGCCGTTCTCTGCGATCTCGGGCGCGGTCAGGGAGATATCACCCGAACCGATTTCCGCACCACCAGTGAAAGCCGCAATTGCGCCTTCTGTGGCAGCCGATACGCGCACTGGCATGCCAGCGATCAAAAGTGCGCCAGCGCCTGCTGCCATCACATCACGTCTTGTCATTTCCATTGTCGTTCTCCTTCTTGCCCTACTGCGCTGCGCGCCAGCAGGGATGGAATTAGTCTTTCAGCGTCACCAAATAGGCGACCACATCTTCGATTTGTTGCGCACTGAGCAGCGGGCCGAACGAATCGGGGTCTGCTGCCTTGCCCGTGTAGGCATTACCTGGACGCGTGAAGCCTTCGGTTTTGTAAAAGGCTGGCATCATGCTGTCCTCGAACATGATCTTGGCATTTGCAACGATCCCACGCAGCTCTGCCTCGCTCCAGCGACCACCCACACCGTCAAGCATGGGGCCAATCTCGCCATGAAAAGGTACATCGGCCAGATCGGAGACCATGTGACAGGCAACGCAATTGCCCTGCCCCTTATCGCCCACAATAATACGGCCATTCGCAGGATCGCCCGCCTTGCCGCTCAATGATTGCTCAACTGTACCGTCAATGTAGTTAACGGCTGTTGGCGCGACCTCTTCGGCGGCCACGGCAGATGCCACAAACCCTACCGCGATTGCTGTTATTACGGAAATTCTCATGCGTCCTCCCAACGACTTTATTTGGTATACCGTAGCGCACCATCAAGCGGTCAGGCAACATCAAATTCAGTAAAATGAATTTTATTATTTGAATTGAGAAAAACCTGCACTATAGCGCCTTAATCGCCCTGCTCGGCGAACTTTCGTGCATGATAGCGCTGAAAGCTCTCTTCGCCGTTGTAGCCTTCTTCGACCACCCAGTTCAGCATATTGAATGTCGTCCAGCGCCCGAACGCGCCTGGCATTGTGGCTGCCGCTGCTTGCGCAGCAGAAGCGCCCTCAGCCACCTCTGACGGGAAGAACATGATCATCGGCGTGAACAAGGCACCCCACTTTTTGACCATGTCTTTCTCGGCCAATGTCTCGCCGTCAAAATCGGTCACTTCAAGATCACCAAACATATTGATCTGCACGACAAAGAAGTTCTCGTAGATAAAGTCGGCGATCTCGTCGATCACGAAAACCTCCTCGTGCATCTTCTTGCAGTAGATACAGCCGCGCTGCTCGATCATCACCATCAGGCGCTTGCCCTCGTCGCGCGCCTCCGCCAAATCTTCGGAAAGGTCCAGAAACGTATCACGCATCCATGGCGCCTTGTGCAGACCATCATCGCCTAGCGTGGCTGCAGTCGCGCCGCAAGCCATCATTACCAATGCAGCACTCGCCAATATAAAATGTCTCATCTCTCTCGCCTTTCTAAATTATCCCATCCGCATAAAGACGGGGAATGCCTCCAGCATCCATTGCGCGATATGGTTCATGGAGTTGGTCGCAATCAGCAGACCAAATATAATGAGCATAACGCCCATTCCCTTTTCAATCGCGCCCAGATGGCGGCGGAACTTGTGCATCCACCGCATGAACGGCCCGATAAACAGGGCTGCCACAATAAACGGCGCAGTCATGCCAGCACCATAGACAAACAGCAGCCACGCACCTGTTGAAGCCGTCTCTGCGCCCGCTGCGGTAAACAGGATCGCAGCCAGCACCGGTCCTACACAGGGCGTCCAGCCGAAAGCGAATGCCAACCCGATGACATATGCCCCGCCATAACTTACCGAAGCCGTGCTACCCGTGTCTGCCCGCAGCTGGCGGTAAAGGATCCCAATGCGGATCACTCCCAGAAAATGCAGCCCCATCGCAATAATAATCGCCGCCGCGATCCAGCGCAGAATATCAAAATACTCGCGAACAACTTGTCCGAACAGGGTCGCCGCCGCGCCCAATCCCATAAAGATGGTGATCACACCCGCAGCAAAGCAGCAGGCCGCCAGCACCGCGCGGCGCCGCGTTGCACCGTCAATCTGCGCATCCGCCAAAATCTGGTTCATCCCGACCCCTGCCAGATAGCTCAGGTAGAACGGAACGATCGGCAAGATACACGGACTCAGGAACGAGAGTAGCCCCGCAAATGCCGCGCCGAAAAAAGTAATATCCATCATGCGCGTTGCCCAGCCTTGTTTTATTCACATATTCATATTATGTTTTTTTATGGAACTTAGGTCAAATCATCATGTCGTTGCACACTGTTATTTACGCAGGCTTTCTGGCGCTGACGATGGGCACCGCAGCAGCCGCTGAGACGCGCCTTGTTATGGCGGAGGAAGACGGCTGTATCTGGTGCGCACGCTGGAACGGGGAGCTGGGCGACATCTATCCCAAAACTGGCGCTGGCAAGGCCGCACCGCTTTTGCGGATTGACGTTCACGCCCCCCGCCCCGAAGGGCTGACCTTCGCGCGCAGCCTGCATTTCACCCCGACATTTGTCCTTATGATAGACGGCGCGGAAGTTTCGCGCATCGAGGGCTACCCCGGGGAGGATTTCTTCTGGGGACTGTTGGAAAAAATGCTCACCACAGAAAATATTGCAATACCTGAATGATGCACTATTTCCCGAATCAGACGGAAACTGTAAGCGAAAGTGCATTACATCATGAACACGCAACCGCGCGAAATTACCGCCGCCCGCAACCAACGGATCGGAGATGAAATGGGGCTTCCCGTTTTCGACACCAACATGTGCGCCGAGGATTTGGACAAGATGGCCGCCAGCGCCGTTGAAGCCGCCAATTTCCTCAAAGCGATCAGCCACGAAGGCCGCTTGATGATCTTGTGTCACCTCGCCTCTGGCGAGAAATCAGTGACCGAGCTTGAGACGTTACTGTCCGCGCGGCAGGCGGCAGTGTCCCAGCAGCTCTCGCGCTTGCGCCTCGAGGGGCTTGTGATCCCGCGCCGCGAGGGCAAGACAATCTTCTACCGATTGGCGGATGAGCGCCCCAAACAGATCATGGAAGTCGTCTATGATCTGTTTTGCCGCAAAGCATAGATATCAGACCCCGTGCTGGACTATCTGAGCGAGCCCGTTCTTGTTGCCCTCTTCGGCCTGATCGGCGGGGTGTTTCTGGGGCTTGCTGCCCGCATCGGGCGATTCTGCACTTTGGGCGCGATCGAAGACCTCTACTACGGCGAAAACAGCCTGCGCCTTGCAATGTGGGGCATCGCGATCGGGGTGGCTGTTCTCAGCACCTACGGCCTCGCAGCCACGGGCCTGCTCGATCTCGACCAAACCCTCTATCTGTCACGCGCTTGGAACCCGCTGAGCAGCATCATCGGCGGTTT
Source organism: Sulfitobacter sp. (assembly GCA_965660425.1). Taxonomy (GTDB): domain Bacteria; phylum Pseudomonadota; class Alphaproteobacteria; order Rhodobacterales; family Rhodobacteraceae; genus Sulfitobacter. The sequence continues at coordinate 125,891 of CBFHZX010000003.1, read as the reverse complement.
GATGTTCGGCTACGGGATGGCGCTGGCGGGTAACTGTGGCTACGGCGCGCTGGCGCGTCTGGGCGGCGGCGATCTGCGCTCTTTCCTTATTGTGCTGGTGATGGGCATCAGCGCTTATGTCACCCTCAACGGCCCGCTGTCAGGTCTGCGCATCTGGGCCTTTGGCAGTCCCCAGCCTGTGAGCCAAACCCCGTCCTACGCCCAAGCATTCGCCAGCATGAGCGGCCTTCCCGCTGCCACAATAGGCATCGCCATCGGCGCACTTGTCTTGGCTGGCACCCTGCTGCGCCGCGATCTGCGCACCAATCTGTCCTATGTCCTGTGGGGCGGCATCGTGGGCTTTTGCATCACCGCAGGCTGGGCAGGCACCTCTTGGGTCGCGGCCAACGGCTTCGACGCCACAGCGGTGGTCAGCCATACTTTCTCCGCACCACTGGGCGAGACGCTGATCTACACCATGACCTCGTCAGGCAACTACGTGACGTTCGGAACGGGATCAGTCTTTGGCGTGGTCCTCGGCGCAGTGCTTGGAAGCGTACTCAAAGGTCATTTCCGCTGGGAGGCTTGTGACGATCCCCGAGAGCTGCGCCGCCAGATCCTCGGCGCCGCCATCATGGGCGCAGGGTCTGTCATCGCAGTCGGGTGCAGCGTGGGCCAAGGCCTCTCCGCTATGTCGGTCCTGTCTTATGGCGCGCCCGTCACACTGGCCTGCATCATGCTGGGTGCGGCAATCGGTTTACGACAACTCATCTGGGGCTTCTCCCCACCCGTCTGATCGCACACCTGCCCTTGCCCTTCATTTTGCCAATAAACTGAATCCCTCCCGCTGCGACAAACACCACGACAGTTTTGTCGCCTGAACAGTAGCAATCCGCGCAGCACAAGTGTATGCCCCAGCGATAAGCCAACCAGACCAAAGAGACCTCCCATGAATATGCTGAAGATCGTCGCGGTGCCGATGCACAAAGAAGGTCGCAAATTTGTCGCCATCTTCGCCGCAATCACATTTGTCCTGATGTTCATATGGGAGCCGCTTTTCTGGCTCGGCGTGGGTGCAACGGTCTGGTGCTATTACTTTTTCCGAGACCCCGTGCGCATGATTCCGCAAGACGAAGGGCTGGTCATCTCGCCCGCTGACGGTGTTGTTTCCCTGATCGAGCAGGTCATCCCGCCTGAGGACATGGAGATCGGCGATCAGCCTCTGACCCGCGTCTCGGTCTTTATGAATGTCTTCAACTGCCACGTGAACCGCGCGCCAATTGGCGGCAAAGTCGTCAATGTCACCTACCACCACGGCAAATTCCTCAACGCGTCGCTGGACAAGGCGAGCATCCACAACGAACGCAACTCCCTCACGCTGGAGGCCAAAGACGGCACCCGCATCGGTGTGGTGCAAATTGCAGGTCTGGTCGCGCGACGCATCGTCTGTTTTGTGAAGCCCGAGGATCACATCAGCGCTGGCTACCGCTTTGGCCTCATCCGCTTTGGCAGCCGCCTTGACATCTACCTGCCGCAAGGGGTGCAGCCGCTGGTCAGCGTCGGCCAAACGGCTGTCGCAGGCGAGACGATCCTCGCCAATCTTGCTGCGCCCGCTCAGGCCCGCACATCGGTCCCTGAATGAGCAGCGGCTCCCGCATAAAGCTGCGCCACATCGTGCCCAGCGTGGTCACGGTCTTTGCCATCTGCTCGGGCATGACCGCCGTACGGATGAGCCTTGAGGGCCGCACCGAGCTGGCGCTCTATTTCGTACTACTCGCTGTGTTTCTCGACGCGGCCGACGGCAAACTGGCGCGCTTTCTCGACAGCGCTAGCCCCTTCGGTGCCGAGCTTGATACGCTGGCTGATTTCTTCAACTTCGGCATCGTGCCGGGGATGCTGCTTTATAACACGCTCTATGTCGGCACCGATTTCGCCTCCCTCGGCTGGCTGGCCACACTGGTGTTGGCGGTGTGTTGCGCGCTGCGGCTGGCGCGGTTCAATCTGTCCCTGCGCAGCCCCAATGTGGCACTTCAAAAAGACGACTACTTCGTCGGCGTACCTGCCCCTGCGCTCGCCTGTCTCGCACTTATGCCGATCTTCCTGCACCTGTGGGGGATGGAGAATACCGACTGGCCCGTGCTGCGCGCCATCTACATCATCGGCGTGGGCCTACTCGCGGTGAGCACAATTCCGACGCTGTCGATCAAACACGCCAGCATCCGCCGCGCCCATCTGCCCTTTGTAATCGTAGGTGCTGTGGTGCTGGTGGTCTGCCTGATGGCCTACACGTGGCCCACGATGATCGCCGTCAATTGTCTCTATCTGGCGTCCTTGCCCCTGTCCTATCGCGCGTACAAGCGCGGCTTGTAAAGCAGCCGTAATCAGCGCTTTGGTCTGCGCGCCGAGCTGCTATAGTGAAGCTGCGATGCTACAAGGACGGTCCCATGCGCTTTGACCCTCAACTGGCCTAAACACGCTTTGGCTGTGGCCTCTCACCCGTGGTGGCACCACCTTCGTCGGTGCAAGAGATGATGGCAAAGCTGCAAGCACCCGATAGCATCGCGACGCGCTTTCCCATCGAAGACTTCACCAAGTTTCAAGTCCGCATCGCCGAAGCACAACGCCAGCGCCAGATCCGCCGGCAAAACCGCGGCACAACGCAGGCCGAAGCCGCACGAAAAGCCCGCCGCGTCCTCAATAAGGAAGCCCGCATCGCCCATGTGGCGTGGCTAGGCCAGCACCTCAACCGCTGGGTGGCCAAGTATGCGCCCCTGCGCGAACGCCTCAGCTTTTTCTGGGCCGATCATTTCACCACGGCAGGCAAAGCAGGCATCATGCGCCGCGCCGTCTCTCCCTATATTCAAACGGCCATCCGCCCGCATATTACGGGCCTGTTCGAAGATATGCTCTTCGCCGCCGTGCTACACCCTGTGATGATCCAATATCTGGATCAGGACCGTTCGGTGGGACCGAACTCTGTGCAAGCGTCAAAGGGGGGCAAGCTCACAGATGTGAACAAAAACCTCGCCCGTGAAGTCATGGAGTTGCACACGCTGGGCGTGGGTGGCCCCTATTCCCAAGTCGATGTGCGCGAACTTGCCGAATTGCTTACGGGAGTCACGGTCACCAAACCCATACGCCTCAACTTTCGCAAGAACATGTACGAGCCAAGCAGCGAAACGGTGCTGGGCCGCACCTACAGTGGGGAGAACGCGAATATCAATGATGTGAAGGCCGTGCTGCGCGATCTTGCGCGCCATCCTGCGACAGCGGCGCATCTTGCACGCAAACTCGCAGTGCATTTTATCTCCGACAGGCCCGATCCCGAACTCCTCACCGCGCTTGAGGCGCGCTTCCTCGCAACAGGCGGTGATCTTGCCGCTGTGACCGAAGCCCTGCTCACCCACCCCGCCATATGGGCCCCTGCGCGCCAAAACGTCAAACCCGCCTTTCACTATGTCGCCTCCGCCCTGCGCGCCTTGGCTTTGGACCCCGCAGCGATCAATGCACTGGACGAAAGCACAGCACGGAGCATGTTTATCCGCCCCATGGCGCAGATGGGCCACCTTTGGCAAAAGCCCAGTGGCCCCGACGGCCTGCCCCAAGAAGATGCCGCATGGATCGCCCCCCAAGGCATTGCCGCACTTCTGCAATGGGCGATCACCGTGCCGCAAATGCTCATGGCTGATCTGCCCGACCCCCGTGATTTTGTGGGCGCAGCCCTTGGCGACACCGTGCCGCCCGCCGTGCAATTTGCCGCCGACGCCGCCGAGACGCGGGCAGACGGCATCGGCCTCATCCTCGCCTCGCCCGCGTTTCAAAGGACCTGACTGATGAGCATGAACCGCCGCAGCTTTCTCACCCGCTCCGCCTTGCTGGGCTGCTCGCTCGCCGCTAGCCCGCTGGTCACCCCCGTCAGCCTTGCCGCCACGGGAGGTGAGAACCGCCTTGTCCTGATCCTGCTTCGCGGCGGGATGGACGGGCTGGACGTGGTGCGCCCCTACGCTGATCCAGCCTATGCCGCGCTGCGCGGTGCACAAAAACTCGGCGGTGAAGAGGGCGCAATAGACCTCGAAGGTTATTTCGCGCTGCACCCTGCATTGCGCGGCCTGATGCCTTTGTGGAACGCGCGCCAGCTTGGCTTTGTGCATGCGGTCTCGACCCCCTACCGCAACAAGCGCAGCCACTTTGACGGCCAAGACCTGCTCGAGACATGGATAGCGACGCTGGACGGCGGCATGCCCCGCGACGGCTGGCTCAACCGCGTGGTGTAGCATCTGCCAAACGCACGTTCCGAAACGGCATATGCCATCGGGCGCGATCAAATGGCCGTGCTGAACGGCCCTGCAGAGGTCCAGCGATGGTCCCGAGAGGCAGACCTCATCCTCAGTCCGCAAGCGATCAAACTCGCCAGCCTGATCATGCAGGACGACCCCCAATTCGCCGCCTCCTTTGCCCAAGCTTTGCGCATCGCAGACAGTGATGGCGACGCTGTGGCACTCCCGCAGGGCGATGACGACATGCTGGGTGCAGCCGCGGCCATGCCGGCACTGAGGATGAACGAGCCTCGGAAAGCAAAAGGAAATGAAATGCAGCGCGTTGCCGAATTCACAGGCAAGCGCCTGCGCGAGGATACGCGCATCGCGTCCTTCTCGATCAACGGCTGGGACACGCATCAGGCCCAAGACCGCACTGCCCCGCACGCTTGCCCGTCTGAGCGATGCGTTCCTGACGCTACAGAACACGGTCAAAGGCCCGATCTGGAACAAAACAACCGTGGTGGCGGTGACAGAATTCGGCCGCACCGCGCGCATCAACGGCTCGGGCGGCACAGATCATGGCACGGGCGGGCTAATGGTGCTGGCGGGCGGTGCGTTGCGCGGGGGCCGCGTGGCGGGTGACTGGCCCGGCCTCGATGAGGCCTCCCTGTTCGAGCGCCGCGATCTGATGCCCACCCGCGACCTGCGCGCCTATCTGGGCTGGATCCTGCACAGCCAGTTCGGCCTGCCTCTTACTGCACTGGAGCGTGACGTCTTCCCTAACCTCGACATGGGCGCCGATCCCAAACTCCTGCACCTCTAACGAAAAAAGGCCGCCCACTCGGGCGACCTTTTCCATCTTGGTGAAGTGAGATGGCTTAGCCCACCAGCTCCAGACCGGAGAAGAAATACGCGATTTCTTCGGCGGCTGTCTCTGGCGCGTCGGAACCGTGCACGGAGTTTTCGCCAACGGATTCCGCGAACTCGGCGCGAATTGTGCCTGCTTCCGCGTCCGCAGGGTTCGTAGCACCCATAACTTCGCGGTTCTTTGCGATGGCGTTCTCGCCTTCTAGAACCTGTGCAACGATCGGCGCAGAGGCCATGAATTCGCACAGTTCGTCATAGAAAGGACGCTCGGCGTGTACTTTGTAGAACTCGCCCGCCTGTGCTTTTGTCAGGTGGATGCGCTTGGATGCGACGATGCGCAGACCTGCGTCCTCGAATTTCTTGGCGATTGCGCCTGTGAGGTTCCGCTTTGTTGCGTCGGGTTTGATGATCGAGAATGTGCGCTCAAGAGCCATGGGTCGTCTCCATTTAGGTGTTAATTTGCGCGCTCCCTAGCATGGCCCCTGCGGGTTGGAAAGCTGTGATTGACGGCGCGGGCGCGATGGTCCAAACGCAGCCCATGCTTAGAATTTCCGAGATCAACTATTCCGTCGAAGGCCGCCCCCTGTTTGAGGAGGCCAGCGCCGTCATTCCCGAGGGTCACAAAGTGGGGCTTGTGGGCCGCAATGGCGCGGGCAAGACCACACTTTTCCGCATCATCCGCGGGGAGCTGGGGCTAGACGCTGGTGAGCTGATCCTGCCATCGCGCGCCAAGATCGGCGGCGTGGCCCAAGAAGTGCCCAGCTCGGAGACATCGCTCATCGACACGGTGCTGGCCTGCGACACGGAACGCGCCGCCCTGATGATCGAGGCGGAAACTGCGACTGATCCGACCCGCATCGCCGACATCCAAGCGCGACTTGTAGACATCGACGCTTGGACCGCCGAGGGCCGCGCCTCTTCGATCCTCAAGGGCCTTGGTTTCGACGACTACGACCAGACACAGCCCTGCTCGGCCTATTCAGGCGGCTGGAGGATGCGGGTCGCACTTGCGGGGGTTCTGTTCGCCGAGCCTGATCTGCTGCTGCTCGACGAGCCGACCAACTATCTCGATCTCGAAGGCGCGCTCTGGCTGGAGAATTACCTCGCGAAATACCCCCACACGGTCATCATCATCAGCCACGACCGTGGGCTTCTCAATCGCGCCGTGGGCGGCATCCTGCATCTCGAGGACCGCAAGCTCACCTACTACCAAGGCAACTACGACCAATTCGCCAAAATGCGCGCCGAGAAGCGCACTCAGCTGTCGGCGGCGGCCAAGAAACAACAGGCGCAAAAGGCGCATATGCAGGCCTTCGTGGACCGCTTCAAAGCCAAGGCCTCCAAGGCAAAACAGGCGCAATCGCGCATGAAAGCGCTGGAGAAGATGGTCACGATCACCCCGCCAGAGGAAGCCGCGCGCAAGGTCTTTACCTTCCCGCAACCCGACGAGCTGTCGCCGCCGATCATCAGCATCGAAGCCGGCTCCACTGGCTATGACAACGGTGTGCCCGTGCTGTCGCGTCTCAACCTGCGCATTGATCAGGACGACCGCATCGCCCTGCTGGGCAAGAACGGTCAGGGCAAATCGACGCTCTCGAAGCTCCTATCCAACCGCCTTGTCCTGTTCGAGGGCCGCGCGATCAACTCCAACAAACTGCGCATCGGCTTCTTCGCCCAACACCAAGTCGACGAGCTGATAATCGACGAGACGCCGCTGCAACATATGATCAGCGCGCGTCCTGGCATCATGCAAACCAAACTACGCGCCCAGCTTGCTGGTTTCGGCCTTGGCCCTGACCAGGCTGACACCGCTGTGGGCCGCCTGTCGGGTGGACAAAAAGCGCGCCTGTCCCTGCTGCTCGCCACGCTCGACGCGCCCCATCTGTTGATCCTCGACGAACCGACAAACCACCTTGATATCGAGAGTCGCGAGGCGCTGGTTGAGGCGCTCACCCGCTATTCAGGCGCGGTCATTCTGGTGAGCCACGACATGCACCTCCTGTCCATGGTTGCCGACCGTCTGTGGCTGGTGTCAAACGGCACCGTGAAGCCCTATGAGGAAGACCTCGAGGCCTACCGCAAGATGCTGCTCACGGTGGAGAAACCCGTGAGTAAAAACGCCCGCCCCAAGGTCGAAGCACCCAAAGAGAAAAAGGCAAGCCGCGACGAGATTCTTGCGCTCAAGGCCGAGGTCCGCACCTCAGAGGCCCGCGTGACCAAGATCAACGATATGCGCGACAAGCTGGCCAAAAAGCTCGCCGACCCTGCCCTCTATGAGAAAGACAAAGTGGGCGAGCTTGAGGTCTGGAACAAGAAATACGCCGAAGTCATGACGGCGCTGGACCGCGCCGAGGCGCTGTGGATGGACGCCGCAGGCAAACTTGAAAAGGCCCAGAAATGATCCCAGATACCGCCTATATGATCACGGCCTTCGTGATGCTGCTGGTGGTCATCGACCCCATAGCGATTGCGCCGCTGTTTCTGGCCATGACGCAGAACATGACCAGCGCTCAGCGCGAGCGGATCGCGCGCCGCGCCGTGCTGGTGGCGGGGCCTGGTGCCATCGCCTCTGTCATCCTGCTGATCGGGCGCAAGCCTGGCGGTGAAGGGCTGGAAATCGTCCTGACGATCACCGCGGTTGTGCTGCTGTTTATGTACATCATGCTCCGTCTCTCCAGCCGCCTTGAGCAGGCCATGGGCAAGGTCGCGATCAACGTCTTTACCCGCATCTTTGGCATGCTGCTGGCAGCACTCTCGGTGCAATTCGTCCTCGACGGGCTGGCCGAATTCGGGTTCGTCACCCCGATTGGATAACGGCCGCGCGCGCCTATATTAGGGGCAAAGCAAAGGAGCCGCCCCACATGTCGAACCTGACCGGTGACAACATCGCAAGCCTGATCTACCTGTCCATGCTGGGCCTCGCCGTCGCGGGCTTTTTCTTTGTCTCGGGGCGCGAAAAGATCGGCAAATCGCTGCAAATGGCCGCGGTCTGGGCGTTTATCTTTCTTGGCGTAATCGCGGGCTATGGTCTGTGGAACGACGTGCAGCGCCAGACAACAGGCGGCCAGATGCTGCAACTGGGCGAGGGTCAAATCGTCGTCCCGCGCCAGCGCGACGGGCACTATTACCTCACCCTCGCTCTCAACGGGAAAAACATCCGCTTTGTCGTGGATACAGGTGCCACAGATATCGTCCTGACGCGCAATGATGCCGCGCGCGCAGGGCTTAACCCGGACACCCTCAATTTCATCGGCACAGCCAACACTGCCAATGGTCAGGTGCGTACCGCCCCTGTGCGCATCGACACCGTGCGGCTGGGCGATATCACCGACACAAACGTCTTCGCCTCTGTGAACGACGGCGAGATGTTCGGCTCCCTGCTTGGCATGCGCTACCTCGAGAAATGGGGCAGCATTCAGATCTCAGATGGCGAGTTGCGGCTGACGCGGTGAGACAATGCGGCGAAGGTCGGGATGAAATCGATACAAGAAATGGCTGCAAGAGTTATAAAAGTCGTCTTATCGCCAGCCCCTCTTCCAGCATAAACCAACAACCCAGAGCAAGGCGAAGTAAGTCAAGGTTACCAGAGCCTCATTTATGAAACCATCAATTTGAAAGAGCTTTTTCAATGGAAAGCTAGCAAATAGTGATAGCCCCACCAACATACCTATTGCCAAGCTAGCATTGGGAATTCTGTGAATAACCACCGGACCAGATCCCGCTGCGATCAAGCCAAATACTAGGGTTGCTTGTGAATATTTCAGACTAATCGGTACTGCGATAGCAAATGCCACAAAGACTGCCAATATTACGGCCAGTCCATATTTGTTCATTTTGTTAGGGGTGTATCCCCTTGACGCAAGTTTAGCTATACTCTTGTTTGTGCCGATGGCTATGTTGTTGCCATGCCGATTGAATATGAAATTGCTGATAAAATTTTCCGTGAGAAGCAGTCCGTAGCACCGTCCTTTGAGTAGGAAACGGTTTCAGCAAATAACAGTAAAGAGCAGAGACGCCGATTTGAGGGCCGAATAAGACTTGAGGGCACCATTCCTCGTGGTGTTTGGCTGCGAATAATGGTTTTTCCAAAATCTTTGGTCAGGTCGGTTTTCAGCTTGAGTGCGATATACCAGAGTCGAGAACTCACTTGCCCTTGTATAGGTTGGAAGTTGCCCCCCTAACATCACATCCGAACAAGCTATACGGAACTGAAGAAATAAACGGCCTATTCATAGATGTTGGCGTCACGCATGAGCACGTATTCTATGATAGCTTGAAGGATGATCGGACGTTTCGGAACATCAGAAGATGTGATGAACAAGCGCGGGTCGTGGCCAATCCTCCTAGTGACTTTATGGATGCCTTGATGTATGTTTCGACCAAGATCAACCTTACGAATTTTGACCAAATACCGCCTCCAGACCCACAAGGATTGTTGATGTGACCCCCCAGACCACTGCGCCCCAGCTAGAGAACCGCGTTTCAGACGCACTCAAGCGGATTGCGTCGGTGAGGACGCTTGAGGGGCGAACCGTCATGAATGTGCCAGTAATGTATCCCTCTGGGGCCACAACTACTGTCGAAATAGAAATGAACGGTGGAAACTGCTGGGTTTCCGATATGGGGCACGGCCTTGTTGAGGCTGAATACATGGGCGCACAGGGCTTCTATGCAAAAGCAGCCAGAGATATCGCTACCCAGCATGGTGTCCAGTTTGATGGGAATTCAATCTTTGCGCTATGGGTGCCTGTTGCCCGTCTTGAGGCTGCAATAGTGTGTGTAGCGAATTCTTCCTGTCAAGCCGCACAGTCAGCCATTCTATCGGCTTCGGAGCAAAAGGCTACCAAGAAGAATGACCAAATATTTGAGCGTATCAAAGCCGTGTTTGGAGAAAGTGTCGTTTCTAAATCGGTCGAAATTCATGGACGTCATGCACATTGGGACGCCAAGAATGTTGTCATATTTCCAAACCGCCGCAAGGCAATTTTTGAGTTTATGACGAGCAACCCGATATCCGTTTCTAGCAAATTCCTTATGTTTGCGGACATTTTGAAGGCAGATGATGGGGTATCCCTAAATGCTGTTGTTTCAAAAGCAAACAATTTGAATTCCAAAGGGCAAATGATAGCAGATGTGGCAAACGTAATAGAATTCTCCGCCACGGACGAGGAATTCATTCAAGTTGCAAAGGCATCGTAATGATCAGTTTATCTTACGCAGTAAAGCAGGGACGATTAGAGGATTTTATTGCCCAAGAAGAGAAGCGCAATGTTGCGTCTATAGATGAGGCGGCATTCAACGATACCGCCTCAATCGTTATCAAAACGCCGCTACCAGACGATCAAACATCAGGTTCACCTCGTCGCGATGGTTTGCCCGAAAGGTGAATTCATCAAGGTAACGCTTCATCCACTTTTGCGAGATCGACACGTGTGTTCCGCGAATTGAGTGCTTGAAGTGACGCCAGAAGCTTTCCACGTGGTTTGTGTGGTGCAGTTGCTGGGTCTCGCAATCATAGATAGCCCAGTGCTTTTGACCGTGCTTAACAGCGACGTGGGTGTAGCCTTCATGCTTTAGTAAGCCATAGACAGCAGCTCATCAGTCGATACTGTGGTGCCTGCCTCAACGTGCTTGAGCGTTTGTTTCCGCAGTGTCTTCATCTTTACGTTGGGGATAATCTCAGTCACCAGATTGCCGCCACGCTGCTTAAAGCCCATGACGATTGCCTTGCCAGCAGCGCCTCGACCACGTTTGCCGGGGCGCTTGCCGCCTACGTAGGCTTCATCAATCTCGACATGACCCGAAAGCAGCACTTGGGCGTCGTGATTGCTCATTTGCTCGCGAATTTTGTTACCGATGCGCCAAGCAGTCTTGTATGTCACGCCAAGCTGGCGCTGGAGTTCCTTTCCAGAAACCCCGTGGCGTGTCGAAACAAACAGGTAGATCGCATAGAACCAAGATTGCAGCGGTGTGCGCGTGTCTTGAAAGATCGTGCCAGCCGTGGGATAGACGTGAACCCCGCAAGAGGCGCAAGCCCATGCACGGCGCTCGCCCATGCGGTGAAAAGTGCTTTCAACACCACATGCGCGACATGTGTGACGCACACCAAAGCGGACCTTGAAGATGTGCTCAAGGCAAGCCTCATCGTCGGGGAAGCGCTTGAAGAAGTCGCGGACACTAAAGTCGGGTGATGCTGATTTGCTCTTTTCCATGCATCATAGATAGCAAACCTCTTTACTTGGATAGCAAACCTCTTTACTTGCATCAAGGGGATACACCCCTTTTGTTATCCTTCGCTTCAAACAATCCGCTGCTCACAACAGCGAGCATTTGCAACCAGTCGAGCAAAACTGAATTCTATGCGCACAGCCGACCTCACGTCTCCGCCTTCTTCGTCCAGCGCCCGTCTTCCTCTGCCCAATACTGCGCCTTAACCCCTGCCGCCTTCAGCGCGCTCCACTGGCTGCGTGCATGGGTCAGCTCGTCGTCGTTGTAGCCGTCAAACAGGATGCAGACGCGCTCCATCCCAGCCACATCCGCTGCTGTCACTTCTGCGGAATGTACGGCCATGACGCAGCTGGGCGCGTTGGCGTTCACGAACCCGACCCCCAGCAAGACAGGCTGCGATGCATCGTGATCGCCGCCCGCCATGCCATGCGGCAAAAACTGGTCCTCGGGGCCGAGCCACAGGGCCTTGTCCAACGCCTCCAGCCCGATCTCATTGGTGCCGCGCACCGCCACGCGCCAACCTGCCGCCAGTGATTTCTCCAGCAACATCCGCAGCGTATCGACAAGCGTCTTCTCGCGCAGCTGATAGAACATGGCGACAGACATCAGGGCTTACTCTGCCTCATAATTATCTGAAATTAAACGATTAAGAGAGGCCACACCCCAGCCTGTCGCTCCCACAGGCGCCAGCGCCGTGGCCGTCTTGACCGAGGCGACGCCCGCGATATCGAGGTGAATCCACGGGCAATCCTCCTTCACGAAGCGCTGCAGGAATTGCGCCGCCGTGATGGACCCTGCAGCAGGACCGCCGATGTTCTTCATATCCGCGACGCGGCTCTTCAGCAGACCATCATAGGCCTGCCCCAGCGGCATCCGCCACGCGCCCTCGCCCTCGGCCTCTGCTGCCTTGAGGAAGTCATTGCAGAAGGAGGTATTGTTGGAAAACACACCCGCGTTCTCGTGGCCCAGCGAGGTGATGATCGCCCCTGTCAGCGTCGCCAGATCAATCATCGCAGCGGGCTTGTACTGCTCTTGCGCATACCACATCACGTCACACAGCACCAAACGCCCCTCGGCGTCCGTGTTGAGGTTCTCGATCGTGTCGCCCTTCATGGAGACCACCACATCGCCGGGGCGCGAGGCATTGCCAGACGGCATATTCTCGACAATCCCAACCAGACCCACGACATTCGCCTTCGCGCCGCGCAGCGCCAGCGTGCGCATCACACCCGCCACCACTGCAGAGCCGCCCATGTCCATCGTCATATCGCCCATGCCCGCACCGGGCTTGAGCGATATACCGCCCGTATCAAAAACAACACCCTTTCCAACCAGCGCCAGCGGCGCGTCGCCTTTCTTGCCACCGTCCCAGCGCATCACTACGACATAGGACGGGCTGACAGAGCCTTGCCCAACAGATAAAAGCGTTCGCATTCCGAGCTTTGTGAGCGCTTCTTCATCCTGAACTTCGACATTGAGCCCCAGCGCCTCCATCTCTTTGAGACGCTCGGCATAGTTCGTCGTGGTGAGGATATTCGCAGGCTCGTTCGTCAGATCACGGCACATGTGCGCGCCCTCGGCCACGGCCAACAGCGGCTTGCACGCCGCCTCAAGCTCATCTGGCTTGCCACTCATGACCTGCACTGCACCGCTGCGCGTGCTCTCAGCGCTCTTGTGATCCTCAAACGCGTAATCGCGCATGGCGAGGCCATAGATCACATCTTCGGCTTTGCGCAGCGTGGAGCAGAGCACCAGCATATCCGCCTTGCCGCCCCGCGCCTTGGCCAGCGACGCCCCCGCCTTGCGCGCTGGCATGCCCTTGGCGTTTCGCTCAAGACGCACCACATCCACCGCATCCGCCGCCATGCCAGCAGGATAGGCCATGCTCACCACATCACCGTCGCTCATTTCACCCCAGCGCTCGCTCTCCAACAGACGCGCCACAGCGCCTTTGGTCAGGCGGTTCACACGGCGCGCGGCGAGGTCCATTTTCCCCTCGCCGTCGACAAACACGGCCACACGTCCCACATGGGTCGCGATCGCATCAAGGTCGTTCTCAACGAAGGAAATCGGGGTCAGTTCGGTCATGCTCGGCGCCTCTCATCTATGTTTCACCACAAGACTTAGCGTGGCACCGCCATCAAGGCCAGATATGAGTTTCACGCACGCTACATTTAGGCTAAGCTGAGCCAAACGCCGTAAGAGCATGCAACAGGAGGAATCAGAGTGGCCAAGTTCGACCGCTATATGCTGTCGCAGCTTTTGGTGCTGTTCGGGTTCTTCGCGCTGGTGCTGGTGGCGATTTTCTGGATCAACCGAGCTGTGGTTCTCTTTGACCGCCTGATCGGGGATGGCCAGACGGCGCTGGTCTTTCTGGAATTCACCGCCCTCGGCCTGCCCAAACTGATCTCCACTGTCCTGCCCATCGCGACCTTCGCAGCAAGCGTGTACGTAACCAACCGCCTGACATCGGACAGTGAGTTGACGGTGCTGCAAGCCACAGGGGCCAGCCCGTGGGAACTGGCGCGCCCCGTGCTGGTGTTTGGTCTGTGCATTACCTTTGGAATGGCAACGCTGAGCAATCTACTGGTGCCCATGGCCCAAGAGCAGCTGCGCGAGCGTGAGCGTGACATCGCGCAGAACGTCACTGCACGCCTGCTCACCGAAGGGACCTTCCTGCACCCAACCGAACACGTCACCTTCTACACTCGCGCGATTGATGACGACGGCGTGCTGCGCGATGTGTTCCTGTCAGACAGGCGCAACCCCGACGAGGGGATCATTTATACCGCCGCCGAGGCCTATCTTGTGCGCAACGATGAGGCGACGACCCTGATCATGGTCGACGGGCTGGCCCAAAGGCTGGAGCGGGAGGGTTTGCGTCTTGCCACCGCCAAATTCGCCGACTTCTCTTTTGATATCTCTGCACTGGTGCGCAGCCATCCCGCCGCACAGGTTCGCATCAGCGATTTGACCACGCCCGCGTTGCTGGGCGGCTGGCGAAGCCTGCAAGAGCAATCTGGCCGCAGCGCGGGTGCCATCGCGGAAGAGCTGCACACGCGGATCGCGCAGCCGCTCTTTTGCACAATCGCAGCACTCATCGGCTTTACCACGCTGCTCATCGGCGGGTTTTCGCGCTTTGGTGTCTGGCGCGAGATCGTACTGGCCTTCGGACTGCTCATCTTTCTGGACGGGCTGCGTGGCACATTGTCCTCAGCGGTGGTCGACAATGCCGCCCTCTGGCCAGTGATGTACCTGCCCTCAGCTTTTGGCGCAGGAATTGCAGCACTGATGTTGCTCCACGCGGCCAATCCAGGCTGGCGCGCGCGCTTCAAACGAAAGGCGGTTGCGGCATGACCCTGCACCTCTATTTCGCGCGCCGCTTCGCGATGAGCTTTCTGTTCATCACAGGGATTCTTTTTATCCTGATCACCCTGACGGGCCTGCTGGAGGAAGCGCGCCGCGACTATGTCGATAGCGTCACCTTCCGCGATCTTCTGCGCCTGACATTGCTCAACGCGCCGCAAACCATCAACGTCATCCTGCCGCTCAATATGGTGCTTGCGACCGTCGCTCTGTTTCTGGCGATGGCGCGCTCGTCCGAGATGGTAATCACCCGCGCCGCTGGCCGCCCCGCGCTCAAAACGCTGATCTCGCCCGTTGTGGTGGCGTTTCTCATTGGCCTGATGGCCGTGGGCATGTTCAACCCCATCGTCGCCGCCACCTCGAAGGAATACGAGCAGAAGTCACAAAGTTTCCGCAGCGGCGGTGCTTCGACCCTATCGATCTCGGATGAAGGGCTGTGGCTGCGCCAAGGCACTGC
This sequence comes from Sulfitobacter sp., assembly GCA_965660425.1. Taxonomy (GTDB): domain Bacteria; phylum Pseudomonadota; class Alphaproteobacteria; order Rhodobacterales; family Rhodobacteraceae; genus Sulfitobacter. The sequence goes on along the minus strand of CBFHZX010000003.1, from coordinate 110,735 downwards.
CGAGGGCCAGACCGTCATCCGCGCTTGGCGCTCCAACACGGACGGCTCCGTGCTCTATGATGTAACTTTCATCACCTATATCCCCGACTCTGGTCCCGTGCGGCGGATCGAGGCGGAAAGCGCGGCCCTCGGCCCTGACGGTTGGGAGTTGCGCAATGCCAAATCATGGCCCCTGCAAGCAGGTGTGAACTCCGAGGGCAACGCGCAGACGTTTGAGACGCTCACCATCCCCTCTACCCTGACACCCGACCGTATTCGCGACAGCTTTGGCAAGGCGGGGGCAATTTCGGTCTATGATCTGCCCGCATTTATCCAGCAGCTCGAGTTTTCGGGCTTCTCGCCACGCCGCCATCAGGTCTGGCTTCAATCCGAACTGGCACGGCCGCTGTTCCTGATAGCGATGGTTCTTGTTGCGAGCGCCTTCACCATGCGCCATACCAGATCTGGTGGTACAGGTGTGGCTGTGCTGTCCGCAGTCTTGTTGGGGTTCGGTTTGTATTTTATCCGCAGTTTTGCACAAATCCTTGGCGAAAACGGCCAGATACCTGTGCTTATGGCCGCTTGGGCACCGCCTGTGGCCGCTGTTCTGCTGGCGCTTGGCCTTCTGCTGCACCGCGAGGACGGCTAGATGTTGCGGAATCTCCTCATTCTGCTGCTGAGCATTCTGCCCCTGCGCGGCTTTGCCCAAGACACGGATGCCGCCCTTCTGGTGGCCGATCAGCTTTACATTACCCGCGAACGCGAATTGGTGGCCTCTGGCAACGTCGAGGCATTCCAGAACGGCGTGCGCCTGCACGCCTCTGCCATCCTTTACGATCAGGGCACGGGCGGGTTGACGATTGAGGGACCGATAACGCTGACCGAGGGCGAAGATGCCGTGATCCTTGCCGATGCCGCCGAACTTGATGCCGACATGCGCAATGGCATCCTGCGCGGCGCGCGACTGGTCCTGAACGAGCGGTTGCAGCTGGCCGCGGCCCAGATCGACCGCGTGGATGGTCGCTATAGCCAGCTCTACAAAACTGCCGTCACCTCCTGTCGCATCTGTGAAGATGGCACCGCACCGCTGTGGCAGATCAGGGCCAAACGCGTGATCTATGACAAGGTGGAAGAGCAACTCTATTTCGACGAGGCACAGTTCCGCATCGGCAATATCCCCGTTTTCTATTTCCCCCGTCTGCGCCTGCCTGGCCCCACGGTGGATCGCGCCACAGGCTTTCTGACCCCCTCCATCCGCAGTACATCCAACCTCGGCATCGGGCTTAAACTGCCCTATTTCATCAAGCTGAGCGAGAAGCGCGATCTGACGCTGACGCCGTATCTCTCCAGCTCGACCGCCACGCTGGAACTCCGCTATCGCCAAGCCTACCGCAACGGGCGCATCCAGCTTGATGCCGCGGTGACCAAGGATGATCTGCGCGAAGGCGAAACACGTGGCTATCTGTTTGGTCGCGGCCTTTTTGCGCTGCCGCGGGATTTCACGCTGTACTTTGCCATCGAGAGCGTGAGCGATGACGGCTATCTCGAGAGTTACGGCTATTCGGATGCGGACCGCTTGCGCTCCGAGCTGACCGTGAGCCGCGCGCGCCGAGATGAGTATATCCGCGCCAGCTTTTACAACTTCCGCTCCCTGCGCGACGACGAGGTGAACGAGACCCTGCCCACCCTTGTGCTCGACGGCGAATACGAGCGGCGGTTCTTCCCGCTGCGTTTTGGCGGAGAGATCCGCACGCGGGCAGTCGCCCACAACCACAACCGCATCTCGACGCTCAATGTAGACAGCGATGATGCCGACAACATTGTGGACGGTCTGGATGTGGCGCGCATCAACGCCAGCGTCGACTGGCTGCGCAGCTATACATTCGCAAGCGGCCTGCGCAGCGATACGACACTCGGCTTGGCCTTCAACGCCTTCCAGATTTCACAGGATTCAACAACCCCCGATGACCCGAGCGAGCTGCCCCCCCATGCAGCCATCGCCTTGCGCTACCCGCTCTCCAAAACGACAGCGGCAGGGGTCAGCCATATTCTGGAGCCTGTCGCCCAGCTTAGCTGGACAGGTGGTAGCCGCCTCGACATCCCCAATGAGGAAAGCACACGGGTAGAATTTGATCAGGGCAACCTACTCAGCCTGTCGCGCTTTCCCCGTGCGGACCGCCGCGAACGCGGGGCGATGGCGGCGGTTGGTTTGGGCTGGTCACGGTTCGATCCGTCGGGCTGGGACACGCAACTTAGTATGGGACAGGTGTTTCGCGAGGATAAAGACAGTGACTTCTCGGGCTCCTCGGGCCTGAGTCGCCTCTCGTCGGACTTCCTTCTCGCTGGCCAGATTCGCACGGGCGAAGCGCTTATCCTGACAGGCCGCAGCCTGATCGACGATGGTCTGACCATCACCAAGGCCGAACTGCGCGGCGAATACGGCTTCCAGCGGGGCCGCATCGGCGGCTCCTATGTCTGGCTCGAAGAAGACAGCTTTGAAGACCGCGACAGCGAAGTCTCGGAGCTTACCGTCGATGGCAGTTATGCGATCAACGGCTTCTGGACGGCCTCTGCCAACTGGCGCTATGATGTGGCATCCGACCGCGCCGCCACTGCAGGCCTTGGCTTGCGCTACGAGAACGAGTGTGTGACCCTTAACTTGAGCGTCAAACGCCGCTATGCAACCTCAACTAGTGTTGAGCCCTCCACAGATTTCGGCTTTAACGTCGGTCTGCGGGGCTTCTCCGCTGATACCGGAACAGAAAGATTCGTCCGCTCATGTTCAAACTAAAATCCGCACTCGCCGCAGCTGCATTTATCGGCGCCCTTGCTGGCCCCGCTGCTGCACAAAACATGTTTGCGACCGTGGCCACCGTGAACAACAGCGTAGTCACCGAATTCGAGGTCGGGCAGCGCATCCGTTTCCTTCAGGTCCTCAATGCAGGCGGTGCCAACCGCAAAGCAGCCATCGATAGCCTGATCAACGAGCGTTTGCGCGCCGAGGCGATCCGCGACGCAGGGCTGGTGCTGACGGATGCAAACATCAACGACGCGCTTGAGGAATTTGCAGGCCGTGCCAACCTCACGCGCGCCGAATTCACCACCGCCCTTGGCCGTGCAGGGATTGAGCCCGAGACCTACCGCGATTTCGTCCTGAATGGTATGTCATGGCGTGAGCTGATCCGCGCGCGGTTTGGCCCACGGGTCAATATCACCGATACGGACATAGACCGAGAAATGTCACGACAGGCTGGTGCCTCCTCAAACATCCGCGTGCTGGTGTCCGAGATTATCATTCCCGCACCACCGCCCCAAGCGGCCCGCGTTGCAGCCATTGCCGAAGAAATCTCCGAAACAACTTCCATTGACCGCTTTTCCCAATATGCACGTCAGTACTCCGCCAGCGCGTCAAAAGGCGCAGGCGGGCGGCTGCCGTGGCAATCGCTCAGCGATTTGCCTGCACCTCTGACGCCACTGCTGCTGGCGCTTGCCCCGGGTGAGGTGACGCGCCCGCTTAACATCCCCAACGCGGTTGCCCTGTTCCAGCTGCGCGACATCAAGGAGACGGCAAAGCCCGTCAAAACCTACTCCAAGATCGAATATGCCGCCTATTACATGGCGGGCGGTCGCTCCCCCGAGACGCTGCAACAGGCCGCCAATCTCAAGGCCCAAGTGGACGTCTGCGATGATATCTACACCTATGCCAAAGGCCAACCTGAGAGCATGCTGGACCGTGAAACGGTTGCACCTTCCGCCCTGCCCACAGATTTCGCTATCGAGCTGGCCAAACTGGAAGCAGGCGAAGTCTCCACCGCGCTCACCCGCTCGGACGGGCAAGCACTGGTCTTCCTGATGCTCTGCGGCCGCACGGTCGATGCACGCGAAGGTGTCACCCGTGAGCAGGTCGCAGCGAGTATCCGCCAGGACCTCTTGTCACGATACGCCGACCGCCTGCTTGATGAGTTGCGCAGCGAAGCCCGCATCAGCCTCAAATGAAACCGATTGTTGTGACCTGCGGTGAACCCGCAGGCATCGGCCCCGAGGTTGGCGTGCGCGCATGGGCGGCCCTCGCGGACCGCGTCCTGCTGGTCTGGCTCGGCGATGCGCGCCACCTGCCCGAAGGCACACCCCACCAGATCATCTCGGATATCTCCGAGGCCGCAGAGATCAGCGCCAACCGCCTGCCTGTGCTGCACCACCCGTTTGCGGGAGAGGCCAACGCAGGCCAGCCCGACCCCGCCAACGCACAAGGCGTCATCGACGTAATCGCCCGCGCGGTTGATCTGGTCACCTCTGGTCAAGCCTCCGCCATCTGCACCGCCCCGATCCACAAAAAGGCGCTCAAAGACGGCGCTGGCTTCGCCTATCCTGGCCATACCGAATATCTCGCCGCCCTCGCGGGGGGCTGTGATGTGGTGATGATGCTTGCGTCAGAGCAACTGCGCGTGGTCCCCACCACGATCCACATCGCCCTGTCGGATGTCCCCGAAACGCTAACGCCTGCACTCTTACGCCGCACGATTGAGATCGCACACACCAGCCTGCAATGCCAATTCGGCATTGCAACACCGCACATCGCCATCGCTGGCCTCAACCCTCACGCAGGCGAAGGCGGCGCCATGGGCCTTGAGGAGCTGTCGTGGATCAACCAGCTCGTTACCGACATGCAAGCTGAAGGCTACACGCTCACAGGTCCCCTCCCCGCCGACACAATGTTTCACGCAGCAGCGCGCGCGCGCTATGACGCCGCCATCGCCATGTACCATGACCAAGCACTCATCCCCATCAAGACGCTGGACTTCGACAAGGGCGTGAACGTGACGTTGGGCTTGCCCTTCATCCGCACCTCGCCAGATCACGGCAGCGCCTTCGACATCGCAGGCACGGGCCAAGCCAACCCCTCCAGCATGATCGAGGCCATCCGCCTCGCCCATAGAATGGCCACAGCATGAGCATCGACCCGCTTCCCCCCCTGCGACAGGTCATCGACGATCACGGCCTCGCAGCGCGCAAGTCTCTGGGCCAGAACTTCCTGCTAGACCTCAACCTCACCGCCAAAATCGCCCGCCAAGCAGGTGATCTCACAGGCTGCGATGTGCTCGAAATCGGCCCCGGCCCTGGTGGCCTCACCCGCGGCCTACTGTCGGAGGGCGCACGCCGCGTACTCGCCATTGAGAAAGACAGCCGCTGCATCCCCGCCCTCGCTCAAATCGCCGATGCCTACCCTGACCGCCTCCAGATCATCGAAGGGGACGCCCTCGAGGTAACCCCCCTCGAGCATCTCACCCCGCCCATCCGCGTGGCCGCCAACCTGCCCTATAACATCGGCACCGAACTTCTGGTCCGCTGGCTCACCCCGCCACAATGGCCTCCCTTCTGGGACAGCCTCACCCTGATGTTCCAACGCGAAGTGGCACAGCGCATCGTGGCCACGCCGGGCTCCAAAGCCTACGGCCGCCTTGCCCTACTGGCCCAATGGCGCACGGACGCCAAAATCGTCATCACCCTCCCCCCCGAGGCCTTCTCCCCGCCCCCAAAAGTCTCCAGTGCAGTCGTCCACCTCACCGCCCTGCCAGAGCCGCGCTTCCCCGCAGACGCCGCCATCCTATCGCGCACCGTCGCTGCCGCCTTCAACCAACGCCGCAAAATGCTGCGCTCAGCACTCAAAGGCACCGCCCCCGATATCGAGGATCGCCTTATCGCCGCTGGCCTAAAACCCACGGACCGCGCCGAACAAGTCCCCCTCGAAGGCTTCTGCGCATTGGCAAGAGAACTTGCCAAACCCTAAGCCCGTTTCTTTTGGTCAGAATATCCCGGGGACTCTGCGCCACGCGCAGAAGGGGCAGCGCCCCAACAACAGCCCATAAAAAAGCCCCGCTCCCGCGAGGCTCCTTTAATCTTTATTCTGCCGCTTCTGGCTGGTCGCCCCCATCCGCCTTGGGTGCGTCACCCTCGGGTTTCGGCTTTGGTTTGCGGCGCGGGGCGCGGCGGGTCTTGGGCTTGCTCTCGGGCGTCTCGACCAGACCGCTGTCGGCCTGTGGTGCCTCGGGTGCCGCTTCGGCCTCTGCTGCGGGCTGCTCTGCCGCTTCGCGCTCCTGACGTGCGGCGCGCTCGCGGTCGCGCTCGGCCTGTCGCTCGCGGTTCAGACGCTCTTGCTCGTCGCGCTCGGCCTGACGCTTGCGGTTGGCCTCTTCTTGCTCTTCGCGCTTGGCATCCGCCTCTTTCTGGGCCACGGCCAGAAGGCGCAAATAATGCTCGGCATGCTGCTGGAAATTCTCCATCGCAACACGGTCATTGCTCAGCTGGGCATCGCGCGCCAGCTGGTTGTATTTCTCGATCACCTGACTGGGCGTGCCGCGCACTTTGCCCTCAGGCCCCGAGCTGTCGAAAACACGGTTGACGACATTGCCGCCCTGATTGCCACCGCCACGGTTGCGGTTTTTGTTGTTACGCGAACGCGATCTTTGAGGTTTCATAGAGGGGGTCAGCCTTTGGTGCTGTTACTTTGTCAGGCCGCCTCATGCGCGTGGCACATACTATCGGCACGGTAAGATGTTGGGCATAAGCCGCGCAGGAAACCATGTTCACCGCTGCAACACCCCTTATCTACCCCTCGTTGCCCCCACGGGGCAAGAGCCAAGTGACGCATTTTCACCCAATTCCCGCATTAAGCGGGGTTTTGCGCGCAAATAACACGGTCACGACCGTCCAGATCAGGCAAAACCGCTACATCCGCCCAGCCCGCAGCGCGAAAAATCGCACTTACATCCGCACCCTGCTGCCATCCCATCTCGGCCAACACACGGCCCTGTGCTGTCAGATACTGCTGCGCGCACGCCGCAATCAGACGGTAAACGCTCAACCCGTCCTCCCCGTCCGTCAACGCCATCGCAGGCTCATGCAGCGCCAGCTCTGGCGCAATCGCCGCCATCTCGGACTGCGCCAGATAAGGCGGATTGCTTGCGATCAGATCATAGCGCCCCTCGACGACCTCAAACCAATCCGATTGCACAATCTGCGCGCGCTCCGCCACACCGTGCAGCACCGCATTGGCACTGGCTTGCAGGCACGCACCCTCGGACAAATCCACACCAACGCCCGTAGCAGTCTCCCGCTCGGCCAGAAGCGTCACAAGGATACACCCCGAGCCCGTCCCCAGATCAAGCACACGCTCAAAAGGTTGCGACAGCGCCGCCTCGATCAGGCTTTCGGTCTCGGGCCGCGGGTCAAGCACCTCGCGGCTCACCTTGAAACCACGCCCGTAGAATGCACGCTCCCCGACCAAATGGCTGACAGGCACGCGTACAGCGCGCAAAGAAACAAGGTGCTCATAGCGCTCGGAAATCTCGGGAGCGATCTCTTCTGGTGCGATCAGCGTCACTCGCGCTGCATCCACACGCGCCGCATGGGCCAGCAGTATCCGTGCATCGCGCGCAGGATCAGGCACCCCCGCCGCACGCAATTTCGCCGTCGCCGCTGCCATAGCAACAGCAGCCGTTGTCACTGCCCCATCTCCGCCAGCATCTGCGCCTGCGCATCCGCCGTCAGCGCATCGACAATCTCGTCCAGATCGCCTTGCATCACTGCATCCAACTTATAGAGCGTAAGGTTGATGCGGTGGTCCGTCATGCGGCCCTGCGGAAAGTTATACGTCCTGATCCGCTCTGACCGATCCCCGCTGCCCACCTGAGAGGCGCGGCTGTCGGAACGCTCCGTATCAATACGCTGCCGCTCCGCATCATAGAGACGCGCCTTGAGCACCTGCATCGCGATCTCGCGGTTGCGATGCTGAGATTTCTCGGAACTGGTGACGACGATTCCCGTCGGCAAATGCGTGATCCGCACGGCGGAATCCGTTGTGTTGACGTGCTGCCCGCCCGCGCCAGAACTGCGGTAAGTATCAATCCGAATGTCATTGGTGGCGATCTGGATGTCCACATCCTCCGCCTCGGGCAGAACGGCCACCGTCGCGGCCGACGTATGCACCCGCCCCTGACTTTCGGTGCTGGGAACACGCTGCACACGGTGCACGCCGCTCTCGTATTTCAAACGGGCAAAGACATTCTCCCCCGTGATATGCGCCACCACTTCCTTGATCCCGCCCAGCTCAGTCATGGTCTGCTCGATCAGGTCGACCTTCCAGCCCCGCGCCTCCGCGTAGCGAATATACATGCGCAGCAGATCACCTGCGAAGAGTGCCGCTTCATCCCCGCCCGTGCCGGGTCTAATCTCAAGCATCGCAGGCCGCGCATCGGCCGCATCGCGCGGCAACAGCGCCAGTTGTAGGCTCGCCTCGGCGTCGGGCAACGCCTGCTCGATCTCGTAAATCTCGTCGCGTGCCATCGCGGCCATCTCGGGATCAGACAGCATCTCGCGTGCGCCCGCCAGCCCCTCGAGCATCTCGCGATAGGCGGCAATCTCCTCCACCACCGGACGCAGATCGCTGTATTCCTTGGCAAGCTTGGAGATATCGCCCCCATCCGTGCTCATCGCCGCCTCGAGGTATTCGAAACGGGCGGTAATCTGCGCAAGACGGTCCATAGGTATCATACGCGACGAAGTGGCCTACTGGAGCGCTTTGGTCAAGGGGGGTGGATGTGCTACGATGGTGTAGCTTTACAGGAATGGAACGTGACAATGAAACAGCTCATCGTTGCCCTCGCACTTTTCCCCATGGGCGCGCACGCACAAAGCGTTGTGACAAAAGTAAAATCAATAGATTGCTACTGCACCGACAGCGGCGGCCAGCGCATAGAGCTGGGCGAATCAATCTGCCTGCAAGTGGTCGGGCGTATGTTCACGGTGTAGTGCCAGATGTCGCTCAACGTGCCCATGTGGCGAGAAACGGAGGAGGGGTGTCTGACAGGCTCACTGTCGCGCGGCTTCACTCCGCTTGGTCCTGACGCCCTCGATCAGCCCGTCCAGTCGCTTGCCATTGACCCCGAGGTCTGAGCGGCCAAAGCGCAACCGCGCATAAAGCTGGATGTTGCTGTCGGTCTGCTCGATCGTAGTGTAGTCGGGGAAGCCCATCAGCTTGGAGCGGGTGATATAGGTCAGCCGCCCCTCGCCCACACTGCCCGCGATCAACTCGGTGCGCGGCAGCTTGAGCATAGCCAGATTCAGGTCTGAAAACAGCCCCAGCTCGGAGGGCAGCAAACGCGCCGACCATCCCTCGCCATCCGTATTATCAGCGTTACCGATAGGTTTGTGCCAGCGCGCCACATCCGTGGGCGCAAGACGGATGAACGCCATGCCACAGACAATGGCCGCAATCAAAATTATCCAAACCATTCTACGCACCCCCGCTGGCTCGCCCTATCTGTACGCAACTCCGGGCAGGACACACAACAGCTCATAGAGCAGATTCGCGCCCGTTAGCGCCGTGTTACCCGACGTATCATAGGGCGGCGAGACTTCGACCAGATCGGCACCGACGATATTGAGCCCTTTGAGCCCACGGATCAGCTCCAGCGCCTGCGGCGTGGTCAGCCCGCCAATCTCGGGCGTACCTGTGCCGGGCGCATAGGCCGGATCAAGACTGTCGATGTCATAGGTCACATAGGTCGGCGTGTCGCCAATATCGCGGCGGATTTCGCCCGCCAACTGGTGCAACCTGCGCCCCCACAGCTCCTCTGCAGGCCACTGCTGGAAGCCCCAACCGACCGCCTCGCTGAAATCTATCGCGGCATAGCCCGTGCCGCGAATGCCAATCTGATAGGTCTTCTCGGGGCGGATCAGCCCCTCCTCATAAGCGCAGCGAAAGACGGTGCCGTGGGCCTCCCGCTCGCCGAACATCTCGTCATTCACATCCGCATGGGCGTCCACATGGATCAGCGCCACAGGCCCGTGCCGCTTTGCCATTGCGCGCAGGATCGGCAGGGTGATCGAATGATCGCCCCCCATCGCCAATGGCATCGCATCCGACATGAGGATCTCATCGTAACTCTCTTGAATAATTTGCAAACTCTTGGTCAGCGAGAAGGTGTTGATCGCCAGATCCCCAATATCCGCAACCTGCAAACTGTCAAAAGGCGCGGCCCCCGTGGCAAGGTTATAGGGCCGTAGCATCGCACTTTCCGCGCGTATTTGCTTCGGGCCAAACCGCGTACCAGAACGCCAAGAGGTCCCAATGTCGAGAGGAATGCCCAGCATGGCAACATCCAGCCCCTTGAGGTCATTGGCACTCGGCAGGCGCATAAAGGTATTGGGCCCCGAAAACCGCGCCAGCTCGTTCCCGCCAATCGGTTGGTTCTTCTCGCTCATGCTTCCGTTCTCATCCTCGCGCCCAAGAGGCAGCATATCTCCGTCGCCACATGCGCTCCCGCAATCGCCGTGGCCCCCGTGGTGTCAAACGGCGGCGAGACCTCCACGATGTCCCCCCCGCGAATGTTGATCCCAGCAAGGTCGCGCAGCATCGCCGCCGCCTGCCAACTCGCCAGCCCGCCCCAGACAGGCGTGCCTGTCCCGGGTGCAAACGCGGGATCAAGCGCATCTATATCAAATGTGAGGTATGTGGGCTTCGTCCCTAATATTTTCTTAATTTTTGCGACCGCAGCCGCCGTTCCCCCCTCATGCACTTCACGTGCATCAATGGTGGTCACGCCCATCGTGTCAGGGTTATGCGTGCGGATACCCACCTGCACGGAAGTCGCAGGATCAATCAGCCCCAGCTTGATCGCCTTATAAAACATGGTGCCATGGTCGATCCGCTCCATATCATCATCAACCCACGTGTCGCTATGCGCATCAAAATGCAGCAGGCTCATGGGGCCAAACTTCTCGGCATAGGCCTTGAGAATGGGAAAACTGATATAGTGATCACCACCAAGCGCCACACTCGCCGCCCCCGCATCCAAAATACCCTTGATATGCGCGGTCAGCGTGGCACGAAACTCGGATATCTTCGCATAGTCGAACGCCAGATCACCGTAATCCACGATGGCCCGTTCCACCATCACGTCGAAATCCCAGCCATAGGGCGGATCATAGGGCTGCAAGGCACTCGCCTCTCGGATCGCACGCGGCCCCAGCCGCGTACCCGTGCGGTTGGTCACCGCTTGGTCAAACGGAACGCCCGTGATGGCGATATCGATGCCTTTCAGGTCCTTGGTATAGCGGCGGCGCAAAAACGAGGTAGCCCCGCCAAAAGCGTTCTCGAAACTCGGGCCTTTCAAGTCGTCGCGCGTGAACGCCTGATCAACTTGGCTCGATGCATCCTCCAACCCCATCTCAGGACGCCGCCGGCTGCATTTGCTCGACGAGCTGCACAAAGAACGACGCACCAATCGGCGCAATCTCGTCGTTGAAGTTGAACTTGGGGTGGTGCAGCCCCGCCCCCTCGCCTGCGCTCAGGAACAGATAGGCCCCCGGACGTTGCTCCAGCATATAGGCAAAATCTTCCGACCCTGCGACCTTGGGAAAGTCCGCCACAACGGCCTGCTCCCCCACCACACTGCGCGCCACCTGCGCGGCATAGACTGTCTGCTCTGCACTGTTGATCGTCGCGGGATAACCGATCTCGATATCGACCTCCGCCTCCACCGCGTAGCTCGCCGCCTGCCCCGCTACAATCTCGCGCATGCGGGTATGGATGAGGTCCTGCGTCTCCTTGTCAAAAGTGCGGATGGTGCCGTTGATCATCGCCGTATCAGGGATCACATTACTGGCCGAGCCTGTATGGATTTGCGTGACCGAGATCACCTTCTCCTCGCTCGATTTAGTGTTGCGGCTGATGATGGTCTGGATCGCCTGCACCATGCCGCAGGCCGCGACAACGGGATCGGCCGTCTCATGCGGCATGGCCCCGTGGCCGCCGCGCCCGTTGATGGTGATCGTGAAACTATCCACCGCCGCCATGATCGGGCCGGGCGTGGTGAAAAAACCGCCCGCAGGCACGCCCGCACCGGGGAAGTTGTGAATGCCGTAGACCTCGGCAATGTCAAAGGTATCCATGATCCCCTCCTGACACATCACCTGCGCGCCGCCGCCGTCTTCCTCCGCAGGTTGGAAAATCAGCGCCACACGCCCCGCGAAATTACGCGTCTCGACCATGTATTTCGCGGCCCCCAGTAGCATGGCGGTGTGCCCGTCATGGCCACACGCATGCATCTTGCCTTCATGGGTCGAGGCATACTCAACCCCCGTCTCCTCTGTGATCGGCAGCCCGTCAAAATCCGCGCGCAGACCGACAGTACGCCCTTCACCATTACCATTGATAATCGCCACAATCCCCGTCTGCGCGATACCGTCATGGATTTCATCCACGCCAAACTCCTCCAGCCGCGCCTTGATGAAGGCCGCAGTCTTGGGGCAGTCAAAGCTCAGCTCGGGAATGGTATGCAAATGCTGCCGCCATTCGGTCATTTCGGTTGACATATCGGCAATACGGTTGATCACGGGCATGGCTGGACTCCTCTGAATGCTTGCCCTTATCTGACACCACCCACAGGAGAGCCGCAATGCCAGACGACATAATTCACGACGAAAACGCGGGGCTTGAGCGGCTTTTGGAGATCATGCGCCGCCTGCGGGATCCCGACACAGGCTGTCCATGGGACGTTGAGCAGGACTTCGACACCATCGCTCCCTACACGATTGAGGAAGCCTATGAGGTCGCCGACGCCATCGAGCGCCGCGACTGGGCCGAGCTGGAGGGAGAACTGGGCGATCTGCTGCTGCAATCAGTCTATCACACGCAAATGGCTTCTGAGGCGGGCCATTTCACCTTTGCATCCGTGGTGCGCAACATCTCCGACAAGATGGTCGCCCGCCACCCGCATGTCTTTGGCAATGAGAGCCGCAATAAATCCGCCGAACAGCAAACCGCCGATTGGGAAGCCATCAAAGCGGCCGAGCGTGCTGGCAAAAAGCAGCAAGGTGCGCTCGACGGTGTCGCCGTGGGCCTACCTGCGCTCCTGCGCGCCTACAAGCTGCAAAAACGCGCCGCCCGTGTGGGCTTTGACTGGCCCGACACCGCCGATGTCCTCGCCAAGATTAGCGAAGAGGCAGCCGAGCTCGTCGAGGCGCGCGATGAGTTGAGCGCGGAAGCGCAATTCGAGGAATTCGGCGATCTGATGTTCGTCATGGCCAATCTGGGCCGCCACCTCGGTATCGAACCTGAGGCTGCCCTGCGCGCCGCCAACGCCAAATTCACCCGCCGTTTCGCTGGCGTTGAAGCAAAGCTGGCAGCACAGGGCAAAACCCCTGAGCAAAGCGATCTTGCGGAAATGGACGCCCTCTGGGACGCGGTCAAAGCAGACGAGAAAGCGGCGCAGCGCTGATCCCGCCACCTGCCCTAGACAAGCGCAGCGCCCCTTGCGAATGTGCGCGCGACCCAAGCCAAGGATATGCCCATGCCACCGCGTAAAATCATCATCGACACCGATCCGGGTCAGGACGACGCCGTGGCGATCCTTCTGGCGCTGGCCAGCCCCGAAGAAATCGACGTGCTGGGCATTACCTGCGTTGCGGGCAATGTGCCCCTGCCGCTGACCACCCGCAACGCCCGCATCGTGTGTGAGCTAGCAGGCCGCCCTGATATGAAGGTCTTTGCTGGCGCCGACCGCCCGCTGGGCCGCGATCTGGTCACCGCCGAACACGTGCACGGCAAAACCGGCCTCGACGGGCCAACCCTGCCAGAGCCGACGATGGAACTGGCCGAAGGCCATGCCGTTGATTTCATCATCGACCAACTGGCCGAGCACGCACCCGGCACCGTGACGCTCTGCCCGCTGGGACCTTTGACGAACATCGCTATGGCGCTGCAAAAACAGCCCGCCATCGCAAACCGCATCGCCAAGATCGTGCTCATGGGCGGCGGCTATTTCGAAGGGGGCAACATCACGCCAACGGCTGAATTCAACATCTACGTCGACCCGCAAGCCGCTGATATTGTGTTTAAATGCGGCGCACCCATCGTGGTGATGCCTCTCGACGTCACACACAAAGCGCTCGTGACCCGCCCCCGCAACGATGCCTTCCGCGCCCTCGGCACCCCCGCAGGCGTGGCTGTGGCGCAGATGACTGACTTCTTCGAGCGGTTCGACAAAGAGAAATACGGGAGCCAAGGCGCGCCCCTGCATGACCCCTGCGTGACCGCCTATATGATCAACCCTTCGCTCTTCACAGGCCGCCACATCAACGTCGAGATCGAGACGCAATCCGAGCTGACCATGGGCATGACCGTCGCCGATTGGTGGGGCGTCACCGACCGCGCGCCCAACGCCACCTTCATGGGCGACATCGACGCCGACGGGTTCTTTACCCTTCTGACCGAACGTCTGGCCCGATTATGAGCGCTGCGCTCACCCTCGCAGGTCCTGACCATATCGACAACCTGCTGGCGCTGGTCGAGAAGTTCTACACCGAAGAAGGCATGACGTCCACGCCCGAGAAACGCCGCAAGGGCCTTGCCCCGCTGCTCGACGGCTCTCCCTACGGTTGCGTCTACCTCATGGGGCCGCCCCGCTCACCCATCGGCTATATCGTGATCACCTTGACGTGGTCCGTCGAATTCGGTGGCCTCGACGGCTCGGTGGACGAGCTTTATATCCGTCCTGGCGTGCGCGGGCACGGCATCGCGTCCGAGGCGCTAGTGGCACTGCCCCGTGCACTGGCAGGCGGCGGCCTGCGCACCATCCATCTCGAAGTGGACAAAGACAACACAGCCGCCCTGAAACTGTACCGCCGCGCAGGATTTGTGCTGAACGAGAACTACCTGTTTATGACCAAACACCTCTGACGGAGCCGCCCATGCACATCCCCTTTGACAACAGCTACGCCGCGTTGCCCGATGCCTTCTATAGCAAGCTTTCACCCACATCAGTTAAGGCTCCCAAGCTACTGGCTTTCAACAAGAACCTCGCAGCGTCTCTGGGGATTAAATATACAGATGACACAACCCTAACACAAGTTTTCAGCGGTAACTCCCTACCCCAAAACGCCGATCCGCTGGCCCAGCTCTATGCGGGCCACCAATTCGGCAACTACAACCCACAGCTTGGCGATGGTCGCGCAATTCTTCTGGGCGAAGTGTTTGATCCCAATGGATTACGCCGCGACATTCAACTAAAAGGTTCAGGCCGCACCCCCTATTCACGCGGCGGTGACGGGCGCGCGTGGCTCGGCCCCGTGATGCGCGAATATGTCGTGTCCGAGGCGATGCACACCCTTGGCATCCCCACCACCCGCGCCCTTGCCGCCGTGGCAACGGGCGAGGATATCCTGCGCGAGCAAGGCATGCTGCCGGGTGCAGTCCTGACCCGCACCGCCGCCAGTCACCTGCGCGTGGGCACGTTTCAGGTCTTTGCCCACCGTGGCCAATTGGACGATTTACGCACCCTCACCGATTACGCGATCAACCGCCACTACCCAGATGCCAGCAGCCCGATGGACCTGCTCCGAGCTGTTTGTGCGGCCCAAGCAGACCTCGTCACCCGATGGATATCCGTGGGTTTCATCCACGGCGTGATGAACACTGACAATTGCGCCATCGGCGGAGAGACGATCGACTATGGCCCCTGCGCGTTCATGGATGATTTCCACAACGCCCGTGTGTTCAGCAGCATCGACCAACAAGGCCGCTATGCCTATGGCAACCAGCCCAATATGGCGATCTTCAACATGGCCCAGCTCGCCACCGCTCTGATCCAGCTTTTCGAGGACAAAGACGCCGCCCGTGAGGAGGCCACCACCATCATCCACGCCATGCCCGACCAGATCGAGGCCGCGTGGTTGAAACGCTTTGCCGCGAAACTTGGCATCAGTGAGCCTACCCCCGAGGACACCGATCTTATCCAGTCCCTGCTTGATCTGATGCAAGCCCAAGCTGCTGATTTCACAAATACCTTCCGCGCCCTGAGCGATGGCAACGCCCGTGATCAATTCACCGACCGCGACGCCTTTGACCCATGGGAGAAGGAACACGCGGCCCGCATAAAGGACCTCCCCGATGCCCAAACCCTCATGCAAGCCACCAACCCCGCTGTCATCCCGCGCAACCACCGCATCGAGCAGATGATCGCAGCCGCCGTTGCAGGCGATATGACCCAGTTTGAGCGTCTGATGGCCGCCTACGCCACGCCTTACACCCTTACCGATCCAAAGCTGGCCAATCCGCCCACCCGCGAGGAAGTCGTCCCCGCCACCTTCTGCGGCACCTAAGCGGCGCGGGGCTTGCGGTTGATCAGCGTGATCCCCCCCGCCACCAGCACCAAGGCGGCCCAGATAGACGGCGCGATCTCCTCGCCCAGCAATATCCACCCCAGCAAAACCGATGCCACGGGCGAGATAAAGCTGAACGAGGCCACGGAATTGGCGGGGTAGCGTTTCATCAACCAGAACCACGCTAGAAAGCCAAAGCTCGCCACGCCGATGATCTGGAACGCCATGCCCGCCAGATGGATCACCTCCACCTCGCGCAGCATCGGGCCGAACAGCGGCGCCAGCAGCAACAGGATAGGCGCAGAGACTATAACTTGGGAAATCAACTGCTGCTCGGGCGGCACATGGGCAAGCGGCGTGACCCGCACCACCAGCGCAATTCCGGCCCAGCATATGGCTGAGGCCATCGCCAGCAAATCCCCGGCCCAGCTGATCTGCCCGCCGCCGCGCTCTGCCAGTGCCACCACCACGCCCGAAAAGGCCAAGGCCAGCCCAACCGCCTTGCGCCGTGTCAGCCCCTCGTCAGGCAAAAGGACAGTGCTGAACAGCGCAAGCCAGAGCGGCATGGAATAGAATATAACCGAGCTTCGGCTCACCGTGCCAATATCCAGCGCATTGTAAAGACACAGAAACTCAAAGGCGAACAGCAGCCCCGACACCACTGCCCAAGGCACCGCCGCTCGCGGCATCCGCAAGGACACACCGCGCAGATACATCCACCCCAGCAGGACCAGCACCGCCCCCGCCGAGCGGAGCCCCGCTGCGAACACAGGGCTGAACCCGCCGCCCGTCACCTTGATCACCACCTGATTGAACGCCAGATGCACCGCAAAGAGCGTCAGCGCCACCGCGCCAAAGGCGTCCATATTTGTTTTCCGCTCCATCCTGCCACATGACGCCGCAGCGCGCGGCGATGTCAATGCGCAGCGTGCGTAAAATTCCCCCCGTGCCCCCCCATAAATATGCAAAGCTGCGCAGGTACAGAATCACAAATGGGGGGGGTCTTACCAATGAGCCTTATGAAAACACTCGCTAAAGTCGCCATCGGCGTCGCGGTAGCCAAGGGCGCAAAAGCAGTCATGAGCGGCGGCGCAGGCGGCACGTCACAGGCAGACGGCTTGGGCGGCCTCTTGGGTGGGCTCGCAGGCGGCGGTGCTGCAACGCAAGGCGGCGGACTTCAGGACATGCTCGGCGGGATGCTGGGCGGCAGCGCATAAGGCGGCAGCTTGGGCCAAGGCGGCTTGGGCGGTTTGCTTGAGAATTTAGGCGGCGCACAAGGTGCCTCCGCACAGGGCGGCCTGGTTGGCTTGCTGGGCGGTCTGGCAGGCGGCGGCGCGGGCGGTCTGCTCGGCGGTCTGGCCTCTGTGGCTGGTGCGGGCGGCCTTCTGGGCGGCCTTACAGGTGCGATGTGCAATGCCCCTGCGCAGAATAATGAAAGCTTCGGCGCCGTGCTGAACTCCCAGTTCGACCAGACGCCAGAGCCTGCGATCCAGCCCTCCCAAGATCAGGAAGCCGCCGCAGCGCTGATGCTTGCCGCGATGATACAGGCGGCCAAATCCGACGGCACATTCGACGACGCCGAAAAGGAAAAGCTGCTGGGCCAGTTGGGCGATGTAGACGCCGAAGAGGCCGCCTTCGTCCAAGCGCAGATGCAAGCCCCCGTAGACGTCGACAATCTGGTCGCCAACACCCCCGAGGGTCTGGGCCAACAAGTCTATGCCATGAGCGTCATGGCAATCGACCTCGACACAGGCGACGAGGCGCAATACCTGCACAAACTCGCCACCGCCTACGGCATGCAGGCCGCTGAGGTGAACGACATCCACGCGCAATTGGGCGTGCCGTCGCTCTATACCTGAAAGGCGATACTCTAAAAAACATCTCATCAGCCCCCGCGCAATCGGGGGCTGCTTCTTTTTGAGAATTAAGCCATAAATGCCGCTCAGGCCCCTTTTCAGAATGTGAGAGCTCAAATGCAAATCACCGAAGCGCCACGCGCAATTGATGTCATTCACCACACCGATGTCCTAGTCGTGGGCGCAGGTCCGGGTGGGCTGGCCGCTGCACTGGCTGCGGCGCGCGCTGGGGTCGCTGTCACGCTGGTTGAGCGTTTCGGCTGCTTTGGTGGAAATATCACAACCGTAGGAGTCGAAGGCTTTGCGTGGTACCGCCACGCGCAAACCGTCGAGGCCAACGGCATCGGACGCGAGTTTGAGGAACGCGCCAAGGCGATGGGTGCCGCCACCCCTGAATCGCAATCACTCAGCTACGAGATCGACAGCGAGGGATTCAAAGTCGTCGCCGACCGGCTGGTAGAGGAAGCAGGCATTACGCCCATGCTGCACCGCCTTTTTGTTGCGCCTGTCATGGAGGGAGACCGCATCACAGGCATTATCACAGAATCCAAAGCAGGGCGTGAGGCCATTCTGGGCAAGGTCGTGATCGACGCCACGGGCGATGCGGACATCGCACACCGTGCAGGCGCACCCGTCACGCACCCCCCGCGCGAAGAGCTGCAGGCCGCCAGCGTGATGTTCCATGTGGCAGGTGTCGACAAGGCCCGCTTTATGGAAGAGGTCCGCGCAAACCCGCAGACCTATTCTGACTGGTCCACTGGCGAATGGACGGTCGAGACGGACGGCAAAGAAAACGACATGTTTTCCCCCTTTCTCAAAAAACCGTTCGAGACGGCACGCAAGGCGGGTGTCATACCCGCCGATCTGACCACCATCGCAGGGACATGGGGTGCGGTGCACGACAGTGGTGAGATGACCTATATGAACCTTGTGCATTTGGATAACTGTGACGGCACCGATCCCGCTGATCTGACACATTTCGAGATCGAGGGGCGCCGTCAGGCAATGATGGCCATTGAAGCGCTGCGCCGCTTTGCGCCCGGATGCAAGGGTGTGCGGCTGCGCAATTTCGGCATGACCCTCGGAGTGCGCGACACGCGCAAAATCGACGCCGCCTACAATATGACTGAAAACGATGTGCGCAATGAGGCGCGGTTTGAGGACAGCATCGGCATATATCCCGAATTCATCGACGGCTACGGAATCTTGATCCTACCGACCACAGGGCGCTACATGCACATCCCCTACCGCTCACTCCTGCCCAAAAAGGTCAAAGGGCTGCTGGTCGCTGGCCGCGCCACGGGTGGGGACAGGGTCGCCCATGCTGCCACGCGTAACATGGCCTGCTGCGCAGTCGCAGGCCAAGGGGCAGGTATCGCGGCAGCGCAAGCCGTGAAATCAAAGATCGAGCTGGACCAAGTGGATATTGCGGCAATGCACCGTGAACTTGACCGCCAAGGGGTGCGCAGAAGCTAGGGTCCTGACCCAAAGGTGGCACGCGCCACGGAATGATCCGCCCGCAAAAACTCGATGCGCTGCCGCTGTACATATGCCAGACGTAGCTACGCCTGCCTAGTTTCCCGCACCACCGCTCGGCTTCCCGCCACCGCCACCACTGCGACGACGGCGTCCACCGCCTGGCTTGCCACCACCAACGGGTTTGCCACCGCCACCGCCTTGAGGACGCCCGCGCCCACCGCCTCCGCCACCACCACGGCCGCGCCCCTGCTGCTTTGGCTTGGCGGGAATCTCGTGGCTCTCCCACACACGGCCCGAGGCCACAGGGATGCGAATGCCCATGACCTTCTGGATGTCGATGAATTCGCCCATCTCGTCGGGCGCGCAGAATGCAATCGCTGCTCCGTCCTTGCCCGCGCGCGCGGTGCGGCCAATGCGGTGCACATAGTTGTCGGGCACGTTGGGCAGCTCATAGTTATAGACGTGCTTTACGTCGGGAATATCCAAACCCCGCGCCGCCACGTCCGTGGCCACCAGCACGGTGATATCGCCTTTTTTGAAGCCCTCGATGGCGCGGTCGCGCTGGCCTTGGGATTTGTTCCCGTGGATAGAGGCGGCATCAAAACCCGCCTTCACCAAATCCTTCATCAGCTTTTCACAGCCGTGTTTCGTGCGGCCAAACACCAGCGCCCGCTCACCCTTATGCTCCTCCAGCAGCTCGATTAGCAGCGCCTTCTTCTCCGCCTTGGCAATGAAATGCACCTCTTGGGTGACCTTGTCCGCCGCCTTGCCCGGAGGCGAGACCTCAATGCGGATCGGAGACTGCAGATAGCTGTTGGCAATCTCGTTCATCAGCTTCGGCATGGTGGCCGAGAACAGGAATGTCTGGCGGCTCTTGGGGATGACCTGAGAGATCTTGCGCAGATCATGGATGAACCCCATGTCCAGCATCTGGTCGGCCTCATCGAGCACCAGAAACGCCGCCTCATCAAGGCGCACGGCGCGGCGGTCCATCAGGTCCAGCAAGCGCCCGGGCGTCGCCACCAGAATATCCACACCGCTGTGCAAACGCTTGATCTGCGTGTTGATGTTCTGCCCGCCCACAACCATAGCAACCTTGATCGGCGTGCTTTCCGCAAACCCGCGCAGGTTCACGCTGATCTGTGTTGCCAGCTCGCGGGTGGGCGCCAGCACAAGGCCGCGCACGGATTTGGGGTTGGGACGGCCCTCCATCTCCAACATGCGCGCAATCAGCGGGATGCCAAAGGCCGCCGTTTTGCCCGTGCCCGTCTGGGCCAAGCCCATCACATCACGGCCGTTCAGCCCGTGCGGAATGGCCTGTTTCTGGATCGGTGTCGGATCTTTCAAACCCATTGCCGCCAATCGTGTGACCAGCGCACGCGGCAGGTCCATCATGTCAAAATCGCTCATATCTCATCTCTTATTCCGCGTCACAGGCCATGGCCCGCGCGCTGTCGTCGTGGTGCGCAACAGCAGATCGCGCAGCAGGGCCAAATGCCCCGATGCGTCCGGTTGCGTCTGCCCCACGCGTGATTTTGGGAACAATGGGCGGGCCTTGCGTATGCGGATAAACCGCCGCCTGCTCACGCGGCAGAAGGCACGCCTCGACTTCCAAATGGGGTCTGCGCCGACATAAGTCAACGGTTAAGCGCGCAAAGCACCGCACGACCGCCCCTTGCACGCATTCGTCGAAAAGCGCATCACACGCACAAGACCCAAGCCAAAGGACCCCCCATGGATAATCTGCGCGGCGCGACCCTGATGGTACTGGCCATGCTCGGTTTTGCGATCGAGGACAGCTTCATCAAACTGATGGGCGATGCCCTGCCCGTGGGGCAAATCCTGATGATGCTGGGGGCAGGCGGCGCATTGGTCTTTGCCGCGGTGGTACTGCTCCAAGGCCGCGCCCTGTTCGAGCGCGAGACGCTCACCACGCCCGTCTTGCTGCGTGCCGTAGGCGAGATTGCCGGCACCATGTGCTTTATATCGGCTATCGTCTTCACCCCGCTCTCCACCGCATCAGCCATTTTGCAAGCCACACCACTGGTCGTAACGCTTGGGGCGGCGCTGTTTCTGGGGGAGGCGGTCGGTTGGCGCCGCTGGGCCG
This sequence comes from Sulfitobacter sp., assembly GCA_965660425.1. GTDB lineage: Bacteria > Pseudomonadota > Alphaproteobacteria > Rhodobacterales > Rhodobacteraceae > Sulfitobacter. The sequence goes on along the minus strand of CBFHZX010000003.1, from coordinate 89,153 downwards.
CGATCAGCGTGGGCTTTATGGGCGTTCTGATGATCATCCGTCCAGGCCTTGACGGGTTCTCGCCCCTGTCGCTCTTTGCCGTGGGCGGTGTCTTTGGCCTCGCGCTGCGCGACATCTCGACCCGAAAAATCCCGCAAACCCTGTCGTCAATGCAACTGAGCTTTCTGGGCTTTGTCGTCTTGGTCCCTGCGGGGTTTGCCATGCTGTGGCTAACGGACCAACCCCTCGCCCCGCTCGATACGCGCTTGTGGTCGCTTATTGCAGCGGCCATCGGCATCGGTGTCTTTGCCTACTACGGCATCGTCGCCGCCATGCGCGTGGGCGAAGTGAGCTTTGTCACCCCTTTCCGTTACTCTCGCCTGATCTTTGCAATGGTTATCGGAATTGCCTTTTTTGGCGAACGCCCCGATGCGCTGACCGTGCTGGGCGGCGGCATTATTGTAGCCTCGGGGATTTATACTGTCCTGCGTGAGCGCAAACACCGCCTTAAAGGGTCTTCTGCACCTTCCAAACCGTGACAAGCAGCGCTAAGAGAAGGCGATCCCATAGACCTGCCCTAAGGAACGAGCGCCATGAGCAACATTATCGACATCCACGCCCGCGAGATTCTCGACAGTCGGGGCAATCCTACCGTTGAGGTCGATCTGACGCTCGAGGATGGCACAATGGGCCGCGCCTCTGTGCCCTCTGGTGCCTCCACGGGCAAACATGAAGCCTCCGAGCGTCGCGATGGCGATCCTGCCCGCTACTTTGGCCGCGGCGTGCTGGACGCCTGCGCTGCCGTGAACGGCGATATCGCCTCAGCACTGGTCGGGCTGGATGTGACAGAACAGGTCGAACTGGACGAGGCCATGATTGAACTGGACGGCACCGACAACAAAAGCCGCCTTGGTGCCAACGCCATTCTCGGCGTCTCGCTGGCCGCCGCAAAAGCCGCCGCTGATTTCACCTCCCAACCGCTCTACCGCTATGTCGGCGGCACCTCTGCCCGCATCCTGCCCGTGCCCATGATGAACATCATCAACGGTGGTGAGCATGCAGACAACCCGATCGACATTCAGGAATTCATGATCATGCCCGTGTCGGCAGAGAACATCCGCGACGCCGTGCGCATGGGGGCCGAAGTCTTCCACACGCTCAAGCGTGAGCTGTCGGATGCAGGCCTTGCAACAGGTGTGGGCGATGAAGGCGGCTTTGCCCCGAACATCAGCTCCACCCGCGAAGCCCTTGATTTCATTCTGAAGTCAATTGAAAAAGCAGGGTACAAACCCGGTGATGATATGGTCCTCGCCCTCGATTGCGCTGCCACAGAATACTACAAGGATGGCGTCTATATCCTTGCTGGTGAAGGGAAAACCCTCACTTCTGCGCAAAATGTAGACTACCTGACGTCGCTGGTAAACGATTACCCCATCATCAGCATCGAAGATGGCATGTCAGAGGATGACTGGGACGGCTGGATTGAGCTGACCGCCGCAATCGGCGACCGCGTGCAATTGGTTGGCGATGATCTGTTCGTCACAAACCCCAAGCGCCTGCAAGAAGGCATCTTGCGCAAAGCGGCCAACTCTATGCTGGTCAAAGTCAACCAGATCAGCACCTTGACCGAGACACTTCAAGCGGTAGATATGGCCCACCGCGCAGGCTACACCAATGTGATGTCCCACCGCTCGGGCGAAACAGAGGACGCGACAATCGCTGATCTTGCTGTGGCAACCAACTGCGGCCAGATCAAAACAGGCTCGCTCGCCCGCTCTGACAGATTGGCCAAATATAACCAGCTGATCCGCATCGAGGAAGCCTTGGGTGCCTCGGCGCAATACGCAGGCTACAGCATCCTGAAATAACCGCGAACCGCTCGGAGGGCCGTGCTGTTGGAAAGCTTATGCAAATGACACCAGTTCGGCCCGCCTACACAGACGACGATCTCGCAGCGGTGCGCCAACTTTGCTGGGACTACCGCTCCCATCTTATGGACGTGAGCGAGATCGACGCGCAAATCACCCGCACCTTCTATCCCGCGCCAAAATATACCGCTCTCATGGATGGGCTGGCCATCGCCCATGCGCGGCCCCGCGGTATCATACTGCTGGCCACGCGCGACGGCGCGCCCGCAGGCTGCGTGATGTCCCATGCACTTGATGCCAGCAGCGCCGAAGTAAAACGCCTCTTTGTCAGCCCCCAGTTTCGTGGCCACGGCATTGCCCGCGCGCTGATGGAGGCAGTCGTGGCCCAAGCCCAAACCGACGGCTTTGCGCGCGTCCTGCTAGACACCTCTATCAGCCTGACGGCCGCGCGCGCGCTCTACTTGCGCATGGGCTTCACCCACCGTGGCCCCTATCAGGACATCCCCGCCGACCTGCTGCCCCACTTGCTGTTCTTTGAACGTGGGCTTTGTTAGTCTTTACGTCCCGTTAAGGTTCTTTCGATCAACCTATACGAATAGATGAGACAACAGGAGCGCCCCATGAAACTCACAGCCTTTACAACAGCTTTCATCCTCAGTGCCGGCATGGCCGCGGCTGCACCCAATTGCGACGCGATCAGCGGCACTTGGACGGGCACAATGAAGCGAGAGAAATTTAACGGGCCTGTTTCGATGACCGTGAACAGCCGATGCAAAGTGCAATGGACCCTGCCCGACGGATCACCGAACACATGCGATTACTATTTCAAAGGCAAGCAGCTCAAATACAAATGCACCCGTAAATCACGCAGCAATGTCTCTGCCAGCGCCAACCGCATTGTAATGCAAAACGTCGATACCGCACGCCAGCACGATGCCTATACGGCCACCTTCCGCCGCTAACTAGGGCACGCTCACCGTTCCTCCGCCCACAGCAGCGCGTACGCCCGTGGTGCTGGCACAGCTGGTCGGCATCCCCCGCGCCACGCGCACGGCGAGATAGGCAAAGGCCTGCGCCTCCAGCATATCCCCGTCCAGCCCGACCTCCTCGACAGGGACCACGGGACAATCAAGCGAGACCGCCAGCATCTGCATCAGCACAGGATTGTGCCGCCCGCCACCCGTAACCAGCACGCGGGACGGCGGGCTGGGGCAATGCTGCATCGCCTCCGCCACCCCTGCAGCGCACATCGCCGTCAGGGTGGCAGCCGCATCCGCATCAGACAGCTCCCCCACCAGCCCCACCATCTCGGCAAAATCATTGCGGTCCAACGACTTGGGCGGCATACGCGCAAAATACGGCTCCGCCAGAAACAGTTCAAGCGCGCCCGTCTCGACCGTCCCCCCGCGCGCCACAGCGCCGTCGCGGTCAAATGCCAGCCCCCGCCGTGCCTGCATCAAATCATTCACAGGCGCATTGGCGGGCCCTGTATCAAACGCCAGCAGCGCGCCTTCCATCTGCGGCTCCGCCACGCGCGGGTCCACCCATGTTATATTGCCCACCCCCCCCAGATTGAGGAAGGCCACTGGCTCCTGCGCGCCGATATACCGCGCACAGGCATGGTGGAAAAACGGTGCCAAAGGCGCACCCTCGCCTCCCATCTCCACATCCGCCGTGCGAAAATCCCATACCACAGGCACGCCCAGCTCAGCGGCCAGCATGGCCCCGTCGCCCACCTGCAACGTGCCTTGCATCCGTGGCGCATGGGCCAAGGTCTGCCCGTGAAACCCGATCAGATCCACATCGGTGTAATCGCGCAAAATCTCCAGATGCGCAGCCTCGATCACTTGGGTCGCCGCCTCAACGGCATCGCCTGACCAAAGCCCCAGAGCGCGCGCAATCACCGCCCGCACCTCGGCGCCATAATCACGAAACCCCGCGCGCCCGAACCCTTCGATGTCGCGTCCGTCCGTGCGCAGCACCGCCACGTCCACCCCGTCAAGCGATGTGCCCGACATCGCCCCCGCAGCCGTCACCACGCCCGTCTTCGCAATGGCCTTGCTCATCGTGTCTTTTCCTTTGCCCCTGCCCGTCCTATAGATGCCCTGCATTTAAACCCGAGGGCAAGCGCCATGACCTACCACCCCAAATCCGAATTCGTCACCGTGATGATGGAGCGCGGCTTTCTCGCCGATTGCACGGACTATCAAGGCCTCGATGAGGCGCTTCTGGCGAGCGCGAAACCAGGCTATATCGGGTTCGACGCCACAGCAAAAAGCCTGCACGTAGGATCGCTTATCCAGATAATGATGCTGCGCTGGTTGCAGAACACGGGGCACAAACCCATCACCCTGATGGGCGGCGGTACGACCAAAGTGGGCGATCCAAGCTTCCGCGCCGACGAGCGTCCCCTGCTTGGCCCTGAACAGATTGACGACAACATCGCAGGCATCAAAAAAGTGTTCTCGGCTTACCTCACCTACGGTGACGGCGAGACGGATGCGATGATGATCAACAACGCCGAATGGCTCGATGAGTTGAACTACCTCGATTTCCTCCGCGACATCGGGCGGCATTTCTCCATCAACCGCATGCTGGCGTTTGAAAGCGTCAAATCGCGGCTCGACCGTGAACAATCCTTGTCGTTCCTCGAGTTCAACTACATGATCCTGCAAGCCTATGACTTCATGGAGCTTCACCGCCGCTATGGCTGTGTCCTGCAAATGGGCGGCTCGGATCAATGGGGAAATATCGTCAACGGCATTGACCTCACCCGCCGCGTGATCGACGGCGAAGTCTACGGCCTCACCTCGCCCCTGCTGACCACGTCGGATGGCAAGAAGATGGGCAAGTCGCAATCGGGGGCCATCTGGCTCAACCCCGACATGCTCTCGCCCTATGAGTTCTGGCAGTTCTGGCGCAACACGACTGACGCCGATGTGGGCAAATTCCTCAAGCTCTACACCGAGCTGCCCGTCGACGAATGCGACCGCCTGGGCGCGCTGCAAGGCTCCGAGATCAACGAGGCCAAAGTGACACTGGCCAATGAGGTCACGACCCTTCTGCACAGCGCGGAGGCTGCCAAAGCAGCCGAGGCCACCGCGCGCGAGGTCTTTGAGAAAGGCGGCGTGGGCGACGACCTGCCAACACTGACCCTCACATCAGACGACTTGGGCGATGGCATCTCCATCGTGCAACTCATCGTGAAATCGGGCCTCGCAGGATCGGGCAAAGAGGCAAAGCGCCTTATCTCTGAGAACGGGGCCAAGATCAACGACGCGCCGCTCACCAACGCTGGGATGATGATCGACGCCGCCGCGCTGGCCAGCCCGATCAAACTGTCAGCAGGCAAGAAGCGCCACGCGCTGGTGCAACTGGGCTAGGCTTAGGGGGGCTGGGTTAAGCCCCCCTTAACCAACCGTGCGTAGGCTTAGGGCATGTTTGACGACAGCCCCCAAACCGACCACGCCCTCATGCAAGACCGTGCCTTCGCCGCAGCGCTTTTGATGTGCGGCGAGCATCCAATCACCCTGCCCTCGGGCCTCACGCTGCTCAACCGCCGCGTCGTGGGCTTGCCCGTGCTGATGCTGCCGCGTGCTGCCCCGCCGCTTGATCTGGACGCGCAACTGGCCTGTGCTGGTCTGCACCGCCGCTTGCTTATCTTGTCGCCCAAACAACCCACGCCCATGCCCCGCGGCTTACGGGTCGCGTCGCCGCGCACGCTCCTCCATATTGATCTGCGCACCGATGCCACGACCCGCCGCGCTGCACTCCATCAAAACTGGCGCCACCAGTTGGGACAAGCGGAGCGCGCCGACATGCGGGTCCTGCACAGCGCCCTCACGCCCGATCACCGCGTGCTCGCGCTGGAGGCGGATCAATCCCGCGCCCGCCACTACCGCAACTGGCCCACCGCCCTCACCGCTGCCTTTTCGCGGGTCGCCCCCGAGCAGACCCACGTCTTCACAGCACTTCTGCGCGGATATGAGGTTGGGCATATGCTCTTTCTCACCCACGGCAATCGCGCCACCTATCACATTGGCCACACCACCGATGCAGGCCGCAGCCATCACGCGCACAATCTTTTGCTGTGGGAGGCGATGAACACGCTGGCCGCGCGCGGCATCACCACGCTTGACCTTGGGCCACAAACTCTCCCCGATATTGACCGCTTCAAACGCCGCGCTGGCGCGCATGAGGTCCGAACGGGCGGTACATGGCTGCGCTGGACGCACTTCGCACTGCGCTAACGCGGCGGCAGGGGCTGTACGCGGGGTGCACAGAAAGCACCCGCTGAGATCAGGCTTGCGCCTTCTCTTCCAGCATCAGCCATTCTTCTTCGGCATCGCTGAGTTTTTCATGTCGCTGCACAAGCGCATCGGAGGCCTTCTGGAACTTGGCGGGCTGCTCGGTAAAGAGGTTCGGGTCGCTCAGCAGCTCCTCCAGCTTAGCAATCTCCGCCCCCAGCCGCTCTATCTCCGCAGGCAGCGCCTCAAGGCGGTGCTTCTCGGTAAAGTTCAACCCCTTCTGCGACTTGACTTCCTTGATCTGCTTCGTGGCATAGGTCTTTGATTTAACAACACTTTCCTCGAAATCAACCATACCGCGCTGCGCCAGATAATCGCTCCAACCGCCTGCATAAACGGTGGCCTTCCCGTCACCTTCCATGGCAATCGTGGTGGCGGCAACTCGGTCCAGAAAATCGCGATCGTGGCTCACCAGAATGACGGTGCCGTCATATTGACCCAGCAATTCCTGCATTAAATCAAGGGTTTCCACGTCCAGATCGTTTGTCGGCTCGTCAAGCACCAGCAAATTACTCTCCCGCGCCATCAACTTGGCCAGCAGCAATCGCGCCTTCTCACCACCAGAAAGGCTGCGCACGGGCGCGCGCGCCTGCGCCTCGTCGAACAGAAATTCTTTAAGGTAACCAACGACATGCTTGGGATTACCACGCACCAAAATCTGGTCTGCCTTGCCCGAGACGCGCATGTCAGGATCGCCCGTGAGGCTGTCCCAAAGCGTCATATCCCCGTCAAGCTGCGCGCGCGCCTGATCAAACAGCGCAAGTGCCAGATTGGTGCCGATCTTGACCTCACCGCTGTCGGGTTCTTCCTTCCCGATCAATATGTTAAGCAGAGTCGTCTTGCCCACACCGTTAGGGCCGACAAGTGCGATGCGGTCCCCGCGCTTCACCTGAAGCGAAAAGTCACGCAGGATCACCTTATCACTGAATTTTTTCGTGATATTAAAGGCTTCCATGACCTTACGGCCTGACTTCGGCCCCGCCTCCAGCGCCATGGCCGCCGTGCCCTGTCGCTTGATCTGGCCTGCCCGCTCGGCGCGCAGTTCCTGCAACGCGCGCACGCGGCCTTGGTTGCGTTTACGTCTTGCCGAGATGCCCTCGACCGCCCACCGCGCTTCCGCCTTGATCTTGCGGTTGAGCTTGTGGCGCTGCATGTCTTCCTCTTCCCAAATCTGGTCGCGCCACGCTTCAAACCCTTGAAAACCAATCTCTTGTCGGCGCACGGCACCACGATCAATCCAAAGGGTGGCACGGGTGAGCGCGTTCAGAAATGCACGGTCATGGGAGATAATAACGTAAGCCGCCCGCGTTGATTTCAGCTCTGCCTCGAGCCATGCAATCGCTTCGATATCGAGGTGGTTCGTCGGCTCGTCGAGCAGCATCAACTCGGGCTCCAGCGCCATCAGACGCGCCAGCGCCGCACGCCGCCGCTCCCCACCAGAGGCTGTCCCCACAGGGCGGTCGGGATCGAACTTTAGGCCTTCGCCTGCACGCTCGACCTTATACAATTCACCCGGCTCCAGACCATGCGAGGCAAAGTCACCGAGCGTCTCAAAGCCTGTCAAATCAGGGTCTTGCTCCATATAACCCGCGCTGACACCCGGCCCTGCGGTAACCATGCCGCTGTCGGCCTCGACCAGCCCTGCCATGACTTTCATCAGCGTGGATTTGCCCGACCCGTTGCGCCCCACAAGGGCCAACCTGTCCCCCCCTTGGACAACCAGACCGAGGTCTTCGAATACAGGATCGCCGCCGAATGTGAGGGCGATGTCGGTGAGCTGGAGAAGGGGTGCACGTGCCATGCCCGTCGCCTACTGCGGCTGTGGCCAGACGTCAATCAGACAAGTGCACGCAGACGGCTTTTGCGCGCATCAGGGATCGCCCCGATCTCGAGCGCCGTAAAAACATGCAGCGTGTTCATAGCGCGGTCAATCACCGCATGATCACTCACCCAGCCGCCCATCATCAGATAGGTCCGCAGCAGCGACGGCAGGGCAGCATTGGCGTGCGCAAGATCGGGTTTGTCTTTGATTTCATGCACATAAAGGAAGACCTCCGCTGCTTTCACAGCGGGAATACGATCCGCAGGTCCCAAATGCCGCGCTTTAAGCAGAGCAAATGCGTCCGTGTAAGGGCTGTGAGCGGTTCCTTTGAATGAGGAGCATCCGAACAGCGTTTCCACATCATTGGCGTCGACAAACTCCGTCAGGGACGCCCAAGCGATGCGTAGAATGTCAGGATCGTCATGCGCGGGGTGAACACAGAACCGCCCCAGCTCGAGCTTGGGTGTGTTGATCTGCGCAAGCAATTCCAGATTGTAGAATTGCCCGGAATAGCTGTTGAGGATGTCGGCCTGCGCAAACAGCGCCATGCGAAACGTCGCCACAACTGTCCCGTCAAGATCGCGGCGCACCAGCATGTGTGTGGCAGTCGTATCAAACTGGTCTTGCGCGCCCCCCACCACGTCAAAGCACAGTGCACGCAGGTCAAAGACCGCAGCCATGTCCGCCGCACCCTCGGCGCGCAGCACAGTGTATTTGCCTTTCGTTACAGGGGTCACCCCCGCATGCATAGCGGTCAAGTTCAGCCTGCAAGTCCCGCAGGATTGAAGCGGCCGATATTGCCCAGAAGCTGGCGCAGGAAGCTCTTGTCGCGCACGCCGGACGTGGTCACGCGCCGTGTGAGTGGGACAACCTGACCACGCTCAAGACCGAATTCCTCGATGTTGCTGACAACGCCACCTTCGGTGAAACTGACCGCGAGCACGCGGCGCTCGATCTCTTTTGGGACCAAGGCACCCAGCGTGCGTTTGCGGCTGCGCACATAGTAGTAACCGCTAGCGTTCACCACCCCTGCGGTCGATGGCACGCCGATCGCATCGGCAACCGTGCTGCGCGTATCAACGCCAACGGTGATCTTCTCAAGGTCTTCTGGCGGCGGAATATAGCCGTGATTGACGAATTGCGGGCTGCACGACGCAAGCCCTGCGCCAAGGGCCGCGACAAGGATGAGACGGCGGAAAACGCCCCTATTGATTGACATCGTCATGGTGCTGCCCCTTGCCCTTACCCACTATGGCTTTTATCTCGCATATACCAAAGTCGCCCCATGGTTCAAGAAACGAAAGCACATATAGATGTCGCCCACCCCTCCCAGCGCCACCAGTCTGCGCGTGGCAAGCTTGTCCCAAACAGGCCCAACCGCGTTTTCACTCCGCCCTGACGCCGATACGCTGGCGGCACTTGCCCAACAGCTCGACCTGAGCGGGCTACGTAAACTTGTGTTCGAAGGGACACTGTCCCCGCTGGGTGATGCCGACTGGCAGCTCAAAGGGCGCCTAGGCGCTACGGTGGTGCAGCCGTGTGTTGTAACGCTTGAGCCTGTGACCACGCGGATTGATATAGGCGACGTCTTGCGCGTCTTTGTGCAAGGTTATGAGGAGGACGATTCCCCCGAAGCCGAAGTGCCCGAGGATGACACAGTAGAGCCATTGGGCATCTGGATTGATCCAGCGATCGTTATGGAGGAAGTCCTCGCTCTCGCGATGCCCGAATATCCGCGCGCGCAGGAAAACGAGCCAGCAGTCATTCGCGTCACCGAGCCTGGAAAAACCCCGATGAGCGATGCCGAAGCACGCCCCTTTGCAGTGTTGGCCGGGCTGAAGCAGCAGCTTGAAGGCGGTAAAGACGACTGATCAGCGCTGGATTGGCGAATTCCGGCTTGTAAGGACGTATTTCAACAGTATTTTGGCGCATTCACGTTAATTAGCGTGGACAAGTCTGCACCACTTGCCTAAACGCACGACACACCCGCAAGGGCACCTGATCCGAAACACGGCCTGCCGCAGCCGATCTGCGCATAAAGGCCCCGAATACAAAGGCACCTGATATGGCTGTCCAGCAGAATAAAGTCTCCAAATCACGCCGCAACAACCGCCGCGCCCACGATTCGCTGACCGCAGCGAACCCGAACGAGTGCACAAACTGCGGTGAGCTCAAGCGTCCACACCACGTCTGCTCCGCTTGCGGTCACTATGCCGACAAAGAAGTCGTGGCACAAAACGACGAGATTGATCTCGACGAAGACGCAGCGTAAGCTCTGCCCGAGCAATAACAACTAAAGGCATTCGCACCAGATGACGGCCCCGACCGATCACACAACAGCGAGCGCCCGCACCCTCATCTCGGTCGATGCGATGGGGGGCGACGAAGGACCGGCAGCTGTGGTTGCCGGTTGTGTCATTTCGGCCAAAGCAAACCCTGACATCTCCTTTGTTTTGCACGGGCCTGAGGGTGAATTGACCACGCTTGTGGGCAAGCATCCCGAACTCGACGGGCGCACCACCATTCACAACGCGATTGGCGTCGTGACGATGGATGACAAGCCCAGTCAGGTTGTGCGCACGGGCAAGGACACCTCCATGTGGTCCGCCATCGAGTCCGTGCGCTCGGGCGAGGCTTCGGTTGCTGTGTCATGTGGCAACACGGGCGCGCTCATGGCGCTCTCGATGATCCGTCTGCGCAAGCTGCAAGGTGTGAACCGCCCAGCGATTGCCGTGCTCTACCCCTCGTCCAACAAGCAGGGTTTCAACGTGCTGCTTGATGTGGGCGCGGACATCAAAGCGGACGCCGATGATCTGCTGCGCTATGCGCTGATGGGCATGTCCTATGCGCGCAACGGTCTGGACGTCGAGACCCCGCGCATCGGCCTGCTGAATGTCGGGACTGAAGAGCATAAAGGCCGCACCGAGCTGAAAGAAGCCCATGACCTGATTCGCGACCACGTAGTGGATGCCGCGTTCGAATTTGTGGGCTTCGTCGAGGGGGGCGATATTTCGGGCAACAAAGCAGACGTGATCGTCACAGACGGTTTCACAGGCAATGTGGCCATAAAAACAGGCGAAGGCACCGCCAGCCTGATTGGTGTGCGCCTGCGTGAAGCGTTCAAATATTCGATCCTATCGCGGATGGCCTCGCTACTGGCCTATACCTCGCTGATGCGCCTGCGAAAAAAGATCGACCCGCGGCGCGTAAATGGCGGCGTGTTTCTGGGCTTGAACGGTACCGTCGTCAAATCCCACGGCGGCGCAGATGCGACAGGTATTTCCGCCGCGATCAAACTTGCAGCACAGCTGGCCGAGAACGGCTTCAACGACAAGCTCGCGGTACGTGTTGCCGCCGCCCTACCCTCCGAGGAGCCTGACGCCCAATGACATTGCGTGCCGTTGTAAAAGGGGTTGGACACTACCTGCCGACCCGCGTTGTGGAGAACGCCGAGTTTGAGGCCACACTGGACACCAATGACGAGTGGATCAGGGCCCGGTCTGGCATTGAGCGCAGGCATTTCGCTGGCGAAGGCGAGACAACATCAAGCATGGCAACAGCCGCTGGTAATGCCGCCCTTCAGATGGCTGGCCTCACAGCGGATGACGTGGACGCGGTGATTGTTGCCACGTCTACTGCGGATCTGACCTTTCCCTCTGCCGCGACGATGGTACAAGCGCAGCTGGGCATGAAATCGGGCTTTGCCTTTGATATTCAAGCTGTTTGTGCGGGTTTTGTCTTTGCGCTGAGCAATGCCAATGCGCTGATACTCTCGGGTCAGGCCAAGCGCGTGCTCGTGATCGGTGCAGAGACATTCAGCCGCATCATGGATTGGACAGACCGCAGCACTTGCGTGCTGTTCGGGGATGGCGCAGGCGCAGTGCTGCTTGAGGCGCAAACAGGGGATGGTACGCCAGCCGATCGCGGCATCCTGTCGACCGATCTTAATTCCGACGGCACCCAGCGTGAGCTGCTCTACGTCGATGGCGGCACTTCCACGGGGACCACAGGCTATCTGCGGATGCAGGGCAATCAGGTCTTCCGCCATGCAGTCGAGAAGCTGAGCAGCACCGCCAACACCGCAATGGCCAGTGCTGGCGTAGACAGCGCGGATGTCGATTGGATCGTGCCGCATCAGGCCAATATCCGCATCATCCAAGGGACCGCCAAAAAGCTCGGCCTGCCGATGGATAAGGTCGTCGTGACCGTGCAGGACCACGGCAACACCTCTGCCGCGTCAATTCCGCTGGCCCTGTCTGTCGGCGTCGAACGCGGGCAGATCAAACAGGGTGATCTGCTGGTGACCGAGGCCATTGGCGGCGGGCTTGCGTGGGGCGCGGTTGTGTTACGCTGGTAGAACTTCGTGCGTTCTTATTGACTTGACCGAACAATCTGGCCAAGGTCTTGGAAAAGATCGGGGGATAACATGACAAGTACCACACTGACACGGATGGATCTAAGTGAAGCCGTCTTTCGCGAGGTAGGCCTGTCGCGTAACGAGAGCGCTCAATTGGTCGAGACGGTTCTGGACGAAATGTCCGACGCGCTTGTGCGCGGGGAACAGGTCAAAATATCCTCATTCGGGACATTTTCCGTACGTGACAAGACGGCACGTATCGGCCGCAATCCCAAGACAGGTGAAGAAGTCCCGATCAGCCCGCGCCGAGTACTGACCTTCCGCCCTTCGCATCTGATGAAAGACCGTGTCGCGGACGGCAACAAGTCCTGATCTGATGTCCAAGTCGCCTGACGCATTCCGCACCATTTCCGAAGTCGCTGATTGGCTGGGCATTCAGGCACATGTGTTGCGGTTTTGGGAAAGCAAATTCACACAAGTGAAGCCTATCAAGCGGGCGGGTGGACGCAGGTACTATCGCCCTGCGGATATGCAATTGCTGGGTGGCATCAAGAAGCTGCTGCACGAAGACGGTCTTACCATCAAGGGCGTCCAGAAAATCCTGCGCGAAGAAGGCATGAACCACGTGGCCGCCATGTCCGTCCCCCTTGATGATGCGGATACGGATGTTGATGTCAAAGCAGCGCCCGAACCATTAGCGCCTAAGGCCGAGCCCGCAGAAGCTGTTGTTCTCCCGTTCGAGCCGCCGAAAGAAGTAGCGCCCGAAGCGCCCAAGCCAGCGACGGCAGAAGAGCCGCAAGCCGCTACGAAAATTGAGGAAGAGACTGCTGAGGCCCCTGTGTCTCAGGACATGCCTCTAGCTGGAAAGCCTGAGGCTACACCAGAGCCAGAATCCGATGCGCCGACACCTGAACCATCAGCAGAGCCTGAAGCAGCTCCCGCAGGTGAGGAAGAGCCTGTCGAGGCACCTGTGGTTGCAGAGACACCACCCGTTGAAAAGCTTGAGGCTGCACCAGAGCCAGAGCCCGAAGCAGCAAAAACAGCAGTCGAAGAGGCAACGGAAACGCAGCCCCCCGCCCCTGCAGTCGAAGTCGAACGGCCTGCGCCTGTTGTGGAAACGGCAGAGCCAGAACTAGAAATGGATTTCGGCGAAGATACCGCCGTTAAGACTGATGATATGCCCGTGGCAGATGTGGCCAGTGATACGCCTGATGCTACTCCTGCCACCGCCGAGCACACGGCTCCCGAGCCTGAGGTTGCAGCAGCACCGCAAGAACCGGCCAAGACACTGCCTTCGTTCATGCGCAGGCCTGAACCAACGGCAGCTGCGCCCACGGTAGCTGATCAGCCCGCCGAGGCGGCATCAATTGATAACGATGTGCCCGCAATCGATGAGCTGGCAGTAAAGGAAAAGACCGAAGCACCAGCGCCTGCCGAAACGGCAGCTCCCGAGGCACCTGCCCCGGCCCCTGCTCCCAAGCCGCGCGTGATCGAGATGCCAGTGCTGACGCCAGAAAGTGAAATCCATGCGCAAGCGGCATCGCTTACCCGCGCGCATCAGATTCAGAACATGGATCCTCAGACAGCGCAAAAAATGGCCCCGCTATTGGCCCAACTCGCAGCACTGCGCGACAGGTTGGCTGCACCGCACAATGGCGCATAGCCGAAAAGCTGACGAGGGTGCATAATGTGTGCAATTGCCTCTTGCGCCCTCGTGTTTATGCGATATGAACACGCCATGTTCGGGCTATGGCGCAGCCTGGTAGCGCGTCCGTCTGGGGGACGGAAGGTCGCAGGTTCGAGTCCTGCTAGCCCGACCACCGAATTTATGAAACGCTCGTGCCCTATCGGGTGCGAGCGTTTTGCTTTAACCCCATCGGCCCGTTCCCTGCCGATGCCCGAGGATGTGCGATGACAGGTGTTCTTCCCAACCAACAGATCAGCCAGATGATTGAAGATGGTCGGATACAAGCCAATCCGCCTGTGACACCTGCGCAGATCCAACCCGCCAGCCTTGACTTGCGGCTTGGCAATGAGGCCATCCGCGTACGCGCCTCCTTTCTCGCAGGACATGGCAAAAGCGTGAGATCGCGCCTAAATGAGTTTGAAATGCACGTACTGGCCATCCCCGAAGACGGTGCTGTACTGGAAAAAGGGGCCGTCTATGTTGTCCCGCTGATGGAAACGCTGGCGCTGCCCGAAGATGTCAGCGCCACTGCAAATGCCAAAAGCTCGACAGGTAGGCTTGATCTGTTGACCCGCATCATAACCGATGAAGGGGTCGAATTTGACCGCATTCCAGCAGGATACAACGGGCCGCTTTTTGCCGAGATTTGCCCCCGCTCCTTTTCGGTGCTGGTGCGCCCAGGGATGAGCCTCAACCAAATCCGTTTTGCCACCGGCAATGCTGTGCTCGATGATGCGGCGTTGCGCGAGCTCCATGATGAGGCTCCACTGGTGGATGGTGAGGCCGTTATTGACGATGGCTTGGGCTTTTCGGTCGATTTGCGCCCGCAGAGCGGCACCTTGGTCGGCTACCGCGCCAAACCACACACGGGCCTGATCGATATGGGGCTGATCCGTCACTACCCGCCGCAAGATTTCTGGGAAGAGGTCCACAGCGACAACGGTCGAATCATCCTCGACCCTGGTGCGTTCTACATTCTGGTCAGCCGCGAAGCTGTGACCATCCCGCCTGAATATGCCGCCGAGATGGCGCCTTATGTTGCGATGGTCGGCGAATTCCGCGTGCATTATGCGGGGTTCTTTGATCCTGGATTTGGCCATAGTGCTGCGGGAGGTGCGGGGTCACGCGGTGTGCTTGAGGTGCGCTGCCATGAGGCGCCCTTTGTGCTGGAGCACGGGCAAGTCGTGGGCAGGCTCGTTTATGAGCGTATGAGTGAGGCCCCAACCCAGCTTTATGGTGCGGGGATCGCGTCGAACTATCAGGGTCAGGGCCTGAAGCTGTCAAAGCACTTCGCTTCTCCACGGCCGCGTTAGGGGGCCAGCCCCCACCTTGGTTCAAGAACCAAGGCTCCCCCAGGATATTTGTGACCAAAAGAAACAGATGCGCTCTATGCTTCTCCGCGCTTGGCGCGTCTTGCACGGCGCGCGGCGCGCACTTCTTGCTGGGCGCGACGTTCTTCATCGGTCTGGCTACGTTGTGCGGTATTGTGGTCGATCTGCCCTTGCGGCTGGGCCTTGCGCGCATTCCGCAGCTGGCCTGCTTTTTTAAATCCAGCATCAACACCTTTGCTAAGGACGCGGCGCATGATGATCCGCATCACCATATTGATAATCTGGTTCATTCTGCTCTCCTTTTGACGTTTTAGCGTCAGTATAGCGATGTTTGCGGCATTTTTAGGGACTAATCCTCGAAAAGTTCGCTCTGACCTTCTGCGCTCTCGGGCTCGTCTTCGCCGTCGCCCACTTGTGCTGCCATGGAGAACGCGGGGCGGTTTTCCAACAGCCCTGCCGAGCGCAACTCTTTGAGGCCTGGTAAATCGCGCGCATTCTCGAGGCCGAAGTGATCTAGGAAGCCTTCGGTGACGACAAACGTCACGGGTCTGCCTGGTGTCATCTTGCGGCGGCCGAAGCGGATCCATTCCAGTTCGAGCAGCTGGTCCACGGTGCCCCGCGAGACGGATACGCCCCTGATCTCCTCGATCTCGGCACGGGTGACGGGCTGGTGGTAGGCGATAATGGCCAATGTCTCGATCGCGGCGCGGCTGAGTTTGCGCACCTCGACGGTTTCTTTTTGCATGAGGTAGCCCAGATCAGCGGCGGTGCGCAGCGCATAGGCATCGCCGATCTTCATCACCTGCACCCCGCGCCCGGCGTAGCGGCGGCGGACATAGACTATGGCCTCCCCCGCATCACAGCCGTGGGGCATACGCGCTTCAAGTTCCTTGAGCGTGACAGGCTCTGCGCTGGCGAACAGCACCGCTTCGATCATACGCTCCTGTTCGGCCATAGGCGGCGCTTCAAACAGGCTTTTTTCTTGGTCGTCATACTCTTCGGACATCACTCTAGTCTTTCTTGCGCAGCTGGATCGGGGCGAACGTCTCGGACTGGCGGATTTCCATATGGCCTTCTTTCACAAGCTCCAGCGAGGCAGCGAATGTCGCGGCTGTGGCCGAACGGCGTTTGACGGGGTCGGCCTCCCAGCCTTCGGGCAGGAAGCTCATCAAATCGCCCCAGTCGCCTGAATAGCCGATGAGGCCGCGCATCCGCTCCAGCGCCTGCTCCATCGTGAAGACCTTTTCGCGGTCCATCACGAAGGGGCGGAAATCATCACGGGTGCGGATACGGGCGTAGCCCTGCATCAGGTCCAACAGTGTCGCCGTGTAGGTCACGGAGCGCACACGCTCCACCATTTGCGTCTGGCCACGGGCAAAGAAATCGCGCCCCAGCTGATCGCGCGCCATGAGCCGTGCGGCGACATCGCGCATGGCGGCCAAGCGTTCGAGTTGGAAGGCCAGATGGGCGGCGAGTTCCTCACCAGACGGGCCTTCGTCTTCGGGATCGGGGGGCAACAGCAGGCGCGACTTGAGGAAGGCGAGCCATGCGGCCATCACCAGATAGTCGGCGGCCAGTTCCAGCCGCAGGGCCTTGGCCTTCTCTACAAAGGCCAGATACTGCCGCGCCAGTTGCAGCACGGAGATTTTGCGCAAATCAACCTTTTGTGTGCGGCTGAGGGTCAGCAACAGGTCGAGCGGGCCCTCGAATCCGTCTACATCCACAATCAGCGCTTCGGCAGCGAGCCTGTCAGCGACCGATGTGCTGTCTTGATCAAATAGATTTTCAACCATGCACGACCCCGCCCATCAGGTCAGCAAGCTGGGCATCAAGGGCGGGAATGTCAATATCATCGGGAGTCTGGCGATAGCTGAGCGCGCGGCGGGCGCGGCGCTGAGCCGTCTCGGTCATTTCGCCTGCCGCTTCGGCCACCCGCCCGCGTTCGGCCAGTGTGCCGTTACAATGGAGGATCACGTCACAGCCTGCGGTGATAGCGTTGCGGCTCAAGGTGCCCAGTTCACCCGACAGGGCTTTCATCGAGATGTCGTCGGTCATGATCAGATTGTCGAAGCCGATATCCTCGCGGATCACCTGCATCATGGGTTTGGAGAGCGTCGCAGGCGCAGTGTCGATGGCCTCATAAACCACATGCGCGGTCATCCCCATGGGCGTGTCGCGCAGCGCCTTGAACGGCTCGAAATCGACGCGCATCAGATCATCGCGCGTGGTGGCAACGTGGGGCAGCTCAAAGTGGCTATCGGCGGTGGCATGACCATGACCGGGGATGTGTTTGATCACAGGCAGCACGCCGCCCGCCAGCATCCCGTCATTGGCCGCCTGCCCCATAAGTGCGATCTGGCCCGCGTCCAACCCGTAGCAGCGATTGTAGAGAAATTCATGTGTCTGCGGCCCCGGCACATCAACCATGGGCGCACAATTGCTGTCGATCCCCAGTGCATAGAGCTCGTGGGCAATCAAGCGAAAGCGGATGTACATGGCCTCCGCAGCATTTTCACCCGCAGCTTGCACAAACTCCATCGGTGGTAGCCATTCGCGCCATGTGGGCGCGCGCAGACGCTGCACGCGGCCACCTTCTTGATCGATTGTGATAACCGCATCATGGCCAGCCGCCTCGCGAAAATCATCACAAAGCGCACGCACCTGATCGGGCGTGTCGATATTGCGGGCAAAGAGGATGAAACCGAACGGCTTCACATCACGAAATAGCGCCTTCTCCTCCGTGCTTAGACGGTGACCTTCGGCATCGAGGATCGTAGCACCAAAGCGCGCACTCACCGTGTCACCACGGGAATGCAATCCACGCTCTCGGACAATAAGGCCGAACAGAAGCGGCGGGCATCGCCGATGTCTTCAAACCCCATGGCGCGCAGGCGGTAGAAGGTACGGCCGCCCGATTTGGCCTCCATGACGATGCGTTGTTTGCTCTCCATGAAGGGTGTGAACCGTGCGCTGAGCTGGCCCCATTGGGCGCGGGCAATTTCAGGGCTGTCAAAGGCACCAAGCTGCACCAGACGGGTGCCCGCAGGCAGGCTGGTCGCGGCAACTTCGCCCCCCGTAGCGGCGGCAGGTGCAGAGACAGCAACAGCATTGGTTGCCACAAGCCTGCGTTCTGGCCGCAGCGCAGGACGCAAGGAGACTTGCACCCCCTCACCTGTCAGCAATTCGGGGACCGCTTGGGGCGTAACGGATGCAAGCACAGGCGCGCTTTGCGCCTTTGTAGGCTCCAACGGCGCAACGCCATCCGTCAGCTGTGCCACAAGATCATCAACCGACCCGCTCTCGAGTGCGGCGGCAATGTCTTGTGCCGCGGGAGCCTGCACTTCAGGTTCGGCTGCTACAACGGGCGCAAGGAGCTGTTGCCGTCGCGGCGCAACAGCCGCAGTCTGCGTCATGGGCTGGTCTTCGGCGTCCAGATCAGTCGGGACTGGCGCAAGGCGCACTTCCTGTACGCGCGCCTCGGATGCACCAGCAGAGGCCACGGTATTCACCGACAGCCCTTGATTTTGCGCCAACTGACCACCTGGATCTTCGGGGCGCACACGCATGTCACCTGCCGTGGCGCGTACAATCGGGATATCGCTCACATCGCGCACGAGCAACTTGTAGCCCCAGACACCGACCCCCACGACAAGCGCAAGGGAGACAGCAGCTCCCGCAATATTTGCGAATTTTCCCATGCTGCCTGACGGGGCCACCGAATATTCGGAGTGTACGGGGTGTACATGCGGAGCAAAGCCCCCTTGAGGGGTTTGTGTGTAATCTGCCATCGTCGCCTCTCTGCCCGCGCTATACAGTGCCACACGGATCGTATATCAGTTGCCTGCTATCCGGCGGCGGCTGCTTAGCGCATCTCTTCCGCAGGAGTTACGCCCAAAATACCCAAGCCTGACGCAATTACAATCGCCACGCTGCGCGCAAGGGCGATTTTTGCCTGTGATGTTGCAGGATCGTCCTCTTGAATAAAGCGCAGGCCCGTCTCGGCGTTGCCAAGGTTCCAGAAGCCATGCAATTCCCCAGCGAGTTCATAGAGATAGAAGGCGATGCGGTGCGGCTCATTGCTGCGCGCCGCCGTCTCGACCAGACGCGGCCATTCTGCAACTTTCTTCAGGAGCGCCAGCTCGGCTGCGTGGTCAAGTTTGCTCAGGTCAGAAGCTTTCAGCGCATCCTCGCCCACGTCAATGCCCGCCTCGGTCGCTTTGCGCATGACGCTCGCCACCCTCGCATGGGCGTATTGGACGTAGAAGACAGGGTTTTCGCGCGATTGCTCCATCACCTTGTCGAAATCGAAATCCAGCGGCGCGTCGTTCTTGCGCGTCAGCATCACAAAGCGGGTCACATCCTTGCCCACTTCGCGGATCAGATCGCTAAGCAGAACAAAGTTACCCGCCCGCTTGCTCATCTTGAATTCTTCACCGTTTTTGAAGAGCTTAACGAGCTGTGTTAATTTAATATCGAGCGGCACTTTCCCGTCCGAGAGCGCCTGCACGGCCGCTTTCATCCGTTTGACATAGCCGCCGTGATCGGCGCCAAAGACGTTGATCAACTGGTCAAACCCACGCTCGACCTTGTCGTTGTGATAGGCGATATCGGGCGCGAAATAGGTCCACGCACCGTCGTTTTTCTGGATCGGGCGGTCTTGGTCATCGCCAAATTCGGTCGATTTGAACAAAGTCTGCTCACGCGCTTCCCAATCGTCGGGCAGCTTGCCCTTGGGCGGCTCAAGCGTGCCTTTGTAGATCAGGCCCATCTCGTCGAGCTTTTTGAGACAAGCCTCAATCTTGCCCGTATTATAGAGCGACTTTTCGGAGAAAAAGTGATCCATCTTCACGCCAAGCAGCGCCAAATCCTCACGGATCAGGGCCATCATTTCGTCAGTAGCAAAGTTACGGATCGGCATAAGCCAGACGTCTTCGGACTGGCCGAGGTATTTGCCCCCTACCTCGTCTTTGAGCTTTTGCCCCACAGACACCAGATAGTCCCCGGGGTACGTCCCATCAGGGAATGCAACCTCTTGGCCGTGCGCCTCTTGATAGCGCAGGAAGACCGAGCGGGCGAGCGCATCAATCTGCGCACCACCATCGTTGATAACGTATTCACGTGTCACGTCCCAACCCGCGAACGCCAACAGCGAGGCCAGTGCGTCGCCAAACACAGCGCCGCGCGTGTGCCCCACATGAAGCGGCCCCGTGGGGTTGGCAGAGACATATTCCACGTTGACCCGCTGTCCAGCACCCAAGGTGCCGCGGCCATAGTCAGTGCCAGAGGACAGGACCGTGTCGGCCACACCCTGCCAGACGCTCGGATCAAGGCGCAGGTTCAGGAACCCCGGCCCTGCCACCTCAGCACTGGTGATGCGCGGATCATTTACAAGAAGTGCTGCCAGTTTGTCGGCAATATCGCGGGGCTTCATGCCTGCGGGTTTGGCCAGCACCATGGCAGCATTGGTGGCCATATCACCGTGGGACGCATCGCGCGGCGGCTCGCCGGTGACGTTGTCGGTGCTCAGGCCTTGCGGCAGATCGCCACCTTCGACCATCTGGTCGAGGGCGCTCAGAACTAGGGTGCGGATATCGGCGAATAGGTTCATCAGACTGCTTTCGGGGAACAATTATTACGTCCATGTACCATGCGGAACGGCTGCGTCAATCAAAGGCGCAGCTCCGATCCCGTCACAGACCCCAAAGCGCCCGACAGCAACCCCACAATCGCACTGCGCGCAGGGCTGACAACCCCGTCGCCCATATTCACCAGATTGAGCGAGAGCCCGCCACGCCGCAGCGCGTGGGCCAACGCCGTTTGCGCCGACAGCATCGCAGGGGCCATCGCGCCTGCCACAATCTCCAGCGGTTGCTCGGGCCGCGCCACAACCGTCACGATCTGTCCCTGCCGCGCCGAGAGTGCGGGCATGAACCCCTGCACGATGCTTTGCAGAACCGCGATGTTCATATCAATCGCTGCGGGGTGGCGCAGCGGCATCAAATTAAGCACACCATCCAGACGCGCCTGACCCCAAGCCCGCCCTGCACGCCGCAACGCATCCTCTGGTAGACCTTTGAGCGCCAAGGGATTGCGCCATCGATGCGGGCGAGCCCCTCTGCATTGGTGTCCGCAACAACGACCTGTGCGCCCGCGCTGTTTAGGGCGCGCATAATATTGCGCCCGAACCCAGATGACGCCCCCAGAACCAGCATGCGAAGCCCCTTGAGCGGGCGTACCAGATCCTGCGGCTTAGTCTCAACCATGGCCTAATCCTTTGTTACCGCATGCACGCCGACACGTGGCGTCCCCCCTATGAGGCGGTGGTGTTCCTGCAGGGCAAAACGGTCCGTCATGCCCGCGATATAATCTGCGACAATCCGCGCCAACATTGTACGATCTGTACCCGCAACAGCAATCGAGTTTGACCAGTCCTGCGGCATCAGATCGGGCTGCTCCACGAACAGGGGAAACAGTTCCTCGACCACGCCCGTCACTTCGGCGCGGATTTTCATCACCTCAGGGGCGCGGTACATGCGGGTGAACAAGAAACGCCGTATCTCCCCCAGATCGCGCCACATTGTATCCGAAAAGCAAATAACGGCATGGCCGAGATGGCGGATATCTGCGGCAGAAGTGGCACCTGCCTCCGACAATTTGCTACGTGACGTCGCGATGACATCGGCCACCATCACGCCAAACACGCGCCGCAGCGCCTCGTGGCGGCGGCGGTAGGCATCAAGATCGGGATAGAGCGCATCCACCTCAGCATATGCTGGCCCGATCAGCGGCAGATCAATGATATCGTCCTCGGAGAACAGCCCCGCACGCAGGCCGTCATGCAAATCATGGTTGTTATAAGCAATGTCGTCGGACAAGGCCGCCACCTGCGCCTCGGCGCTGGCATGGGTCTCCAGCTCCAGATCGTGCAGCGCGTTATACTCCGCCAGCGCGTGAGGCAGCTCCCCTGTCACTGGACCATTGTGCTTTGCGATGCCTTCTAGTGTCTCCCACGTGAGGTTCAGCCCATCAAAGCCCGCGTAATGCTGCTCCAGCGACGTGACGATCTTGATCGCTTGGGCGTTGTGGTCAAACCCGCCGTAGGGCTGCATCAGCGCGTGCAGTGCATCCTCACCCGTATGGCCAAAAGGCGGGTGCCCCAGATCATGGGCCAGCGCCACCGCTTCGGTCAGTTCGGGGTTCAGGAGAAGCGCGCCCGCGATGGTGCGCGCTACTTGGGCCACCTCGATGGAATGGGTGAGCCGCGTGCGGTAATAATCACCCTCATGCTCCACAAACACTTGGGTCTTATGTTTGAGCCTGCGAAAGGCGCTGGAATGGATAATGCGATCTCGGTCGCGCTGAAAGCAGGATCGAAAATCGCTCTCTTGCTCGAAAACGCGCCTGCCACGCACATGGTCAGGATCGGAGGCGAATGATGCGCGCACCTAGATGCTCCTTTTGACAAGGGCGGTTGTACCCTGCCCTAAGCCTTTCTATATTAGGAAAAAGAGACAATGGAAACACACTGCGGAGTGCCGCCATGAACCTGCCCCCCGAAGTTACCCCCCGCGCGTTTGCGCGCCTCGCCGAGATTGGTGCCGCCGCCGAGGGCAAGGCCTTGCGCGTAGCCGTTGAGGGCGGTGGATGTTCTGGGTTTCAATACGAGATCGCACTAGACGCACCCAACGACGATGATCTGGTGCTGACGGGCGAAGGCCAGTCCGTTGTGGTCGACAGCGTATCCTTGCCCTTCCTTGCAAACGCAGTGATTGATTTCACAGAAGAGCTTATTGGCGCGCGGTTTGTGATCGAGAACCCGAATGCAACATCCTCCTGCGGCTGCGGCACGTCCTTCTCGATGTAGCGGGGTATGCGCAGGCCCAGCGGTCACCGGAGCGAGAAAGGATGCCAACGCGCTTTTGGCTTTTGTCGCCGCGCTGACCCTCACGTCAGAACAGCACCATCCGCGCATTTATCGTCCATCTTCCCCGCCCGGCGTTTCCACGTTGGCTAGGTTACGGTGGCTCGGCCATAGTCCCAAGCGGTTCCGAATAACCTCGTAAAGTCTGATGTCTCGGGCGTATTCGCGAAGGTTTTCCGCAGGTCCTGCTCCGCTCGGGAGTGCCTGCACCAGCTTCGATAAGCCGTCCATTGCAACATCAGATCGTCAGTATCGCACCTGCATATACTGGCATATTTTCAAAGCAATTACCAGTCTTCATTACCCCCGTGCGCAAGCGCCGCAGGAGGCAAGGCCGCTTGCCCTGCCCTGTCAATTGGGCGATAGCTTTGTTACCTGCGCTGAAGGAGCTTGTGCCATGAAAATCGCCACATTCAATATCAACGGCATCAAAGCCCGCATCAACGCCCTGCCCGACTGGCTTGATGAGGCGCAGCCAGATGTGGTTTTGATGCAGGAAATCAAATCGGTAGATGAAGCTTTCCCCAAAGAGATTTTTGAGGATCGCGGCTATAATGTCGAAGTGCACGGGCAGAAATCGTTCAACGGTGTCGGCATCTTGTCCAAACTCCCGCTGGAGGATGTCACACGCGGCCTTCCTGGTGATGATACCGACGAGCAGGCCCGCTATATCGAGGCCACAGTAGTTGGCGAGAGCCATTCCGTGCGGCTGTGCGGCCTGTATTTGCCCAACGGCAACCCCGTGGAATTGAACGATGACGGGAGCCCTATCGAGGGCGGCAAATACGCCTACAAGCTCGGGTGGATGGACCGGCTGCGCGCGCGCGCTGAAGAGCTACTCGCCGAAGAGACACCATTTCTGATGGCAGGTGATTACAACATCATCCCGCAGGAGGAAGACGCCGCCACGCCCAAAAGCTGGGAAGGTGACGCGCTCTATCGCCCCGAAAGCCATGCAAAATGGCGTGCCCTGCTCAATCTTGGCCTGACCGAAGCCTTCCGCGCACGCACGCAAGGTGCAGGGCACTACAGCTTCTGGGACTATCAGGCGGGCGCGTGGAACCGCAACAACGGCATCCGCATCGACCACTTTCTGTTGTGCCCCTACACCGCCGACCGTTTGCGCGACTGCCAGATCGACAAGGATGTGCGCGCCCGCGAAAAACCCTCTGATCACGTGCCCGTCTGGGTCGATCTGGATTTATAGACTCAGGCGAAGCAAATTAGCTTGTGGGCATTAGGAATTGCTAGAACCAGCGGCACTTTCCGCGTCGCACTTTCTCAAGACAAGTCAATGAACCATTGAGACGCTTATAATGAACACAAATAAATAGGCCGCAAATTCAGTCCGATATGATCAAGCCGCTGCTTTTTATGATGCCGGCCGCCTGCCCTACAGCTCCCGTTTGTATGACTATTTGATGAAAACTGCCAACATCGGCACCCAAACGAATGTACTTGATCTTGGTTGCGGTCCAGGAACACTCGCGAATGAGAACGCAAAACACTGCAGCACCGTTTTGGCGGTCGACCCAAGCGAGGGCATGATTGAGGCGGGCCGCGTCAACGCGCCCGACAATGTCTCCTATATTAGGGCAGTTCGCGGGATTTGTCATCTATTGACCGCCCAATCCATTTGGTCACCTTTGGACGGTCATTTCACTGGATGAACCGCTCACAGACACTCAAGGATCTCGACAAAATCCTACCACCAGAGGCCTATCTAGCTTTTTTCAACGTTGGACCTGTTGAGGGCGAGACCCGTCAACACCGGTGGTTTAAAAAACTTAAACGGACAGCGAAAAGACTGGCCGACATCAAAGACACCTCGGACAAGTGCATCTCAAAAGCAGACGAATTGAGCCAGTTTATCTCGATGCGCTATGCTTTCAACGACATCACCGCCTATGAACACGTCCACACCTTCGATTGGACGGCTGAACGAGCGACAGCATGGATTTTGTCACGCTACGCCACGGGAACAGCCGAAACCGCAGCGGAACTGCCTGAAGTCATGGCTGAGGTGAAAAAAGATCTGGAAAAATTTGGCGATGGTCCGTGGACATCCATCAACTCAAGCAAGCCCCTGTTGGCGACCCGTCCAAAGGCGGATTGAAGCTTACGCCTCCAGCTCTGCATCCCAATAGAGAAAATCCATCCAGCTGTCGTGTAGATGTCCCGGCGGGAACTTACGACCCAAATTGCGCAGGGCCTCTGCGTCGGGCTGGCGCGGGGGCTTGCGCAGCTTGTAGCCTGTCTGGTGCAACGATTTGGACCCTTTGCGCAAATTGCACGGGCTGCAGGCGGCCACCACGTTCTGCCAGCTGGTCACGCCACCACTGGCGCGGGGCACTACATGGTCAAACGTCAAATCCCCACGCGCCCCGCAATACTGACAGCGGAATTCATCACGCAAAAACAGGTTGAACCGCGTAAACGCCACTTTCTTTTGTGGCTTCACATAGTCCTTGAGAACCACCACCGACGGGATACGCAGCGTGGTCGTCGGGCTGTGAACGCATTCATCATACTCCGCAACGATATCCACACGATCGAGGTATTTGGCCTTTACCGCATCCTGCCAAGACCACAGCGACAGCGGATAATAGCTCAGAGGGCGGTAGTCTGCATTGAGCACAAGCGCGGGGCGGTCCCGCAAGCTCGCGGGGTTTCGCGTAAATTCGGTCCTGAAATTGCCGTCCATCTGCACGCCATCCTCTACCTATTGACGATGACTATATCTCGTGGTTGAAAGCTGGCAAGCCCCTTGTGCACACAAGATGTCGCAGGTGCTACAGCCCCAGCTTGTCGCGCATAAACGCCAGCGCCACCGACAGGCCGTCAGGCGCGATGCCGTGTGCGGTGCCTTTCATGATGTGAGCATAGACATCGGTCCAACCCGCTTCTTGCAGCGCTTCGGCGGCTTCGGGCAGGGATTGGGGCGGCACTACATCGTCCTGATCACCGTGAATGAGCAAGATTGCAGGGCGCGAGACGGCTTCATCCTTAAGGCTCTCAGGTTCCAGCAGACGGCCAGAGAAGGCGACAACGCCTGCCACTTCATCCTCGCGGCGGGCCGCGACATGCAGGCTCATCATCGTGCCTTGGGAAAAACCAAAAAGCACGACCTGTTCGGGCAGCACATCCTCATCCACCATCAGCGCATCGAAGAAGGCATTGAGATCATCCACCGCTTGGGCCATGCCCCGAGCACTCTCTTCCTCGGATGAGTTGTCGATCCACGGGATCGGAAACCACTGGTAGCCATTAGGCATGCCCGCCACGCTTTCGGGCGCATCGGGGGCGATGAACAGGGTGTCGGGCAAATGCTCACCCAGCGGATCGGCAAGGCCCAAAAGGTCCGCACCGTTGGCGCCATAGCCATGCAGGAACACCACAACCGAGCGGGTCTCCCCCGAGACAGGTTCGCGGCGTTCTGAAGTGAGGACTCGTGTCATGTTATTCCTTCCCGATCTTTGTTGATACGGTAGTAGGTGAAGAGAAGACGCGCTGCAACCGCGCGCCACGGGGACCAATCCTGCGCCATTTGCTCCAACTCTTTTGCCGTAGGCCGTGCTGGCAAATCAAACAGGATACGTGCCGCTTCTTGTAGCGCCAGATCATCGGGGGCAAAGACGTCAGGCCGCCCAAGGTTGAACATCGCATAGACCTGCGCCGTCCAGACCCCGATGCCCGTCACAGCCGTCAGGGTGGCAATCACCTCCTCATCTGACGCGCTGCGCAAGGCGTCATAGTCGATGTCCGCTTCGGCCAGTGCACGGGCGTATTTTATCTTGGGACGGCTCAGACCCACGGCCTTGAGGTCCTCTTCAGAGGCAGCATGCACAGCCGCTGGCGTGGTGAGCCCTGCCGCCTCCACCCTGCCCCAAATCGCACGCGCCGAGGCGACCGAGACTTGCTGGCTCACGATCTTGTTAAACAGCGCTGCAAACCCGTCAGGGGCGAGCCGCAGGGGAAGCGGCCCTGTCTGCGCAAGCGAATCTGCAAATCGCGGCTCATTCGCGCAAAGCCATGCGGCCCCTGCGTCCACGTCTTCCTGCATTTGAATGCGATGTGTCATAGTCCGCACACCCAATCCATCGCATCTTCGATCTCGGCGACCGTCAGCGCCGCGCCCGTGCACGCGGGAGGATCAATCAGCAGCACCTCAAGTCCAAGCGCACAAGCCGCATCAAGCTTGGGGCGGCTGGCCGTGCCGCCGAGATTACGGCAGATGAGCATGTCTACCCCGAGCTTTTGGAACAGCG
The DNA here is from genome assembly GCA_965660425.1 of Sulfitobacter sp. Taxonomy (GTDB): domain Bacteria; phylum Pseudomonadota; class Alphaproteobacteria; order Rhodobacterales; family Rhodobacteraceae; genus Sulfitobacter. The sequence goes on along the minus strand of CBFHZX010000003.1, from coordinate 61,613 downwards.
CCTGCTCGCTCTGGACCGTGAAAGGCGGATCGCTAAAGATCAGGTCCACAAACAGATAAGGCGCATGTCGGCTGTGTCGCCGCGTTTGGCGCAGCATGAGCACCTCGCCCCGAAATCCCGCATAGTCCGACAAACTGTCCCATCCCGTGGCGCAAAATACACGTGCGCCGCTTGGCACACGCGTGTTTGCCGAGACCACATCGACAACAGACCCTACATTTACCAGTCCACCCAACGACCATAGCGCACGCGTGATGCGCAGGTATGGCAATCCCAATGCCTCTGTCGCAGCCTGTGCGTGCCGCGAAGAGGCCGCATCAAACCCGTGGCTGGCATCCACCACTGCGCTAAAGCCGCCCTCAGTAATTGCGGCTTGCATATCGGCAGCAGAGGCGAACCGCATGAGCCGCGGAATTTGCGCCATGGGTGCCATCCCGCGCGGAGCCTCCGACAGCCACGCCTCATAGGAGATTTGCACCTTTGTCAGTGCCTGCGCCATACGCCGTGCCTCATGGCTGCCAGCGAGCAAAAGAATATGGGGTGCACGTTTCATCATGCTCAGGTTTAGCCTCCTGCGCCCCAGACACAAGAGGTCAGCAGGGGTTGCCCCCCTTCGCACGCGGCGCTACCGATACTCCAAGCCAAGAGGAACACCACCATGATCGACGACATCCGTGCCAAGCGAAACGTAAAAGTACTGGTTGCAGCCCAAGCGATCCTTGGCTCACAAATGCCGATGATCTTCCTTGTGGGCGGTCTGGCGGGCGGCTCATTGGCCAGCAATATCTGCTTTGCCACGCTACCTATTTCGATGATCGTGCTGGGCTCGATGATCTCTGCCACGCCCGTCTCTGCGATCATGCAGAAGTACGGACGGCGCGCGGGTTTCTTTCTGGGTGCGGCAGGCGGTGCGGCGGGTGCGCTGATTGCTGCTTACGGGCTATTCGTGTCTTCCTTTCCGATCTTCCTGATCGGCTCGTTTCTGACGGGCATCTATATGTCGGCGCAGGGTTTCTACCGCTTTGCCGCCGCTGACACCGCCTCCGAGGAATACCGCGCAAAGGCGATCTCCTACGTGATGGCGGGGGGGCTTGCCGCTGCTGTGATCGGGCCGCAACTGGCATCTGCCACCTCGCTGAGCCTCTCGGCCGTGCCATTCGTCGGCACCTATGTGGCGGTGGCCGTGCTGAATATCGTGGGCTCATTGCTATTCTTCTTCATCGACATTCCCAAGCCGCCTGCCCCAGCGGCTGACGCCCCAAAAGGGCGCACACGGATGGAGCTTTTGCGCACGCCGCGCATCGCCGTCGCGGTAATTTGCGCCATGGTGTCCTACGCGTTGATGAACCTTGTGATGACCTCCACCCCGCTGGCTGTCGTAGGCTGCGGCATCGCAGGCGACACCTCCGTGCCGCCGTTCTTTGCCGATATGTTTGCAGGCTCCGAGGCATCGGCAATGTTCAAAGTCATCGCAGGATTTGTGGTCACGGGCCACGTGCTGGCCATGTTCGCGCCGTCCTTCTTTACAGGCCACCTGATCAACAAATTCGGTGTTGAAAAAATCGTAGGCAGCGGCATCGCGATCCTTGGCCTTGCAGGGGTTGTGGCACTTATGGGGGTCGAGCTTGAGAACTTCTTTATCGCACTTGTCCTCTTGGGCATCGGCTGGAATTTCGGCTTTATCGGTGCGACCACCATGCTCGCAGGTGCGCATGCGCCGGAGGAGCGTGGCCGCATGCAGGGCCTCAATGATCTGCTTGTCTTTGGCGGTGTGACTGTGGCTTCACTGGCCTCTGGCGGATTGATGAATTGCTCTGGCGGCACGGCTGAGGCGGGATGGGCAGCGGTGAACTATGCCATGATCCCCTTCCTCATCCTCGCGGGTGGCTCGCTTATCTGGCTGAGCCTGCGGGAACGCCGCAGCGCAGTGGCCTAACGCGCTACCAGCGCCCCGAGGCTGCACGCAGGGTGAAAGACAGACCCGTCTCGGGCAGCGCGCCCTCTACAACCGCTTGCGGATATTTCGCTGCATGGATGAGCGCAGGCTCCGCAGCCGTTGCAAGCAACAGCGCAGGAGCACAGGCGCGCGCAACCTCTTGCCGCGCGCCACGCGCCGCAACCAGCGCCGCCTGCCCGCCTGTCGCAAGGGCAACAACGCCCGCAGGCGTGCCGTCCAGCAATGGCACCCGCCCCGCCTCCTCCAGCGCAGGGATCGCGCGCAGCCACGCACCAATGCCCGCCGCATATGCCGCTTGGCGCACAGGAGCCTCCGCCGCCTGCCCCAGCAGCGATGCAGTGACCCACATCAGATGCCCTGCCGTCTCGTCAATATAACGGTCCAGATGTGCAGTGTCCTCGAACGGGTCGCAGTAAATGTCCCAGCGCCGTGCGGCCACCAGCGTATCAAGCAGCTGCGCCTGATCGGCGCTGAGCACTTCGGCAAGCGGTGTCGCCACCTCGTGTCGCCGCACAGGGCTGCCTTCGGCGATTTCCTCAAGCACATCACGCCACCATTGCAGGCGCATCTCTGCGATCATCGCCTCTTGGGTTACCCACGGCGCACGGCTTACCTCCACGTTGAAAGCATAGAGCGCAAAGAGCTTTGCCCGCGCCGCAACAGGCGCCATCATTGCCGTGCGAAAGCGCAATGGATCGCCACGCTCTACAATTTTGGCGCAGGCTGTCAGGTCATCGGACCATTTCATAGCGGGCGTACAACACTCAAGACATAGCCGTATTCATGGCGGTGCGCATACCAGCAGGCGGCCTCTTCCTCGGCCTCGTCAAGCACATTCAGGAGGCCGACATCTGCCTGCGCGCGCAAAGCATCGCTGCGTTTGGCGATAGGGTCGAAGTACGCCTGCCATGCGGCATCGCTCAGCCGTCTTTGACCGATGATCTCATAGCCCGCCGCAGCGATCTGCACGCTCAGGCCCACCTCATCCGTCATCTGCGGGTATTCGCGCGCCCAATAGGCCTGCGCGCGGTCTGAACGGGCATCGGTGAACCAGCACGCTTGGGAAAAAGCGATGGCCCCGCTCGGCCGCAGCGCCTTGCGCCATGCTGTCAGCGCTTCCTCGACCCCCATGAAATAGATCGCGCCTGCACACCAGATCAGATCATACTGGTTGGCGATGGTCGCCATATCGGCCTTGAGCACCGTGACGCTGTCGTTACCTCTCCAAGCCTCGCAAACGGCCTGCACAAAATGCGGCACCTGATCGAGCGCAGTCACATGGGCATGATGCGTAGTCTCCAACAGAGCGGCAACATCCCCGCCAGAACCGCAGCCCACATCGGCGATCTGCGCGCGCGTGGGCATCTCCAGCAGGCTGGCGGCCCAAACCACATCCGCAGGCTCACCCGGACCTTCGCGGGGCAAGTCGCGGTGCAGCTTGAAGAAATCCTCCATCGTATACTCAGAACTCATCTAGAAACCCTTCGATGATGCCTTGGGTGCGCGGATCATTCACGAGATCCAGATGGCTCGCACCAAGGATCATGTCAAAGCGCCCTTTATCCGTGACAGCGCCCATCGTCGGGGCATATTCGGAGGAGACGAACGCCTCATCCGCACTTCCCGCAAGCAAAACGAACTTGGGCAAGGCCGCTACGTCTTCGAGGTAGGTACTGCGCGGTGCAAAAGAGTTATTGAGGCGGTAGGAATACTGCGTGGTTGCCGTGTCCCCCAGCGGGCCATCCAGCACAGTGCGCGGCATATTGAACTGCACGATCGGCAGATGATTGAACGCCTTGATCTGGAAGGTGTTGAGGATGCTGAGGCCGATGATGCGGCGCAGTAGGATCTGGTTCCAGCCGCCTGCATTCTCGCGCATCGTCGGCGCGTTGTGATGCAGGAAAGGCGCCATAAGCACAGCTCCGTCAATGATATCCCCATGCGGGCCGCCCGCAAACCGCACGACCAGCCCGCCACCCGAGCTGTGGCCCGCCATGATGACGGGTTGATCAGGCTTGGCGACAGCCTTGATCAAGTCAGCCAGATCATCTTCGAACTGACCGATATAGTCGATATCACCCCGACGACCAGGCGCTGTACCATGGCCGCGCAAGTCGGGGACGATCACATCAGCTTTTCCAGCCAAGTTACCAGCAAGGCTGTCAAATTGTAGGCCGTGCCACCCAGAGCCGTGGACCAGAACCAACAGCAGCACACTGTCCGTACCGCCATAGGTGCGCACTTTCAAGGCGTAGCCGTCGCGCATCGCCACAGATTGCAACGGCGCAGGCGCATCACGGCCGCTCTCCAACTGGCGGCTGAAATCCAGCCCCCCCTCACCACTCATCGGTTGCGGGGATTGCGTAAACACCATCATCGTCGCCGCCAGCAATGTGAGGACGAGCGATATGCCAACCATTTTCAAAATCGAAAAAACCAGACCGCTATCCCTTGTCCCGAATGAGTTTCCATCGGATCGCATCCAATAACGCCTCAAACGACGCGTCAACGATGTTGGCAGAGACACCCACCGTTGACCACCGCTGGCCCTGCGCGTCCTCGCTGTCGATGATGACGCGGGTGACCGCTTCCGTGCCACCTTGGGTGATGCGGACTTTGAAATCGACCAGCCGCCAGTCTTCCAGCAGTGCGGAGTATTGACCAAGGTCCTTGACCAGCGCCTTGCTTAGTGCGTTGACAGGGCCACGGTCGCCGCCCGTCTCGTCCATGCTCTCGGAGACAGACAGACGCTTTTCATCGTCCACTTTCACGACGACCACGGCCTCCGACAGGGTGATCATCTGGTCGTATTTGTTTTTGCGCCGCTCCACAGTTACGCGGTAGCGTTTGACCTCAAAGAGCTGCGGCATCTGACCCAAGACCTTGCGCGCCAGCAGCTCGAAACTCGCTTGCGCCGTGTCATAGCTATAGCCCTCGGCCTCGCGTGCCTTAACCTCGTCGAGGATCATGCCCAGTGCGGGATCGCCTTTGGCCACTTCAAGCCCCGCATCGCCCAGACGGCGGCGCAGATTGGACTGGCCCGCCTGATTGGACATGGGAATGATGCGGGTGTTGCCGACGATTGATGGGTCGATATGCTCATAGGTGGAGGGGTCTTTGAGGATCGCGCTGGCGTGTAGGCCTGCTTTATGCGCGAAGGCGGAAGAACCGACAAACCCCGCCTGCCGCAGCGGCACACGGTTGAGGATTTCATCGAGCATCCGGGAGGTGCGCGTGAGGTCTTGCAGCGCGGCATCGTTCACGCCTGTCTCGTACAAGCTGGCGTAGGGTTCCTTGAGCTTGAGTATCGGGATCAGCGTGGTGAGATTGGCATTGCCGCAGCGCTCCCCCAGCCCGTTGAGCGTGCCTTGGATTTGCCGCGCGCCTGCGTCTATGGCGGCCAGCGTGCAGGCCACGGCATTCTCGGTATCGTCATGGGTGTGAATGCCCAGACGGTCGCCGCTGATCCCTGCCGCGATGACCTCAGCCGTAATGCGCCCAACTTCCGTGGGCAGCGTGCCACCGTTGGTGTCACACAGCACGATCCAGCGCGCGCCTGCGTCGTAGGCCGCGCGGATGGCCTCCAGCGCATAGTCGGGGTTCGACTTGTACCCGTCAAAGAAATGCTCCGCATCAAAGAGCGCCTCGCGCCCCTGTACCACAATATGGCCGATGGATGCAGCTATGTTGTCAGTGTTCTCGGCAAGCGTGATGCCAAGTGCTGTGGTGACTTGGAAGTCATGGGTCTTGCCGACCAGACAAATGCTTTGCGTGCCCGCGTTCATTACGGCGGCCAGCACGTCATCGTTTTGAGCAGACATGCCAGCGCGTTTGGTCATACCGAATGCGGTCATGGTCGCACGGGTCTTTGGTGCAGCATCAAAGAAGGCGCTGTCGGTGGGGTTCGCCCCAGGCCAGCCGCCCTCGATGTAATCCACGCCCAGCGCGTCGAGGGATTTGGCGATGGCGATCTTCTCATCGGTGGAGAATTGCACGCCTTGGGTTTGTTGCCCGTCACGCAGAGTGGTGTCGTATATAGAGAGGCGGGTTTTCATTGGCGCGCCTCTTTCTTAGGTCGTGCGCGCAGCACGACCTGTCCCCGTTCGCCCCCGTCACGCCAAAGGCGTGCTTTCAGCACGACGGCGGGGACAAGCCCCCCCCTCGAACGGGTACAGGTCTGTGGTGTGAGGCGGATCATTTGAGGGCTTCCAGTTTGGCGGGATCAAATTGCGGTGTTGTTGACAGGGTCACACCTTGCTTGCTCATTTGGACCTGCACACCTGCATTTGTGAGCATGGTCTTCATCGCGTCGACTGGACCAAAGTCTTTGCTCTGCATCGCAGCCTCGCGAGCCTTATCTAAAGCTGTCTCAAAAGCGCTCAAATCAATGTCGTTGTTCACGCTCCAGTCAGGAACAGCTTCGCCCATCAACCCAAGCAATTGAAGCCCCGCCTTTACCACGCCTGCCTCCCCAGCATTCGCGTGTTTGTGCAAATGCGCAATCGCGCCCGCTGTGTTCAGGTCGTCGGCCAACACATCGACAAAAGCATCATCCGCTGCCAGTGCAGGCGCAACCTCTACCACGCCGTACCACTTTCGCAGCACGGCTTCCGCCTCCGCCCGCTTCTTCTCCGTCCAGTCCATCGGCTTGCGGTAATGCGTGCTCAGCATCACAAAGCGGATCACCTCGCCCGGCACCCCTTGGTCCAGCAAATCGCGCACGGTGAAGAAGTTGCCGAGCGACTTGGACATCTTCTTGCCCTCCACCTGCAGCATCTCGTTGTGCAGCCAGACGTTGGCCATGCTCTCGGTGTCATTGGCACAGCAGCTTTGCGCGATCTCGTTCTCGTGGTGGGGGAACGTAAGATCATTGCCGCCGCCGTGGATGTCGAACTGGTCGCCCAGCAACTCACGCGCCATGGCGGAGCATTCGATGTGCCAACCGGGACGCCCTTTCCCCCACGGGCTATCCCATCCGGGCAGACCTTCGGGCGAGGGCTTCCACATGACGAAATCCATCGGGTTGCGCTTGTAAGGGGCGACCTCGACCCGCGCGCCTGCGATCAAATCATCCACGCTGCGGCCCGACAGCTTGCCATAGTGCTCCCGCCAGCTGTCCACGGCAAACAGCACATGGCCCTCGGCCTCATAGGCGTGGTCTTTGGCGATCAGCTCTTCGATCATGGCGATCATCTTTGCGATGTATTCCGTTGCACGCGGCTCATGGTCAGGCCACGCAGCGCCCAGCGCGTCCATATCCGCGTGATACCAGTCGATTGTCTCGTTGGAGCGCTCGTGGATAAGCTCCTCCAGCGTCCCTTTGGCGCCCGCCGCCTTGCGCTTTTGCGCCGTCTCGTTGATGCGGTCATCCACATCGGTGAAGTTGCGCACATAGGTCACGTGATCCTCGCCATAGACATGGCGCAACAGACGGTTCAGCACATCAAACACCAGCACAGGGCGCGCATTGCCCAGATGGGCGCGGTCATAGACCGTGGGACCACACAGATACATGCGCACGTTTTTCGGGTCGATGGGCACAAATTCCTCGCGCTTGCGGGTCTTTGTGTTGTGCAGCTTGATCGTGGTCATCGCATAGGTCCTTGAGGCGCAGGGTTGCGCGGGACATGGCACAGTTTCGAAAGAAATAAAACAACGTGATCAAGGCCCGCGAGAAGTATCTCAGCAGGTAATTGTACAGCTTGTAATGATCATGTTCGTTATCATGCGCCATGCCTAGCCCAGCAAGACTGCATTGGTCAAGGTTGATTGACAAAGGCGGCATGCTCTGCGCCCTTGCACAAGACAACTGAAAGGACATATCATGCGGGCATCCAGACGCATCAGCACACTCCTAAGCGGCGGCTCTGACGGGTGGGAGGTGTTTAACAAAGCGCGCGAGATGATTGCCGCTGGTACCTCTGTGACCGAGCTGACCATTGGCGAGCATGATATCCGCACGGCCGCCCCGATCCTGCAGGAGATGCACCGTGCGGCGATGGGCGGGCATACTGGATATGCCTCCATCCCCGGCATTCCTGCGCTACGCGAGGCTGTTGCCGCCCGCGTGACCGAGCGCACAGGCGTGCCAACGCGTCCAGAGAATGTGATGATCACGCCTGGTGGGCAGTCTGCCCTGTTTGCGGCGCATACCGCAGTGATCGACGCAGGTGACACAGGCCTCTACATCGATCCCTATTACGCCACCTACCCGGGCACGCTGCGCTCAGCCTCTGCGGTGCCCGTTGCGGTCAAAGCCCATGCAGCGGAGGCGTTCCAGCCCCGCGCTGCCGATATCGATGCTGTAGCCAAAGGTGCAAAGTCTCTGCTCATCAACTCCCCCAACAACCCGACAGGTGTTGTCTATACCCGCGAGACGATGGAAGGGATCGCGCAGGTCTGCCACGCCCATGACCTGTGGCTGATCTCGGATGAGGTCTACGACACGCAAATTTGGGAAGGCACGAACCTGTCGCCGCGCGCTCTGGAGGGCATGGCCGAGCGCACGCTGGTCATAGGCTCCATGTCCAAAAGCCACGCCATGACAGGATCACGCATCGGCTGGGTTGTGGGGCCCGAGGAGATCGTCAGCCATATGATCAACCTTGCCACCCATACCACTTACGGGGTTCCGGGCTTCATTCAGGAGGCCGCAGTGTTCGCCCTGAACCAAGGCACGGCATTCGAGGAAGAAATCGCAGAGCCTTTCCGCCGCCGTCGCCAAATCGCTCTTGATGTGCTCGCCACCCAGAATGTCGTAGGCGCAGTGCCCAACGGCGGTGCGATGTATATGATGCTCGATATCTCTGCCACGGGTTTGAGCGGTGAGGCTTTTGCCTATGCGTTGCTGGAACAACATCACATCGCCACCATGCCCGGTGAGAGCTTTGGTCATGCTGCCGCAGGGCATTTGCGCGTGGCGATGACCATCGAGGATGGCGCCTTCGAACAAGCGATGAAAACCCTGTGCAGCTTTGCAGAAAGCCTTGCCTCGGAAAGCTAACTGTCCGCATTGTCATACCCAAGATCGGCAAACTGCAGTAAAATACCGCGCAAAATACCGCACGCAGCTTGATCCACGCCTATAAATCACAGTTCGCAAACAGATCACTGCGTCGCAAACAGGACAGAACCAGTCGCCTCCCTTACCCAAGCTGACGGGGAAGAGGAGCATTCGAATGCAGCACCCCACCTGCACTGTGACACTGGTGATCCGCACCATCGGAGCAGAACGCGGGCGTGCGGCACGCGGTGCTCCCCAGAAAAAAGTGATGCATGCCACCCTGCCCTTTTTTCTGTGAAAGATATCCCATATGAATGTTCAAACATCCTCCCGCTCAGGTGGCCGTGCTGCGCGCCGTGCTGCGCGCTCAACCGCCTTGCCCGATAATCTACGCCCCGTGCGCGCGGGTCTTCAGGGCGGCCAGTACAAGCCCCTCTCGGAGGCGGACGTCCTGAAAATCCATCACGCGGCTCTCGACGCGCTTGAGACAATCGGCCTCGCCGATGCGCCGCCTTCTGGCTTAGCGTACCTTACAGGTGCAGGCTGCACCCAAGGCGATGACGGGCGCATACGCTTTCCCCGTGCGCTGGTGGAGGACGCTATCGCAGGGGCCAACCGCTCCATCACACTGGCAAGCCGTGACGGGTTGAACGACCTCGACCTCTCGGGCACGCGCGTTCACTACGGCACGGCGGGTGCTGCGGTGCATCTGGTGGACATCGACGGCAAGAATTACCGCGAATGCGGCGTGCAGGATCTGCACGATGCTGCCAAGATCATCAACACACTGGACAATCTGCACTTTTGCCAGCGCCCCATGGTCTGCCGCGACATCCTCGATAATATGGAGATGGACTACAATTCGATCTATGCCTGTGTGACGGGCACCACCAAACACATCGGCACCTCGTTCACCGAGCCGTCATTTGTCGCCCCCGCCATCGAGATGCTGCACATGATTGCGGGCGGTGAGGATAAATGGCGCGAGCGGCCGTTTGTGTGCAACTCCAACTGCTTTGTCGTGCCACCGATGAAATTCGCGACCGAGAGCTGCGAGGTCATGGAGGAATGCATCAAACACGGCATGCCTGTTCTGCTCCTGTCTGCTGGCATGGCGGGGGCTACGGCGCCTTCCACTGTGGCAGGTGCGATTGTGCAGGCTGTGGCCGAATGTCTGGCGGGGCTGGTCTATGTCACTGCTGTAAAACCGGGCCATCCCGTAATCTTCGGCACATGGCCCTTCGGGCTGGACCTGCGCACAGGGGCGATGACCGGCGGCTCGGGTGAGCAGGCGCTGCTCAGCGCAGGCTGTGCGCAGATGCACGGATTCTATGATCTACCCGGTGGTGCGGCGGCTGGTATTGCCGACAGCAAACTGCCCGACATGCAAGCAGGCTGGGAGACGATGTGCTCTAACGTGATGACGGGGCTTGCGGGCTGCAACATGATCTATGAGGCGGCGGGCATGCACGCCTCCCTGCTGGGGTTTTGCCACGAAAGCCTGATCTTGGGCGATGATGTGATCGGTCAGGCGCTACGCTGCGTGCGCGGGATCGAGGTCAATGACGAGACCCTCGCCCTTGATCAGATTGCCGAGGTCTGCATGGGCGGACCCGGTCACTACCTCGGCACCGAAGGCACGCTCGCCCGTATGCAAAGCGATCACTGCTATCCCACCTATGGCAACCGCATGTCGCCCAAGGAATGGGTAGAGATGGAAAAGCCCGATCTGCTGGAGACGGCCACGGCGCGCAAGGAGGCAATCCTCAGTGCGCCCTCGGCGGCGGCGCTCGATCCTGCGACGGACCGCGCCATTCGGGAGCAGTTCAACATCCACCTGCGCGGATAGCCACCGCAAAAAGTGCCAGAGGTCCGAACCCTGGGGGGGGTATCCGGACCTCTGACAGTTTGCGCGCCCTGCTGCCACAGAGGCGCGCAAATCTCATACGGCTTTAGCCCGACGGCATAAGACCTGCCTCCTGTGCGGCCTTGACCTCGGCATCTTCAAGCGCGCCATCACCGTTGAGGTCGGCCGCCGTGAACATATCCTCTGTGACTTGGGGATAGATCGCTTGCACCTCGGCAAGGCTCAGGACGCCGTCCTCGTTGCTGTCCGCTTGGGTCGCGTTCTGGCCCATGGCAAATGCAGGCACGCAGAGTGCCGTCGTCGCGATCAGGGCGAAGGTTTTGATATGTGTCATTGGTGTCTCCTGTTAGTGGTATCATTGTAGCAAGAGCCGCGTTTCTGCCGCCCTCACACTGCTAGAGGCGCAAAAGCCGCATCGCGTCCCTGCTCTTGCGCCCTGCACAGTCAAAGCGCGGCGCGCCGCCGATACGCTTGCACGCAGTGCGCGCCCCTCCGCCCAAAAAGGCACTCTTGGCCAGATCGGCGGAAACTCCCCATCTGGTTGAAATTTCGAAACCCGTCATGCTGGTCGGAAACCCAAGACAGCAGGACGCAATTGATGCCCCCATTTACCGATGACCTTGATCTGCCCCCCCTCGCCAAACGGCTTACCCGCCGTGCGCGCCGCTTGGGCGCGCAGCCCTGCGATGCCGAAGACATGGCGCAAGAGGCCGTGTTGCGCCTGATCACACGCAACCAGCGTGCAGGGATCGACACACCCGAACACTATGCCATGATAATCCTCCAGACCCTCGCACGTGCACGGTGGCGTGCCCATGTCGAGCATACAGAGCTGGAAGAAGACAGCGCCAGCATTGCCCCTGTTGCCGAAAGCCGCCCTGCCCTCAACATGCTGCACAGCGCTATCGCCCGCCTGCCCCCCGAGCGGGCTCAAGTCATGCAGTTGGTACTTGAGGGCGAGGTAAGTCCACGCGCCATTGCCATGCGGCTTGACCTTCCGGTGGGCACAGTGATGTCCCGTCTGGCCCGCGCCCGCGCCAAACTGCGTGCCCAGATCGGCCTTGAGGCGGATGCGCCCGTGTCAGAGCTGCTTTAGCAAAACGCCTCTCTTCCCTAAGGCGGCACAATTCTGTACCAAACAAGATAACCAAACGACAGGAGCGCTGCATGACATCCACCGCCGATCTGATGGCGCGCCGTGCGCGGCTGTTGGGGCCGAATGTCTCGACGTTTTACGACGATCCCCTGCATCTGGTGCGCGGGAGCGATGTCTGGCTGTGGGATGCGGATGGGCGAAAATACCTCGATTGCTATAACAACGTGGCCCATGTGGGCCATTGCCACCCGCGCGTGGTCGAGGCGATCACACAGCAGGCGGGCATGCTCAACACCCACACGCGCTACCTGCACGAGGGCATCCTCGACTATGTCGAGCGGCTGACCGCGACATTTACCAACGACATCGCATCAGCCATCATGACCTGCACAGGATCCGAGTCCAACGACATCGCCCTGCGCATGGCCGAGGCGGTGACAGACAAACGCGGCGTCATCGCCACCGATCACACCTACCACGGCAATACAACTGTAGTGGCGCAACTCAGCGCAACTAATCCCCCCGCCACGGGCGACGGTGCCCATGTGCGACACGTCCCTGCCCCCGACAGCTATCGCCCCCTTGGTGGCACAGGTGGCATGGCGCATGCACAGGCCTTCGCAGACAAGGTGCAGGAGGCCATCGACGATCTCGAGGCGAGCGGCGTGGGGTTCTCAGCGATCATCCTGTGCCCTGCTTTCCTCAACGAAGGGTTTCCTGTGATGGAGGCTGGATGGCTGGCCCCGACCCTTGATGTGGTGCACCGCGCCGGTGGTCTGTTCATCGCCGATGAGGTCCAGCCCGGATTTGCGCGCAACGGCGAGGCGTTTTGGGGCCACCAGCGCATTGGCGCCGCGCCCGACATCGTCACGATGGGCAAGCCAATGGCAAACGGGCATCCTGTGGCCGCCGTGGCCACCACGCCCGACATCATGGCGGCTTTCCGCAAAAGCTTTCGCTATTTCAATACATTCGGCGGCAATCCTGTTTCCTGCGCCGCAGCCATGGCCGTGCTGGACGTGATCGAGGATGAGGGTTTGAAGGAAAATGCCCGAAATGTGGGGGCCTATGCCCGCGACGGTCTGCGCAAGCTGGCGGAGAAGCACGACTGCATCGGCGATGTGCGCGGCTACGGCTTGTTCTTCGGGGCCGAACTGGTCACGGATCGTACCACCAAAGCCCCCGCCAGCGGCCATGCCATCCGCGTCGCCAACGAGATGAGCCGCCGCGGCGTACTGCTCAACAAACTTGGCGTGCATTACAACACTCTGAAAATCCGCCCGCCGATGACCTTTGGCACAGCGCATGCCGATTTCATGCTAGAGACGCTGGCTGCCACGCTTGATCACCTCGGGCCAGCCGTTGACTGAGGCGCTGATCGCCGCGGCACGGGCGCATTGGGGGCTTGGCGATGCGCAAATCACCCTGGTCGCTGCGCGGGAAAATCACGTTTACCGTGTCGACCTGCCCACAGGCACAGCCGCGTTACGTCTGCATAGGCGCGGCTACCGCAGTTTGGCCGAACTCAACTCCGAGTTGGCGTGGATGGACATGCTGGCAAAGGCAGGCATCGCCGTTCCCGCACCAATCGCGGCCTCTGATCGCAGCCAGCTTTTGATGCATGACGGCATTATCATCGATATGCTCACGTGGATAAATGGACACCCGCTCGGCGAGGTGGATGCGACAGAGGCAATCTATTTTGACCTTGGACGCTTGATGGCGCAGATGCATGCGCTTGCCGATAGATGGACGCCACCCACTGGATTTGAGCGGCCAGAATGGGACACCGTAGGGGATACGCCAACATGGGGTAGATTTTGGGAAAACCCCTTACTTACATACACTCAACGCACAAAGCTCACCCGATTTCGTAGCAATGCACAGCACGCTTTGGCCCAATTGCACGCGCCTGACATCGGGTTGATCCACGCCGATCTGATGCCTGACAATGTGATGATTGAGGGCGATACGCTCTTTCCCATCGACTTTGACGATGGGGGTTTTGGCCACCGATTATTCGACGTGGCGACAGTCACCTTCCGAAGCAGGCGCACCGACCCGACAGGCGCGCTCGCGGAGGCCACGATTGCGGGCTACCAAAGTCTGCGAGGGCTGGATACCGCATCCCTGCCCCTGTTCGAAGCGCTGCGCGCGTGTACTTACGTTGGTTGGAACATCTCGCGGATGGATGAAGACCCCACCCGCAATGCGCGCTTTATCACCGCCGCCGAGCAAAGCATCGCACGGCTCAAACTTTAGGGCACGCGCTTCCAAAAGGAGGCCTTGTGCTTATGCGTCTCACGCAGTCGCTGGAGGTAGGCGTCATGGGTAGCAAAGGCACCATACGCCTCGATCTCGCTATCTGCAGCAGCGCAATCCATGAGGTGATCGGCGGCCGCCGCATAACGGGCGGTGCGTGCCTCCCACAGTGTATCGTCGATCATTGCACGCCACAGCAGCGTCGCAGCTCTTAAATGCCGCGCGCGCAACGCCTCTGCGGCAGGGGTCAGGATATGCGAAAGACCGCCGCCTAGCTCTTGCACGCGTTCCTCAACCAGCTTGGCCGCCGCAATCAGGTCGGGCCATTCGATCAGAAAGGCCAGTGCAGTGTGCACATCATAGAACTGCGCCACCTGCGCTTTTGCGGCATCCTCAACCTCGATGTCCTCGAAATCAGGCAGCATTTTCAGATAGTCGCGCAGGGTTTGTGCATCCAGCGTCTCAGTGAACACGGCCCATCGGTGCTCTTGCGCGTCTTGCGTATGGCCCAAGGCCAGCAGACAGGCGACATAGGCCGCGTCCCACGCTGCATCCCCACTACTGCTGGGATCAACGCCCGTGAGCACGTCCAGCCCGTCTTGCGCGCGTCCCTGATCCAGATGCAGCCGCGCAACTTCAGCGGCGATGCGCGGACGGGCCAGATCATCAACGGAGTATTGCGCGATATAGGCGTCTGTATCCCCTTGGGCCACGGCGATCTCTTGCAGGCATGAGCGGATCAGCCGCCACTTTTGATCGGCCCTAAAACTGCCACTGCTGCCGCGCAGATCGCGCAGAAATTGCAGGGCAGCGTGATCTTCTTCTGTGTCCTGCGCGTCATCCTCATGGGCCTCAATCAGCGCTTTGAGCTGATCCAGCCCCGCATCGCCCAGCGTCGGCGCAAGCAGTGTTATAATGCCATCGAATTCACCATAGCCGCTGTCGCGCACGGCGCCCCAGATGCGCGGCGCAAGCGCTTCAGGCTCCTGCCCTGCACGTGGTCCGATCTGCGTGAAGTGTTGCAACGCGGCGCCAAATACCTCGCTAACGTCACCACGGCTGTCGTCCACGCGGGCATAGACGGATGGCGCAAGCTCGATAAACTGCCACAACAGGTCGAACGCCTCCGAGGGCGCATCGGCGGCAATTTTGTCGGTGATCATCGCCGCTTGGGTACCCAAATCCTTGATCAGGGCCTTGCGCTTGCGCCAGCCTACATACCCTTTCGTCCGCCTGATCGAGGCAAGGCGTTTGCGCACGTCATGGGCCAGCGCGTCTGCTCCGAGGTTATGACTCAGCTCGAGGCGCAAGCGGCGCTTGATCTCGGCGCTTCCTGTGCTGACTTCCATCAACAAAGCGGCAAGGCGCTCTGGTCCGAGGGCAGCGAGGTTGGTCTCGTTGAGGGTCTTTTTTGACATATCGTTCTTGTCGCATTCACTGCAAAGGATGAAAAGACGACATAGTTGCCTCAGGGTGGAGCTGTTTTTGCAAGGTTATGTCCAATGCAAAACCACCGCCGCCAAAACGAGGTAACGGCACCCTTTGGCGAGCGTTACCAAAATAAGGAACGGCATCAATCGCACGCGCATCACACCAGCCATGACCGTGAGCGGATCCCCTACAACAGGTATCCAGCTGGCAAGCAGGGACCACAGGCCCCAACGTGCGTACCAGTCTTGTGCACGAGCCAGTTGCGCAGGCGTAGCAGGAAACCAGCGCCGCTGTTGGAAGCGCATTATAAAGCGCCCCAATACCCAGTTGATCAAAGAGCCCAACACATTGCCGACAGTTGCCACGACCAGCAGCCAAAACGTCGACTCTTCACCCGCAATCAACAAGACTGTCAGCACGGCCTCTGATTGCATCGGCAGAATCGTGGCGGCCACCAGCGCCGAAGCAAAAAGACTGATATACTCGAACATACGCTCGTAAGCTCCTGATATTACGAAAAAGGGGGAGCGCATTCGCTCCCCTCAAAGTCTCGCCACATAGGCTCAGTTATTAACCGCTCGCATGTTTTTATTGCCTGCGGCCTATGTGTCGTCAGGGGGCGAGCGCACCCGCCCCGTGTCCCACGCCCCGACAAAGTCGGGGCTGTGGCGTGGGTGGCTGCGTATCGCAAAGCGATGCGCGAGAACCCACCCCGTATCTAGTTAAGCTCTAGGTAACCATTCTCATGGGAACGATGAGAGCCTCCCGTATCCGTTTTTCCGACATCAACCTGATATCGAAAAAAGCGAGGCGCCAACCAGCGCCCCACTCCATTCCTTAGCTACAGCCGCTTGTGCCGCCGCAGGTGTTGCACTTCATGCAGGTGCCGTTTCGCACCAGCGTGTAATTGCCGCACTCGCCGCAGGCTTCGCCTTCATAGCCTTGCATCTTTGCCTTGGTGCGCTGGTCCATAGCGACGCCTGCTGTTGCTTTAACTGCAGTCGCGACTGCCGCATCACCCTCTGGCATCGCTGCACTGAGCGCGCCCATTGCTGCGGACTGCCCGCCTTGCAAAACCGTCAGATTTGAAGGGACGCGGTTGCGCAGATAGCCTTGCGACGTGATCTGCTTGAGCACTTCAAGCGACTTGCTTGCGACGTTCTCGGAGACCTCGGCCACGTTAGCAGTGCCCTCTTCCTCACCACGGCCCAGCGTGTCGAATGTGGTCCCCTCTGGCTGCACATGCGCCAGATCGGTACGATCAAGATAGCTCACCGCCAATTCACGGAAGATATAATCAAGGATCGAGGTCGCGGATTTGATGCTATCGTTGCCCTGCACCATGCCCGCAGGCTCGAACTTGGTGAAGGTGAAGGCATCGACGAACTCTTCGAGCGGCACACCGTATTGCAGCCCAACAGATACCGCGATGGCAAAGTTGTTCATCATCGCACGGAAGCCTGCGCCCTCTTTGTGCATGTCGATGAATATCTCACCAAGCGAGCCGTCCTGATACTCACCCGTGCGCAGGTACACTTTGTGCCCGCCCACGTTGGCCTTCTGGGTATATCCCTTGCGGCGCTGTGGCATCTTTTCGCGGTGTGATTTGACGATCTCTTTAACGATGACCTTCTCGACGATCTTCTCGGCAAGCACGACCGCCTTCTCGTGAGCGGTGCCACTTTCCAGCGTCTCTGCAGCGTCGTCATCATCCTCAACGAGGGATGCCGCCAGAGGCTGGGACAGTTTGGAACCGTCACGGTAGAGCGCGTTCGCCTTGATGCCCAGCGACCATGAAAGCTCATAAGCCTTCTGGCAGTCCTCGATGGTGGCATCGTTGGGCATGTTGATCGTCTTGGAGATCGCACCCGAGATAAACGACTGTGCCGCGGCCATCATGTAGATGTGGCTGTTGACGGACAGATAGCGCTTGCCCTTCTTGCCGCAGGGGTTGGCACAATCGAAGATGCCATAGTGCTCTTCTTTCAGGTGCGGCGCACCTTCGAGTGTCATTGTCCCGCAGACATGATCGTTCGCCGCGTCGATGTCTGCCTTGGAAAACCCGAGGGATTTCAACAGGTCAAACGTCGGGTCGTTCAGCTTCTCGGCAGGGATGCCCAGAACCTTGGTGCAGAACTCCTCGCCCAGCGTCCACTGGTTGAAGACAAAGCGGATGTCGAATGCCGCCTCAAGTGCCGCGTCCACCTTGGCAAGCTCGGCAGGACCAAAGCCGTGACCAATGAGCGTGGTGTGGTTGATACCCGGTGCATTGCCCATGGAGCCGTGACCAACTGCGTAGCTCACGATCTCTTCGATCTGGGCAGAGCCATAGCCGAGCTTCTCAAGCGCACTCGGAACCGACTGGTTGATGATCTTGAAGTAGCCGCCACCAGCAAGCTTCTTGAACTTTACCAGTGCGAAGTCAGGCTCAATCCCTGTGGTGTCGCAATCCATGACCAGACCGATGGTGCCTGTTGGCGCAATCACGGATGTCTGAGCGTTGCGGTAGCCGTGCGCCTCACCGAGCTTAAGCGCCTCATCCCACGTGGACATTGCCACATCGACCAGCCCAGCCTGTGGGCAGTTCTTGTGGTCCAGCGCCAGCGGCTTGATCGCAAGCTTCTCGTAGCCAGATGTCTCGCCATAAGCCGCGTTGCGGTGGTTACGGATGACACGCAGCATGTGCTTGGAGTTTTTGGCATAGCCCGGGAATGCGCCCAGCTCACCTGCCATCTCGGCGGAGGTAGCATAAGCCACACCCGTCATGATCGCCGTCAGCGCACCACAGAGTGCGCGGCCCTCGTCGCTGTCATAGGAGTAGCCCATGTTCATCAGCAAGCCGCCAATGTTCGCATAGCCCAGACCCAGTGTGCGGAAGTCGTAAGAGCGCTGTGCGATCTCTTTGGACGGGAACTGTGCCATCATCACAGAGATTTCCAGCGTTACAGTCCACAGGCGCGAGGCGTGCAAGTAGTCTTCGACCTGAAACTCGCCGTCCTTGAGGAAGGTCAGCAGGTTCATGGAAGCAAGGTTACAGGCCGTGTCGTCGAGGAACATGTATTCAGAGCACGGGTTGGAGCCGCGAATGGCGCCGTCCTCGGGGCATGTGTGCCAGTCGTTGACCGTGTCGTGGTACTGGATGCCTGGATCGGCGCAGGCCCATGCGGCGTGGCCGACTTGGTCCCAAAGATCACGGGCGCGCACTGTCTTGGCGACTTTGCCTGTCACGCGGTCGATCAGCTCCCAATCGCTGTCGGCCTCGACGGCCTTCAGGAAAGCGTCAGTGACGCGGATGGAGTTGTTGGAGTTCTGGCCAGAGACGGAGTTATACGCCTCTGAGTCCCAATCCGTGTCATAGGTGGGGAATTCAATCGACGTGTGACCTTGCTTTGCATAGTCGAGCACGCGCTTGACATATGTCTCGGGGATCATTGCCTTTTTCGCGGCGCGCACAGCGTCCTTAAGCTGCTCGTTCTTGGCAGGATCATAGGCATCCGCCTCCAGACCATCCCAACCTGCGATGGCTTTGAAGATCAGATTCAGCTTCTGCTCATGCATTTTGGAGCCTGCGACGATGCTGGCGACCTTCTGCTCTTCGAGCACCTTCCAGTTGATGAACTCTCCGATATCGGGGTGATCCGCATCGACGATGACCATCTTGGCCGCGCGGCGCGTTGTACCGCCCGATTTGATCGCGCCAGCAGCGCGGTCACCGATCTTGAGGAAACCCATCAGGCCAGAGGATTTGCCACCGCCCGAAAGCTTTTCACCCGCGCCGCGGAGCGAGGAGAAGTTCGTTCCTGTGCCAGAACCGTATTTGAACAGACGCGCTTCACGCACCCAAAGGTCCATGATGCCGCCATCGCCCACCAGATCGTCGGCCACGGACTGAATGAAGCAAGCATGCGGCTGAGGATGCTCATAAGACGAAGTGGAGCGTGTCAGCTCACCCGACTTGTAGTCGACATAGTAGTGGCCCTGCGCGGGACCGTCGATGCCGTAGGCCCAGTGCAGACCAGTGTTAAACCACTGTGGCGAGTTGGGGGCTGCGCGCTGGGAGGCCAGCATGTGGCGCATCTCGTCATAATAGGTGCGCGCGTCTTCCTCAGTGGTGAAATAGCCCCCCTTCCAACCCCAGTAGGCCCATGCTCCTGCAAGACGGTCGAACACCTGCTTGGAAGACGTCTCACCGCCCATCTCGGTGCCCTCAACGGGGACGGAGCGCCACAGGAACTCGGGTACCCCCTTTTCTTTTACACGCTTGGATTCAGCGGGAACGCCTGCTTTGCGGAAGTACTTTTGCGCGATAACGTCGGAGGCAACCTGGCTCCATGACTTCGGCACCTCAACATTATCGAGATGAAAAACAATGGAGCCGTCGGGATTGCGGATCTCGGAGACCGTGCTCACAAAATCCAAATCTGCGTAGGCATCCTGCCCCTGTGTAGTAAATCTACGTTCAATTTTCATCGCGCTGCCCCATTTTTCCAGCTTTACAATCTCGACCCCCGTGAGGGTGCCACTCAATACCGAACGTCAAAGTCACAGGTAACAGTCGCTCAAGCGGGGTAAACCACCGGAAACGCACCTTCCGAACCGTCGCATATGACCGTTTGCCTGTACTCATTTGACCGATCCGCTGTGTAGCGTTGTACCGCTACATGTTGTGGCGTGGCCGTCGGTCTGCACAACTTGACGTATAAGCACCTATTCGGTCAACGGTTTTATTAGCACAAAATTTACATCTTTCGCCTTGACCCTGAGCCGCCCCCCTCTAACGATCACATTCCTGTGATTCACTTCCACGCCAATGGCACCGCGTAACCTTTTCAGCATCGCGAAAAACACTTTAAATCCTGCCTGCTAGGTTGTCCGTAGGACATCTGAACCGAGCAGTTCACCTGCGACAAGACGGAACCCAGCTGCTGATTGCGCCATGAAATTAATTTCAGAAACACAAATAATAATGCACTATACTTCACATTCATGTTGCTTTTCTGCGGCAAATCAACCGGTCGAAATCTACCTGTAGAGAAAAATGCACAAAAAGACGACCACCAGACACAAGATGTAGACTGGCATTCTGTGCGGTCTTGCCTAAACGATTCTGCTGGGAGATGAACCGAGCGTCCAAAACACATGAGGCCCCGCTGCAAAAAGCAGAGAGGCCTCAACGTTGGGATTTAGTAGATGGTCGGGGCGAGATGATTCGAACATCCGACCCCCTGTACCCAAAACAGGTGCGCTACCAGGCTGCGCCACGCCCCGACTGAGGCTTCTTTAGCGAAGCGCGCAGCGATTGAAAAGGTAAAAACTGCGCCGCAACGAGATCAAATTGGATTAGCCACAGACCCATGGGGATTCCACGCTCTCAAAGGCCGGGTGACGCAGCACATCCCCTGCCTTGATCCCCATACGCGCACTCAGCCCACCGTTAATCTCCAACACGCCTGTCAATGGACTATCGCCAGGTGAGATTGGCGTCTCGTCACGTGGTTGGGCGCGATGATGGATATGCCGGATCACCCCAAAGCGATCGAGAAACAGCATATCAAGTTCGATCAGCGTATTGCGCATCCAGAAGCTGAGCGGTTGGGCCCGTTGGTAGACAAACAGCATGCCACGGCTCAGCGGCAGCTGCGGCACATTCATAAGACCTTGCGCACGCGTTTCTTCGGTATCCACCACGTCGACGTTAAAAGCGGCTGTGCCAAATGCACCCGTAATGACAACACGGTCGGTTACACAAGCCGGCGGCGGCAGCGGCGTCAGCGCAGCCGCAGGACGCGCCGCCAGACTGACCGTCGCACCAAGCCCTATCAGGAAAGTGCGTCTGGTGGCGTAAAAACTGTTTCCCATGCTTGCACCTCTGCGGCCATGCGGCCCCGTTTTCCATCAATGACCCGCATTGCAACTGCCTCGCCTGGTCCGAGGTCGGATAGTCCCGACTGGCGCAGTACATCTATATGCACGAACACATCCTCGGGGCTGCCAAATACATTGGCAAAGCCAAACCCCTTCGCCTTATCGAACCACTTAATCCGCGCTGCCACAAGCGGCACATTGGCAATCGCATCGCGGTCAAGACCAGCAATATCGGGAAGTGATGCCTCCACGCCCACGGGCGGCGAAATCGACAGAACCTCGCTTGCTTGAACGCCGCGATCGGTCTGATGCACTTGCAATTCAATAAGCGATCCGTCCGCGACCGAGCTTTGCCCGTAATTGCGCAAGACATTTACATGAAGAAGGATATCAGCACCTCCCTTTTCGGAGATGATGAACCCGAAACCTTTGACAGGATCAAACCATTTCACCGTGCCTTTGACACGTTCCGTTCCCTCACGAGGCTCATCTACTTGTGTCATATTGACAGGTCCGTCTTTCGAATCGACTTCGCCAACAGCAAACTGCCGACGCAATAAAATGGATAGAAAACAATTATGGGTTCAAACGCGAAATAGTCCATGGCGCGGTAACAGACGCGCGCCGCCATTGGAACCGATCATGCAAACGCGCATCTCCGTCTGCCCAGAACTCAAGTTCTAGCGGCGTCAGGCGATATCCACCCCAAAACGGGGGCCTTGCAGGCTGTTCACCATGTGTCGCTGACGCCTCTTCCAGAGCGCGCTCAAGTGCCTCGCGATTCTCAAGCGACTTTGACTGATCCGACACCCATGCGCCCAGACGGCTCTTGAGGCCACGTGATGCGTAATATGCATCGGCCTTCTCACCGTCTTCGCGCGTGATAATGCCCCGCGCGCGCACCTGACGTCCCAATGACTTCCAGTGCATAACAAAGGCCGCCTTGCCCGCCGCATCCAACTCTGTGGCTTTGGCACTGGTGTAATTGGTATAAAAAACGAATGCCCCGTCTTCGATTTCTTTGAGGAGCACCACACGCGCGTTGGGCATACCATCGCGGTCTACCGTACTCAGGGCTATGGCGTTGGGATCGTTGATCTCGGTCTTGGATGCTTCGGCCAACCAAGCACGCGCAAGAACAAATGGATCATCCCCTGCGAATATTCCCGAACGGTCGCTCATTGTCTTGTCCCTTTAAACGCAGGCTCGAGAAACCTTAAACGCAGGCTCGAGAAACCCCCTTATGTTTCGCACTAACGATGCCTCCATACTGCCTTCTCCGCAAGCTGATGCAGCTTGCTCGCCATAAATCCACCATCGCGATCGTGTTCGCAACCCGAAATACAATGAGGGCTGCGCTCACTTGATGGTCCGCGATCAATGACGTAGACCAAGGCAACCTGATTAGAAACGGAGTTTAGGCCATGTCGAACAACCTGATGGCGGGCAAACGGGGGCTGATCATGGGATTGGCCAACGACAAATCAATCGCATGGGGCATTGCCAAACAACTCGCCGATGCGGGTGCCGAGTTGGCATTTTCCTATCAGGGCGACGCGTTGAAAAAGCGGGTTGATCCGCTCGCCGCCTCGCTCGGCTCTGATATTGTGCTACCCTGTGATGTGGGCGACGAGGCATCGATTGATGCACTGTTCGCTGGGCTCGCCGAGCGTTGGGACAACCTCGACTTCATCGTCCATGCCATCGGCTTTTCGGATAAGAACGAGCTGCGCGGCCGCTATGTAGACACCAGCCGTTCGAACTTTGCCCTCTCGATGGACATCTCCGTCTATTCCTTTACCGCAGTTGTCCAGCGCGCCGAGAAGATGATGAAGAATGGCGGCTCCTGCCTGACGCTCACCTATTACGGCGCGGAAAAAGTCATGCCCCATTATAACGTCATGGGCGTGGCCAAAGCCGCCCTCGAGGCGAGCGTGCAATATCTGGCCGAAGACCTCGGCAAAGACGGCATCCGCGTGAACGCCATCTCCGCAGGCCCGATCAAAACATTGGCCGCGAGCGGTATTGGCGACTTCCGCTACATTATGAAATGGAACGAGTACAACTCGCCCCTGCGTCGCAATGTGACAATCGACGAGGTGGGCAAATCCGCTCTGTTCCTGCTCTCGGACCTCGGCTCTGGCACCACAGGCGAGAACCTGCACGTCGACGCAGGCTATCACGTGGTCGGCATGAAGGCCGTCGATGCGCCCGACATGGCAAAAGACTAGCCATCAACCTCAGAGGGTAAGACATGACGATCGAGCACATACTGGCCTTTAACGCCGTCCTCATCGTCTCTATCCTCAGCCCGGGTGCGGCCTTCCTGACGGCAGTGCGCAGCTCCGTCGCGAATGGCAGGCGCGCAGGCATTGCAACAGGATTGGGCCTTGGCCTTATGGCGAGCCTTTGGACATTCGCCGCGCTTTTGGGGATGGACGCTGTTTTCGCGCTCTTTCCTTGGGCCTATGCCGCTCTCAAAATCGGCGGTGCTGTCTATCTGATCTATCTTGCCGTCAAAACATGGCGCGCGGCCAGCAAGCCCATGGGCAATGCACCCAAAGCAGACGGGCGCGCATTTGTTGACGGGTTTCTCGTTAATCTCGGGAACCCGAAATCCTTGCTTTTCGCTGCCGCCGTAATGGTTGTCGTTTTCCCGCCCGATCTCACGGGCGCTCAGATCGCTTTCGTTATTCTTAATCATCTGGCACTGGAAATCATCTTCTACACCGCCTGTGCCGTCACCCTCACGGCACCGGCAGCCCGCGCGCAGTATTTGCGTGCCAAACCCATTATCGACCGCACCGCTGCTCTGCTGCTGGGCGGTCTCGGCCTCAAGCTTCTTTTACAAAGGTAATACACCATGTCCGACACCCGCCTGCCCCATGAAAAAGGCTTCCACATCAGCTGGGACCAGATCCACCGCGACAGCCGCGCGCTGGCATGGCGTCTGGATGGTAAAGGCCCTGACGCAGGCGCATGGCGCGCCGTGGTCGCCATCACCCGCGGCGGCATGGCCCCTGCAATGATCGTGGCACGCGAACTCGACATTCGCACGGTCGATACAATCTCGGTGGTCTCTTACCACTCGGGCGGCGGAAAAGCGGACCAACGCCGCGAGGCCCGCGTGCTCAAATCCCCCGACACCGAGATCATGGGCGATGGCACAGGCATCCTTGTCATCGACGATCTTGTCGACAGCGGCAAAACGCTCGAGCTTGTCCGCAAGCTCTACCCGAACGCCCATTTCGCCACTGTTTACGCAAAGCCCGAAGGCGAGCCGATGGTCGACACCTTCATCACAGGTGTCTCCCAAGACACATGGATCTTCTTCCCGTGGGACATGGCCCTGCAGTATGTCGAACCCTACCGCGGCAAGGACTAAGCCCCTTCTTCATTTTGCCATTAAACTGAATCCAACCGCCCAACCCACACCGGACCACCGCCATGACAGCACCGCGCACCGCCACAACCTTCCCGCCACCCGTGATGGAGGCCCGCCGCTGGCTCGACGGTGTGACCTTTCCATCCGAGAGGCCGCTGATCAACGTAAGTCAGGCTGCACCTGTCGAGCCGCCGCACCCCGATATGCGCCGCGCCATGGCCGATGCCGCCCTTAACGACGATAGCGTACACCTCTATGGCCCCGTGCTGGGATCACCTGCCTTACGCGACACGCTTGCGCTGCGCACCAGCCGCATCTACGCAGGAACAGTCGCGGCAGATCAAGCGGCCATCACCTCAGGCTGCAATCAGGCCTTTGCCGCAGCAATCGCGACGCTGTGCAGTGAGGGCGACGAGGTCATCGTGCCCGTACCATGGTACTTCAATCACAAAATGTGGCTCGATATGGCGGGGGCCAAGGCCGTGCCGCTGGCGGTTGAGCATGACATGATGCCAGATCCTTGGGATGCCGCCAAACTCATCACTGCGCGCACCCGTGCGATTGTGCTGGTGACGCCCAATAACCCAACGGGGATCGAATATCCCGACGATCTGATCACCGCCTTTTATGACATTTGTGCCTCGCGCGGGATCGCTCTGATCGTGGATGAGACATACCGCGATTTCCACGCCTCACCCGACGTCCCCCACAGCCTGTTCCAACGCGACGGCTGGGACCAGACGCTGATCCACCTTTATTCCTTCTCAAAAGCCTACCGCTTGACGGGTCACCGCGTCGGCGCGCTGATCGCATCGCCTGCGCGGCTGGCCGAGGTCGAGAAGTTTCTCGACACTGTCGCCATATGCCCCAACCAGATCGGGCAGCATGCAGCGCTCTGGGGGATGCAAAACCTCGATCAATGGCTGGCGGGGGAGCGCGACGAGATCCTTGCCCGCCGCCATGCCATTACCGCACAGATGCCCCAGCTTGCCGAGGACGGCTGGCAGCTCTTGGGTTTGGGCGGCTACTTCGCCTACATACGCCACCCCTTCGCCATGAGCAGTGCCGAGCTTGCCCCGCTCATGGTGAAAGAGGCAGGCATTTTGTGTCTGCCAGGCACGATGTTCTACCCGCAGGATCACGCGAAAGGCGCCACCCAATTGCGCATCGCTTTTGCCAATCTCGATGCAGACGGGATCGCCACCTTGTTCGCGCGTCTCAAAGCCCTCGATTTGCCCCGCGCATAGCGCCTCTTGCCCCTCTGGCAGCAAGCCCTTAGACAACATCAGACACGCGCAACCGCAGCAAAGACGGGACCCAACATGGCACAAAAAAGATCGAGCATCGGCAAAACCGCAATGTGGATTCTGATGGGTCTTCTGTTCCTTGGCCTTGGCGGCTTTGGCATCGGCAGTCTGAGCGGTAATTTACGCACCCTCGGCTCTGTTGGGGACAAGCCTGTCAACGTCGATACCTATGTCCGCCAGATCCAGAACGAGCTGCGCGCGATTGGCCAGCAGCAGGGGCGTGCGATGTCATTTGCCCAGGCCCAAGAACTCGGCCTCGACCGTGCCGTATTGCAGCGCATCATGCGCGACGGTGCGCTGGATCACGAGGCTGCGCAAATGGGCATCTCCATCGGTGACACGGTGCTGCGCGACCGCATCCTCGAAATCCCGGGCTTTCAGGGCGTAGACGGTGAATTTGACCGCGACGGATACGCCATGGCCCTGCGCAGCGCGGGCCTGAACGAGGGCGAGTTCGAGACAAACCTGCGCCAGGAAACTGCGCGCCAGTTGTTGCAAGGTGCTGTGCTGAGCGGTGTTGAAATGCCCGCCGCCTATTCAGAGACGCTGGTGAGCTATGTTTTGGAAAACCGCGATTTCACATGGGTTCTGCTGGACGAAGAAACGTTAGAGACACCTATCGCCAACCCCGAAGCAGCCGCGCTTGAGGCGCATTTCGAGGAAAACGCCGATACCTTTATCCTGCCTGCGACCAAAAAGATCACCTATGCGTGGCTCAACCCGACCGACATCATTGATGAAGTCGAGATCCCCGAGGACGAATTGCGCGCCGAATATGACGAACGCGGCGACCAGTACAACCAGGCCGAGCGCCGCCTTGTCGAGCGTTTGGTCTTTGCCGATCAAGCCGCCGCCGATCAGGCCGCAGCAGCGCTTGAGGTAAACGGCACGACGTTTGAGGCATTGGTCCTCGACCGTGGTCTGGCGCTTGGCGATGTGGACATGGGCGATGTCGCACAATCCGATCTCGGTGCCGCAGGGGAGGTGGTGTTTGCCGCAGAGGCAGGCACAATCGTAGGCCCCGCGCAGACGGACCTTGGCCCCGCCCTCCTCCGCATCAACGGCGTGCTGCCTGCCCAACTGACCACCTTCGAGCAGGCAGAGCCTGAATTGCGCGACGCGCTGGCGGCAGATCGCGCCATACGCCTTGTCGAGAGCTTTGCCGAGGATTTCGATGACCGTCTGGCGGGCGGTAGCACGCTTGAGCAACTGGCAGACCAGACAGACATGGTGCTGCGCCAGATCGACTGGACCGCCGAGACGAGCACAGGCATCGCTGCCTACGCCAGCTTCCGCGAGAGTGCGGCAACCATGACAGCCGATGATTTCCCGCAGATCGAGCAGCTTGAGGATGGCGGCATCTTTGCCTTGCGCCTTGACGAAGAACTGCCCCAGCGCCCCGCGACCTACGCGGACGTAACCGAGGACGTGGCCGCCCGCTGGCGCGCTGACGAGATCGTCACGCAGCTGCGCGCAAAGGCCGAAGCCGCCAAGCAAGCCGCCGAAGACGGCACCACATGGCCCGAGCTGGGCCTGACCCAAGTGGCCGAAGCCGATCAGACACGCAATGCCTTCATCACTGGCACGCCCACTGGCTTCATGAGCGAGATTTTCGAGATGGAGGTGGGCGAGGTCCGCATTCTTGAAGGCATCGATACTGTCGTTCTGATGCAAGTGGACGCCATCAAAGAGGCAACAGACAGCGAAGAGGCCGAAGCCCTGATCGCGCAACTGCGCACCCAGCAAAACGAGGCATTGGCCCGCGGCTTGTTTGAAATCTATGCCGAGGACACACTGCTGCGCGCAGGCCAGAACATCGACCCGCGTTCCGTGAACGCCGTCAACGCGAGCCTGCAGTAAGATGGCCCTGACCCCTTCATTCGACGACTTCGCCGCACAATATGACGCGGGTGCCCATCAGGTCGTCTATACCCGCCTTGCCGCCGATCTAGACACGCCTGTCTCGCTAATGCTCAAGCTGGGTGGTGCTGCGGAAAATACCTTCATGCTCGAATCCGTCACAGGCGGCGAAGTGCGCGGGCGCTATAGCATCGTGGGCCTAAAGCCCGATCTGATCTGGCGCTGCCGTGGCACCTCCTCCGAGGTCAACCGCGCCGCACGCTATGATCCCGATGCCTACACGGCGCTTGAGGGCGACCCGCTGGATGCGCTGCGCGCCATTATCGCAGAGAGCAAGATTGAGCTGCCCGCCGACCTGCCCCAATCCGCCGCGGGTCTGTTCGGCTATCTCGGCTATGACATGATCCGTCTGGTCGAGCGTCTGCCAGACATCAACCCTGATCCATTGGGCCTGCCTGATGCAGTGATGATGCGCCCTTCGGTGATTGCTGTTCTCGACGGGGTGAAGGGCGAGGTCACCGTTGTCTCTCCCGCATGGGTGACACCCGGCCAATCGGCCCGCGCCGCCTATGCCCAAGCGGCCGAGCGGGTTATGGACGCCGTGCGCGATCTGGAACGCTCGCCCGCTGCCAACACCCGCGATCTGGGCGATGCCGCCCCTGCCCCTGAGCCTGTGAGCAACTTCACCAACGATGCCTATAAAGAGGCGGTGCTCAAGGCGCAGGAATACATCAAAGCGGGCGATATTTTTCAGGTCGTGCCAAGCCAACGTTGGGCGCAGCCTTTTGCGCAGCCGCCCTTCGCGCTCTACCGCTCTTTGCGGCGCACCAACCCCTCGCCCTTCATGTTCTATTTCAACTTTGGCGGCTTCCATGTGGTCGGTGCCAGCCCCGAAATCCTTGTGCGGGTGTTTGGCCAAGAGGTCACGATCCGCCCCATCGCAGGCACCCGACCGCGTGGCAAAACCCCCGAGGAAGACCACGCCCTCGAGGCAGATCTGATGGCCGACCCCAAGGAGCTGGCCGAGCATCTGATGCTGTTTGATCTGGGCCGCAACGATGTGGGCCGCGTGGCGAAAATCGGCACCGTGCGCCCCACTGAGGAATTCATCGTCGAGCGTTATTCACACGTCATGCACATCGTCTCCAACGTGGTGGGTGAGCTGCGCGAGGGCTGCGATGCGCTGGACGCCTTCTTTGCAGGCATGCCTGCGGGCACGGTATCAGGCGCGCCCAAGGTCCGTGCGATGGAGATCATCGACGAGCTGGAGCCCGAAAAGCGTGGCGTCTACGGCGGCGGTGTCGGCTATTTCAGCGCAGGCGGCGATATGGACATGTGCATCGCCCTTCGCACCGCCGTGATCAAGGATCAGACGCTCTATATCCAAGCAGGCGGCGGCGTGGTCTATGACAGCGACCCCGAGGCGGAATATATGGAGACAGTGCATAAATCAGGTGCAATCCGCCGCGCCGCCGAGGATGCGGCACGTTTTGACGGAAGCTCCAACAGCTGAGACACCTCACAGGTTTGTAACATCCGCTAACGGTTAGTTTAGTTGCACTATACCCCGCCGCGCGGCACCACTGGCGCATGGAATTCATCTTTGCATATCTCGCGGGCCTGCTGACCCTGATCAACCCCTGCGTCCTGCCTGTGCTGCCCATCGTTCTGGTGAGCGCGCTCAATGCCAACCGCTTTGGCCCCATTGCCTTGGCAGCGGGAATGAGCGTGTCTTTTGTTACTTTCGGCGTGTTTGTGACGGCGTTTGGCGCAAGCATCGGGCTGACCCAAGACACGCTGGCCCAGATCGGTGCCGTAATGATGGTGCTGTTCGGTGTGGTCCTGCTGGTGCCTATGCTGTCTTCACGCTTCGAGATGGCCACCGCAGGCATGGCGGGCAGTGCCGATGCACAGATGAACCAGATCGATAATCCGGGCCTCAAGGGGCAGTTCATCGGTGGTCTGCTGCTGGGGGCAGTCTGGTCGCCCTGCATTGGCCCCACGCTGGGCGGGGCGATTGCGCTTGCGTCTCAGGGTGAGAGCCTCGGCTATGTCACTGTGATTATGAGCTTCTTTGCGCTCGGCGTCTCAACCATCATCATTGGCTTGAGCATGGGCGCACGCGAATCGATCCGCAAGCGTGCAAACGTGCTGCGTGCACTGGCCGAGCGGTCAAAGCCGATCCTCGGGGTCACATTTGTTGCCGTAGGTCTCATGCTCTTTTTCAACTTCCATCATGTCATTGATGCCTGGGCGCTCGAAGTGATGCCCATCTGGCTTCAGGACCTTTCCGTCATTCTGTAACCTCCAAGGAGACTTATCCATGAAACGTCGTACATTCCTCGGCACTGCTGCTGCCTTTTCCCTGCTGCCCATCGCTGCGCGCGCGGCCTTTGTCGATTACACCCCCGGCGTGATCGAAGCGGCGCTCAAGGACGGCAAAACCGTATTCGTCGACTACTCCGCCACATGGTGCGGGACGTGCAAACGTCAGGAGCGTGTCATCGCAGATTTGATGGCGGAAAACCCTGCCTATGCAAATGCTATGACATTCGTGAAAGTAGATTGGGACGCGTTCGGCTCGCATGAAGTCACCACATCACGCGGCATCCCGCGTCGCTCGACCCTGCTTGTGCTCAAAGGCGATGCAGAGCTGGGCCGCATCGTGGCAGGCACGGGCGTTCAAGAGATCAAAGCCCTGATGGACAAAGGTCTGTAAGACAGATCAACAACGGTGCGCGCCATAACAGGGGCGCACCTTCATTTCTGCTGTACCTTTACTTGGACAAAAGCACTGCAGAAACAGGCGCAAGTGCGACAGACCCTGCACGCTCTGCCAAGCCCCAGACCAACAACGCTTCAATAGTCTCGGGACGCATACGGCCCAGCATGACGACGCCGCCCTCCTGCCCCGCCTTGAAGGTAGCCTGATCCAAGAAACGACGGATCACGCGGGGGGTCTGGCCCGCGCTGTCAAAATCACGAAACACAGGCGCAGCAGGCACGCCTTCCTTTACGGCCAGCTTCGGCATTGAATTGAGGCCTTTGCTTTGTGCGACAAGCCCGTGTCCGCTGGCCTTGAGGATGCGTGTCACCTGATCTACGACCTCACGGCTCCCTTGCAGCCCCTCGCCCGTCCCTTCCAGCACACCAACCACCTGTGGCATCGTGTTGAGCGCTACACTCAGGGAGACTTCGGCATCGGTGGGTCGCGCGCCTGATGGCAGATCAACCATCGCCAACACATCAAAACCCTCATTGCGGTACCGCGCCATACGGTCGGTGGCATCGGGCAGCGCCGCATCAACGGCGAAGCTCAAGGGATAAGGAAAACTGCTGAGCGCGGGCAACCCTATCGCGGCCACATCGAGATCACCGCCTGTGTCCATCAAAACTATGCTCATCAGCGGCTTGCCCTCAGGGTTCTCAAAGGTTTGGGAAAAGTTGCGGATCGGAGCCGTTTGGGAAGGATTCACCGAAGCTTGGGTCACGACAGTCTCGCCCTCGCCTGATCCCGCGTCAAGATTAATCAGGCTGTTGGCTGGCCTACCTATGCTCAACCGCTGATCCGATCCAAGCGTGGTGCGCGGCGTTCCAGGAGCGGCTCTGACGCGTGGCTTTGGCGCTGCGGCTATGATTGTTTGTGGTTCTTGTTCGGTTTGTGTGTCCTGTTCCGTTTGTGCATTCTCTTGTGTTAACGGCTCCTCTTCCGCCTCGGCGGTGACCTCGGTCTCGGACTGGGGGGCAGGATTTTCTTCGGGTGCAGGTTCGACCACGATAAACGTCTCTTCACCTTCGTTCTGTGCGTCAGTCACGGCAATTGCAGGTGCGGGTGCAACAGGGTCTTCATCCACGATCTGCGCATCCTGACTGTCGTCGGGGATCATCGGTGCAAGCGCTTGGGGGTTGGGAAATACAGGCACGTCTTCGGCAATTCGGGCTGTCAGGGCCTGCGGCAAAGGACGCGGCGTGGTCAGGTCAGCGGCGGTGCCCGTTTGCGGTTGCGGAAGGGCTGCGGGTGCGGTTGGCTCTATCGGCAAGGCCTCGCTCACAGGCGCGCGCAAGGTAACCTGAGGCTGGGGTGCAGGACGATCTTCATCTGGTGTGACGCGAACAGCAGGCTCCGTCGTCGCGGGTTCAGCGGGTGCAATCTGCTCGGCAGTACCAAGCTGCGGGGCGGGCTGTGGCTGCATCGGGACAAGGATCGAGACGACAGCCGCCGCACTGACGCTGAACACAGCTCCCAATGCAATTCCACTTAAAATACCCTGCGCCATGCCTGTTGCACCCTTGTTCTGTTCTGTCTGCCCTCGTGCAATCCGCCGTTTTCCCCGCGGTTATTGCCCCTGCGTTTGGTGCTGCCTCTTGACGATTGTGTCCAAGACTGACCATCTACACGCGCACAGCATACACCCCGTCCCGCCCCGTTCTCTAGTCCTAATACAAAGATTTCCCAAGATGCTACTGTTGATCGATAACTATGACAGCTTCACCTACAATCTGGTGCACTATCTGGGCACATTGGGCGCGCAGATGGACATCCGCCGCAATGATACGCTGAGCGTGGAAGAGGCCATGGCTCTGCGGCCCTCTGGCATCGTTCTGTCGCCTGGTCCATGCGATCCCGCGCAGGCGGGCATTTGTCTGGCGCTCACCCATGCGGCCGCTGAGGCGTGCATTCCGCTGCTTGGGGTATGTCTGGGGCATCAGACGATTGGTGAGGCGTTCGGAGGCAAGGTTGTGCTCGCAGACGAGATCGTGCACGGCAAGCTGGGCAAGATGCAGCACACGGGCAGCGGCCTCTTCGCTGGGCTACCCTCGCCCTTTGACGCCACCCGCTATCATTCGCTCATCGTTGAGCGCGCCAGCCTGCCAGACTGCCTCGAGATCACCGCCGAGTTGGAGGATGGCACGATCATGGGCCTGCAACATCGTGAACTGCCGATCCACGGTGTACAGTTCCACCCTGAATCCATTCGCTCCGAGCATGGCCATGCTTTGCTTCAGAATTTCCTCAACGATGTGAAGGTGCCAGCATGAGCGAGCAACTCAAACCCCTGATTGACGCCGCCGCCAACGGCCCGTTGACGCGCGCGCAAGCCGAGGAAGCCTTTGCCATCCTGTTCGAGGGCCAAGCCACCCCCAGCCAGATCGGTGGCCTGCTCATGGCACTCCGCACACGCGGCGAGACGGTGGAGGAATATGCCGCCGCAGCCGCCGTGATGCGCGCCAAATGCAACGCCGTGCGCGCGCCCGAAGGCGCGATGGACATTGTTGGCACAGGTGGCGACGGCAAAGGCACGCTCAACATCTCCACGGCGACGGCATTCGTGGTCGCGGGTGCAGGCGTGGTCGTGGCCAAACACGGCAACCGTAATCTTAGCTCCAAATCAGGCGCTGCGGACGCGCTGACGCAGATGGGTCTCAAGACGATGGTCGGCGCGCCCGTGGTGGAAAAGGCACTCAGCGAGGCGGGCATCGGCTTTATGATGGCGCCCATGCACCACCCTGCGATTGCGCATGTGATGCCAACCCGCGCCGAGCTTGGCACCCGCACCATTTTCAACATCCTAGGCCCGCTGACCAACCCCGCTGGCGTTAAACGCCAGCTTACGGGCACGTACATGCGCGATCTGACGCGCCCAATGGCCGAAGTGCTGAAACTGCTGGGGTCTGAGGCCGCGTGGCTTGTGCACGGCTCTGACGGCACGGACGAGTTGACAATTACAGGCGTCAGCTGGGTCTCTGCGCTCAAGGACGGCCAGATCAGCGAGATCGAGGTCCACCCCGAGGATGCAGGCCTGCCCATGCATCCCTTCGAGGCCATCGTCGGCGGGACGCCCGAGGAAAATGCAGTGGCCTTCAACACATTGCTCGACGGCGCGCCTTCGGCCTACCGCGATGCAGTGCTGTTGAATTCCGCCGCCGCCTTGGTGATTGCGGACGCCGCCCCCGATTTGAAATCAGGGGTCGAGATGGCGAGCAGCAGCATCGATAGCGGGGCTGCGCGCGACAAGATCACCTCAGTTGCGCGCATCACCCAAGCGGGCTGATGTTTGATCTAAGCCGCCTTGGCGCGTGGCGCGAACTGCCGTTTTTCACGGCTACGCTGCCGCAGATCGAAGACCAGCTTGCCCATGAGACGCGGACGATCTTTCCCCCCATAGATCAGGTATTCGCAGCCCTAGAGCGTGTGCAGCCCGGTGATGTGCGCGTCGTGATCTTGGGTCAGGACCCCTACCCTACGTTTGGCCACGCCCACGGCTTTGCCTTTTCGGCCGATGCGCAGACAAAGCCGCTGCCCCGATCGCTCGCAAATATCTATCGTGAAATGCACGATGACATCGGCGCGCAGCCCTCCAATGCTGACCTGCGGTTCTGGGCGGATCAGGGGGTCTTGCTGCTCAATACCATCCTCACTGTGCCGCAGGGCACGGCGAAGGGGCACGCAAAGCTGGGCTGGCAGCATCTGACAGCACAAGTTCTTGAGCGGCTCGCGGATACGCCGCGCTGCTACCTTCTTTGGGGAAAGGATGCACATAAGGCGGCGGCTGGTGTAGATCCTGTGCAGAATTTCAAACTGCACACCTCGCACCCCTCGCCGCTGGGCGTCACCAAATCGGGCGCAACATTCGAAGCGTTTCGCGGCTCGCACCCCTTTAGCCGCAGCAATGCGTGGTTGCGCCAGCGCGGCCTTGCGTCCATAAACTGGAGCGATCCGGAGGCACTATGACACAGACAATCCTTGAGAAAATCAAAGCCTACAAGCTTGAAGAAATTGCCGCAGACAAAGCCGCAGTACCTTTGGAAGAAATCGAGGCGCGGGTTGCTGCCGCCCCGCCTGTGCGCCCCTTTGCAGATGCGCTACAATCTGCCTCCATCGAGAATTACGGCCTGATCGCCGAGATCAAAAAGGCCAGTCCGTCGAAGGGGCTCATACGCGAGGATTTCGAGCCTGCAGCGCTCGCCGCCGCCTATGCCGCTGGCGGTGCGACCTGCCTGTCGGTGCTCACGGACACGCCCAGCTTTCAGGGCGCCAAAGAGTTTCTGGTACAAGCCCGCGAGGCCTGCGACCTGCCAGTCTTGCGCAAGGATTTCATGTACGACACCTATCAGGTCGCCGAGGCGCGCAGCATGGGCGCGGATTGCATCCTGATCATCATGGCAAGCGTCTCGGACGCGCAAGCCGCCGAGCTTGAGGATGCCGCAACGCACTATAGCATGGATGCGCTGATCGAGACGCATAACGCCGAAGAGCTGGAACGCGCGCTGGCCCTCAAATCGCGCATGATCGGGATCAACAACCGCAATCTCAATACATTCGAGACCACGCTTGACACCACGCGCACCCTCTCCAAACACATCCCTGGTGAGCGGATGATCGTCTGCGAAAGCGGGCTGAATTCGTCCGAGGACCTCTCCGATATGGCACGCTACGGCGCGCGCACTTTCCTTATTGGCGAAAGCCTGATGCGGCAGGAAGATGTCGCCGCTGCTACGCGCACCCTGCTGGCCAATCCGCTGCGCGCGGGGGGTATGTAATGGCGCTTACGCATTTTGATGGCGAGGGCCATGCCCATATGGTTGATGTCTCGGACAAAGCCGTGACATCGCGCATCGCCACCGCCGAAAATTACATCAAGATGCAACAAGAAACCTTTGATATCATTACCGAAGGACGCGCAAAGAAGGGCGATGTGCTAGGCGTGGCGCGGCTTGCAGGGATCATGGCCGCAAAAAAAACATCGGACCTCATTCCGCTGTGCCATCCCCTGCCCATCACCTCCGTCTCGGTCGAGCTGGAACCTGACGCCTCCCTGCCCGGCATTCGCATTACCGCGACTGTGAAAACCACGGGCAAAACGGGCGTTGAGATGGAGGCGCTGACCGCCGCCTCAGTCACAGCCCTCACTGTCTATGACATGAGCAAGGCCGTCGATAAAACGATGGAGATCGGCGGGCTGCGCGTCACACTGAAAGACGGCGGTAAATCGGGCCGCCACACCCTGCCATGATCACGGTTGATGAGGCGCTCTCTCATTTGTTTGCGCAAGTGGCCCCCATGCCCACGGAGCACGTCCCCCTCCGCGAGGCGGCGGGCCGCGTTCTGGCGCAGGATGTTATGGCTCAGCGCACGCAGCCGCCCTTTGCCGCCTCTTCCATGGACGGCTATGCGCTGCGCCGCGCCGAGGTCGAGCCTGACGCGATGTTCAAAGTCGTGGGCGAAGCGGCAGCGGGTCACCGATTTGAGGGCACCGTCAAAGCAGGTCAGGCTGCGCGCATCTTCACGGGAGCGCCCGTGCCGAAAGGGGCCGACTTTGTTGTGATCCAAGAGGACGTGACGCGGCGCGGCGACCTGATCACGCTGGGCCACAATATCGGGGACAAAGACAACATCCGCCCCGCTGGCGGTGACTTTTTGCAAGGTCAGCCGCTCACCGCGCCACGCTTGCTGCGCCCCGCCGACCTCGCACTGCTGGCCGCAATGAATATCGCTATGGTGCCTGTGCACCGCAAACCAATCGTCGCAATCATGGCCACAGGCGACGAGCTTGTCCAACCGGGCGAGCAGCCGGGACCGGACCAGATCATTGCCTCTAACACCTACGGACTGGCCGCGCAGTTGGGCGCGCTTGGGGCTGAGACGCGCCTGATGCCCATTGCCGCTGATAACGCCCCCTCGCTCAAGCGCAGCTTCGAGCTGGCGCAGGGTGCTGACCTCATCATCACCATAGGCGGTGCCTCAGTGGGCGACCACGATCTTGTCGCCCCTGTTGCGGCGGAAATGGGGATGGAGCAAGCTTTCTACAAAGTCGCAATGCGGCCCGGAAAGCCACTGATGGCTGGACGTATGGGGGATGCGGCGATGGTCGGCCTGCCCGGCAATCCCGTCTCGGCGCTGGTCTGTGGCACTGTCTTTGTCGCGCCTATGGTGCGCGCCATGCTGGGGCTGGGAGAGGTCGCAGCACCCCGCCGCAAACTGCCACTGGCCACAGATATCCCCGCCAACGGCCCGCGTGAGCACTATATGCGTGCCGTGATCAAGGGCGGTGAGGTCGCACCGGAGCAACGCCAAGACAGCTCCCTACTGAGCGTGCTGGCCAGTGCCAATGCCCTGATGGTGCGCCCGCCCCATGATCCGGCGCGAACCGCAGGGACCTTGGTGGATATCATAGCTATCTGAGACTTATTGACACAAAACAAGAACATCCCTAGAACAAAGGCAGATAAATAAATCAGGGGATGTGCAGTGCTTACGAAAAAACAGCTCGATCTATTGGCGTTCATTCACAAACGCGTACAACGCGACGGTGTCCCGCCGAGCTTTGACGAGATGAAAGAAGCGCTTGATCTGCGCTCCAAATCGGGCATCCACCGCCTTATTACCGCGCTCGAAGAACGCGGGTTTATCCGCCGCCTCGCGCACCGTGCCCGCGCCATCGAAGTGGTCAAGCTGCCCGACAGCATGTCAGGTGCAGGTTTCACCCCGCGTGTGATCGACGGCGATCTGCCTGATATGCCGCCTCCTGCAAATGCCCAGCCTGTGACAACCATTGAGGCGACAGAACTGCCCGTGATGGGAAAAATCGCCGCTGGTGTCCCGATCGAGGCGATCAACCAGCACTCGCACGGTGTCACAGTGCCCAATGCCATGCTGGCGGGTGCGGGTGCGCATTACGCGCTGGAGGTCAAAGGCGATTCGATGATCGAGGCGGGCATCAACAATGGCGATGTTGTTGTCATCCGCGAGACCTCTACCGCAGATAACGGCGATATCGTTGTGGCTTTGGTCGATGATCACGAGGCCACGCTGAAACGGTTTAAACGGCAAGGAACGTCAATTGCTCTCGAGGCGGCAAACCCTGCCTATGAGACGCGCGTGCTACCTGCCGATCAGGTCAAGGTTCAAGGGCGTCTAGTCGGATTGATCCGCTCTTACTAATGCGTTTATTTGGAAAGATGCTGCGCAGTCTGTTGCCCATTGCGCGGCATCGTTTTGGCCTCTGGCCAATGGGTCCACAAACGCTCGCCTGAACTCTCAAGGGCGGTCGTCACAAGCTGCCAACCCGTTGGGCTTCTGCTGTAGGCGACTGCGCCAGTGTGCAGCAGGCTTTGTGGGTCATGGTGCAGACATGGCGGCTCTTGATCCTCGAAATTGACCGAACTCACCACCAGCTGGCCCTGCGCGCAGGTTGTGAACGCCGCCAACGCCCGCTTGCCCGATAGATGAACCACGTCTCCTGACTGCCAGCGCGCGTTTGCCTCGATCTGGCCGTCCCCGTCGCCATCATTCTCAAGCCAGTTGCGCGCAACAAACCCCGCACCGCGCTCTTTGCTCAGGCCGCGACCCTGCGGCGTCATAATCCCGACCAGCGTTCCCGTATCCGACACCAGAACATCGGGCCGCTGCGTCTCCGCCCAAACCACAAAGGAGGCCGCCATGGCGACCACCCCGCACCAGCGCAAAGCCCCTTGCCACAGCACCAGTGTCAGGAATCCCAAAGCAAATAAGGGCAGCACAAGCCCATTGGGCCCAACAACATAGGACCGCGCCTGCGGCAGCTCGGCCACAAAATGCGCGACAAACAGGATCCAGTCGACCCCGAGACCCATAATCCAAAGGCCCACAATCTCCAGCCCCAAGGGTGTGAGCACCGCCGCAACGACCGCCGCAGGAATGACTAGCACGCCCATTAAGGGCACCGAGGCCAGATTGGCCATTAGCCCGAATTGCGCGATTGCATTGAAATGGGCGGCACCGATGGGGGCTGTCGCAATCCCCGCCACCGCCGATGAGATGAAAACAGCGCTCACAGGCTTGAACCAGCTTGGCCCCATCGGGATATTGCCATCCCTGATAAACCCGAACACCGCGACCAGCGCGGTGGTGGCCGCGAACGACATCTGGAAGCCTGGCCCCATCAGGGCTTCCGGCCGCAGGATCAGCACAATCGTCGCCGCAATCGCGAAAGATCGCAGGCTGATCGCACGCCGACCCAACATGACCGCGACCAGTGCGACAGCCACCATAATGAACGCGCGTTGGGTCGCGATATTGCCTCCCGACAGCGCCAGATAGAATGCCGCCGCGATGAGTGCGCCTACTGCCGCAATGCTGCGCGCAGGCAGGCGCAGCGCCAGCGGCAGGACAAGCGCAAGAGCAATGCGCAGCGCTTCAAACACCACCCCTGACATGAGGCCCATATGTAGGCCCGAAATCGCCAGCAAATGCGCCAGATTACTGGCCCGCAAATCATCCAGCGCCGTCTGACTGATCGCCGAGCGGTCACCCGTGGTGATTGCTGCTGCAAAGCCGCCTGTGTCATTGGGCAAAAGTTGCTGGATGCGCGCAGACATGATCATACGTAACCGAAACACCCACATCCCACCTTGGGGCAACTCAACTCCCATAAGCGGCGTGCGCGCATAGCCAACGGCCCCCAGCTTTGCGAACCACGGATGGCGCTGGAAATCAAATCCCCCTGGCTCAACAGGACCAGAAGGCGGTGACAGATGCCCTGTCAGCATTACACGCAGCCCCGGCTCGGCCGTGATATCGCTGCTGCGATCACCGTGCAGCGA
Source organism: Sulfitobacter sp. (assembly GCA_965660425.1). Taxonomy (GTDB): domain Bacteria; phylum Pseudomonadota; class Alphaproteobacteria; order Rhodobacterales; family Rhodobacteraceae; genus Sulfitobacter. The sequence continues at coordinate 21,997 of CBFHZX010000003.1, read as the reverse complement.
GACGCGAACGCGGTCTGGCGTGCGGTCTGGCCGCACGCGATTGAGAACGACCTCATCCAACGTCAGCCGCAGCACATCCGACCCAGAACGATCAATCGCTATAATCCTCCCCTCCACAGGACCGTAGTAGCGGAATTCAAGCACTGGCCCCGCAACGAGATGTGCCCGCAGGGCCGCGAGCAGCACGCCAGAGCACACCAGCATCACCCCAAAGGCCAGCGGTCGCCAATGTTCGGGCAAGCTACGGGCGATCAAGGCAAAGGTCAGAGCCGCAAGGGCGACACAGCTCAACTCAATGATTGATGGCTCGAATTTGAGTGAGAAATAGCCGCCAATGCCAACCGCCAGACAAACAGGCACCCAGCCGAACAACTCACCCCGCTGGGCGCGCATCATCGTCGCGAAAGCTGATCCCGCTTCCATCGCTTGCCCCTGCTCATTGCACTGGATACATAGTGCGCAAACTTAGGCCGCGCGTGGTTACCAAATGGTAAATATGTCCAAAAAGTTAACCAGCGCTGCGCCAGATCATTCCCGAAAGGACGCCGCCCATGTGCTCTGACATCGTTACCCGTTTCGCCCCCTCACCTACCGGGTTTCTGCACATCGGCGGTGCGCGCACGGCGCTGTTCAACTGGCTTTATGCACGGGGTCGTGGCGGTAAGTTCCTGCTGCGGATCGAAGATACGGACCGCGCACGCTCTACCCCCGAGGCGACAGATGCGATCCTGCAAGGGCTAAGCTGGCTTGGCCTTGATCACGACGGCGATGTCATCAGCCAGCACGAGATGGCCCCACGCCACGTTGAAGTTGCCCATGCGCTGCTGGAGAAAGGCGCGGCGTTCAAGTGTTTTGCAACTCAAGAAGAGATCGAGGCCAGCCGCGAGGCAGCGCGCGCGGAGGGGCGCAGCACGCTTTATCGCTCACCTTGGCGCGATGCAGATGCCAGCACACATCCCGATGCGCCCTATGTGATCCGCATCAAGGCACCAGATGGTGGGCAGACCGTGATCCGTGACGCCGTACAGGGCGATGTGACCATTGATAACGCACAGCTTGATGACATGATTCTGCTGCGCTCTGACGGGTCGCCCGTCTATATGCTGGCCGTCGTGGTAGATGATCACGACGTGGGCGTGACCCATGTGATCCGCGGCGATGACCACCTCAACAATGCCGCGCGCCAGATGATGATCTATCACGGCATGGGCTGGGACGTGCCCGTCTGGTCGCATATCCCGCTTATCCACGGCGATGATGGCAAAAAGCTGAGCAAGCGGCACGGTGCTTTGGCCGCGCAGGAATATCAGGCGATGGGCTACCCCGCCGCTGGAATGCGCAACTATCTAGCGCGGCTGGGGTGGAGCCACGGGGACGATGAATTCTTTAGCGATGCGCAGGCCAAAGAATGGTTCAATCTCGGCAGCATCCGCAAAAGCCCCGCGCAATTTGACCTCAAAAAGCTTGAGAATATCTGCGGCCAGCATATCGCCGCGGCAGAAGATGCCGCGTTGCGGCACGAGATCGAAGACTATTTGGCCGCGGCAGAACTCCCTGCATTAAGTGACGCGCAGTCGTCTGGTTTGGAGCGTGCTTTGTACTGCCTCAAAGAGCGTTCGAAGACACTCCCAGAACTCATTGAAAAAGGTCATTTTATTCTTACTTCCCGCCCAATCGAGTGCGATGCGAAAGCGTCAAAAAATCTTGATACGGTATCCCGTGGTATACTGAAGGAATTGACGCCGCAGTTGCAAGGTGTTAGCTGGGATCGAGAAACGCTCGAGGAGGTTCTGAACGGTTTTGCTGCCGCCAAAGATACCAAGTTCGGCAAGTTTGCAGGGCCGCTGCGGGCAGCCCTTGCAGGGCGCGCTGTGACACCTTCGGTGTTCGATATGATGCTGGTGCTGGGCCGTGACGAGACGATGGCCCGCCTGACGGACGCAGCATCCTGAGACGGACATACATCTGTCGTTAAGGATGTAGTAGATATGAAGACGGACGCACTGGCCGTGGCCTGTGCTGACCTCGGGTGTAGAAATACACCCGCAGCCAACCTAGAAGGGACACCACATGGCCGATACCGATAAATTTGCGACGCTGACCATCGGAGACCAAACCGTAGACTTGCCGATTTTCTCGCCCACTGAAGGCCCTGACGTGATCGACATTCGCAAGCTTTATGGTCAGGCGGGTGTCTTTACCTATGATCCCGGTTTTACGTCGACGGCTGCTTGCGACAGCACAATCACATTTATTGATGGCGATGAGGGCATCCTGACGCACCGTGGGTATACCATTGGTGATCTGGCCGAAAAATCCCACTACCTCGAAGTTTGCTACCTGCTGCTCTACGGTGAGCTGCCCTCCCCTGCGCAGCTGGAAGATTTCGAGGACCGTGTGACCAACCACACGATGCTGCATGAGCAGATGATGAACTTCTTCCGTGGTTTCCGCCGCGATGCGCACCCGATGGCCGTTATGGTCGGTGTTGTCGGCGCGATGTCTGCGTTCTATCACGACAGCACAGACATCAATGACGAATGGCAGCGTGAAGTCGCCTCGATCCGCCTGATCGCCAAAATGCCAACGATTGCGGCCATGGCTTATAAATACACCATCGGCCAGCCGTTTGTGTATCCGCGCAACGATCTGGACTACGCGTCCAACTTCCTGCGCATGTGCTTTGCCGTCCCTGCCGAGGATTATGTCGTCGACCCGATCCTGAGCCGTGCGATGGACCGTATCTTCACCCTGCATGCAGATCACGAGCAGAACGCCTCTACTTCAACTGTGCGTCTGGCATCGTCGTCTGGTGCCAATCCGTTTGCCTGTATCGCTGCAGGTATTGCTTGCCTTTGGGGCCCAGCCCACGGTGGCGCAAACCAGGCCTGCCTTGAGATGCTCAAAGAAATCGGCACGCCCGACCGCATTCCCGAGTTCATTGCGCGCGCCAAGGACAAGGACGATCCATTCCGCCTCATGGGCTTTGGCCACCGCGTCTATAAAAACCGCGATCCGCGCGCGACTGTGATGAAACAGTCCGCTGACGAAGTGCTTGAATTGCTCGGCGTCGAGAACAACCCGATCCTGCAAGTCGCCAAGGAGCTGGAAAAGCAGGCGCTTTCCGATCCCTACTTCAAGGATAAAAAGCTGTTCCCGAACGTGGACTTCTACTCGGGCATCATTCTCGAAGCGATGGGTTTCCCGACGTCCATGTTCACGCCGATCTTTGCGCTGGCACGGACTGTTGGCTGGATCTCCCAGTGGAAAGAACAGCTCAATGATCCACAGCTCAAGATTGGCCGCCCGCGCCAGCTGTATCAGGGCAGCAACATCCGCTCTTACGTGGACATCGAGAAACGCTAAGCTCGATACATACCCTTATTTGAAACCCGCACAGCCTTTCTGTGCGGGTTTTATTTTGGGCGGACAGCACTTGAGATGTCGGCTCAAAAGACCAATTTCAAGCGTCCTGTATGCACCAGCGCCTCGTGCCGAGATGGGACAACAGAACATGAACAACAGCCCAAAACCGATGTGCTGTTTGGAAACGAATCAAAGAATCATTCCTCGATTTCTTTTCCTTTCCCTGCTTCCAATCCTCAGCAATCGGCGGGATTGTGCACACCACGTTGATCAAGTTTGAAACAGAAAAGCCGCAAAAAGGGCAGAACTGGGGCATTGTTTCGAAGGGGAATACAATAGTTAATGCAACCTTGACCGTTCAAACCTTCACTGCGTAGTCATACCTAACTGCGCTTTTTATAAAGGATGATGCGATGTTGATGTTACTTGCGATTGCAGTCCCGCTGGCTGTCTTGGGTATGAATATGGGTGGCGACGACGAAGATACAGTATCCGAAGTGGGCACAGAAGACGCTGACCGCCTTGAGGGCGGCGACGGCGATGACTTTCTCGATGGTTAGGCTGGTGATGACATTATGAATGGTCGCGCCGGTGCAGATACGATCTTTGGACGTGAAGGCGAAGATATTCTCGAAGGCGCTGATGGCGACGACATGTTATGCTCTGGCGACGATAGCGACATCGTGTTTGGTAACCGCGGTCAGGACCTGCTTGAAGGGTCAGGGCGGAGACGACTTCGTTTCAGGCGACTATGGCAACGATGACGTTAATGGCAACGAAGGCAGCGATACGGTTGTCGGTGGTCGCGGTGCAGATGACATCAACGGTCAGGAGGGCGATGACGTTCTGTTCGGCGGTATCATCGAGGGTCTTCCGCTCAACCTTGAAGAAATGGAAGCACTGCGCAACGGCGAATCCCTCGCTGATCTGAACAACGGGATTGATTTGCGCGATGACCAACGCGGCAACACGTTGCGCGGTGGCGACGGCGATGACGATCTGATCGTTGGCTCTGGCGATGACGCTGCGGGTGGCACTGGTGCGGATACCTTCCACCTGCTGTCAGAGAAGGAGAACAACAACGCGGGTGAAGCGGTCATTCGCGCGCTCTCAGGCAATGACGCCCTTACGATCATTGTAGAGGACACGGATGACGATACCGAGGTCACCCTCGAGCAAGACGGCGACGACGCCATCGTAAGCTACGGTGACAACGTTCTGGCCCGCGTCGTCGGTGCTGGTGAAACGCTCGAAGCAAGTGACATCACACTCATTGCTGAAAGCACTGCGGCACAGCTATTTGATCCCAACGCACCTGTAGCCTGATAGAGACCGCCGCCGGGGGGTGGCATTACTGTCCCCCGGCCCGCTCAAACGACACCAGACACAGGGATCATCTCCATGGCAACCTCCGACTATGATATATCAAAACGCTATGAATGGGCCAAAGCAAAAAGCCTCATGCCCGCACAAGCCAAATGCGAACGCGGACTACAGAGCGCACTCGTCCCAGACAGCTCCGAGGATATGGATCACATCGCAGTGGTTTATAACAAAGGCGAAACACCTCCCCAGATAACCATCAAACAGGTGTCGGGGTCGGTACATACAGTTCTTGCAGATGGGGTTGCTGTGGCAGTCGTGGCGCGCAGTTCTGGTGAAGCACCAAGCCCCTCTGATGTTTTGTTAGTAGAACGCCGCGTCGACTTTTAATCGTCATTCGGCATCGATGAAAAAGGGGCAGCAACACTTCAGATGTTGCTGCCCCTTTTTAATTTCATACTTAGGCCTTTGGTGTTCTAGCGGCCTTCAAAAGACGCGGGGCGCTTTTCGGTGAAAGCCAGAACACCCTCTTTGAAGTCCCGTGATTTACCGCATTTGCCTTGCTCGGTGGCCTCTAGCTTCAACTGCTCTTCAAGCGTATTGTTCCAGCTTTCGCGGATTACCTTCTTCACCGAGGCATAGGCCGCTGTTGGCCCCACCGCCAGATGCATCGCTTTTTCACGCCAATGGGTCTGGAATTTGTGATCCTCAACCGCTTCCCAGATCATGCCCCAATCATCTGCCTGACGGGCGGTGATTTTGTCGGCAAACAGGGCCGCACCCATAGCCTTGGCCGATCCCATCTGACGCGGCAGGGCATATGTGCCACCTGCATCAGGGATGAGGCCGATGCGGGTGAATGCCTGCAGGAAATACGCGCTCTCTGCGGCGAAAACCACATCCGCAGCCAGCGCAAGGTTCGCCCCTGCCCCCGCTGCCGCCCCGTTCACGGCGGCAATCGTCGGCACGGGGCAATTGATGATCGCGCGCAGCATCGGGCCGTATTCATCGCGTAGCGTACGCTCCAGATCAATCGAGGCCGTCGTGGCGCGGTCACCCAGATCCTGACCCGAGCAAAAGGCATTGCCCGCGCCCGTAATCACAACCACCCGCGCCTCGCGCCCAGCCACGGTAAACGCATGCTCGATCTCGGCCCGCATCTGGGTTGTCAGCGCGTTGTATTTCTCAGCACGACTCATGGTAATCACCGCCAAACCATCGCTCAGCTCATAGTTAATTGTCTGATAGTCCATGCAACCCTCGTTCCTTTAAGTAATTGCACGCAGCATACCATATCCAAAGCGGCCTGCCAGTCCGACGGGGCGTTACTTTTCCAAAGCCTGCGAAGTGGCGCTACTTTTTGAGGATATCGCGCAAGGTGGCTGCTTCGTCCTCGCTAAGCCCTGCGTCTTGGGGTGCAACAGCGCTGCTACGCCCGCGCACATAGGCAATGCCCACAATGCCAGCCAGCAACAGCATGAGAGGCCCCGCTGCCCAAAGAAGCCAATTGGCCCCACCAAAGGTTGGCTTGAGCAGCACAAACTCGCCATAGCGGGCAACGATATAATCAAGCGCCTCCGCATCACTATCGCCAGCCACAAGCCGCTCGCGCACCAACAGGCGCAAGTCTTTGGAAATGGGCGCATTGCTTTCGTCGATGCTCTCGGATTGGCACACAGGACAGCGCAGACCTTTGGACAGCTCCAGCGCGCGGCTCTCCAGCACCGGATCAGACAGCACCTCGTCTGGCTCAACGGCCATCAGGGGAGCAGCCGCCAGCATCAAGATCAGAACAAGACGCTTCATTCTGCAGGCACCGGATCAGGTTTGGACTTGCGCGCACCAGCCGCCACACGGAAACGGCGGTCGAACAAGCTGAACATACCGCCCAAGGCCATCAGCGTGCAGCCCACCCAAATCCAAGAGGTCATTACTTTGATATAGGTGCGCACAGCCCAGCCGCCATTCTCCTGCTGGTCCCCGATCACGAGGTAGAGGTCGCGCTTCCAATTCTGGTCAATCGCCGCTTCGGTCGTGGGCATTTGTGCGACTGGGTAAAAGCGTTTCTCGGGTGCCAACGTCGCAAGGAACTCCCCGTCATGCACAACGTCGATCACAGCGCGGGTGGCCACATAATTCGGCCCCTCGACATTCTCCACGCTGCGCAATGTCATGTCATATCCGTGCACCTCGAATGGCACGCCAATCTGCGCCACGCGAATATCCTCCACGGTCCACGCATAGATACCTGCAACACCCATCATCGTGATACCAAGGCCCGCATGCGCCGTGGCTTTGCCCCAATCTGCCCCTGGAAGGCGGAACAAGCGGCCCAAGCGGTTCGGCCCGCGCCCCGTGCGCTGCGCCAGATCAATCACGACCCCCATCAGCACCCAAGCACCAAGGAACATGCCCACAGGCCCAATCAGGCTTTGCCCCGTCTGCATCGACCACACCAAGCCCGCAACCGCCAAACAGGCGATAAACGCATAGCGCAGCGGATAGAGCGCGCGGCTCACATACGCACGCTTCCACGGCATGGACGACCCAATGGGCAGTGCAATCCCCAGCAGCACCATGAACGGGGTAAAGGCCGCGTCAAAAAACGGCGGCCCCACGCTGAGCTTTCGGTCAAAGAACATCTCGGCGAGGAGCGGCCACATGGTGCCAACAAACACCACAAAACACGACACAGCGAGGAGCAGGTTATTCACCACAAGCGCACTCTCACGCGAGGCAAGGCTAAACACACCTTTCGCCTCCATAGCACCTGCGCGCAGGGTGAACAGAATAAGCGCGCCGCCCATAAAGAACGCCATGATCATCAGGATAAACACTCCGCGGTCAGGATCATTCGCGAAGGCATGCACGGAGGTCAGCAGCCCCGAGCGCACGATGAATGTCCCGATCAAAGAGAAGCCGAACGCAAGGATCGCCAGTAGGATCGTCCAGCTTTTCAGCGCCTCGCGCTTTTCCACCACAATGGCAGAGTGCAGCAAGGCAGCCGCCAACAGCCATGGCATAAAGCTCGCGTTCTCAACAGGATCCCAGAACCAGAAACCGCCCCAGCCAAGCTCATAATAGGCCCACCACGACCCAAGGGCGATGCCAATGGTCAGAAAAACCCACGCGGCAAGTGTCCAAGGGCGCACCCAACGGCCCCAAGCTGCATCAACGCGCCCCTCGATCAACGCGGCCACAGCAAAGCTGAACGCCATGCTTAGGCCCACATAGCCAAGATAGAGAAACGGCGGATGAAACGCCAAGCCGGGGTCTTGCAGCAGCGGGTTAAGGTCTTGGCCATCAAACGGTGCCACAGCCAACCGCTCGAACGGGTTAGACGTCAGCAGGATGAACGCCATGAAGGCCACACCGATAGAGGCCTGCACCGCCAGAACCCGCGCACGCAGGGACGCGGGCAGTTGACCGCCGAACCATGCAGCCATCGCGCCAAACAGCGCTACAATCAGCACCCAGAGCAGCATCGACCCTTCGTGATTCCCCCATGTGCCGCTGATTTTATAGATCATCGGTTTCATCGAATGGCTGTTAGCTACCACGACGGACAGGCTGAAATCAGATGTGACAAACGCCCATGTCAGCGCACCGAAAGAGGCAAGAACAAGAATGAACTGAATGCTCGCCGCAGGTTCTGCAACCGCCATCCATCCGGACCAGCCTTTGGCCGCACCGACCAGTGGTACGATGGTTTGAATAAGCGCTACGCCAAAGGCAAGCAGGAGGGCGAAATGTCCGAGCTCTGTAATCATGCCGCGAATATAGTCGCACCCGCTGCGCCTTCCAATCACAATCGAATGGTCAAAGAGCCGCAGGTGCTATCTTTGTGCACGCCACGCTTGCAGAGCAGCGTTTTCGCCGGATTGAAGCGCTTGCGCACCAAGCCGCGCTTCGGGGCCAACATCCGCCACCCCGACGGAAGTACTGCGCAATTCCCCGATCCGTTGGATACTCTCGACGACCTGCGGCACATGATTGACCGTGTCCACGATACTGCGCTGGAACTCCTGACTTTTCACCTGATGGCGCGCGCCAAAATAGAATGATACGATCACCCCCAGCAGCCACCAAAGCGGCTCTGGCACTAAGGCGATGCCCTGCATTCGCTGGGCAAACCACAAGGGGGCGACCATGGCCGAGACAAACAGGCCAAGCGTCCCCAGCGCCAGCGCGGGGCGCGGCAAACGGTTCACCCCATCCATAAAGCGGTCGAATTCGCCCTTGGCAGGGGCCGCAAATTCATCGCCGTATTGCGTCATGGCCTGACGCTGCACCCCTGCCCCGCGTGCCGCCCCCGCTTCGGCATTCTCGCGAAATACCTCGACCGTGTCGCGCACCACGTTGCGCTGGCCGCCGAATACAATGTCCAAAACCCGCTCTATCATCCCCATTGTGCTGTCCTCGCGCTGAATTCATCTGTGCTCATGTGGTATTGCGGCGCCATGAACTCCTCCGCCCGTTTGATCCAGCCGCCATTTCCGCCCGCTTTGGTGCGCGCATATTTGCGGCTGGCGGTTCGGCGATCAGCCAACCGGAAGTAATAATTGCGCCGCGCAATGCCGTAGGCATCGACCAGATAGTCGGGTGACGCCTCATAGGCAGCACGCACCGCTGCGATACTCACGGGACCCAGCGCACCGTCGACAGCCACGGCATATCCCATGTCGACCATCAGGCGTTGCAGGATTTTCACGGCGTTGCCGCCCGCATTTACGTACATATCAAACACGCTTGCGCGCAGCGGCTGCGGCGGCTCCGCAATGAGCGGCCGCGCATAATAATGCTCCAAAAAAATATTGACCGCCTGATCACGGGTGAGCCTGCGCACATCCGCCGCAGTCACCGTACCGTCACGGTCCAGATCAAGGCCAAGCCTGCGCATGGTGTGAATCGTGACGCCGAAATTCGTCGCACCACCCGGATCGTCGGGATCATTCGCATATCCGCCCTCACGGGCGACGATGTCTTGTGCGATGTCATGTACAGATTGCATAGGCCTACCCCTCGAAGCTGAGGGAGAGAAAGCAGCAGAATGGTTAACAGGTTTTGATCAGAGCGTACGCTCTTAGCTTTCAGGCTCTTGGTAGACGCCCTGTTCCTTCAGCGCGTCAACGACTTCCTTGGGCATATAGGTCTCGTCGTGGCGGGCTAGGATCTCAGTCGCCTCGAATACGCCATTCACCAGACGGCCCGTTCCGACCATGCCCTCGTTCTCACCGAAAAGATCAGGCAGCACACCCGTAAACGTCACAGGCACACTCGCTCCGCCGTCCGTCACGGAAAAGGTGGTCTGCTCCCCCTGTCCGCGATTGAGCGTACCTTCCTCAACCAGCCCGCCAATGCGGAAGACCTCTGTTGGTGCAGGCGGCTCTGCCACCACCTGAGTGGGCGCGCGGAAGAAGTTGATGCCATCGCGCATGCCGTAACCGATCAGCGCCGTGGAGCCGATCAGCGCCACCACGGCGACCGCGATCAGTTGAATGCGACGTTGCTTTTTCAAACTCTTCATAGCGGCCTCCGACTAAGGTTACGGGAACAGCGGGGCCATCATCAGCCCGTCCGTCTCGGGAATATTTAACATCAGATTGGCGTTTTGCAACGCTTGACCTGATGAACCTTTTGTCAGGTTATCGAGTGCGGCCACAACAATAGCACGCCCCTCCACGCGGTCCCCCGTCACACCGATGTGGCAAAAGTTGGAGCCACGAATGTGTCGCGTCGAGGGCGCCTCGCCGTAAGGCAGCACCTCGATGAACGGCTCGCTCTCATATGCTTTATTCAAAGCGTTATGAATACCTTGACTGTCACCCTTAACGTAGCATGTCGCGAAGATACCGCGGTTGGCAGGCACCAGATGCGGGGTGAACTGCACCTTCACAGGCCGCCCTGCGAGGGCCGAGAATTCCTGATCAAACTCGCCCAAATGACGGTGCGTGCCCCCCAGCGCATAGGCGTGATAGCCTTCTGACAGCTCAGCATGCAACAGGTTCTCCTTGAGTGCGCGCCCTGCACCAGACACGGCACATTTTAAGTCCATGATGATGTCATCGAGATCAATCAGCCCTGCCTCAATCAACGGACGCAGCGCGAATTGACCCGTCGCCGCATTACAGCCCGTGCCCGCCACCAGCCGTGCCTCCTTGATCTCCTCGCGGTAGAACTCAGTCAGCCCGTAGACCGCCTCCGCCTGCTGCTCCAACGCGGCATGCGGATTGCCGTACCAGCGCGCGTAGTCCTCTGGATCACGCAATCTGAAATCAGCGGAGAGGTCTACAATCTTAAGCGTCTTTGGCAGCTTCGAGATCACCTCCTGCGAGGTCTTATGCGGCAGCGCGCAAAAGCACAGATCAATAGCGGCGAAATCAATTTCTTCCATCTTCACCAAATCGGGCAGATCAAGGTGGCGCAGGTGTGGGAATACAGATGCCATGCTCTGCCCCGCCTTGGAGTTGCCGCCCAAGGCCTTGATTTCCATCATGGAATGGCCCGCGATAAGCCGGATCAACTCAGCGCCCGTATAGCCAGATGCGCCCAGAATTGCGATATTATATGTCATGTTTTCGGTCCTAGAAAATTTGCAGTACAGATGCGCCCTCAGGCGGCAGTAAATGTAATCTGTCGTCGCAAAAACTGTGTGGCGCGGTTGCTCACCCGTGCAGGATCACCCGTAGTCAGAAACGCAGCCTCCCCGCTGCCCTTTTTGTCGGGGTGCCGCTCAAGGTAATCGGCAAGGCTTTCTGCTACCAGATCGGCCTGACTGAACACCGACACACCTTCGCCCAGCGCATCCTGAAACGTCTGTTTCATCAGCGGATAATGCGTGCATCCGAGAATAGCCGCGTCAGGGGAAGGCATCTTGCGCTTCAGCGCGTCCACATGGCTGCGCACCAGCGCTTCAGAAAGGATCATATCCCCATCCTCAATCGCATCGACCACACCGCCACAGGCCTGACCCTCGACATCCACACCAACGGCGCGGAACGCCAACTCGCGCTGGAACGCGCGGCTTGAGACAGTTGCGGGGGTGGCAAACAGGGCCACATGCTTTACCGCCACTTCACGCGGGGGCGAATTGTCGCCCCACTGCCGCTCCGTCAGCGCCTCGATGAGCGGGACAAACACGCCCAAAACACGTTTATCGGACGGCACCCATCCCTCCTGCATCCGCCGCAGCGCCGCAGCAGAGGCCGTGTTACAGGCCAGCACAACCAGATCACAGCCCGCATCAAACAGCCGCTGCGTGGCAGCCACGGTCAGATCATAGATATCATCCGCATCGCGCACACCATAAGGCGCATGGGCACTGTCCGCGAGATAGACGAATTCCTGATCAGGCAAGCGCGCCTGCACGGCGTCCCAAATGGTCAGGCCGCCCAAGCCACTGTCGAAAATACCTACTGCCATGTGTCACGCCCCGGCCTGTGAATGCTTTGCCCTACCGAAAACCACAGCAGGGCGCTACGCAAGCCCTTACGCGCTTTGACGCGCAGAATCCACCATTACTCTGCCGCTTTGGCCACGGGTGCGCCACCAGCACGGATCACGCTGAGCAATTCCTCACGCCGCTTCGCAGCTTTGGCCTCATTCACTTCTTTAATGGGGCCAAATCCACGAATATCCAGCGGCAGCGCAGCAAGGGCGATCACCGCATCACGGGTCTGCGCATCCATCTTGGGCAGAACTTCCCGCACATCAGCCTCATATTGCTTGATCAGCGCACGCTCCATCTTGCGTTCGGCCGTGTACCCGAAGACATCCAGCGGCGTGCCGCGCAAGCGCTTGAGCTTTGCCATCATGCGCAAAGGCCGCTCCAGCCACGGACCAAACTCGCGCTTCATGGGCCGCCCGCTCGGGCCCATCTTGGACAGCATCGGCGGGGCAAGATTGAAGGACATTTTGAAATCCCCTTCAAATTCCGCACGCGCCTTCTCGCGGCTGCTCAGCAGCAGGCGCGCCACCTCATATTCGTCCTTGTAGGACAGCAGCTTGTGATAGCCCTCCGCCACGGCTTCGCGCACGCCCTCATCAGCAATCGCATCCAGCATCTTGCCATAGCGATTGGCCAGACGTTTGCCCTGATACGCCACCAGATGCTCTCTTCTAAAGGCGATCCGCTCTTCCAGCGTTTTGGGGAGCTCGACCACATTCGGCGTCAGCACCTTCTGCGCCTCGGCAGGGTACAGCACCGCCCAGCGTCCGATCTCAAAGGCGCGCAGGTTGCGCTCTACAGCAGCACCATTAAGGCGGATCGCATCCATCACCGCCTCCAGCGTCAGCGGGATGAGCCCACGCTGCCATGCGCCGCCGAAAATCATCATGTTGGAGAAGATGCTATCGCCCAGCGTGGCCTTGGACAGATCGGAGGCATCGAACATCGACAGATCGTCCTTGAGACGCGCTTCCAGCGCCAGCTCAAGCTGGTCGAACGGCATTTTGAATTCTGTATCACGCGTAAAATCACCCGTGATGATCTGGTGGGAGTTCACCACCGCACCCGTGCGCCCTGTTGAGGTCAGCCCTAGCGTTTTGCTACCGCCCGAGGTCACCAAATCACCACCAATCAGCGCGTCACATTCTCCTGTAGCCACGCGAATGGCTGAGATATCCTCAGGGCGATTGGCCAGACGGCAGTGGATGTTCACCGCACCGCCCTTTTGCGCAAGGCCCGCCATCTCCATCATGCCAGCGCCCTTGCCGTCGATCTGCGCAGCCTGCGCCAGCACGGCACCAATGGTTACAACGCCCGTGCCGCCAACGCCTGTAATAACCACGTTGTAGGTGCCATTGATGCTCGGCAGATCAGGCAGCGGCAGATCGGGGATCTTCACCTCTGTCGTGGCCTCCTTGCGCACAGTCGCTCCTTCAAGCGTCACAAAGGACGGGCAGAAGCCGTTGACGCAGGAGAAATCCTTGTTGCACGAGGACTGATCGATGGCGCGCTTGCGGCCCAGCTCAGTCTCGACGGGTACAAGCGAGACGCAGTTGGACTGCACCCCGCAATCGCCGCAGCCTTCGCAAACGTCCGTGTTAATGAACATCCGCTTGTCAGGATCGGGGAACAGCCCGCGCTTGCGGCGGCGGCGTTTCTCGGCAGCACAGGTCTGGACATAGACGATGGCGCTGACGCCCATCGTTTTCGCCAGCCGCGCCTGCACGTTCTGCAGCTCGGCCCGCTCGAACATCTCCACGCCTTTGAAGGCGGCAGGATCGACATCTTCCTTTTCGTCATAGACGACGACAAGTTCCTTGATCCCCATCGCGCGCAGCTCGTCCACTATGCGCGGTGCGCTCAGATCCCCCTCATTGCCTTGCCCGCCCGTCATGGCGACGGCATCATTGTAGAGGATTTTATAGGTCATATTCGTGCCAGCAGCGACAGCCGCGCGAATGGCCTGAATGCCCGAATGATTGTATGTTCCATCGCCGATATTCTGGAACACATGCGGCGTATTCGAAAACGGCGCCTCCCCGATCCAGTTGGCACCTTCTGCCCCCATATGGGTGAACCCGAGGGTTTCGCGGTCCATCCACTGTACCATGAAATGACAGCCGATGCCTGCGTAGGCGCGGCTACCCTCGGGCACTTTCGTGGAGGAGTTATGCGGACAGCCCGAACAGAAATACGGCAAGCGCCCTGCCAGTTCCTGCGCATTATCGGCGCGCTTTGCGTCAGCCAGATCAGCGAGACCAGCACGGATGCCATCCGTGCCGCGTCCCTCATCGCAGAGCACCTCGCCCAGCTTCTCGGCAATCTCCAACGGATCGAGCGCCCAAGCCGCAGAGAAAAGCTCCGCGCCCTCTTTGGTCCCGCCATACACCCGCTGCCCCGAGCGACTGTCGAACAGCGCCTCCTTGATCTGCACCTCGATAAGCTTCCGCTTTTCCTCAACCACGATGATCAGATCGAGGCCCGCGGCCCATTCCTTGAAGCCTCGCATGTCCAGCGGCCAGACCTGCCCGACCTTATAGGTCGTGATGCCCAAACGCTCCGCCTCGTCCGCGTCGATGTTCAGCAGGCTCATCGCATGGATCACATCGAGATAATTCTTACCCGCCGAAACAATCCCGATCTTCGCACCCGCTTTACCCCAGACACGTTTGTCAATCTTGTTGGCATAGGCAAAGGCCTCCGCCGCATAGCGTTTGTGATTGATCAGACGTGATTCCTGCACGATACGGTCATCGACCAGACGGATATTCAGCCCGCCTTCGGGCATTTCGAACTCAGGCGTGACAAACTGCAGGCGGTGCGGATCACCGTCAACCACAGAGGTCACCTCCACCGTGTCCTTCATCGTCTTGACCCCGACCCAAAGCCCCGAGAACCGCGACAGCGCCCAGCCATAGAGCGAATAGTCCAAAATCTCCTGCACACCCGCAGGCGACAGCACCGGCATATAGGCGTCGACCATCGCAAAATCCGACTGGTGCAGCACGGTTGAAGATTCGCCCGTGTGATCATCGCCCATCGCCATGATCACCCCGCCCAAGCGGCTGCTGCCTGCCATATTGGCGTGGCGCATCACGTCACCAGAGCGGTCCACACCGGGTCCTTTGCCATACCACATGCCGAACACGCCGTCGTATTTGCCCTCGCCGCGCAATTCCGCCTGTTGTGCGCCCCACAGCGCCGTTGCGGCCAAATCCTCGTTCAGCCCCGCCTGAAAGGTAATCCCGTGCTCGACCAGCTGCTTTTCGGCCCGCATCATCTGCATATCCACCGCCCCCAGCGGAGAACCGCGGTAGCCCGTCACCAGACCTGCCGTGTTCACGCCTGACGCCTTGTCACGCGCGGTCTGCATCATCATCGCCCGCACCAAAGCTTGTGTGCCGTTGAGCAGCACAGGGCTTTTGCCCAGATCAAACCGATCATTCAGCGAAATCTTTTGCGTTGTCATGGTGTTCCTCCCAGAAATACCAACGGGCAGCATCAGTCTACATGCATCCATAAGCAGCACAATAGGTCACAAACACTGACCTGCATAGCATCAATTTCACTCACCGTGTTTTTCCCCGTTGCATTCAGGTAGGCCAAGATGACTTAATCCGCTACAAGGTCAGCAAAAAAAGGGGCGGATCATGGACTGGGACAAGCTGAGAATATTCCACGCGGTGGCGGATGCAGGTTCACTCACCCACGCGGGAGACAAGCTGAACCTGTCACAATCCGCCGTGAGCCGTCAGGTCCGTGGCCTCGAAGAACAGCTCAACACCAATCTGTTCCACCGCCATGCGCGGGGCCTGATTCTCACTGAACAGGGCGAGTTGCTGTTCGACGCCACCCGCGCCATGAGCAAACGCCTCGATGCTGCCTCGGCCCGTATTCGCGACAGCGAAGAAGAAGTCTTTGGCGAATTGCGCGTGACTACCACGATTGGTTTCGGCACCCTTTGGCTCGCTCCGCGCCTTTCGAAGCTCTACGAGAAGTATCCCGACCTTAAAGTTGATCTGATGCTGGAAGAACGCGTGCTGGACCTGCCCATGCGCGAGGCAGATGTCGCAATCCGCTTCAAAGAACCGTCCCAAGCCGATCTGGTCCGCAAACGTCTCATGACTGTGCGCATGGCAATGTTTGCGACCCGAAAGTATCTTGATAGCAACGACAGCCCGACACAGATCGAGGATGTGAGCGATCACCGCCTGATTTGCCAAAGCACCGCCAGCAATCAGGTCGGCGCAGGGCTGAGCCTGATCCAGCAGCTGTTGATGTACGATGTAAAGTCATTGCTGACCGTGAATAACTATTTCGGCGTGCTCCAAGGTGTCCTCCACAACCTCGGCATCGGGGTATTGCCCGATTACCTCACGCAGGATTTCCCCGACCTCGTGCGTGTGCTGCCCGATGTAGAATCCTCCGAAGTTCCTGTCTTCCTCGCCTACCCTGAAGAGCTGCGGCAGTCCCAGCGCATCGCGGCGTTCAAGGATTTTGTGCAGGATGAAATCATCGCCTATCGCAAACAGCAGCGAGACGCCTAGGCTCCCCGCTCTCGAGATATGCACAAAATGCATAACGGTCATGCAAACCCGCTTTGTGATTCTGCCTTGATCGCAGCGATATTGCACCCTAAGTCGCCCCCGTTAAGGTTTTGAGGCGCATATGTGCCGCCTTACACCTCCCTGTTGGACTTGGCCGGGCCTTTGTGCCCGGTCTTTTTTTGCCTGACGCTGCCTTGACGCTCTGATTATGACCGCGCCAGCCGTTCTGCTCCCAATCCCCCCTTCCCCCCTGCACGCGCCTGTCCTATGACAGGGCAACAATTTTACCGCCCTCGGGGAGCGCCATCATGTCAGAACCTGCCATCACCCAAGACGTCATTTCCGCCCATGGCCTGAGTGACAGTGAATACCAGACCATTCTGGACCTGATGGGCCGCACGCCCACCTTCACCGAATTGGGCATTTTCTCCGCTATGTGGAACGAGCATTGTTCTTACAAGTCTTCCAAAAAATGGCTGCGCACCCTGCCCACCGAAGGCCCCCAGGTCATCTGCGGCCCCGGTGAGAACGCAGGCGTGGTCGACATCGGCGACGGCCAAGCGGTTGTCTTCAAAATGGAGAGCCACAACCACCCCAGCTACATAGAACCCTATCAGGGCGCGGCCACAGGCGTGGGCGGCATCCTGCGCGATGTCTTCACCATGGGTGCGCGCCCGATTGCCTCCATGAACTCCCTAAGCTTTGGTGAGCCGTCACACCACAAGACCAAACAGCTTGTGCACGGCGTCGTCGCAGGCGTGGGCGGCTATGGCAACTGCTTCGGCGTGCCTTGCGTGGGCGGCGAAGTCCGCTTTGATCCCGCTTATAACGGCAACTGCCTTGTGAACGCCTTTGCAGCAGGCCTCGCAGACGCTGACAAGATTTTCTACTCCGCCGCCTCTGGCGTGGGCATGCCCGTGGTCTACCTCGGCGCCAAAACAGGCCGCGATGGCGTTGGCGGCGCCACCATGGCCTCCGCCGAATTCGACGACACCATCGAGGAAAAGCGCCCCACCGTACAGGTCGGCGACCCCTTCACAGAAAAGCGCCTGATGGAAGCAACACTGGAGCTGATGGCCACTGGTGCCGTAATCTCCATTCAGGACATGGGCGCTGCGGGTCTCACCTGCTCCGCCGTGGAGATGGGCGACAAAGGCAATCTCGGCGTGATCCTCGATCTCGAAAAGGTCCCGACGCGTGAGCTGAACATGACCGCCTACGAGATGATGCTCAGCGAGTCCCAAGAGCGCATGCTCATGGTCCTGCGCCCCGAGCTCGAGGCAGAAGCCAAGGCCGTCTTCGACAAATGGGACCTCGATTTCGCCATCGTGGGCGAGACAATCGCTGAGGACCGCTTCCTGATCCGCCTGAACGGCGAGGTCAAAGCAGACCTGCCCCTCAAAGCCCTCTCTGGCACGGCCCCTGAATACGACCGCCCGTGGGTGGAAACGCCAGCCGCAGCACCGCTCACCGACATCCCCGCAATCGATCCCATCGAGGGCCTCAAGGCCCTTCTCGCCTCGCCAAACTATGCGGGCAAATCATGGGTCTATGAGCAGTATGACACAATGGTCATGGCCGACTCCGCGCGCACTCCGGGCTGGGGCGCAGGCATCATCCGCGTGCACGGCACCGACAAATCGCTAGCCTTCACCTCCGATGTGACGCCCCGCTATGTCAAAGCCAACCCCGTCGAGGGCGGCAAACAAGCCGTGGCCGAAGCCTACCGCAACCTCACCGCCGTGGGTGCCACTCCGCTCGCCACCACCGACAACCTCAACTTCGGCAACCCCGAAAAGCCCGAAATCATGGGCCAGTTTGTGGGCGCGATCAAAGGCATCGGCGAAGCGGTCGCCGCCCTCGATATGCCGATCGTGTCGGGCAACGTCTCGCTCTATAACGAGACCGACGGCTCTGCGATCCTGCCCACCCCCACCATCGGTGCAGTCGGCCTACTCAAGACTTCCAGCGATATCATTGGCTTTGACGTAGCAGACGGTCACATCGCCCTGATGCTGGGCGAGGGTAAAGGCCACTTGGGTCAATCCGCGTTGTTCGCCGAAGCATTCGCACGCATAGAGGGCGACGCCCCACATGTGGATCTGGAGACCGAAGCGCTGCACGGCGATTTCATCCGCAAACACCACGCGCTCATCTCGGCTTGCACAGATATCGCGGACGGCGGTTTGGCACTTGCTGCTTTCGAGATGGCAAACCACGCGGAGACAGGCCTCGCCATCGAGACAGACAGCACGCCACATGTATTTGGCGAAGATCAGGCCCGTTATCTCATCGCCGCCAGCCCAGAAAATGCCGCCGAACTGCGCGCCGCCGCCGAGGCCCAAGGCATCGTGCTAAGCCATGTGGGCGTCTTTGGCGGAAAATCCCTGAGCTTTGGCGACGCCACTGCCCCCCTGTGCGACCTCACAACCCTCTACACCGAAAGTTTTGCGCACACCGTTACCTAAGCCTGTTTTCACTTTCCTTAAAACTGTGGGGGACGCGCAGCGGGGGGCAAAGCCCCCTAGCCTGTCTCGATCATCCCCAACAGCCGCGTTTTTTCACCAACGTCATCAGGCTTTGAAATCGCCGCAGCCAACGCCTCAAGCGATTCTATCGAATGGCCCGCACGAAAACTGTCCACATGCGGCAGCATCGCACGGATGCCCGCGGCCTTAGGCGCAAACCCATCCCACCGTAGCAGCGGATTAAGCCAGATGACGCGCCGCGCTGTAAGATGCAGCCGCTTCATCTCCCGCGCCAGCGCGTCGGGATCATCTCGGTCCAACCCGTCCGTGATCAACAAGACAACCGCCCCCTGCCCCAGCACGCGACGCGACCAATGTTTATTAAACGCGGCAAGGCTCTGCCCGATGCGCGTCCCGCCTTCCCAGTCCTGCGCCTCTGCACCCGCCGCCTTGAGTGCCGCGTCCACATCGCGGGTACGCAGATGCCGCGAGATGTTGGTGAGCTGCGTGCCAAAAGTGAACGCATGGACCTGCGCCCACCCCGCGCCACGCTCGTTTGCAACAGCGTGAAGGAAATGAAGAATGATCCTGCTATACTGGCTCATTGATCCTGAAATGTCGCACAGCACCACCAGATTGGGCCACCGAGGTTTCGGCCGTTTGAGCGCAAGCCCGTCCATCTCCCCGCCCCTGCGAAGCGCTGCCAGAAGCGAGCGCTTGGCGTCCAATGCGCCGTGCCCGAAACTGGCCACGGAGCGCCGTGAGGGCAGCGGCTTGATCGGCAGGCTGAGCTTTGCCAGCATCCGCTTGGCTTCAGCCACCTCCGCAAGGCTCATCAATTCAAAATCAAGCGTCCTGAGCCGCTCCGAGGTGGACATGGTCAGCGAGGCATCCACTTCGATCAGCGCGTCCTGTTCTGGTGTCTCGACTTCCTCTTGCGGAGGCGCTTCGGCACCGTCCAGAAGTGCTTCGGCTGCGCGTTTTTCCGCTGCTTGCGCGGGGCGCTCTTCCTGAACGCCGCGAATGGCAGGCAGCATCGCAGCCATCATATGTTCAAGATATCGCGGGTCGCGCCAATACAGGCGAAAGAGCTGTGCAAATATGCGCCCATGCTCGGGACGGTTCACAAAACACGCATGAAGCGTCCAGTAGAAGTCGCGTTTTTCTGTAAAACCAGCCGCCTCTACCGCGCGGATCGCGTCGATCAACCGCCCCGGCCCGATGGGCAAACCAGCACGGCGCAGCGCGCGCGCAAAATGGGTGATGTTTCCCGCCAAGCGCGGGTTATCGGGCAGATCGAGGGGGGCATATTCAACCATTCAGGCGCCTGCGCGTACCGGAAGGGTTGGGATTTGGATATTTAAGACCAAAAGAAACTGGCATCATGCATCAAGGCTTGCGCGGGCCTCATCAAGGATGCGCTTGGCCTCGGAGCCTTGGAGTTTTGCGATGTCGTCCTGATATTTCAGAACCGCGCCGAGCGTGTCTGCGATGACTTCTGGGCTGAGGGTGAGCGCGTCAAGGGCCAGCAGGCATTTGGCCCAGTCAATGGTTTCAGCGACACCTGGTTTTTTGAACAGGTCTTCGGTGCGCAGGCGTTGGACGAAGGCGACGACCTCGCGGCTGAGCGCCTCTGCCGCCTCTGGTGCGCGCGCGGTGAGGATGTCCATTTCACGCTTAAAGTCGGGGTAATCCACCCAATGGTAGAGGCAACGGCGTTTGAGTGCGTCGTGGACCTCGCGCGTGCGGTTGGATGTGAGGATCACAATCGGCGCCTCTGGCGCTTCTATGGTGCCCATCTCGGGAATGGTAATTTGAAAATCGCTGAGTGCTTCAAGCAGGAAGGCCTCGAATGGCGCATCGGTCCGGTCCAGTTCGTCTATGAGCAGGATGGGCGGGCCGTTCTCGTCAGGACGCAGTGCTTGGAGTAAGGGCCGCTCAATCAGGAATTCATCGCCGAAGAGCTCGGCATTCAGTGCTTTTCGGTCCGCGCCGCCCGCTGCTTCGGCGGTGCGGATTGCCACCATTTGCGCGGCAAAATTCCACTCGTAGACTGCCGAGGATGCATCAAGACCTTCATAACATTGCAAGCGGATCAGGCGCCTGCCCATCGCGGCTGCGAGTGCTTTTGCGATCTCGGTCTTGCCCACACCGGCCTCACCTTCGAGAAACAAGGGCCGTCCCAACCGCAGGCTCAGGAACACGACAGTTGCCAGCGGGCGACCACAGACATACCCCTGATCTGCCAGCATCTTTTGCACTGCATCGATAGATGACACATCCGTCATATCACATTCCTCTGACCCTTTGGACGTACAGAAGGCCACCACCGCGCCCACAGGTCAAGGCACCAATGATACATATGTCACGCCAAATTCGCACATTTCACTGCAAAGATTGACGTAATTCGCGCAAGGTGGCATGGTTTAACGCGAATAAAAGAGGTTTGAGGCCATACTGGCACCTGAACCCGTTAATGAGGCGGATATGAGCAAGCAAACGCGCAATGCGGTGGCTCTGGTGAGGGCGTGCCGTGGCGAATGATCTGACAATCACAGCGGTCACCTGCGTGAAGAATGAAGGGCCGTTCCTGCTGGAATGGATCGCTTTTCATCAATGCATCGGTGTGAGTGATTTTCTATTTTATTCAAACGATTGCGATGATGGCACTGATGCGCTGCTCGATGAATTGGCGGGTTTGGGGCATGTGACGCATCTGCCCAACCCTGCCGAGGGGCGCAACTACCAGATGGAGGAGCTCAAAGACGCCAAGAAGCAATCGGTTGTGCGCAATGCCGATTGGGTCTGGGTGGCGGATGTGGACGAGTTCCCCAATATTCATGTGG
>CBFHZX010000002.1:0-140777 GCA_965660425.1 Sulfitobacter sp. | reverse complement strand
ATGCGGGTTACGAGACGATCATGATCAACTGCAACCCCGAGACGGTCAGCACCGATTACGACACTTCGGACCGGCTTTACTTCGAGCCGCTGACATTCGAGCATGTGATGGAGATCCTGCGTGTCGAGCAGGAGAACGGCACGCTGCACGGGGTGATCGTGCAATTCGGCGGGCAGACGCCGCTCAAAATCGCGCAGGCGCTACACGACGAAGGCATCCCGATTCTCGGCACCACGCCCGACATGATCGACCTTGCCGAAGACCGCGAGCGTTTCGCCGATCTGGTGCAAAACCTCGGCCTCAAACAGCCCAACAACGGCATCGCCCATTCCGACGCCGAAGCGCTGGAAATCGCGTCCCAAATCGGCTTCCCGCTGGTGATCCGCCCTTCCTACGTGCTCGGCGGCCGCGCCATGGAGATCGTGCGCGACCAGACCCAGCTCGAGCGCTACATATCCGAAGCCGTCGTCGTCTCGGGCGATAGCCCAGTGCTCCTCGACAGCTACCTCGCGGGTGCCGTGGAACTCGACGTTGACGCCCTCTCGGACGGCGAGCACGTGCATGTCTCAGGCATCATGCAGCACATCGAAGAGGCGGGCGTGCACTCAGGCGACAGCGCCTGCTCCCTGCCACCCTACTCGCTCAGCAAAGACATCATCGCGCAGGTCGAGGTCCAGACAAAAGCCCTTGCCAAGGCGCTCAATGTCGTGGGCCTCATGAACATCCAATTCGCAGTTAAACCCAATGATGAGGGAGTCGAGGAAATCTACCTCATCGAGGTGAACCCCCGTGCCTCGCGCACCGTGCCCTTCGTGGCGAAAGCCACCGATTCCGCCATCGCCAGCATCGCCGCCCGCGTCATGGCCGGAGAGCCTTTGTCAAACTTCCCCCAGCGCGCGCCCTATGACGCAAACGCCGAATACACCGATGTGCTGCCGCTCGGCGACCCGATGACACTGGCCGATCCCAACATGCCGTGGTTCTCAGTCAAAGAGGCCGTGCTCCCCTTCGCCCGCTTCCCTGGCGTCGACACGATCCTCGGCCCCGAGATGCGCTCGACAGGCGAAGTCATGGGCTGGGATCGCGACTTCCCCCGTGCCTTCCTCAAGGCGCAGATGGGTGCAGGCACCATGCTGCCCCGCACAGGCACCGCGTTCCTCTCCATCAAAGATGCCGACAAAACTGCCGACGTTCTTGAGGCCGCGCGCACCTTGATCGACCAGACCTTCACCATCACTGCCACCCGCGGCACCGCTGCGTGGCTATCTGAACACGATATTCCCTGCCGCACCGTTAACAAGGTCTACGAGGGTCGCCCCGACATCACCGATCTGATGAAGGATGAACAAATCCACCTCGTGATGAACACCACCGAGGGCGCCCAAGCGGTAGAGGACAGCAAATCAATCCGTTCCATCGCCCTCTATGATCGCATCCCCTATTACACGACTGCCGCAGGTGCCTATGCCGCAGCTCTCGCAATTAAAGCTCAGGCGGAGAATGACATCGGCGTGAAAGCACTTCAGGGCTAATGACGTAACGGTTCATTAGCTCAACTCGGGTGACGGTATTATAAAATAGGCATAACCTTAAAACTTCGTTAAAATCCTAACGGAGTTAAGTGGTGCACCACCGGTGTACAGGGGGTGTACGCAAAATGCACCCCGAGCACCCCCTGCCCAAAGCACCGAATATCCACAGGCATTAACAAGCCTAAGCCATTGTTCGTAAATAGGAATCCAAGATGTACACACCCGCTATCACTGGTTCAGGCGTTTTCACCCCATCCGAAGTCATCACCAACGCCGAATTGGTCGTCGCCTTCAACGCATATGTGGACATCTACAACGCCGAAAATGTGGAACAGATCGCGGCAGGAGAGCTACCTGCAAAAGACTACTCCTCCGAGGAATTCATCCTCAAAGCCTCAGGCATCGAGCAGCGCTATGTGCTTGATAAATCAGGCATCCTTGACCCCCGCGTCATGCACCCCCTGCTGCGCCAACGCAGCGACGACGAGCCGTCGCAGATGGCCGAAATGGCGCTGGATGCCGCACAAAAAGCGTTGCAGGCAGCAGGCAAGACCGCCAAGGACGTCGATGCGGTAATTTGTGCGGCCTCCAATCTCGAACGCGCCTATCCCGCCGTCGCCATCGAGATCCAAGACCTGTTGGAAATCAATGGCTTCGCCTTCGATATGAACGTCGCCTGCTCCTCTGCCACCTTCGGCATTCAGGCCGCCGCAGACATGATCCGCGCAGGCTCCATCCGCAGCGCACTGGTTGTTAACCCAGAAATATGCTCTGCGCATTTAGAATGGCGTGACCGCGACTGCCATTTCATTTTTGGTGATGTGGCGACTGCTGTTTTGATTGAACGCTCGGAGGATGCCACGGGCCCATATTTTGAAATCAAATCAACTCGTTGCGCGACGGACTTCTCCAACAACATCCGCAACAACAACGGCTTCCTGCGCCGCTCGCGCCCCGACGGTGTCGCGGACCGCCGCGATATGCAATTCATGCAAAACGGTCGCAAAGTGTTTAAGGAAGTACTGCCCATGGTCGCCGAACATATCGCAGGTCATATGAGCGAGGATGGCACACAAGCCGCTGACCTAAAACGACTTTGGCTACATCAAGCCAACAAATCCATGAACGATTTTATTGGCAAAAAGGTTCTGGGCCGCACGCCCGAGGAGGGAGAGCAACCCAACATTCTGCAGGACTATGCAAACACCTCATCCGCAGGCTCAATTATCGCATTTTCAAAGTATTCCAATGATTTGAACTACGGTGATGTCGGCCTCATCTGCTCGTTTGGCGCTGGATATTCAGTTGGCTCGGTGCTGGTGCAAAAGCACGGCTAGATATTCTTAACCGACACCCGCTTGTGCACCTGCTCAACTGTCTCCACCCGCTCGGAGTAACGGTCCACAAGGTAGTCGGCGCCCCCGCGTACCAGCCATGTGAACTTGACCAGCTCCTCCATCACGTCGACCACACGGGCATAAAACGGCCCTTCAGGCAGACGTCCCTTGCCGTCAAACTCAAGCCAAGCTATTGGTATACTTGATTGATTTGGGATCGTCACCATCCGCATCCAACGCCCGAGGATGCGCATCTGGTTGGCCGCGTTAAACGATTGCGATCCGCCAGAGACCTGCATGATGGCCAGCGTCTTACCTTGGGTCGGGCGAATGCCCCCCTGCAACGACAGCGGCAGCCAATCAATCTGGGTTTTCATAATGCCCGTCATGGCACCATGCCGCTCGGGGCTGGACCAGACCATTCCCTCTGACCATACCGCTAGCTCACGCAGCTCAGCTACCTTGGGGTGGTCAGGCTCGGCATCATCAGGCTGAGGCAGACCCCGTGGGTCAAACATCCTTGTCTCGCACCCAAGGTGCTGCAAAATTCGTGCGGCTTCTTCGGCTGCAAAACGCGAATAGCTACTGCTCCGCAATGAGCCGTAAAGCAATAATATCCGTGGCTTATGCCCATCATCTTCAGGTGATTTCAGCAGGTCCACATCAATTTGCTGCAACGCATCCAGCACCAATGCGGGCAGGTCCTCAGACACTTTCATCCTCAAGATGAAGCTTCATATCCACCAGCACCTGCTGCAAAAGCGTCGTCTCTTTCAACAGCCGCTTTGCCTCGTTCACGGTAATCTTGCCGTCTGCAATCGACTGCTGGTATTCCGCCATAAGCATGGCAAATCGCTGGCTCAACGCTATCACATCAGCATTCACTGTGCCTTTGGTCTCATCATTCGGACGCCGTTCATCAAACTCAACCCGCGCGCCGGACAGCTCTGCAAGGGCCTGCGTCACATGCGGATATCCCGCAGCACTTTCCAGCGCGGCAACAGCATCAACAGGCATGAAGCGGTCCGCGTGTTCATCATGGTCGGAATAATAGCGGCCCAAAGTCGCCTTTGACTTACCAGTGACTTCGCAAGCAGCTTCGACACCGACCGCTTTGACCAAAGCTTCGGTATGCTTTTTCAAATAGTTGCCTGAAGTATCCATAATGCTGTTCCTTGAATACGCGCGCCGTCAGCAGCCAGACTGTAAAACTGTGTAGCTGACGCAGTGCATTTTCTCCGTAAATTTTTCAATGAGATGCAGATACACTTGCGTCCGAACGTCGCTGTCCGATAAATGCGCCAATGGCAAAACTGTATTTCAATTATTCTACCATGAACGCGGGCAAATCGACCGTGCTTTTGCAAGCCGCACACAACTACCGTGAGCGTGGCATGGTCCCTTATCTGATTACGGCCCAGCTCGACAATCGTGCGGGTGAAGGGCGGATCGCGTCGCGGATCGGTATTGGGCAGGACGCGGACACATACGATGATACCGAAGACCTGTTTGCGAAGATCGAGACGCGCCTCACTGCTGGCCCCTGTGCCTGTATTTTCATCGATGAAGCTCACTTTCTGAGCCATGATCAAGTCTGGCAACTGGCCCGCGCTGTCGATGATCTTGGCGTCCCTGTGATGTGCTACGGGCTACGCGTTGATTTTCAAGGCCAGCTGTTTCCAGGCTCGGCTGCTCTTTTGGCGCTGTCTGACGAGATGCGTGAAATCCGCACGATTTGTCATTGCGGCAAGAAGGCTACGATGGTGGTGCGCCAAGACGCCTCTGGCGTCGTACAGCGGGAAGGCGCGCAAGTGCAGATCGGCGGCAACGAGAGTTATGTTTCCCTGTGCCGCCGACATTGGCGTGAAGCTGTCGGCGATAGCTAGACGGGATTCGGCGGTGTCTCGCCACGTAAAGCGGCTTGTAGATTTGCAATCATCATCAGCCCCATATCCACACGAACCTCTCTGGTTGACGTACCTAAATGCGGCAATAGCACCACGTTTTCCATAGCCTTAAGCGCATTGGGTACGTCAGGTTCAAATTCATAGACATCCAGCCCCGCGCCCCCGATCACGCCACGCTCCAATGCATCAATGAGAGCGGTCTGCGACACCACATCGCCACGCGCAATATTGATCAGCCGTGCATGTGGTTGCATCGCACCGAGGATACCCTCATCAATGATGTGGCGTGTCTCGACACTGCCCGGCACCGCAGTCACCAGCACATCGACCTGTCCCGCCATCGCTTTGAGATCGCCATGCCGCTGCGCCTCAAACGCCAACGCCTTCTCGCTGCGGCTAAAGTAATGGACGCGCATACCAAAGCCAAAGTGACAACGCTGCGCGATCGCCTGCCCGATACGCCCCATGCCAACGATACCCACAGCCTTACCCGTCAGATGCAGGCCCAACATCTGCGTCGGATGCCAGCCTTCCCACTTGCCCGCACGCACCATGCGTTCGCCTTCACCCGCACGTCGTGCACTCATCAGCATGAGGGTCATCGCGACATCAGCTGTGGCATCCGTCACAGCCCCTGGTGTGTTGGTGACAGTGACCCCTGCAGCCTTCGCGGCGGCGACATCAATGTGGTTATACCCTACGCCGAAATTGGCCAGCACCTTGCAGCGCGGGGCGGGCACATCGGCAAACACCTCCGCTGAGAATTGATCCCCCAACGTGCACATCACCCCGTCATAGTCCCGCAAGGCTGCGCGCATTTCCTCCCCGCTCAGAGGCGCCGTCTCATCACGACGGACAACTTCCAACCCTTCAAGTGCTGCATAAACCTCATCAGGCAACACTCTGCTTATCAATACTTTCTTCAATGCATTCGCCCTCCTGCTGGAGTGTATTGATCTGGCCCAACCAGCACGATTTCACCCTGTGCATCTGGGACACCCAGCACCAGAACCTCGGACATGAACGGCCCGATCTGACGCGCAGGGAAATTGACTACCGCCATCACCTGCCGCCCGATTAACCCTTCGGGCGTGTAATGCACTGTGATCTGCGCAGAGGTTTTGCGCACGCCGATCTCCTCGCCAAAATCAATCCACATCTTGATTGCGGGCTTGCGCGCTTCGGGGAAAGGCTCCGCTTTGACCACACGGCCCGTGCGCACGTCGACCTTCAGAAAATCGTCAAATGTTATCTCAGCCACGGGCTAACTCCCGCGAGCGATCGGCCGCTGCTGCCACCGCACGAGGCAGCAGCGCGGGGAACCCGTCAGTCTCGTCCATCAGCACTTCAAGAGCGGCTTGCGTTGTACCATTCGGGCTGGTGACATTGATGCGTAACTGCGCGGGGTCCTCACCCGATTGCTGCGCCAACGCGCCTGCCCCTGCTACCGTGGCACGGGCCAGTTGCAGCGCCATCGCCTCGGGCAGACCTTGAGCCACGCCAGCAGCGGCCAGCGTCTCGATCATGTGGAACACATAGGCGGGGCCAGAGCCGCTCACCCCTGTGACGGCATCAATCTGCGCCTCCTCGCTCAGGCGCACAACCTCGCCCACAGCACTTAGGAGCAGCTCCGCTTCATCCAGCCCTTGCACGCCCGCCTGCGCGTTGCTCACAATCGCCGTAATCCCCTGCGAGATTGCAGCGGGCGTGTTTGGCATGGCCCGCACCACAGGCGTCTGCGCGCCCAGCGTTGTCTCAAAAAACGAAATCGGCGTACCTGCGGCCACACTCACAAACAAAGTCTCGCCATCACCCATCTGCGCCAGCGTTGGGAGGGCCTCGGCCATCATCTGCGGCTTGACCGCGACCAACACGATCGCAGGGACTTCGGGCAGCGCTTCATTGATATGCACGCCTGTCTGCTTCACCCACTCCGAGGGGTAGGGATCATTCACCCAAACGGATGTCGCGGGCAGGCCGCGCGCCAGCCAGCCTTCCAGCATGGCCGATCCCATCTTGCCACAGCCCAGCAGCACCAGACCGCGCTGTGCAATACGTGAATTTTCCATCTCAATTCTCCCGCTATTCTCGGGGAGAAGAGTTACGCGCGCCCGTAGGCCTCTGCAATGGCGACTTGCAGCGCGTCTTTCGGGGTCTTGTCGCCCCAGACGACCAGCTGGATCGCAGGATAGTATTTCTCGGCACTCAACACTGCCACACCAATCATCGTGTCGATCTGCTCGGCCGAAGCGACCTGCCCCCCCGCCAGCACAAGGCCGTAACGATAGACCATCATCTGCTGCTCGGCCCAATACGTGAACGCCCCCGCCCAACAGCGGTCGTTCACATCATTGAGCAATCCGTAAAGCGCGGGCAGCTTTGCCGCTGGCGGCTCCATCTCGAAAGTACAGATCAGGCGCAGCGTCTCGTCATACGCCGACCATGCAAGGGTGACCTGATAGGTTCGCCATTGTGCTTCGACCTCCATCGCGATCTGCTCGTCCGAGATACGGTCAAAGGCCCACTCATGATGGGTCGCCAATGTCTCGACGATATCGATCGGGTGTGCGTCTTCTTCCAAATACTGCTCTGTCAGGGCCATTGTGCCACCTCATATATGCTCACCAAAGCACTGGAGCTTGTCGTCGCCCCTTGGTTTTGAGTGCTTCCGCTATAAAACGCGTTGTTGCCTGTCCGTCCTACAACATATGGTCGCGATCTGGGTAGACTCTGGCAAGTCTTTTTCTGGGGATAACCGCATAATATTGGGGAGACGCCCCATTTTACCCCAAGATATCGCGTTATTTGCCCCCGGATACAAAAATCGCCCCGACCTGATGGCGGGGCGATCACGCGCTGCGCGGCAAATAAAACAAGAAATCGCGCGGCAGCGCGTCCTTTAGATCACGCTTGGCTCAGGGTTTCTCCATCGCATCAAGCCGCGCTTTCAGCGCTTCGTTCTCTTCACGCGCTTTCTGGGCCATGGCACGCACGGCATCAAACTCTTCGCGGGTCACAAAATCGCGATCTGCCAGCCAGCGGTCCATCATGCCTTTCATGGCATTCTCAGCCTCATCCTTGGCACCTTGAGCCACGCCCATTGCGTTGGTCATGATCTGGCCGAGGTCGTCAAAAATCTTGTTACGCGTCTGCATATCATCTCTCCATCGTGTTGTCGTCTATATGGGTGGCATCGTGGCACCATGCAAGGTTGACATCACGCGCCAGCCGCGCTCTATCACCGCATGCACGCTTTGATCCCCTTCCCCGACGTAGCGCCCGAGATTTTCTCGGTCACGCTTTTTGGCATGACCTTCGCGCTGCGCTGGTACGCGCTGGCCTATATTGTGGGCATCCTCGCGGGCTGGCGTCTGGTGCTGCGCGCCGCGCAAACCCCGCGATTATGGCGCAATGACCAGCCCGTTATGACGCCCGAGCAGATCGAGGACTTGCTCACATGGGTTATCCTCGGTGTGATCCTTGGCGGGCGGCTGGGCTATGTCTTCTTCTATCAACCCGCCTACTATCTATCTAATCCGTCTGAGATTCTGATGGTCTGGCAGGGCGGCATGTCGTTCCATGGCGGCGCGCTAGGTGTCATTTTCGCAGCCTTCATATACACCGCCCGCCACAGCATCCCCCGCATCAGCGCAGGCGATCTGGTAGCACTCGGCATCTTTCCAGGCCTATTGCTTGGCCGTATCGCCAATTTCATCAACGCAGAGCTTTGGGGCCGTCCCACCGATCTGCCGTGGGGCGTGGCCTTTCCCACGCAGGCCGCGCAATACTGCCCCGATGTGGCTGGCGTCTGCGCGCGTCACCCGTCACAGCTTTATGAGGCCGCCCTCGAAGGGCTGCTCTTGGGCGCTGTGCTCGTCTGGCTTGCATGGCGAAAGAGCGCATTCAAAACACCGGGCCTGATCATGGGGACCTTTCTGGCAGGCTACGGCATCGCCCGCTTCATGGTCGAATTCGTGCGCCAACCCGACGCGCAATTCGTCTCCGAGGGCAACCCGCTGGGCCTCGCACTACAAACCGGCGGCTACGGCCTCACCATGGGGCAGCTTTTGTGCCTGCCCATGATCGCCGCTGGCCTCTTCTTTATCTTGCGCGCACGCCGCAGCGGATGAGCCTGCGCGACATCATAACCGCGCAGATCACCGCCTATGGGCCGATGCGGATCGATGACTATATGTCCACGTGCCTGCTGCACCCGCAACATGGCTACTATACAACGCGCCCCCCCTTTGGTGCACAGGGTGATTTCATCACCGCGCCCGAGATCAGCCAGATGTTCGGAGAACTCATCGGCCTCACGCTGGCGCAAGCATGGCTGGACCAAGGCGCACCAGCACAGTTCACACTTGCCGAGCTTGGCCCCGGGCGCGGCACGCTGATGGCCGACGCGATGCGCGCCGCCTCTCGCGTTGCAGGCTTTGCCGAGGCCGCACAGATCACGCTGCTGGAGGCTTCTCCCGCGCTACGGCAGGTGCAGGCCGAGACGCTCAAAGGCTACAGCCCGAACTGGGTCCCGAGTATAGACGCCCTGCCCACGCAGCCGACCTACCTCATCGCCAATGAATTCTTCGACGCCTTGCCGATCCGCCAATTCGTGCGTGACGGCTCCCGCTGGCGCGAGCGGCAGGTGGGGGTGCAGGACGGCACGCTGGCCTTTGGACTTGGTCCAGCCCAGCCGCAACCCGCACTGGCCCACCGCTCGGAAGATACAAAAGACAGCGACCTGATTGAGGATTGCGCCGCAGCCGCGCCAATCCTAACCACACTCGCCGCACGAATTGCCACACACGGCGGGGCTGCGCTGGTGTTTGATTATGGTGACTGGCGCAGCTTGGGCGACACGCTACAAGCAGTGCAGGATCACAAAACCACAGACCCCCTCGCCTCGCCCGGCATGGCGGACCTCACCGCCCATGTGGATTTTGAGGCGCTTGTGCGCGCAACCGCCCCGTGCGCGCACACCCGCGTCACAACGCAGGGTGTGTTCCTTGAGCGGATCGGCATTACCGCGCGCACAACCGCCCTTGCACAATCGCTCAGCGGTGCCGCACTCGAGACCCATATCGCCGCGCATCGCCGCTTGACGCATCCGCAGGAAATGGGAAACCTGTTCAAAGTATTCGGCATCCTGCCACAGGGTGCACCTCCATTGTCAGGGTTGGAACTATGACGCTTGAAATCCTCACGTCTGATGCGCTCGGCGCAAAGCACGGCTTTTTCACACGCCGTGGCGGGGCATCATCAGGCGTGTTTGCAGGGCTGAACTGCGGCCAAGGTTCCTCCGATCAGGCAGAGATCGTTGCCATCAATCGCGCCCGCGTGGCCGAGGCGATGGGCGTTGCGGCGGATCACTTGGTCGGCGTGCATCAGATACACTCTGCCACAGCCGTGACCGTCGATGCCCCCCTGCCCAAGAAACTCCGCGCTGATGCGCTTGTCACCGCGACGCGCGGGATTGCCCTGTCGGTGCTGACCGCCGATTGCCAGCCCGTGCTATTTGCTGACAAAGAGGCGGGCGTGATCGGGGCTGCTCACGCGGGATGGCGCGGCGCGCTGGATGGGGTGCTGCACGCAACGGTGGATGCGATGGAGGCTCTTGGCGCCCAACGCAGCAACATCACCGCCGTCATCGGCCCCTCGATCAGCCAGCGCGCCTATGAGGTCGGCCCCGAGTTCCTTGACAGCTTTATGGCCGAAGACCCCGACTTTGCCCGTTTCTTTATCAACGGGGAAGGTGACCGCATGATGTTCGACCTGCCTGCCTTTGGCCTCAACCGCTTGCGCGCTGCTGGCGTGGGCCACGCGGAGTGGACACGCCATTGCACTTTCTCTGACGCCGAGCGATTCTACTCCTACCGCCGCACGACCCACGCCAAAGAAGCCGACTATGGCCGTCTGATCGCCGCCATCACCCTTTGATCTGGGCGCAAATGAGGCCGCTTGGGCCTTGGCCCTGCCCCAATCTCGCGCGTATTGACCCGAAAAAATTCGCGCAATTGTTGCTAAAACGGCCACAATCGACAGCGTTTACTATATTTTGAAGAGGTCGCGCTGAATAAGGCCCCTGCGCCACAATAATAGTCGCTGGTCTGTGCAAATTCCTCAAAGTTTTTAGCCAAATGCCCAAAACCAGCCCGATTGCATCGTCATATTCTACCTCAAGCAAGGGCAGCCACAGCAAGCACCCGCATAGAAAAACGACGATTGAGGATAGAGATAATGAAAACCAACGCACGCTTCATCAAATCCATCACCAAGGCCGCAGCCGACAATGACACGGTCATGCCATGGGCCCGTGGCGCACGGCGCGCCGCTTTCATCGCAAAGCGCAACGCACCCGCAGCACCTGCACGCAAAAGCGCCTGATAAAAGGCTCTTTCAGCAGCGGATCGCGTTCTCCCGCGCGAGCCGCTGCACACCAAAGCCCACCGCATCCTCCCGTGCGGTGGGCTTTTTTGATTCTTAAGACCGATAAAAGCTACACGCGATTCTGGTCAAGTTTGGGCAGTTACCCAATA
The DNA here is from genome assembly GCA_965660425.1 of Sulfitobacter sp. Lineage (GTDB taxonomy): Bacteria > Pseudomonadota > Alphaproteobacteria > Rhodobacterales > Rhodobacteraceae > Sulfitobacter. Next base: position 129,465 of record CBFHZX010000002.1, on the reverse strand, counting down.
AATGAGGCAGAATAAGGCAGCGTTTTTCGAAAATTCGGAAACAAATCCGTGCAAATGGATAGGATTACCTGCCGATTGTCGCCAAAGGTCGTGTATTCTTTAACAATGCGGCACAAACATGGCGAATTAAGTCCCGAGAGAGACACGAAATAGCAAACCACGTTATTTCCGTCGTTGTCGGTGGGGGCCGACGAAGGATGTGACGAACCATGATAGGTGAATTACATGACACTGACTGCCAATCCTGCTGCCGCACGGTCCGCAACACGCAACATGAGCTACGGAATGATGAAATCATCCATGCCAACCTCGGGCGGCCCGATTGCCCAGCCCGCCATGCCAAAGCGCACCTATGAGGTCGCGGCGCTGCGTGAAGATACGTCGCTATATATCGGTCAGAGCACAGCACCCGCTATCGCTTTGTTTGAAAACGCATTCTCCGCCTTCACACACGGCAGCCTGATCCAGACCACCATGGGCCTTGTCGCAGTTGAGGATTTGCAACCCGGTGATATGGTTCAAACAGCCACGGGCGAAGCGGCAGAGCTGACATGGGTCGGCACCTCAACCTTCTCTCCTGCCGCCGCGGGAAAGCGCACGCCGCTCATCCGCATCATGCCCGACGCTCTGGGCCAGTCGCGCCCCGAACGCTCGCTTACTGTTGGGCCTGGTGCGCGCATCCTGCACACACCTGCCGCGCTGCGCGGTGTGGCTGATGGCAAACAGCTCCTGACCCCTGCGTCGGTGCTTGTTGATGGTGACAACGTAATCGAGATCACGCCGCCTACGCCCACACGTCTGTTCCACATCTGCCTGTCGCGCCATGCTGTGATCAACGTAGACGGGATGGAGATGGAGACCTTCCACCCTGGTGCCACCGCCCCGCGTGAAGTCAGCCACTCCTTGCGCGACTGCTTCATCTCGCTCTTCCCGCGCATCGGCCATCTGTCAGATTTCGGCCCGCTCGCGCCCGAGCAGGACACCTACTAATACTAGTCTCTTGAAACTGTTTGGGCTGTCTCAGGCCTGAACGCTCAAACGTTCCTCCAAAACGTCAAACGGAACGCCAGGGTCATCCTTGGCGTTCCGGATTACCAATGAAGTCTTGACGCTCGCCACATTGGGCGCAGTCAAAAGCTCACCTGTCAGGAACTTCTGAAAGCTCGACAAATCGGGTGCCACGCATTTGAGCATGAAATCCACCTCACCGTTGAGCATGTGACACTCGCGGATTAGCGACCAGTCGCGACACCGCTCCTCAAATGCAGACAAATCCGCCTCCGCCTGAGAGCTAAGGCCGACCATCGCGAACACCTGCACCTCGAAGCCCAATTCGCGCGCATCCACCTCGGCGTGGTAGCCACGGATGAACCCCTGCTCCTCCAGCGTGCGCACACGGCGCAGGCAAGGTGGCGCAGAAATACCGACGCGCTTGGCCAATTCGACGTTGGTCATCCGTCCATCCGCTTGTAATTCAGCCAGAATTTTACGATCAATCGGGTCAAGTCGCGTACCTGCCATACATCCCCCTGCAGTTTTTCGATTGTTATACAGATAACGCCGCTATGCGCAATAATGTTTCACAAATGCGCAATAATATTTACATCCCTCCCGATCCATCACCCTCAATCACGACCCCGTGCAGGGGTTTAAGAGCATCGCGGGGAGGTATATATTCGCCTCAAACAGATTCCCCGAAAGGACGACCCATGGCCGAGACACGCAAGACCAAGCTTTTGATCATTGGCTCAGGCCCCACAGGCTATACTGCTGGCGTCTATGGCAGCCGCGCCATGCTCGACCCGATCCTTGTGCAAGGGATCGAGCCGGGTGGCCAGCTGACAACAACAACCGAGGTCGAGAACTGGCCCGGCGATACCGAAGTCCAAGGCCCCGATCTGATGATCCGCATGGAAGCGCACGCAAAGGCGATGGGCACCGAAATCATCGGCGACATCATCACCGATCTGAACATGTCCAAACGTCCATTCATCGCCAAGGGCGACAGCGGTACGGTCTATGAGGCGGACGCCGTGATCCTCGCCACGGGTGCCCGCGCCAAATGGCTGGGGCTGGAGAGTGAAGAGAAGTTCAAGGGCTTTGGCGTCTCGGCCTGCGCCACCTGCGACGGTTTCTTCTATCGCGGTCAGGAGATTGTCGTCATCGGAGGCGGCAACACCGCTGTTGAGGAAGCGCTCTTCCTCACCAACTTCGCCTCCAAAGTCACACTGATCCACCGCCGCGACGAGCTGCGCGCGGAGAAAATCCTCATCGACCGTTTGATGAAGAACCCCAAGATCGAGCCGCTATGGTTCCACCAGCTGGACGAAGTTTACGGCGGCGAAAGCCCACTGGGCGTTGAAGGTATCAAGGTCAAGCACACCAAAACGGGTGAGATTACGGACATCCCCTGCAAGGGCGTCTTCGTCGCAATTGGCCATGCGCCTGCAAACGAGCTGGTCAAGGACACGCTCGAGACGCATATGGGCGGCTATGTCGTGACAAAGCCCGACAGCACCGAAACCTCTGTGCCGGGTATCTTTGCGGCGGGTGATCTGACGGATCACAAATACCGCCAAGCGGTGACAAGCGCCGGCATGGGCTGCATGGCCGCGTTGGAGGCCGAGCGTTTCTTGGCCGAGCACAGCGGTGATGCGGACGCGTCCGTACCGCAGGGCGACACCGCGCAAATCCCCGAGCAAGCCTGATGCGGATCATCATTTCCAGCGACCACGCCGACATCGCCCTGCGCCAACAAGTCGCCGCACATGTAGAAGCACGCGGCCATACGGTCACCGACATCGGCCCCACCACAGCCGAGAGCACCGATTACCCAAAACATGGGGAGGCCGCTGCACGGCAAGTCGTCGCGGGTGAGGCCGATCTGGGCATCATCATGTGCGGCACAGGTCAAGGCATTATGATGGCTGCGAATAAGGTCGCAGGCATCCGTTGTGGCGTGTGTGGCGATACCTTCTCTGCGCGCATGATCCGTGCGCACAACAATGCCAATATGCTGGCACTGGGCGCGCGCGTTACTGGCCCTGCACTAGTCTTTGACATCGTGGATGCCTTTCTTGAGACGGGATTCGAGGGCGGTCGGCACGGGAAACGCGTCGATATGATCACCGCGATTGAGGGCTGAAAGCACCATATCTGCCTGTTGCAAAAGGCCCACACCCTGAAAAGCCCCATAATTGCCAAAAGTTTGTTCTAGCGTGAACACACTTTGCAGTGCATAGCTGCGCTCAACAAAACGCAGAGCAGCACAATGACGAACACCGCGACCAAAACAACCTCCGAGCAGGAGGACCAGTTGTTCCGCCTGCTGCGCCAGTTGGATATCGCACCCGATGCCTCCCAACGCGGGATGGCAGCGGCGATAGGTCTGTCGCTGGGACGCTTTAACACATTGCTGCGCAGCGCCGTCGAGGCGGGGCTGGTCAGCATCACCAACCGCGACGGCCCCGACAAACGCGCCCGCTTTTCCTATTCGATCACCTCACGCGGTGCGGCGGAGAAAAACCGCCTCATCGACCAATTCCTTGCACGCAAACTAACCGAGTATGATGCGCTACACGCTGAACTGACGGGTCCCGCATCACGCGTCACCGCCTCCCAAAACAGGAGCAACCCCATGGAACACAACCTCTCCCCCATCCCAGAACTCTATGTCTCCTATGACAGCGCCCAAAAGCTGAAAACAGACGCAGGCCAGCTGGTCAGCCACGATCTGACCCCGCGCCAGATTTGTGATCTTGAGCTGTTGATGAACGGCGGCTTTAACCCGCTCAAAGGGTTCCTTGGTCAGGCCGATTACGACAGCGTGGTCGAGAACATGCGCCTTGCCGACGGTTCCCTCTGGCCCATGCCGATCACACTGGATGTGTCCGAAGACTTCGCGGCCTCCCTTGAGGAAGGTCAAGACATCGCCCTGCGCGACCAAGAGGGCGTGATCCTCGCCACCATGACCGTTACCGACAATTGGGTCCCGAACAAAGCGCTTGAGGCCGAAAAGGTATTCGGCGCCGATGACGACGCGCACCCCGCTGTGAACTACCTGCACAACCAAGCAGGCAAGGTCTACTTGGGTGGTCCTGTCACAGGCCTGCAACAGCCCGTGCACTATGATTTCAAAGCCCGCCGCGACACCCCAAACGAGCTGCGCGCCTATTTCCGCAAAATGGGCTGGCGGAAGGTTGTGGCCTTCCAGACCCGCAACCCGCTGCACCGCGCACACCAAGAGCTGACCTTTCGCGCCGCGCGTGAGGCACAAGCCAACCTGCTGATCCACCCCGTCGTGGGCCTCACTAAGCCGGGCGATGTGGACCACTTCACCCGCGTGCGCTGCTATGAGGCGGTGCTGGACCAATACCCACAGGCCACCACCTCCATGTCGCTGCTTAACCTCGCCATGCGCATGGCTGGCCCGCGTGAGGCGGTCTGGCATGGCCTCATCCGCAAGAACCACGGCTGCACCCATTTCATCGTGGGCCGTGATCACGCTGGACCGGGCAATAACTCACAGGGTGAGGATTTCTACGGCCCCTATGACGCCCAAGACCTCTTCCGCGAGCATCAGGCCGAAATGGGCATCGAGATGGTCGATTTCAAACATATGGTCTGGGTGCAGGAACGCGCCCAATATGAAGCCATGGACGAGATCAAGGACAAGGATAACGTTACCATCCTCAACATCTCCGGCACCGAACTGCGCCGCCGTTTGCAAGAAGGTCTGGAAATCCCCGAGTGGTTTTCCTTCCCCGAAGTGGTCAAGGAACTGCGCCGAACCAAGCCGCCACGCACGAACCAAGGCTTCACCGTCTTCTTCACGGGCTTCTCGGGCTCGGGCAAATCCACTATCGCCAACGCGCTGATGGTGAAATTGATGGAGCAAGGCGGGCGTCCTGTTACCCTGCTCGACGGTGACATCGTGCGCAAGAACCTGAGCTCCGAGCTGGGGTTCAGCAAAGAGCACCGCGATCTCAACATCCGCCGCATCGGCTATGTCGCGAGCGAGATCACCAAGAACGGCGGCATCGCCATCTGCGCACCCATCGCGCCTTACGCCACCACGCGCCGTGCGGTGCGTGAGGATGTCGAGAGCTTTGGCGCATTCGTCGAGATCCACGTCGCCACCTCAATCGAGGAATGCGAGCGCCGCGACCGCAAGGGCCTCTATAAGCTGGCGCGTGAGGGCAAAATCAAGGAATTCACAGGCATCTCCGATCCCTATGACGTGCCACAGAATCCCGAACTCAGCGTCGAAACAGAGAATGTCGATGTCGACAATTGCGCCCATCAGGTGCTGCTCAAGCTCGAAAGCATGGGGCTGATCAAAGGCTGATCCTTACGCCCACCGCAACGAAAAAGGCCAGCCCCCAAAGGCTGGCCTTTCTGTTTTAAGCAACCTCACTGAAGTCTGCTTTTTATCCATGATGATCTGAAAATTGACGCGGCTGCGCGGCAGCGTCGGCTGGTTTGCAACGCCAACAGAATGCGACGGCGCGCCCACAAGGATCTTCTCACCCTCGTAACCCGCCGCCACAAGCGAGCCCATCAAAACAAGCGCCCGAAGACGGTCTATTTTTAGGTTCTCGTTTGCACCATTCAAATCCGAATGATGTCCCATTACGCGCAGGCGGGCGCCTTCACAGGCCCCGACCGCTTCGGCCAGTTCATACACAGGCGCAAGCTCCGTTGGGGATACTGTGATCGAGCGGGTGTTGTAGAACAGGCGCGTCTGCTCGGCGCGGACTTTCAGCTCGGCCGCGCAGGCAGAACTCGCCGCTGGAACGGCATTCCACGGCTGTTGCACAAACCCTGCGGCACTTGCCGTTTTCACGCTCTCGACAACCTGAAAATCAACGCGGCGATCATAATAGGCAGACCCAAGCGGCCCGACCACGTTTGATGGCTCCTTGTCTCCCATCCCGACAGTGATGAAGTCTTTTGTATTGCCCCCACTGGACGCCAGCAATTTCATCAGCGTTTCCGCCCGTTTTTTGCTCAGCGCAAGATTGACAGCACTATCCCCTGACGGGTCGGAGTGGCCCCGGATTTTCAAAGTATAGTTTGGACAATCCTCGGCAATTTTCCCGATAACGCGGGCTTTCACCAGTCCCGATGCCTCAGCGATCAATCCACCAGAGGGGAAATAGGTTTTCGTATCCTGCACCAGTGCTTTGAGATCATCCCCGCACGGGTTATTCGCTGCTAGGTCAGCCTTTGCATTGGCAAAAAAGGCCGCCGCACTTGTGCCTTCCTGAACAGCCTCTTCTTCTGGCACGATGACAGGCTCGGCGGTCGCTACCATTCAGGCGCAACTGCGGGCTCTGCCACAGGCGCAACAATGCTTGTCGTGTCCAGTAAGGCAATCGGCTCATCCCGCGTTACTTCTGCTTCACCAGCATTCGCCGTGGCGCGTTGAAGCTAGTTTACGATGTTTTGAGCATTTACCTGATTGGAAGGCGCTACCTTCGGCGCGTCTTGCGTTTGCACAAGCGCGGCAAAACCCGCCAGCGGATCAGACGCACCCGCCACATTCGTGGGCTGGTCTTCGGTACCACCCCCAAACATGCCGACAGCAGCCAGCGTAAGCGCCGACCCGAAGACGGCCGCCGTCGGCGCGATCCAAATCAAGTTTTTCTGAACAAACTTCACCATTTATATCCCCCACTAGATATTGCAGCCCAATTATCAAAATCGGCGGCATGTAGTTTCCTAGTGTGTATAGGGTGTCGGAGACAAGTCTGTCGTCAACACCTAGATGTAAAAACAGAGACTATTTATCGGCTTTGTATCATATCCAAGCTGAAATCAGCGTTCCCGACCGCATTTCAGCGCATCTGTGATCGTTCGAGAGAGCCACAGACGGGTGACCTCAGGGCAGCTGATCCTCCAAACTCTGACACACACATGAAACAGCCCCCCCCCTATCTAGGGCGCTGCCCCCACGCCATTTTACAAATATACTGTGCCTGACATCACACGCGCACCGCGCCCTGAAACCTTTATGCCTGTGATTGCATTCTTTGGCCCCAGCACCTCGACCTGCGCCTGCCCTGCCCGCCCTAAGCCGTGCCCCTGCTCTGCTGTGAATGTGCGCGCGGGGATAAGGTCATACGCCCACAAAAAGGCCGCCATACATCCTGTTGCGGAGCCTGTAAAAGGATCCTCTGGCGGGCTGGGAGGAGCCATGAGAAGGCGGCTAAACGTATCGCCCTGCGCAGTTGCGCCCTCAAGGCAGACCCAGAACGGCTCCATAATATCTGTGCTGTCGTGGCCCAGCGCCGCAGCATAGGTGCCCAACGCATCCACGTTCAATGCCACTTTCTCAAGCGTGGCGCGGTCCTTGAGCAGCGTGATGCAAAACGGCAATCCGGTCGAAACAATTTGCGGCGGATGGATGATATCAGTCGCGGCAATCCCGCCCACCGCAGCGACCAGCGCAGGATCAACCTTTGCCCCGAACTCAGGCGCGTTTTGCGTCATTGTCACACGGTCGCCCTGCACCTCGACAGGGATAATCCCCGCCGCAGTCTCCAGCGTGACCGGCCCGTCCGCAATCATACCGCGTGCGCGCAGTGCCGCAACAGTCGCCACTGTCGGATGGCCCGCAAACGGAATCTCGCGGCTGGCCAGAAAATAGCGGACGCGGAAATCCGCAACGTCCGAGGGGCCCGTGAAAGTGCATTCCACCAAAGATGTCTCGCGCACGTAAGCCATGCAGACCGCATCAGGTAAATCTGCCGCTCCGTGCACGACGGCACAGCCATTGCCCCCGAATACCTCGCCCGTAAACGCATCGACCCAGTCAAATTCAAACGCCATTCACATGCTCCGGATATAAAAAGAGGCCGCAGATTGCGACCTCTCTAACATCCCCTACCGACCCAAGCGGTCAAGGCGCTTATTGTATCAATACAGGTGCGTAGTTGTGTTCACGCGCCAAATCAAAAGCCAGCTTGCGGTCGCCCACAAGCGCCAGCTGCTGTCCGTCTGCGTTATGGACCGCGTACAACTGATCCAGCCCTTCGGCCTGATCGCGCACCTCGCGGGGCAGATCGGTCACGGCGATTGTCTTGACGTAAACGGTCCTGTCGGCTGGTCCTGTCAGTGCTGTGGTTTCCATGTGCTACCCCTTTCGGATGTTAATGGTCTGAACGACCGTTTCAGGCTTGGCTTGGGTCAGGTCTACGTGCAGCAGACCGTTCTCCATCAGCGCCTCACCCACTTCGACCCCGTCGGCCAGCACAAAACTGCGCTGGAACTGACGGCCCGCGATGCCGCGGTGCAAAAATACACGGCCGTCGCTGTCATCAGTTTGGCGTCCGCGAATTACCAACTGTCGGTCCTCGACAGTGATCGACAGATCTTTTTCAGCAAACCCTGCCACTGCCAGCGTGATGCGATAGCTGCGGTCATTGGTCTGCTCGATGTTGAAGGGCGGATACCCCTCATTGCCGGATTTGGCGCTGCGCTCCAGCACCCGTTCCAGCTGTTCAAACCCCAGCATGTGGGGATATGATGCAAGTGTTAGCTTCGTCATATGTGACACGTCCTTATGATCTCAAGCGACAGTCTGTGGCGCCCCGCGAGCGGCAGCGCTTTCTAATAATATGGGAAGCACATCGCCTAGGCGCAAGGGCTATGCGGCATTGGCGTTACCCCTTATGACTAAAAGCCTAACGTTTAGACAGAATCAGAGAGCCGATGAACCCGCCCAAAGACATCGCTATGAAAACCGACGAAGTGCTACGCGTCGAGCTTGAGGTACTGCGCCGCGAACACCGCGATCTGGACGAGGCGATCATCGCATTGGGAGAGCGCAGCACAGCAGACCAGCTCACCCTGCAACGGCTCAAAAAGCGTAAACTCCAGTTGAAAGACCGCATCGCGCAGATCGAGGACCGCCTGACACCAGACATCATCGCCTGACACTTAGACCGACCAGCGTTTCACCCAACATTTTGCCCCACACATCACATTGCCACCCCGCGCACAAAGGCTATAGTGCGCGCTCACGTGACAGACACAAAGGCCATAGCGCAATGAGCATCCCACCCGTTGGCATCATCATGGGCTCACAGTCCGACTGGCCCACCATGCGCGAGGCAGCGACCCTGCTCGACGAGCTTGGAATTGCATATGAGGCGCGCATCGTCTCGGCTCACCGCACGCCTGATCGTCTATGGGACTACGGCAAAACCGCCGCAGATCGTGGCCTCCAAGTGATCATCGCAGGTGCGGGCGGCGCGGCGCACCTGCCGGGTATGATGGCCTCCAAAACACGTATCCCCGTCATCGGCGTACCCGTTCTGACCAAAGCTCTTTCTGGCGTGGACAGCCTTTATTCCATCTTACAAATGCCAAAAGGGTTTCCCGTGGCAACCATGGCCATCGGCGCACCAGGTGCCGCGAATGCAGCCCTTATGGCGGCTGGCATTCTGGCCCTGAACGATCCCGCACTCGCGGCGCGCCTTGATACATGGCGCAGTGATCTATCCGCCTCCATTCCGCAGGAGCCTACTGATGACTAATCCCCTGCCGACTGGTGCAACAATCGGCATCTTGGGCGGCGGGCAATTGGGCCGCATGCTTAGCGTTGCAGCCGCCCGCCTTGGCCTGCGCACCCATATCTTTGAGCCGGGAAAAAACCCGCCTGCCGCAGATGTGGCCCACGCTGTCACCACTGCACCCTATGATGATGTGGCAGCACTCACCGCCTTTGCCAATGCGGTCGACCTTGTCACCTACGAATTTGAAAATATCCCGACCGAGGCCCTTGATGTGATCGAGGCTATTACCCCGATCCACCCCAACCGCCGCGCACTTGGTACCTCTCAAGACCGGCTGGTGGAAAAGGAATTCCTGCAAGGCATCAGCCTGACTGTAGCGCCCTTCGCAGATGTTAAAGATGCAGCCAGCCTTGATGCGGCCATTGCCAGCGTCGGCACGCCCGCGATCCTCAAAACCCGCCGCTTCGGCTATGACGGCAAGGGGCAAGCACGCCTGAAATCCCCCGAGGACGCCGCCTCAGCCCTCGCCGATATGGCAGGCGCGCCTGCCGTACTCGAAGGGTTCATCGACTTCTCACTCGAGATTTCAATCATCGCGGCGCGCAACCCGCAGGGCGAAGTCGCCTGCTATGATCCGGGTGAGAATGTGCACCGCGACGGTATCCTGCACACAACTACGATACCCGCCAAAATACTCGCAAGCCTACGTACCGATGCCGTACTGCTGGCGGCGAAAATCCTCAACACGCTGGATTATGTCGGCGTGATGGGGGTCGAACTGTTTGTGACACCTCAAGGCCTCATCGTGAATGAAATCGCGCCGCGCGTGCATAATTCAGGTCACTGGACGCAAAATGGCTGTGCTGTGGACCAGTTCGAGCAACACATCCGCGCTATTGCGGGCTGGCCATTGGGCGACGGCAGCCGCCATTCGGATGTGGTGATGGAGAACCTCATTGGCGACGATATGGACCGCGTGCCAGCCCTCGCACGTGAGACTAACTGCGCCATCCATCTCTACGGCAAGGTCGAGACGAAAGCGGGCCGCAAGATGGGCCACGTCAACAGGATCAAACCCTAACTCATAAACCGCGCCGCAACCTCACCGCTCATATAGCTCACGCGCCCTTGCACCAGTGTCGCGGCTACGCGCAGGCTATTACGCTCTAGCACGACCATATCGGCGCGCTTGCCTGCCGCCAGCACACCACGATCCGCAAGCCCCAGCACCGCCGCTGGCCCCGCCGAGACAAGCGCCCATGCCGCGTTCAACTCAAGCATCCCGTTCTGCCACAGCATCAGCGCTGCACGCCGCGCACTGGGGTAATGGTAGTCCGACGCCAGCGCATCGCAGTATCCCATCGCAATCAGATCCACTGCCGAGACGTTGAGATTATGCGACCCGCCCCGCACCACATTGGGCGATCCCATGACGACAATCCCACCATGAGACGCTGCGGCTTCCGCTGCTTCCAATGTCTCGGGGAACTCGGCCACATTCACCCCCCGCGCGGCCCACGCCGCACGCTGCTCCGCAGTGCAATCATCGTGACTGCCCATGGAAATCCCTTGCGTTGCCAATTTCTTGCACAGCCAGTCGAGGGCGGCCGGCACCTCGTCGCTCTCGGCCTTTAGCGCCTGCATCAGCGCCAGCTGTGCCTCAGGACTACGCCGTGCCTTCAGCGCTTGGGACACCAGCCTGCGGGGCTGCACACCTTCACGCAAGCGATCATGCGGCAGATGATCATTGAAGACGATATATTTCAAACCCCACTCCGCCATCTTGTCGGGCAGCTCGGTATAGAACTCCAATAGATGCGTCTCGAACCGCAATTGCCCGCGCAAATCCGTGACCATGCTTGGCCCAACATCGCGCAAATGCGCAAACACCTGTTCGGCAAACTCAAGCCCCCGCACACCGCCTTCCCAGCTCACAAACTGCGCCAGCGTGGCGGTGGTGATCCCGTTCGCGGCCAGCTCAGCCTCCACGGCGATCAAGCCTTCGGCCATCTGCTTCATCGCACCGCGCCGCGGGGCCAGATGCCGCTCGAACCCGTCGCCATGCACATCCACAATACCCGGCAGCACCAGATAGCCTGACAAATCCACCGCGCGGCCCACGGGCGCATCGACGATCACACCGTTCCCGAACGACAGCCCGTCACGGTGCAGACCGTCAGGCCCCAGCACCTCCGCGCCGATCAAATCAAGGCTTAGCATCTGGCGCCTCAATTCCTGGCAAACACGTGCCATCTGGACATCCGAACTGCTCCAGCACAGCACCGAAATAAGTCATATCGGGGTCAAACGCCCCATTGCGCAAAAACGCGACCGTCTGCGCGATCACACGCGGGTTGTCCATCATAAACGTATGCGTCACAGGCAGCACCAGATGCGCGCGCATACCCTCCACCCGCGTGGACGACACCGCAACCTTGCCATCATCAGGCCCCAGCAACAGGGTCGAGAAATAGGGGTTGAGCGGTTGCGATCCCGCGATCACCCCCAACTCGAAATCTGCCGCAGGCAGGCTGCGCGGGATGGATGCAGCACCCGTGCCCATCTGCACCCCCGCAGGACCGTTGATCCAGTCAAAGGCCACCACGTCGCGCAACTGGTCCACAACCTCGCTGCCTTGATTAGGCGGCCCCAGCATCACAGCACGCCCCACACAGTCAGACCTCACATCGGCAACCCATTGGCGCAGAAGGATGCCACCCATCGAATGGGTCACAAAATCCACATGCGCCGTCCTGCAGGCCGCCACCGCATCGGGCAGCGTGCGCTTGGTCAGCTCCTCAATGGGTGCCTCGGTCGAAGGGTATCCAGGCCGCACCACGCGCCAGCCTTCCGCCTCGAGCGCAGCCTCCATCAGGGCACACGATGTCTCGGTCCACGCCAATCCGTGCAACGACACAACACAGCGCGCCTGCGCCGCACTTGCCGTCAGCAGCAATGCCCATATGATCAACCCAAATCTCATAGCGGCTATGTAGTACCTCTGCGCGCCGTTGTAATCCCCCAACAAGGCCCTTTCACCAGATGACCCCCTCAACGCCTCCCCGCCTCGCCGTGCGCGCCATCATCATGCATGAGAACCACCTGTTACTGGTCAATGCGTGGCCTGCGGACAAAAGCGATCTGATGTGCGCACCCGGCGGTGGGGTGGAGCGCGGCAGTGCGCTGCCCGACAATCTGATGCGAGAGGTATTTGAGGAAACTGGCCTGCGGATCAGCGTGGATGCGCCTTGTCTGGTCAATGAATTCCACGATTCAAATGGCAGCTTTCATCAAGTCGATATCTACTTCCACTGCACTCTACTCAGCCCGCCAACCCTCGATCACGGCTGGCGCGATGTGGATGATATTGTGACCGACCGCCGCTGGGTCACCCGCGATCAGATGGCACAGCTCAGGGTGAAACCAGACAGCCTTGCCACTGTTGCATGGGGCGATGCGGATGCGCCATTCTATGACCCGCTTGAGCCACTTATCGTTTAGCGGTCACAGACCAGCCGATGCCGCCGACAACCATCGCCGCCGCGATCACGATTACCCCCGAGACGGCCTCGCCCAGAAACACCACGCCTGCGGCAATTGCGATCACTGGCACGCTCAGCTGCACAACCGCCGCCGTCGTGCCGGCCATCTCGCGCAGAACAGAATACCAAAGCGCATAGCCCAGCCCAGAAGTCACTGCTCCGCACACCACGCCCAGCGCAATGCCTGCTGCATCCGCCTCCAGTCCGCTCGCCGCCAAAAGCACCAGCAGCACGGCCAAACACAGGATAAAATTCGCCCCCGTCGCAGCCAGCGGATCGGCGGCACCGCGCCCCGCGATCGTGTAAGCGGCCCAGCCCAGCCCCGCGAGCACCATCAGCACCGCCCCGACAGGATCAGTCACACTCCCCCCCGTTGGCCATAAGACAAGCACCAGCCCGACAAAGGCAACGGCAGCGCCGAGCAATTGCCGCGCAGTCGGGGCCTGTCCTGTAACGGCGGCATGGCCAAACATCGTGATCTGGGTCACGCCAAACAGGATAAGCGCCCCCAACCCCGCATCAAGCGTGAGGTAGGCCAGCGAGAACCCGATCATATAGAGCGCAAGACTGACCGCCCCTGCCAAACGCACAGGAGTCAACAGCGGCAACGACACGCCACGCCACAAGGCGATCCCGCCCAACATCGCAGCGCCAGAGGCCACGCGTAGCACCGCAAACGCTCCAGGACCAATATGCCCGCCGTCCACTGCCGCGCGGGTCAGCAGGGAATTGGCGGCAAAGGCGCACATGGTCAAAAGGGTCAGCAGGACAAGACGCATACACCCGACTAACCCGCGCCACCCCCACCGCCAAGGCCTTTAGGTGAACACAAATTCGTCATCCTCGGCCAGCGTGGCCAAAAGCGCCTCAAGACCACTGTGATCGGAAGCGGTAAAGACGTTTGAATTGGCGTGGCGCAGCTGATCGAATTGGGATTTGAACAGGGATACCACGGTGCCCTGCACATCCTTGTCCATCAAGGCAGCGGTCAAACCCTGACGAATAATCTCCCGCTGATGCGCGGTTTGCGCGACCAAATCGCGGTGCGCTGCGGCGGATTGCATGGCACCCACCATGGCAGCACCCAATTGATCGGCTGTCATCGCCTCTTTGGTCAGAAAATCATGGCAGCCGTTGCGCATGGTGGTCACGGCCGTGTCCATATCGCCGTTGCCCGTAATCATAATGGTGGCCACATCGCTATTGAGCGTGCTACTCTGGATATGGGCCAGCACTTCCAAACCGTCCCCCTGCGGCAAGCGGTAGTCAATCAGGATGAGGTCATAGACCTGATGCGCTATGGCCTCTTTCAGCTCTGCGATATTGCTGACTTCAGTCAAATACACCATGAGGGCGGTCTTATTGCTCAACCGTCTGATGCGGCTGCGGTCAAAGGTGCTGTCATCCAGCAATAGCGTCTTGATGACGGTTGGGATGACGCCTTCCTCAGGACCCTGAATTTCTACTGGCATGGCCATGTCACACACTCCCTCAGAGCCTTCTACCGCTTCATCCTAACAACCTTGTGCCTATCAAAAGATAAACATGCGCGCCAAAGGCACGCTCAAGATACAGAAAAAAAGCGAAATCTGTTCAAATTAGACAGGAGTGTCGCAGCCATGCGGGATAAGCATATCCACTTTGAGGCCACCCGCCACAGCCGCGATATTGGACAGTTCCAGCGAGCCACCATAGTGCTCCGCCATCTTGCGCACATTGGCATGACCCATGCCAGTCCCCTCCACATCATCACGCGGGCGCAGGGTGGTCATCGCGCTCAGCGCTTTGGCGTGGAGCCTTTCGGGAATACCAGGACCATCGTCACTCACCGAGAGGCGTACCATGCTCCCCTCGCGCTGGGTGCGCACAAAAATCCGGCCCTGTTTTGCATGATGGTGTTTGACCGCATTCCCGATGAGCGCACTCAATAGCGTGCCCATATCCTGCTCCCCCATGATTACATGGGAACAGCCGATGTCGCGGATTGGGGTCATGCCCTCGGGCATGTGCAGCCCTGCAAGCACCTCGTCCAACGCCGCATTTACGTCAATGCGCACCATGTCTTGCAGTCGACCAACACGCGAATAGGCCAGCAAATCCACCAGCATCCGGTCAAGCCGCGCAGTGTGGCGATTCATCATATCAATGGATTGGGCGACGGACGGGCTCACCTCCACCCCCGCCTCGACCAGATCTTCGGCGATCCAATGGGGCAACTCGATCAACGCGCGCACCGAGGCACGGACATCATGGCTTATCAAATAGATGAAGTCGTCGATGTCCTGAACATCGGTTTGTGGCACCTCACCCGAAAGCACAGGAGCGCGCGAAGCAGCGGCTGTCATAGTCGACCTTTCACATTCAATCACTCAGCAGGTTAGCAGCGAATGTATTGAAAGGCGGTTAACGAAATGCAGTGCGCCAGATGTAACAAAGGGCCCCACGAGGGAGCCCTTTGCACTGTCGGTTAGGACAGGATGGAGATGTAAGGATTGCTTCAGTGAAATCCGTCTTTGCCTCTCGTGACCTTTTCCTGCGGAAAAGACACTGTCGGCTTCGGCAGATTTCGCCTAGGAGAAATCGCCTTACATCATCCCTCCCATGCCGCCCATGCCGCCCATGTCTGGCATGCCGCCACCGGCGCCGCCATCTTTGGACGGACGATCTGCAACCATCGCTTCTGTTGTGATCAACAGGCCTGCAACGGATGCCGCGTCCTGAAGTGCTGTACGCACAACTTTGGCAGGGTCGATGACGCCGAACTTGAACATGTCGCCATATTCTTCGGTCTGGGCGTTAAAGCCGAATGTCACGTCTTCGCTCTCGCGAATTTTGCCCGCAACAACGGAGCCGTCAACGCCAGAGTTCTCGGCGATCTGGCGCAGCGGCGCTTCAATCGCACGGCGGATGATCGCGATGCCAACGTTCTGGTCAGAGTTCGCACCCTCAAGACCGTCAAGCGCTTTGCCGCCTTGGATAAGAGCAACACCACCGCCGACAACAACACCTTCCTGCACGGCCGCACGGGTCGCGTTGAGGGCATCGTCAACGCGGTCTTTACGCTCTTTGACTTCCACTTCGGACATGCCGCCGACGCGGATCACGGCAACACCACCGGCCAGTTTGGCCACGCGCTCTTGCAGCTTCTCTTTGTCGTAGTCGGATGTCGTCTCTTCGATCTGGTTGCGGATCTGTGTGACGCGCGCTTCGATCTCTGCCTTGGCGCCTGCGCCTTCAACAACAGTGGTCTCGTCCTTGGTGATGGAGACTTTCTTGGCGGAGCCAAGCATGTCCATCGTCACGGATTCGAGCTTCATGCCCAGGTCTTCGGAAATCACCTGACCACCTGTCAGAACCGCGAGGTCCTGCAGCATGGCTTTGCGACGGTCGCCGAAACCTGGTGCTTTAACAGCAGCGATCTTGAGACCACCGCGCAGCTTGTTGACCACGAGTGTCGCCAGCGCTTCGCCTTCAACATCCTCTGCGATTATCAGGAGTGGCTTCTGGGACTGGATCACCTGCTCGAGGAGCGGCACCATTGGCTGCAAGGAGGACAGTTTCTTCTCGTGCAGCAGGATGATCGCATCCTCCAGCTCGACTGTCATCTTGTCAGAGTTGGTTACGAAGTACGGGGACAGGTAGCCACGGTCGAACTGCATGCCCTCAACAACGTCTGTCTCTGTCTCGAGGCCTTTGTTCTCTTCAACAGTGATGACGCCTTCGTTGCCGACTTTCTGCATCGCGTCGGCGATCTGACGACCGATTTCGGCTTCGCCGTTCGCGGAAATCGTGCCGACCTGAGCAACTTCGTCGCTGTCAGATACAGGGCGCGCCGCCGCTTTGATCGCTTCAACGACTTTAGCTGTCGCCATGTCGATGCCGCGCTTGAGGTCCATCGGGTTCATGCCCGCGGCCACAGATTTCATGCCTTCGCGTACGATCGCCTGACCCAGAACAGTCGCGGTTGTTGTACCGTCGCCTGCTTCGTCATTGGTGCGTGAGGCCACTTCCTTGACCATCTGCGCGCCCATGTTCTCGAACTTGTCCTCAAGCTCGATCTCTTTGGCGACAGATACACCGTCCTTTGTGATGCGCGGGGCACCGAATGATTTGTCCAGAACCACGTTACGGCCTTTGGGGCCAAGTGTTACTTTTACCGCGTCGGCAAGGATGTTAACGCCGTTAAGCATCTTGTTGCGCGCGTCTGTACCGAATTTGACGTCTTTTGCAGACATATTCGAAGTCTCCTAAATTTTGTTTGTGATGGATAGCATGTCATGTGGCCTGTTGGGCCGGATCATTCCAATCAGGAAAGGATCCCCATGATGTCGCTCTCTTTCATCATCAGCATTTCTTCACCGTCTACGGTGACTTCTGTGCCAGACCATTTGCCGAACAGAACACGATCACCTGCTTTTACGGCGGGTGCGATCAGTTCACCGTTGTCTTTGCGTGCGCCTGCGCCCACGGAAACAACTTCGCCCTCGGAAGGCTTTTCTTTCGCGCTATCGGGAATGATCAGCCCGCCAGATGTTTTCTCTTCGCCCTCTGTGCGCTTTACCAGCACGCGGTCGTGAAGTGGTGTTAATGCCATCTTTGTAGCTCCTTGATGCTCAAAGTTACCTTTGTTGACCGGCCCTTCACCTGAAGCAGCCTGCCGTTATCACTCACTAAGGCCGAGTGCTAACGACGTTTAAGTATGGAGAGGGCGGAGACGAGTCAACGCCCCGTCAGAGAAAATTTTTCCCAAAAATCGGCGGCGCTCAATCCGCGCCAAGAATACGGCCCGCCACGGTGACAGCCTCGGCACCCTTGGGCGTTAGTCCGTAAACGCCCGTTTCTACCTTTTCGAACCAGCCATAATGGTTTGCCCGCATCATGGCGGTCGCCTTGGCCACGCTTGTCTCACGCGCGACATCCGCGCCTTTGCAGGCTCCCACCTCATACAGATACACAGCAATTTTCAACGCGTCCTGACGGTATGCGGTGACCAGCCCTGCCCGCGTCTGCCCGCCATCATTCGGGTCGCCCTGCCTGCGCGAAAATTCTCGCAGGAGCGCAGCGCGGCGTTTGGCATTCTTGCGCGGCGCATAAGGGCCCGGATCGCAATGGACCGTGACCAAACCATCGTCCAGCCGCACCACCATCAACCCAAGGCCAAGCCGCCGCGCCATGGCCGTGTTGGCCTTCACCGCCTTGTAGAAAGGCTTTCCCGCCTTATGTGCGACAGCCATATAGACGTCATCGCTCACCTTCAGGCGCTCGACACATTGATGAAACAGTGCGAGTGAGAACCCCAGCTTAAGCTCGACCACGACAGGCGGTTCCGCCCCGCGCACAGCGACCACATCGGCGGCACCTACTTCGGCTTTTACCACATACCCCTGATCCTCCAGAAAGGACTTCACAGGCGGATAAAGATCGGTTTCGCGTATGCTCATGGCCGCAATCTACCACCATTCCCAAACCCCGCGCGACCCCATAAGATGGCGGGGATGACCCGTGATGAACTCAAATCCTTCTGCGCTGGCCTGCCCCACGCGACCCATGTGGTCCAATGGGGCAACTCGGACGTCTATAAGGTGGGCGGAAAGCTCTTTGCGGTGCTCGGCATGGGCGGCACTTCAAACGCCGTGACGTTCAAAGTCACGCATCTGGCCTTTGAAATCCTCTCGGACAGTCCAGGCCTGCGCCCTGTATGGCGTCCGGCGGCATGAAATGGATCCAGCAATACGACACGCCTGGCCTCTCCGACGAGAGCCTGCGCGATCACATACAAGCGTCCTACGATATGGCTGTCGAAAAACTGACCAAGAAACTGCGCGCCGAGCTGGGCCTCTGACAGGCCACGCGCTGCCAGACTTTCGATGAAAGTCTGGGCACAAACCCTCGTCGAGGAGTTGCCCCGCGTGACATCGCAAACCATCCTGCTATAAGGCCCGCAAATCATAGCATAGCTTGCAGGAGCACCCCCATGACCACCCTCGTATTTGGCCACAAATCCCCCGATACAGACAGCACAGGCAGCCCCATCGTTTGGGCATGGTATATGTCAGAAATCATGGGCACCCCCGCCAAACCCGCCCTGCTGGGCGAACCCAATACCGAAGCGCTCTTTATGCTGGATCACTGGAACCTGAAGAAGCCCGAGATCATCAGCGGCGTTGATGCAGGTCAGGACGTGGTCATCGTGGACACCAACAACCCCGCCGAGCTGCCCGACAACATCAACGACGCCAACATCACCGCCATCATCGACCACCACAAACTGGTCGGCGGCCTTGAGACCGCAGGCCCCATCAACATCCGCATCGAGCCGCTGGCCTGCACCGCCACAATCATGTGGAAGATGATAGGCAAGGACATGGCGCAGATGCCAAACGACATCAAAGGCGCGATGCTCACCTGCATCCTGTCCGACACGCTCAAATTCCGCTCCCCCACGACAACGCAGGAAGACAAAGCCATCGCATGGTCGCTGGCCGAAAGCCTTGGCGTCGACATCTCCGATTACGCCGCAAAAATGTTCGCCGCCAAATCCGACGTCTCCTCCTTCTCCGAGGCGGAGCTTTTGCGCATGGACAGCAAGGAATACGAAGTGGGCGGCAAGCAGTTTCGCGTCTCCGTGCTCGAGACCACCTCCCCCGCTGCGGTGCTGGACCGCAAGGATGCCCTCATGGCCGCCATGCCCGCCGTGGCCGAAGAAGACGGCGCGGACCAAGTGCTGCTCTTCGTGGTCGACATCCTCAACGAGGAAGCCACCATGCTGGTCCCCAACGACCTGACCAAAGCCGTGGCCGAAAAGTCATTCGACGCCTCCGTGAGCGGCGACACAATCGTCCTCCCCGGCATCATGAGCCGCAAAAAGCAGATCATCCCGTTTCTCAAGGTTTGATTGCCACGACGCAGACGATGCAAAGGCCTCCCCAATCGGGAGGCCTTTTTGCATAAGGACAACAGCAAAGTGACTATCACCTTAGCGCTAATAAGCCCAACCGATCAGAAGCCCTCGCCGAATCCTCGGATGTAATCCTGTTCAAGTGTCAGCTATGCGGACAAACCTGCCGTCGGCTATCTGAGGCAATCGTGTAAGCTGTTGAAAAATGGAGACTGCTATGATCGACCCCTATTTAACAGGAATATTGCTGGCGTATGGCGTTTTCATGATTGGGATGTTCACGCCAGGGCCGAATATACTCGCGGTAATCGGCACGTCGATGTCAGTGGGCCGATCAGAAGGTAAGGCTTTGGCATTAGGTGTTGCGACAGGTACTTTTTGCTGGTCGATGCTCACCGCACTGGGCTGGACGGCCCTTGTATCGGCCTATGCGTCCATAATGATCGTCTTGAAGGTCGTCGGCGCTGGATACCTTCTGTGGCTGGCATTCAAGGCGTTTAAATCTGCCATGACCGTCAAGGAGTTGGATGTGCGACCAGTGCGCTTGGATGGAGGCCCAGTGGCCTTCTATCGTCGGGGTCTTTTGATCCAGATGATGAACGCCAAGGCCGCATTGGTCTGGATCGCGATTATGTCTCTGGCGATGGACGGCCAAGCTCCTATCTGGGTCGCTGCGTTGGTTGTTGTTGGCACCAGCATCATATCCGCAGTTGGCCATGTGATATATGCGGTGGCATTTTCGACATCGCCAGTTGTCGCTGCCTATGCGAAGGCACGGCGTTGGATCGAGGGAATTCTTGGCGTTTATTTTTGCTTCGCGAGCTACAAACTCGCAACATATCGTCCCTGATCACGACGGTCAGTTCGGGCTCAAAGCCGAAATTCGCTCTCATTAAACCACCCCCCCGTTAAAGGCCTGCAATCCACATCCAAGCCCCTTTCCCCATGCACCCCCGCATTGCATCCCCTGCCCAGTCCGCTATCTGCTACCCAACACATACAGGAGCCGCCTCATGACCCGCATCATCACCGCCCTCTCCGAGGTCTCCGCCGACTATGACGCGCTCTTCGTCGATCTGTGGGGCTGTGTGCACAACGGCGTGGCGGCCATGCCTGCAGCAGTCAAAGCGCTGCAAGACTACCGCAAAACAGGCGGCAAAGTCGTGCTGGTCACCAACTCGCCCCGCCCCCGCGCAGGGGTTTTCAAGCAACTGGGCCATTTCGGCGTGCCTGAGGATGCCTATGACGCCATCGCCACCTCAGGCGATTCTGCGCGCTCTGCCATGTACCGCGGCGTGGTGGGGGAGGCCGTCTGGCACCTTGGCCCTGTCACCGACAGCCGCTTTTTCGACCCGCTCGACATCATCGACAATCCGACCCAAATCACCCGCGTCCCGCTGGCCGAGGCCACAGGCATCGTCTGCACAGGCCCCTTTGACGCCCAAGCAGAGCCTGAGACATGGCGTCTCGAGCTTGAGATCGCGCTCAAAGCAGGTCTCAAACTGCTCTGCGCCAACCCCGATATCATAGTAGATCGCGGTGAGGTCCGCGAATGGTGCGCAGGGGCCGTGGCCAAGATGTACTCAGAGATGGGCGGGACAAGCCTCTACTTCGGCAAACCCCACGCCCCCATCTACGATCTGGCCCGCCGCCGCCTTCATAAACTCGGCAACGCCATCCCCGACGCCCGCATCCTCGCCATTGGCGACGGCATCCTCACCGACGTGCAGGGCGCCATTGATGAGGGCATTGATTCCCTCTTTATCTCGGGCGGGCTGGCCGCAGCAGAAACAAAAACAGTGACCCAACCAGACGCTGACGCCCTAACCGACTATCTTAAAACAGAAAAATCAAATCCGCCCTTCACGATAGGTCACCTGCGCTGACATAAATAAAGCTTGATTTTCTGCGCCCGCGAAGTAATTAAGTTACCAACCGAGCCGCTGGCTCGAACTTTTATTACCAAGAGGGCACACATGTTGGACAAT
The DNA here is from genome assembly GCA_965660425.1 of Sulfitobacter sp. Classification (GTDB taxonomy): domain Bacteria; phylum Pseudomonadota; class Alphaproteobacteria; order Rhodobacterales; family Rhodobacteraceae; genus Sulfitobacter. The sequence goes on along the minus strand of CBFHZX010000002.1, from coordinate 107,516 downwards.
CTTCCCCGCGGCACCATCGTCATCGAAGACATCGAAATCGGCATGTTTCGCTACATCCGCAAGCAGGTCACCGATGAGGATATCGAGATGTTCGCCACCATCTCGACCGATCGCAACCCTGTGCACCTCGATGATGACTATGCCCAAGACACGATTTTCCAAGGCCGCATTGCTCATGGCATGCTGACCGCTGGCCTCATCTCCGCCGTGATCGGGGAGCAGCTGCCCGGTCATGGCACCGTCTATCTGGGCCAGACCATGAAATTCCTACGCCCCGTACGCCCTGGTGATACCGTCTATGCCGAGGTGAAAGTGACCAACATCGACCCCGCCAAACGCATCGTGAAAATGGATTGCCACTGCGCTGTGGATGGCAAAAAGGTGCTGGTAGGCGAAGCCACCGTGCTGGCCCCCTCGCGCAAGTTCGACTGACCTTGCACTGACGCAGCCGCGCGGCTACTCAAAGCCATGCGGATCATTTCAGACTATCAATTCACAGACGAGCAGGATCGCGGCGCCACCGCCGCGATTGGCAATTTTGATGGCGTGCACCTCGGCCACCTGTCGGTGATCGACATGGCGCGCGCCGCCGCCCCTGACGCGCCTTTGGGCATCGTGACCTTCGAGCCCCACCCCCGCGCCTATTTCGCGCCCAAATCCCCGCCCTTTCGGTTGATGAGCAGCGCCGCCCGCGCCTCACGTCTGGCCAAGGTGGGGGTTGATCGCCTATACCAGCTCCCCTTCAACACGGCCCTCGCCGCCCTCACCCCCTTTGATTTTGCGGACAAAGTCCTGCACCAAGGGCTCGGCTTGGCCCATGTGGTCGTGGGAGCTGACTTCTGCTTCGGCCAGGGGCGCAAAGGCACGGCGGATGATCTGAAAACCTACGGGCAGCGCTTGGGCTTTGGCGTCACCATCGCTCCGCTGATGGAGCAAACCGAGCAAACCATTTCCTCCACCGCCATCCGCCGCGCCCTGACCGATGCCCGCCCCCGCGACGCCGCCGCCATGCTCGGCCACTGGCACCGCGTTGAGGGCCCTGTGATCGGTGGGGAGCAGCGTGGGCGCGAATTGGGTTATCCCACTGCAAACATGAGCATCGACGGGCTGCACCCGCCCGCCTTTGGCGTCTATGCCGTGCTCGCCGATGTCCTAGACGGCCCGCATGAGGGCAGCTATCACGGCGTCGCCTCCATGGGCGTGCGGCCCATGTTCGGCGAGAACAAGCCAAACCTCGAGACCTTCATCTTCGATTTCAAAGGCGATCTTTATGGCGCCAACGTCTCCATCGCGCTGGTCGAGCACCTGCGCGGGGAGGAGAAATTCGACAGCCTCGACGCCCTCATCACCCAGATGGACGCCGACAGTACGCAAGCCCGTGCGATACTGACCGCGCTATGACAGATGACCCAATCAACCGCCATGGTCTCAGCCACAAATTCTGGGAGCAAAAGCCGCTCAAATCCTTAAACAAAAAGGAGTGGGAGGCCCTCTGCGACGGCTGTGGCAAATGCTGCCTGAACAAGCTTGAGGATGAGGACACGGGCGCGGTCGCCCTCACCAACGTCGCCTGCCGCCTGCTCGATGATGCCACCTGCCGCTGCGCGCAATACGACATCCGCCACCAATTCGTGCCCGATTGCATCGTGATGACGCCTGACAACATAGACGATCACGCCTATTGGATGCCCCAGACCTGCGCCTATCGCCGTCTGTGGAAGGGCCAGTCCCTGGCCGACTGGCACCCCCTGATCACAGGCACCCCCGACAGCGTGCACAAGGCGGGCGTATCAATGCGGGGGCGTACGGTCAGCGAATGGGAAACCGCATTCGAAGACTGGGTAGACCATATCATCGAGGAGCCTACATAGATGTTTTTCGCCTCCGACAACGCTGGAATCATTCACCCGCAGATCATGCAAGCCATGCAGGACGCCAACACGGGCTACGCTTTGCCCTATGGCAATGACCCGATAATGGACGAGGTTCGTGCGCAAATACGTGAGGTTTTCGAGGCCCCCGAGGCAGCCGTCTATCTGGTCGCCACGGGCACCGCAGCCAACGCATTGGCGCTGGCATGCTACACCCAGCCGTGGCAGACGGTTTTCTGCGCTGAGTACGCCCATATCGAGGAAGACGAGTGCAACGCACCCGAATTCTACATGGGCGGCGCGAAACTCACGCTGATCCCCACCGAAGACAAGATGACGCCAGAGGTCCTCGCAGCGGCCATCGCACGGCGTCCGAATGGCAATGTCCACATGGCACAGTCTGGCGCCGTCTCCATCACCCAAGCAACCGAGGCAGGCACCGTCCACAGCCTTGAAGAGCTGCGCGCACTGACCGCCGTGGCAAAGGACGCGGGCCTGCCCGTCCATCTCGACGGCGCACGCTTTGCCAACGCGCTGGTCACTTTGGGCTGCACCGCGGCCGAGATGACATGGAAATCAGGCGTGGACGTGGTGAGCTTCGGCGGCACCAAGAACGGCTGCGCGGGCGTCGAGGCGGTGGTGTTCTTTGACCCCGCAAAAGCATGGGAGTTCGAGCTCCGCCGCAAACGGGGCGCGCATCTTTTTTCCAAACACCGCTATCTTTCTGCTCAAATGCAAGGCTACCTCAAGGACAGCCTCTGGCTCGACATGGCGCGCAAATCCAACGCTGCTTGCGCGCGCCTGACGGCTGGTCTGCGAGCAAAAGGCGCAGAGTTCGTGCACACGCCCCAAGCAAACATGATCTTCGTGCGCCTGCCTCGCGCCACGCACCAACTGCTGCACGCTGCAGGAGCGGTTTATTACGTGCTCTACGGTGATAGGGACAAGGGCCCCGCCGACGAGATGCTACGTTCCCGCATGGTCTGCGATTGGGCTATGACCGACGATCTCATCGACCAGTTCCTGAGCCACCTCTAGCTGCGGGCGAGCAAGGCCCGCACAGGCTCCACTAAACTCTCGGGATGGGTCAGCGGTAGCATGTGACCCGCCCCCTTGATCACTACGCGCTCGATATCGGGCAGGCGTTTTGCCAACGCGATGCTCACCTCCGCGCTCATCGGCGGTGATTGATCGCCCTCGATCACCACAGCAGGCATCGACGCAGCCGCCATGCGATCCCCCTCCAGCAACCCAGCACAATCATGCAGCACAAAAGCAGAGCTGGCAGGCACGTAGTGCACCAGCCGCGCCATGTGGTCCTGCATCCGCGCAGGCAGGTCCTCCCAACGCGTCCCGTCCCCCCAGTCACGGTGAAACACCCGCGCCGCCTCCCGCTCGTCCCCCGTCTCGAAGGCCGCATTAAGCGCGAAGCTGTTGCTCTTGTACGCCTCCATAAGCTCAGGCTTGTCCGCGAATGCAGCGGCAAAATACACCGGCTCGATCATCGTGAGACTGCGCACCAGCTCTGGCGTCTCAACGGCGATGCGCAGCGCCACGGTGGCCCCGAAGGAATGGCCGATCAAATCCATCGGCCCGTCCATCACACCGCGCACCATATCTGTGGCCACATCATGCAGGTTCCCCGTGCGGTCCCAGACGCCCGACTTGCCATGGCTCGGCAGGTCAACAGCCAGCAGGCTCAGATCATCTTCGAGCGCTGCCGCGACCCCGCGCCACGCGCCTGAATGGCCCAGCGTGCAATGGATCGCCAATGCACGCCGCTCAGCGCCCTCGAACAAATGTGTATGCGTATGAAGTATCACAGTTTTCCTTGCAGATGCAGGTCAATATCCTCAATGCGGTCCTGCCCCCAGAACCGCTGCTCTGCGATGACATAGAACGGCGCACCGAATGCGCCAGCCTCGACCGCGTCTTCTAGATTGCGGGCGTAGGTCTCAGCCCCCTCCAGCAAACCACTGTCGGCCAGCGATGGATCAAACCCAGCCGCCGTCAGGCAAGCGCAGATCACATCATCCTGCGCGATGTCCTTTTCCTCGGCCCAGCAGGCGCGTGTGATCCCGTGCGCCAAGGCACCCAGATCACCGCCCCCCGCATTCTGTGCCGCAATGAAGGCATAGGCTGACGGCGCGCCATTCGTGGGCCAATGTGCGGGCTGCAAATTCAGCGGCATGCCAAGTTTGCGCGCCTGACGCGGCAGCTCTTGGGCGCGGTACTCAATACGGCTGGGGTGGCGGTCCTTTGGCGGCGTGCCACCCGTGCGCCCGAATCCCTGAATGATATCGAAGGGCTTGTAGTTGATTCTGGCCCGATGCTTGGCCGCGACCTCCTCCAACCGCGTCCCCGCGAGATAGCAATAGGGCGAGAGTGTCGCGAAATAGTAATCAATCTGAGTCATTTAAAGCTCCTGAGGGGTGTACGTACTTTGCCTGACCCTAGGCGCATGTTAACTGCTGTGCCAGAGACGATTCTGTCGCCCGCTGCCCATCGGAGCCACCCCATGCCAAATACCCCCGAGCCGAAACTGATTTCTGGCAATGCCAACATGCCGCTGGCGACAGCCATTGCACGGCGCATGTCCCTGCATCGCGGGGTCAATGTCGGGCTGATCGATGCGCGGGTAGAGCGGTTCAATGATGGCGAAATCTTCGTTGAGGTCTTCGAGAACGTGCGCGGCGAGGATATGTTCATCATCCAGCCCACCTCGAACCCCGCCAACGACAATCTGATGGAACTGCTGGTCATGGCGGATGCCCTGCGCCGCTCCTCCGCGAAGCGTGTGACGGCCGTACTGCCTTACTTCGGCTATGCCCGCCAGGACCGCCGCACTAAGGCGCGCACGCCCATCACCGCCAAACTGGTCGCAAACATGCTGGTCGGAACAGGGATCGAACGTATTCTGACGATGGACCTGCATGCAGCCCAAATTCAGGGCTTCTTCGATATTCCCGTCGACAACCTCTATGCCTCGCCTGTGTTCGCGCTGGACATTAAACACGCGTTCAAGGACCAGATTGACGATCTGCTGATCATCTCCCCCGATGTGGGCGGCGTGGCGCGCGCGCGCGAACTGGCCAAGCGCCTCAATGCGCCTCTGGCCATCGTGGACAAACGCCGCGAAAAGGCAGGCGAAGTCAGCGAGATGACCGTGATCGGGAATGTCACAGGCAAGACCTGCATCATCGTGGACGACATGGTAGATACCGCAGGCACGCTGTGCAAAGCCGCCGAAGTCCTGCTGGAGAACGGCGCCAAGGAAGTGCACGCCTACATCACTCACGGCGTCATGTCTGGCCGCGCGGTGGAGCGTGTGACCAATTCCGTGATGAAATCACTGGTCCTCACCGACACCATCGCGCCCTCCGACACAGTCAAAAACGCCCCCAACATCCGCATCGTGCCCACGGCACCTGTATTTGCCCAAGCGATCCTGAACATCTGGAACGGCACGTCTGTGTCGTCCCTGTTCGAGCAGGACACGCTGGGTCCGATCTATGACGGAATGTACTCGGCGGAGTAAACAGCCCTTTGGCGTGAGCCATTGAATCCGCCAGACAAGGGTGTAGGCAGAGCGGAAAAGCTGGCCATTCGCGTCGATACGCGCGCTGCGGCCATCGCAATGGTCGAAGACGATGACAACGCACAAGAACTGTGGAACGCCGCGGCCCCAGCTGCATCTTTCAGACTGTGAGCGTCGACCACGTCATAAAAATGTACTGGGCACACTGACCACTCGGCATAAATCCTCGCCGCTTGCTTTAGCCTCTTTCGTGGATTGCCTGCCCCAAACAGAGCCAGATGGCTAAATCGGATTACGCTACCCCCCCTTTGACAGTAGCGAGCAGGTGATCGGACGCCTTGGCAAGCAAGCTCGCATCCGTGCCGCACGCCACAAAGGAGAACCCTTCGTTCAGCAATTCAGTCGCGAAGGCTGGATCAAGGACAAGCGTTCCCACGAGAATGCCCTTCGCGATCAGCTTTTGTGCGGCGGGTTTGATCAGCGCCCAGACCTCAGCGTCCATCGGTTTGCCAACTTTACCAATGTCGGCTGCGATATCGCCCGGTCCAAAGAAAATGCCATGTATGCCGTCCACATCTGCAATCGCTTCGGCCTGCTCCACCGCGTGGCGCGTCTCGAGTTGCAGCAGAACTGTCGTTTCATCCTCAACCCGCGCCACATAATCCGTGATGCGCCCGAATTTCGTCGCGCGCGTGGCCCCTGATACACCGCGCACACCGTGGGGCGGATACCGCGTTGCTGCGACAGCTTTCTGCGCTTCTTCCACCGACTGGATCATCGGAAACAAGATACCGGGCGCGCCCAGATCGAGCAGGCGTTTGACCGCGACCGTGTCGTTCCATTCGACCCGGACAATCGCTGTCGTGTCACTGGCCGCAAAGACCTGCATTTGGCTGAGCACGCTAAAGTAGTCGTTGGGGCTATGCTCCATATCAATCAGCGCCCAGTCATATCCCGCATGCGCCGTGACCTCGGCAACAAAGTTGCTGCACAGGCTGATCCACAGGCCAATCTGCTTTTCCCCAGCGCCAAGCGCACGGGTACAGGGGTTTGCTGCAAGTTTCATCAGATGATCGCCTTTTCAATAATCTTGCGCCCTGCGGGGATACGGTCAAAATGGAACCGGGTCATGTAGAGCGTTTTATATGCGCCATGCACCATAATCTCGGCGGTGCCGCGCCCCATGGCAGGGGATTGTTGCAAGCCATGGCCAGAGAAGCCGTTGAGGAAAAAGAAATTCTCGACCTCCATATGCGGCCTTAGAATGGCGTTATGGTCAAAGGTGTTCATCGCGTAATGCCCGCCCCATTCGGACTGGACCTTGATCGCTTCAAACTGCGGAATGCGTGTGGCAAGGATGGGCCAGACGTGGTTCTCTCACATACTGCGATCCATCGCGAAGTCATCGTATTCCACCGCAGGATCAATGTCGGAATGCCCGCCACATTGATAGGTGCCACCACCGTTTTCACGCACGTGAACGCCCGACGGGTCAATCGTCAGAGGCAGATCACGATCCAGTGGTGTCTCCGCCGAGAAGATCCAAGAGAAGCGCTTGCGGGGCTCGACAGGCACTTCGATACCCGCCATCTGCACCGTGCGTGCGGCGCGCGGGCCAGAGGCGTTCAGCACTTGACCACAAGCGATAACCTCACCCGATTTCAGGGTCACGCTTTCTACCCGCGTGCCTGCCGCGTTCTTGGTGATGGCGACGACTTCGTTCTCGATGTACTCAACACCCCGTTCGCGCGCCAATTTACGCCACCAGTCAAACACAGCCGTGGCATCCCAAAGCCCTTCATCCACAAGGTTGATCGACCCCAGAACGCTGTCATCCACATTGTAGAACGGATAGGCCGCTTTGATCTGATCAGGCGTCATCAGTTGCGTCGCGGCACCAGCGGCAACCTGTACCTCGCGGCTCTCGCGCAGCACATCGGCAAAGCCCTCATTGTCCGCCAGATACATGTACCCGAACGAGCGGATCGTAAGCTCTGGCACACGGTCATCATTGCCCATGTAGCGCGGAAGGTTCTTGACGAAATCCGCTGCGAACTGGCTGATGCGCACATTCAACTCACCCGAAAACTGCTGCTGCATGCAGGAGTTGGTGTGCATGGTCGATGTGTTCTCATAGCTCAGATCGCGGTCCACGACCAAGACCTTGCCGTCGAAATCCTTGTCATCCGACAGAAACCACGCGGCAGAGGCACCCATGATGGCCCCCCGATGATCACCACGTCATAGGATGTGTTTTGCGGCGCTTGGGTCTTTATATCGTCTCTCCTTTTGCGACGAGGGCTGCAACTTCTGCAATATCGGCAGCAGACAGGTTATAGTCACGCGCCGCCGTCTCGGGGGAGATATATCCCCGTGCCAGATCGCGCTTGACCAGATCATCCGACCGCTGCGACGGATCGCCATAGCCCGCACCACCAGGGAAGGCCATGACAACGCGGCGACCGTGTGCAACGAACTGCTTGCCTTTGCCCCTCATCAGGCTGCCATCGTCTTGGGCAATCGTTGTGGGCGCACCTGCGTGGCCACCACGTCGGCCATTGGCAGGATGATCTACACGGTCAAACATCGCCTGAATGTCGAACTCATGCCCCTCTTGTGCACCGACTTCCATGTATTGACCCAAACCGCCGCGTGTCTTGCCAGCGCCGCCGCTATCGGGCCGCAGCTCTTTGCGCCAGATGATCACTGGGCCTGCATGTTCCGTGGCCTCGATCGGCATGGTCATCACGCCTGAAGGGAACGCCGTCGCATTCAGCCCGTCATGCGCAGGCCGCGCGCCAGAGCCGCCAGAGTTGAACGTCAACACTTCGGACCGACGCGCCGTTGCAGGGGCAGGTGCATCCGTGCGCGGGCGCAGGGACACTTGGAAATTGCACAGGCATCCAGCGCCTTCAGCTGGCACGAGGCCCGGCACAATCTTGTCGAACGCATTGAACACCGCATCAGGCACGAAGTGACCCACAATATGGCGCAACGCGACGGGCGCGGGATGCAAGGCGTTCACGATCAAGTTTTCTGGCGCTGCAATCTCGAACGGCGCGAGGCTGGCTGCATTGTTCGGAATTTCGGGCGCGATGGCGACCTTGAGCGCGTAGCAGGCATAGGCTTTGGCATAGACCAGCGGGCAATTGATGCCCTTTTTGTCGAGCCCAGAGGAGCCGGTAAAGTCCGACACGATCTTGTCGCCTTCAACGCTCACCTTCACCTTGAGCGTGATGGGGCGGTCGAACCCGTCCATCGTCATCTCGCCCTCCGCCGACTGCTGCGGCAGGGCGGCGATCCGCTCAATCGTAGCGCGGCGTGAGTTGTAGAGGATGAACTCTGCGATGCCATTCAGATCGGCGAGGTCAAATTCTTCCATCATGTCGATCAATCGGCGGTGACCGATCTCGTTACAGGTCGCCAGCGCATAGATGTCCCCGATCAGCTGATCAGGCTCGCGCACATTGCCGCGAATGATCCGCGTGAGCGTCTCGTCGACCGTGCCGCGCTCTGCGAACTTCATGATCGGGATGTACAGCCCCTCTTCATAAACGCTCGCTGCATCCGCGCCAAAGCCGCGCCCGCCGATGTCCACGATATGCGCTGTGCAGGCGAAGAACCCGACCAGCGCGCCTTTGTGGAACGAAGGCGTCACCATGGTGATGTCGTGCAAATGGCCAGTGCCTTCCCAAGGATCATTGGTGATATAAACATCGCCCTCGTGAATATTGTCTCGACCGATACGGCGGATGAAATGCGCAACCGCATCCGCCATCGCATTCACATGCCCCGGCGTGCCAGTGACGGCTTGCGCCAGCATCTGGCCTTGGACGTCATACACGCCCGCAGACAGATCGCCCGCTTCGCGCACAGATGTCGAAAACGCAGTGCGAACCAGCGCCTGCGCCTGCTCCTCCACGACCGAGATAAGGCGGTTCCACATAACCTGATAGGCCACTGTTGAGTGCTGTGTCATTGCGCTGATCCTTTCACGACTATGTCGATACAGCCGTCAGGCTGGCGTATGGCAACCCTGCTTGCAGGCACGATAATCGTCGTCTCGTCCTCGACAATCGCGGCAGGACCATTCGCGCGCTGCCCTGTTGCCATATCAAAACGGTTGACCAACTGCGCCTCCAGATAGCTGCTCTGCGCTGGGTCAAAAACCGAACGCAACCCAACGGATGGTGCGACGTGATCGCCCCCCGTCTCTTTCATACGGGCAACCGCTTCTGGTGGCGTGGTCGCATTCACCGACCACACCGTGATCTCGATATCCATGCCCTCAACGGGACGGCCAAACAGCTTGGAATAATCCTCGATAAACCGCGCTTCAAATGTCGCTGCATCTGGGGTCATGGCCTGCTCTTCGGTCAGCTGAATCGGGATTTCCCAACCCTGACCCGTATAGCGCATGTAGACTTTGAACTCAGACAGGATCGGGCTGACCTCATCGCAGGTGCGCACAAATCCCGTCGCCTCGGCCTTCAGATCCGTCAGAATCGTTTTGATACGGTCCCCGTCAAAATCACTGAGCTTCATATAGACAGAGCGGTTGGCCTCAAAGCTGAAGGGCGCACGCAGAAACCCGATGGCAGAGCCGACGCCCGCCCCCGTCGGCACCAGCAGACGCTCAACGCCCAACTTCTCAATCAAACGCCCCGCATGCAGCGGGGCAGCACCGCCAAACGCAATCATCGTGTATTCCGACAGGTCTTCACCATTCTCAACCGCATGCACACGCGCCGCATTGGCCATGTTCTCGTCCACCACTTCGGCCACACCGAATGCCGCCTCAACCGCGTCCATATCAAGGGTCGTGCCGACATGAGCCGCGAGCGCAGATTTTGATTCCTCGGGGTGCAGTTTTATGGAACCACCCGCAAAATTATCAGGGTCAAGCTTGCCCAGAACAAGGTCGGCGTCTGTCACGGCCGGGCGCGCGCCACCGCGGCCATAGCACGCAGGACCAGGCTCGGACCCCGCACTTTCAGGGCCAACGCGGATCTGGCGCATCGCATCAACATGCGCCAGCGATCCACCGCCTGCCCCAATCTCGACCATGTCAATCACAGGTATCGAAATCGGCATGCCAGAGCCTTTTTTGAAACGGTAGGTGCGGGCGACTTCAAACACGCGGCTGGTTTTGGGTGTTTGGTTTTTGATCAGACAAATCTTGGCCGTTGTGCCGCCCATGTCAAAGGACAGAACCTTGTCCAAGCCATAACGCGCCGCGATATGGGCCGCGAACACTGCCCCCCCCGCAGGGCCGGATTCGACCAACCGCACAGGAAAATCAGCTGCATTCTGGATCGAGATGATCCCACCCCCCGAATGCATCAGGAAAATGCGACACGACACGCCCTCATCTTTGAGACGCCCCTCGAGACGGCCAAGGTAGGAGGCCATCAGTGGTTTGATATACGCATTCGCAACAACAGTGTTGAACCGCTCGTACTCGCGCATCTGAGGTGACACCTCGGAAGATATCGACACGGCGACATGGGGCAATTTCTCTGCCAAAACATCGCGCACCAACTCCTCATGCGCAGGGTTGAGGTAGGAATGGATCAAGCCGACGGCGACGCTTTCAAAACCCGCCTCTGCGATGCGGTCAACCACCGCTTCAACCTCGGCACGGTCAATATCAACCAAAACGGCTCCGTTCGCATCAACCCGCCCCGCAACAGTAAACCGCATCTGACGCGGCAGCAAAGGCTCGGGCAAGTTGAGGTTCAGATCATATTGCTCGAACCTGCTCTCAGTGCGCATCTCGATGACATCACGGAAGCCTTCCGTGGTGATCAACGCCGTCTTCGCCCCGCGCCGTTCAATCAAAGCGTTCGTGGCCAACGTGGTTCCATGAATGATCTGGTCAATCTGGCTTGGCTCAACGCCCGCCTTGGCACAAACCTGACGCATCCCGTCAATGATCGCATCCTCGGGGGCCGCATAGGTGGTGAGCACTTTGGTCGAAAACGACTGGCCGTTACTTTCCAATACAACGTCGGTGAAAGTACCTCCGATATCAACGCCGAGGCGGTTCGATGTCGCTGCCATCTGGAGCTCCTGTTGAGTGTTACCCCTACAAGTGAGCCGAAACGCGCCAGATAATCAAATCGATTAAATTTTTCACCCCGATCATTTTTAGTGATCCAACGAACCTCGCATTGCAACCTTCGCAATCAAGGCGGGGGACCCCAACAACATGCGCACATCTGCGAATATTGCCGAGCATGCAGGAACGAATCCCGTTGTCGTGCGGCGTGTCCTTGGCAAACTGCGTGAGGCGGGGTTGCTGATGTCAGAGTCAGGGCATGCAGGCGGATGGCGCTTGGCCCGCGCGCCAGAACTGATTACACTGGCAGACATCTATCTCGCACTCGACGAAAGCCTCGTTGCCACAGGCGAAAAAGAAGCCACACCCGACTGTTCAATCGAACATGTCTTACAGAGCAAAGTGGCTTCCGTCCTTGAAGAGATCGAGCAAAGCCTTGTTGAACGATTGGCCGCAACCACTATCGCTGAAGTACGTGGTTCCGAAGACCACAAGCACGGGTAATCCGACAGGCTGCACGGACCTACATCTCAAGAACTGCAAGGTGCTAACGGGGCAGAAAGCGTCATATCAGGGGTTGTGAGGCGCACCACACCCTAGGTCGCTGTATGCGCAAAGCTGCCACTCTACGCACAGGCAAAGACCAATCGTAGCTACAACCGCAGCGTTCCCTTACCCCACGTCCCAAGCATCGGAGTCTTCCAATTCACCCATCGCCATCCATGCGATGCGCACGCGGGCGACCTTGGTGTCGCCCCATGTGCGGAACAACATGTCAAAGCCCTTCTAGTTCACGGATTCCACCGTCACATCCGCGCGCAACACCGTGCCTGCATCCATATCCCACAAGGAAATCGACAGCTGCACCGTCGGCACACTCAGATATTTTTCGGAGAATTTGATCCGCCGCCGCCGCTCACGCTGGCCACGGCCGGTCCACATCTCGCCGCCATCCTCGAAATCTTCGAACAGCACCTCATTGCCGCTATCCACGCCAACGATCAAACTGCGTAATTTTCTCATGGTCGTCTTTCCCGTAAGCGATTGAATGGTCGGCCTAGCACCATTTTATGTCAAAACTCTGACATTCCAAACGCAAAAGGCCCCGCAGGGATGCGAGGCCTTCTGTAAATGCTTGAACCTTATCAGTTCTTGGCGGTAAGGCCCATATGCTCGCCCATGGCGACCATATCCGACAGCAGCTTAGCCGCGTCATCCACAGGACCGGGCTGGTTGTCAAAGGCTTCCTTTGTCTTGGTGTACATGTTGCGGGCTTCTTCCATGATCTCCTCCATGGTTTCCTGCGTCATGTCTTCCTTGGCCAAAGCACGCTCCGCCAGAACGGATACACCAGCGGCTGTGATCTCGGCGAAACCGCCTGTAACCACATATTGCTGCTGCCCGTCAGGACCGTCCACCGTCAGAATACCGGGGCGCAGGGTGGTGATGGTCGGCGCATGTCCTTGCATCGCCGTCATATCCCCATCCGCACCCGGAATCTGTATCGAAGCGACCTGAGCCGAGGCAAGGCGCCGCTCGGGCGACACCAGATCGAATTGCATCGTGTCTGCCATCTTGAGCGCTCCTTAAGCGGCGTCTGCCGCCATTTTCTCGGCTTTCGCCTTCACTTCTTCGATGCCGCCTACCATGTAGAACGCACCTTCGGGAAGGTGGTCATACTCGCCAGCAACAACCGCTTTGAACGATTCAACAGTCTCTGCCAGTGGCACCTGCTTGCCGTCCGCGCCGGTAAATACCTTTGCAACGTCAAACGGCTGGGACAGGAAGCGCTCGATCTTACGGGCACGGGCCACGGCCAGTTTGTCATCCTCTGACAGTTCATCCATGCCGAGAATGGCAATGATGTCCTGCAAGGATTTGTAACGCTGAAGCACCTGCTGCACGTCTGTCGCAACTTTATAGTGCTCTTCACCGATCACGAGCGGATCAAGCAGACGCGAGGTGGAACCCAATGGGTCAACCGCAGGGTAGATGCCTTTTTCCGAAATCGAGCGGTCCAGAACCGTTGTCGCATCGAGGTGCGCAAAGGAGGTCGCAGGCGCAGGGTCGGTCAAGTCATCCGCAGGAACATATACGGCCTGAACGGACGTAATGGAGCCTGATTTCGTGGAGGTAATACGCTCCTGCATCGCGCCCATGTCGGTTGCGAGTGTCGGCTGGTAGCCCACAGCAGAAGGAATACGGCCCAACAGGGCGGACACTTCGGAGCCAGCCTGTGTGAAGCGGAAGATGTTGTCCACAAAGAACAGAACGTCTGTACCGGACTGGTCACGGAACTGCTCGGCCAGTGTGAGACCTGTCAGGGCAACACGCATACGTGCACCTGGAGGCTCGTTCATCTGACCGTAAACCAGCGCCACTTTGGACTCTGTGAGGTTGTCAGGAACAATAACGTTGGATTCGATCATCTCGTGGTAAAGGTCGTTACCTTCACGCGTACGCTCGCCCACACCCGCGAATACGGAGAAGCCTGAGTGCACTTTGGCGATGTTGTTGATCAGTTCCATGATGAGAACCGTCTTGCCAACACCCGCACCACCGAACAGACCAATCTTACCACCCTTGGCGTAAGGCGCCAGAAGGTCGATTACTTTGATGCCTGTTTCCAGAACTTCGGATGTGGTCGCCTGCTCGGCGAAGTCGGGCGCGTCTGCGTGGATGGAACGTGTCTCATCCGCGGCAACGGGGCCTTTTTCGTCGATGGGCTCGCCCACAACGTTCATGATGCGGCCCAATGTGGCGTTGCCCACGGGTACAGAGATTGGCGCGCCTGTGTCCGATACGGACTGGCCACGGACCAGACCCTCTGTCGCGTCCATCGCAATGGCGCGAACTGTGTTCTCGCCAAGGTGCTGGGCCACTTCGAGGATCAGGGTCTTGCCCTGGTTCTCGGTTGTCAGGGAGTTGAGGATTTCCGGCAGGCTATCCTCGAATTGTACGTCAACGACCGCGCCGATGACTTGGGTAATTTTGCCGACTGCTTGTGCCATGTCGTTAGTCTCCAATACTCTACAGCGCTTCCGCGCCGGAAATGATTTCGATCAGCTCGTTGGTGATGACGGCCTGACGTGAACGGTTGTACTCGATCGTCAGGTTGTCGATCATCTCGCCCGCGTTGCGTGTCGCATTGTCCATCGCGGACATGCGCGCGCCCTGCTCGGATGCACCGTTTTCCAACAGCGCCGAGAAGATCGTTGTGCCCACACCGCGCGGCAGCAAATCTGCCAGAATGGCTTCCTCGCTTGGCTCGTAATCGAACAATGTGTCGGGCGCGTCGCCCTCTGCCTGCTCGAAATGCGCGGGAATGATCTGTACCGCCATAGGTGTCTGGCTGACCACATTGACGAACTCTGCGTAAAACAGCATAGCGACATCGAATTCGCCTTCGTCAAAACGGCCCAGCACGTCCTTTGCGATGCCCTGCGCGTCGGCATAACCGATACGCTTGACCTCGGTCAGGTCCACATGGCCCACAAAATGCGCACCCAGATCACGCTTGAGCTGGTCACGGCCCTTCTTGCCGACGGTCAGGATTTTGACTTCCTTACCCGCTGCAATCAGGTCTTGTGCATGGGCACGCGCCTTTTTGGCGATGTTGGAGTTGAAGCCCCCGCACAGCCCTTTTTCAGACGTCATAACCAGCAGCAGATGCACGTCATCCTTGCCCGTACCGCTCAGCAGTTTGGGCGCGGAATCCGATCCACCAACCGACGCCGCAAGCGACGCCATGACTGCGTTGAACCGCTCCGTATAAGGGCGCGACATCTCGGCAGCTTCCTGCGCGCGGCGAAGCTTCGCCGCGGCAACCATTTGCATGGCCTTGGTGATCTTACGGGTGTTCTTCACACTCGCGATCCTGTTTTTAAGGTCCTTGAGATTTGCCATTGGCTATCTCTCCTTAAGCGAAGTCAGCAGCGAACGCGTCGAGAGCCGCTTTGATTTGATCAGCCAACTCGTCCTTCACCTTGCGGTCGTTGTTGGTGATATCTTCAAGCAGATCGTTGTGCTTGGCACGCAGGTGCTTCAGCAGACCAGCCTCATAGCGGCCCACATCGGACACGTCGACTTTGTCGAGGTAACCGTTGGTGCCCGCATAAATCACGCAAACGATCTCGGCGTTGGTCAGCGGGTTGTACTGCGGCTGCTTCATCAGCTCGGTCAGGCGCGCACCACGGGCCAGCAGCTGCTGGGTGGAGGCGTCAAGGTCGGAACCGAACTGCGCGAACGCAGCCATCTCGCGGTACTGGGCCAGCGACAGCTTTACCGGACCCGCAACAGAGGACATCGCCTTTGTCTGAGCGGAGGAGCCAACGCGCGATACGGACAGACCTGTGTTCACAGCAGGGCGGATACCTTGGTAGAAGAGTTCCGTCTCGAGAAAGATCTGACCGTCGGTGATGGAAATCACGTTGGTCGGAATAAACGCGGAAACGTCACCACCTTGGGTTTCAATGATCGGCAGAGCTGTAAGTGAGCCGTTGCCCGCATCATCACCCAGCTTCGCGGAACGCTCAAGCAGGCGGGAGTGGAGATAGAAAACGTCACCAGGATAAGCTTCACGCCCGGGTGGACGACGCAGCAGAAGTGACATCTGACGGTAGGACACAGCCTGCTTGGAAAGATCATCATATACGATCAAAGCGTGGCGGCCATTGTCGCGGAAGTGCTCTGCCATAGCTGTCGCGGAGTAAGGTGCGAGGAACTGCATGGGTGCAGGCTCGGACGCGGTCGCGGCCACAACGATGGAATATTCAATCGCGCCTGTCTCTTCCAGCTTCTTGACCAGCTGGGCAACAGTGGAGCGCTTCTGACCGATCGCAACGTACACACAGTACATCTTCTTGCTCTCGTCGTCGCCAGCAGCGGCGTTAACCTGCGCTTGGTTCAGCATCGCGTCGAGGGCCACAGCAGTCTTACCTGTCTGGCGGTCACCAATGATCAATTCGCGCTGGCCACGGCCAACGGGGATCATCGCGTCAACGGACTTGAGGCCCGTGGACATCGGCTCGTGAACAGATTTACGCGGGATAATGCCCGGCGCTTTGACTTCGGCCAAGCCGCGCTTTTTCGCGCCAATGGGGCCTTTGCCGTCAATTGGGTTGCCCAGACCGTCAACAACGCGGCCAAGCAGCTCGTCACCGATTGGCACATCCACGATGGAGTTTGTGCGCTTTACGGTGTCGCCTTCTTTAATGTCGCGGTCGGAACCGAAGATAACAACACCGACGTTGTCGGCCTCAAGGTTCAGCGCCATGCCCTGAATACCACCGGGGAATTCAACCATCTCACCCGCCTGGACATTGTCCAGACCGTAGACGCGCGCAATACCGTCACCAACGCTGAGAACGCGGCCAACTTCGGCCACTTCAGCTTCTTGACCAAAATTCTTGATCTGGTCTTTCAGGATCGCAGAAATCTCTGCAGCTTGGATACCCATTTATCCGACCTCTTTCATTACATTCTGAAGGGAATTGAGCTTGGAGCGGATCGACGTGTCGATCATCTTCGAGCCCACTTTAACAATCAAACCGCCGATGAGGGTCTCATCAACGCTCTGGTGCAGTGTCACGGTCTTGCCGGTTGTCTTCTTGAGCGACGCGGCCAGCTTGTCGGCCTGCGTCTTGGTCAGGGCTTTGGCCGATATAACATCAGCCGTCACCTCACCCTTATCCTCCGCGATAATGTCGCGCAGGGTCTGTACCAATTGTGGCAACACGAACAGACGACGCTTTTGCGCCATCAGAGCGACTGTGTTGACCATCATCGGGGACAATTTCATTTTCTTGGCAAGGGCGCTGATCGCTACCGCATGCTCTTCGCGTGTGTAGATGGGCGAATGAATAAGAGCGCGCAAATCGTCGCTGCTGTTCATTGCATCTTGCAACGCTGTCAAATCCGTCTCGACGGCTTTGACTTTTTTGGCCTCTTTGGCCAGTTCAAATACGGCTGTCGCATAACGCTGCGCGATGCCGGTGGAAATCGAAGCTGGTTCGGACACGTCCATCCTCTCGTACGTCTGCACCGGCAACCAATCGGGTATTGCCAGTGGCTAAGCGCGTGACCAAAAAGACCCCGCGCGGTGAAATCTAGGGCGATGTAGCAGACCACTTCGCGTGCCGCAACACAGTATAGTGAGGTCGCATTTCGCGCATTTCCCTTTTTATCAAGGGTTTGGCAAAACTGCTGCCATTTGGCGCGGCTATATTTTCACCGCAGCGCAGCATTTTGGAGCAATTTGTACGATTCTTAACGGCCAGGCCCGTGCAGCCTTGGGCGTTTACAAAGGCATCTCTTTGCACCGATTGTTCAGAATATCGAAACAATCTGTGACCCCGTACTGGAATTCAGCAGGCCCCCATACTGAAAGCACCGTAATTATTGACAGTTAACATCAGTTAACCAAAGCTCAGCGTATCAATTCCGGAGCTATCATGTCTGCTATCGCACTCTTATCCCTCATCGGGCTTGCCCTCTTCCTCCCCGCCCTCAGCAGCAATGAGGAGGATATGGCGGACACTCCTGTTGATCCCGAACCTCTCGTGGAGCCGGAAGAGCGTGAAGAGCGCATCATCTCCGAACTTCCGCTAGATCCTGAACCCGATCCTGAGCCGCAGCCTCTCGTTAATCCAGGTGTCGAGGGTGTCGGCACCCCCGAAGCAGATAGGATCACGACCCAATCCGATGCCTCCGTCTTTGGCCTTGAGGGCAATGATACCATCACAGCAAACGCGGATGGCAACGGCGCTTCCGTATTTGGCGGCGAGGGCGAAGACCTGCTGCTGCACGAAGGGCGCGACGATGCGGGACCACTGGTGATGGAAGGCGGCGCAGGCAACGACACCGTCATCGCCAGCGAGATCGAATTCAGCAATCCCAGCACCGTCGACGGCGGCGCAGGCGATGACCTGCTGATCACCGAGCTGTTTACACCCGTCAGCGAGCTGACCGTCGACACCTTCACAATGGGCGAAGGCGAGGACACCCTCCAGATCACGTCCCTGTTCGGCAGCGACGGTCCTGCTGATTTTGGCCTTGTGGCGCGAGTCACTGATTTCTCGCCCGACGAGGATGTGAACGTGATCGACACAAACCCCTTTGGCGGCACGTCGGCTGAGGGTCTTGGCACTTCCATCAGCCTGACCGAGGACGCGGCGGAGGGCGCTACGGATGTGAACATCCGCCTGCTCGACGATGCGGGTAGCGCGGTCTTCAACGGTATTGTGCGGCTTGAAGGGGTGATAGGCCTGTCAGCATCAGACATCGCCCTATCCCTCTCCGAAGTTTTAACGACCGGCCCGTCCTATCTCTTCACAGCCACCAGCGAGGCCTGACCCTAAACAGGCTTCGCCGTAGGCTCCATCACACCAATCGGCACGCGAGATGTCTTGCGTGCCACGCGACCCTTTGGCGGATAGACCAGCTTGGTCGCCTCCACCATGAATGCGCCCCCTGCCATCATTGTGGGCAAATGACAGCCTACACGCTCGAACAATCCGCCCGATTTCATCCAAAGCCGCTGGCCCGAGGGGAACTGATAGAGCGCACCAACATGCCGCTCGGGCAGGAACTGGTGCTTGCGCAGCTGTGCATCTAATTGGCCAGGCGAATAGGGCCGCCCATATCCAAAGGGCGTGCGGTCGCGCCGCGACCACAGCCCTGCACGGTTGGGCACGATAAACAGCGCCCTACCCCCTGGCCCCAACACGCGCCAGCATTCCTCCAATAAGTCAGAGGCCCGCTCGCTGGTCTCAAGCCCGTGCATAAGAACCAGCTTGTCCACATGGCCTGTCTCCAACGGCCACAGCGTCTCTTCGGTCAGAACGGATGTATTGGGCATCCCCGCAGGCCAAGGCATCACACCTTGGGGTCCAGGCATCAACGTGATCACCCGCCGTGCGTCCTTGAGATATGGCCGTAGCAAGGGCGCGGCAAAGCCAAAGCCCACAACCGTCTGGCCCTGCGCCTCGGGCCACAACTCGACCATGCGGTCGCGCAAAGACTTCTGCGCCGCGCGCCCCAAAGCGCTACGATAATAGAAATTGCGCAAGTCTTGCACATCAAGATGCATTGACAGACCCTCGTACAAAGCCAATTGTTGCTATCCTAGCGCAGCACAGGAGCCTTGCCCATGCCTTCCGAGATGATCGAGACCGACAGCCACATCCTTGTGACCATCGCCTGCCTGTCCGACAACTACGCCTTCTTGTTGCGCGACAAGACGACGGGCGATGTCGCGCTGATTGATGTGCCCGAAGCAGCGCCTATTCTGGCCGGGCTTGCCGCGCGCGGCTGGACCCTTAGCCAGATCTGGCTCACCCATCACCACCCCGACCATGTGCAGGGATTGGCCGATGTGCACGCGGATCACCCCACGCCCGTCTACGGCGCCGCCGCCGATACCCACCGCCTGCCCGACCTCAACGTGGCGCTGGCCGATGGCGACAGCTTTACGCTGGGCGACGCCCAAGTCGATGTCATCGACGTCTCGGGCCACACGCTGGGCCATATCGCCTTTCACGTGCCTGCCGCGCGCGCGGCCTTCACCGCCGACAGCCTTATGGCGCTCGGCTGTGGACGGCTTTTTGAAGGGACGCCCGCGCAAATGCACGCGAGCCTGAGCAAAATGGCAGCATGGCCCGACGAGACGCAGATCTGCTCGGGCCATGAATATACGGCGGCCAACGGTAAATTCGCCCTCACAGTGGACCCAGACAATGCCGCCCTGCACCAGCGTATCAGCGACATCGCCAAGGCGCGTGCAGAGGATAAGTTCACGGTGCCCTCAACGCTGGCACTGGAGCGCGCGACAAATCCCTATCTGCGCGTCGCCGACCCGTCACTGCGCGCCGCACTCGGACTGCAAGACGCAACTGATAGCCAAGTTTTCGCCGAAGTGCGCGCGCGCAAAGACGCGTTCTAGCGCCACAGCCTCCTCCCGCGCCTGCGACATTTTCGCAAAACAACGAAACCGTGCTTCGCCAAACACCGCATAAATCACCGTCAACCGCTGCGCTAAAAAATAAATATGACAACTTTATTAAAGAAAAGACTTGAAGCCGCGACACTATCAACCAAACTCTAATACTATCAGGCCATGGTTGGACGGCAGGCGCTGGCATCCCCCACGCACCGCCTCTGACCCTCGACGAAAAGGAGCACGCACGTGCCTTCATTCTCGACCACACTAGAGCAGTCCATTCACGCGGCCTTGGCCTTGGCGAATGCACGCAAACACGAATTCGCCACGCTGGAGCATTTGCTGCTCTCGCTCGTGGACGAGCCTGACGCCCTTCAAGTGATGAAAGCCTGCTCCGTCGACGTCGAGGAGCTGCGCGAGACGCTGGTGGAATTCATCGACGAAGACCTCAGCAATCTGGTCACCGAGGTTGAAGGATCAGAGGCCGTGCCCACCGCCGCCTTTCAGCGCGTGATCCAGCGCGCCGCGATCCACGTACAATCCTCTGGCCGCACCGAAGTAACGGGCGCAAACGTGCTTGTCGCTATCTTCGCAGAGCGTGAAAGCAACGCCGCCTACTTCCTGCAAGAACAGGACATGACCCGCTATGACGCGGTCAACTACATCGCCCACGGCGTCGCCAAAGACCCCGAATACGGCGAAGCGCGCCCCGTCTCTGGCGCGCCAGAGCATGAGGAAGAAGCCCAAGGCGTCACCGACGGCGAGAAAAAGGAATCTGCGCTCGAGAAATATTGCGTGGACCTCAACGCCAAATCCCGCGACGGCGATGTGGACCCGCTCATTGGCCGCGACGAAGAGGTCGAGCGCTGCATTCAGGTGCTGTGCCGCCGCCGCAAGAACAACCCCCTGCTGGTGGGTGATCCGGGCGTCGGCAAAACCGCCATCGCCGAAGGCCTCGCGCGCAAAATCGTTGCGGGAGAGACGCCCGAAGTACTGGCCGAGACGACGATCTTCTCCCTCGACATGGGCGCACTGCTGGCGGGTACACGCTACCGCGGTGATTTCGAGGAACGCCTCAAAGCCGTCGTAACCGAGCTTGAGGATCACGACGACGCGGTCCTCTTCATCGACGAAATCCACACCGTTATCGGCGCAGGCGCCACATCTGGCGGCGCGATGGATGCCTCCAACCTGCTGAAACCCGCCCTCGCGGGTGGCAAGCTGCGCACCATGGGCTCCACCACTTACAAAGAGTTCCGCCAGCACTTCGAGAAGGACCGTGCCCTCGCGCGCCGCTTCCAGAAAATCGACGTGAACGAGCCTTCAGTCGAAGACGCACAGAAAATCCTCAAAGGCATTAAGCCCTATTTCGAGGATCACCACGGCGTCAAATACACCGCCGATGCCATCAAAACCTCCGTTGAGCTGGCCAGCCGCTACATCAATGACCGAAAGCTGCCCGACTCAGCCATCGACGTCATCGACGAAGCGGGCGCCGCACAGCACCTCATCCCCGCATCCAAGCGTCGCAAAACCATCGGGACAAAGGAAATCGAAGGCGTGGTCGCCAAAATCGCGCGCATCCCGCCCAAGAATGTCTCCAAGGACGATGTCGTGGTCCTCAAGGACCTCGAAAAATCGCTCAAGCGGGTGGTCTTCGGTCAGGACAACGCGATCGAACAGCTTTCGGCGGCGATCAAACTGGCCCGTGCGGGTCTGCGCGAACCTGAAAAGCCCATCGGCAACTACCTCTTCGCGGGTCCAACAGGTGTGGGTAAAACCGAAGTTGCCAAGCAACTCGCCGATACGCTGGGCGTGAAGCTGCTGCGCTTTGATATGTCCGAGTATATGGAGAAACATGCCGTTTCCCGTCTCATTGGTGCCCCTCCTGGCTATGTCGGCTTTGATCAGGGCGGCATGCTGACCGATGGCGTCGACCAAGACCCCCACTGCGTTCTGCTGCTGGACGAGATGGAGAAGGCGCACCCCGACGTCTACAACATCCTGCTGCAAGTCATGGACCACGGCAAACTCACCGATCACAATGGCCGCACTGTGGATTTCCGCAATGTCGTCCTTATCATGACCTCCAACGCTGGTGCGTCCGAGCAGGCGAAAGAGGCCGTAGGCTTTGGCCGCGAAAAGCGCACGGGCGAGGATACGGCAGCAATCGAGCGTACGTTCACGCCCGAATTCCGCAACCGTCTGGATGCCGTGATCTCCTTTGGTGCGCTGCCCAAGGAAACCATCATGCGCGTGGTCGAGAAGTTCGTCCTCCAGCTTGAGGCCCAGCTGATGGACCGCAATGTGACGATCGAGCTGAGCAGCAAAGCCGCCGAGTGGCTGGGCGACAAAGGATACGATTCCAAGATGGGCGCGCGCCCCCTTGGCCGCGTCATCCAAGAGCACATCAAAAAGCCGCTCTCCGAAGAGCTGCTGTTTGGCAAGCTTGCCAAAGGTGGTGTGGTCAAGATCGGCGTCAAAAAGGGCGAACTCGACATTCAGGTCGAAGGCCCCGACAGCCCGCGCCTGACCACGAAAAAGCCGCCCCTGCTTACCGCTGAATAATGCGTTTTGGTCTTTTGACCCTTCTCTCCCTCGCTGTGCCCGCCACAGCGGGGGAGTTTTCGTGACTCTCGCCGATTGACTGCGATCTGACGGGGCCTTGCTAAATCCAGCAATATGTCGATCACGATCCCTCTGACGCAAACTCGGACTTCCTGTGCACAGGGCTGAGCTATGACGGCCACAAAGGCACCGATTTCCCCCTGCCCACCTACGCCATGATCGCTGAGGGCGTAGACGTGATTGCCGCTGCCGCTGGCAAAGTAGCTGGCATTCGCGACGGTATCCCCGATGTGCGCTATGGCCCCGACAATGCCGACAGCGTAAAGGGGCGCGAATGCGGCAAAGGCGTGGTTCTGCGTCATGACGACGGGTGGGAAACGCAATACTGCCACCTGCGCGAAGGCTCCGTCACGGTGGAGCGCGGCCAGCAAGTCATGGCAGGCGATATCCTCGGCGAAGTCGGCATGTCGGGCCGCGCTCAATTCCCCCATGTCCACCTCTCGGTACGCCGCGACGGCAAGGTGATCGACCCGTTCGACCCTCACGGCACCATCACGTGCGGCCAGTCTGACGAGGACACCCTGTAGGCCGAGCGCCCCCCCGTGCGGGAAGGTGGCATCGTAAGCCTAGGCGCTGCGGTAGAGATTCCCGAATTTGAGGCCATCCGCGCAGGCACCGTTCCTGCGCCCGATGCGCAAAGCGATGCTTTGGTCATCTATGCATTCCTCTTCGGCACCCAAAAAAAGCGATGTGCTAAACCTGTCCCTTACAGGCCCCGAAGGGGAGGTCATCGAACGCGATCTCCTGCTCAAAAACCGCAAGGCCCAGCTCTTCCGCGCTATTGGCAAAAAACGCAGCCGTGCACCGTGGCCCTCTGGCACCTACACAGGCACCGCGGAATTGCGCCGCGCAGCGGATTTGGTCGAGCAGCAGCAATTCACGCTAACTCTGCCCTGACACCGAGCGGTGTACAGCAGGTGTACGCAAAGCACCCCCTATTTTTCAGTAAATTTCAACTCGATCCGCCGATTGCGCGCCCGCGCCGCATCGGTGTCGGCGGCGTCCACAGGCTGGTATTGCCCGAACCCGTTCGCCGCCAATCTGTCGGGCGGTATACCCAGAAAGTTGGCCATGTATTTGACCACCGACAAGGCCCGCGCTTGGCTCAGCTCCCAATTATCCGCAAACTCGCCCTGCCCTGAGAGCGGCACATTATCCGTATGCCCGTCCACCCGAATGACCCAGTCGATGCCATCGGGAATATCCGCCGCCACATTGCGCAAGATGCCCGCAACCTTGGCCACCTCCCCGCGCCCCTCGCGCGACAGATCAGCACCGCCGGGCGGGAATAACACCTCGGAACTAAAGACAAATCTGTCGCCCTCGATCCGCACGCCTTCCTGCGTTCCAAGCACGGTGCGCAGGCGCCCAAAGAACTCTGAGCGGTACTGCTCGAGGTTCTTCGTCTCTGCCTCCAGCCGCGCGACCTCCGCCGCCTCCAGCTCTGCCCGTCGCCGCTCCTCGGCGGCTACCCGCGCCAGCGCGGTGTTAAGCTGTGAGCCAAGCGATTGCAGCTCCACCTGCCGCGCTGCATCGGCAACTTCTGCCTCGTCCAGCAATCCCTGAAGGTTGCTCAGCTGCAACCTAAGCGCCGCAACCTGTTGATTCAAAGCCTCTGTCTGACGTTGCGCTGCAGCAGATGTTTCCTGTTCCTGCGCCAACTCCGACTGCGCTTGGGCCAACAACGCAGCGCGTTGCTCAGCCTCCGTCTGTGTCTCACCCGCTGCAGTCTCGGCGGAAAGCTGCGCCGCCAACGCCGCCGCCAACCGCGCCCGCAAATCCTCTATCTCGGCCTCGCTCCCCTCCTGCGCAGCCGACAGACGCAAGTCCAGCTCTTCCTGCGCCGCCCGCGCTGCGGCTAGCAAGGTCAGCGTCTCCTCCGCCTCTCTGCGCTGCGCCTCAAGGGACAAGGTCATTGCCGTTAGCTCGGTATCGGCATTCGCCAGTCGCTCTCTCAAGGCCTCAGCCGCAGCCGCCTCGGCCAGTTGCGCCGCCTCCTGCGCGCTCAACGCCTCTTGTGCGGCGTCCCTGTCAGCAGTCAGCACCTCGATCTGACCTTGAGCCTCTGCATTGCGGGCGCGCAGATCATTCATCAGCGCCTCTAGCGCTTCGCGCCGTGCCGCCGCCAGCCGCGCCTGCTCACTCTGCGCATCGACTTCCTCACGGCTGGCAGCCAAGGCCAAATTCAACGCCTCCTGCTCACTCAGCAGCGTCGCTTCACGCGCCTCCAGATCAGATACCTGCCCCAACGCACTGTCACGATCTGCAATTAAACCAGCCACTTGCGCCTCAAAGCTGGAGATCTGCGTTTGCGCAGCCGCCAACGCTTCGGCCTGCTCTGCGCGGGCCGCTTGCAGCGTTGCAATCAAAGCGTTTTGCTGTTCCGCCTGCGTTTCCAGATCGGCCGTGGCGCGTCGCTCCAGCCCCAAGGCCTGGGCCAAGGCGGCCACTTCGGACGACAACTCGTCCAGCTCGGTCTCTTGCCCTGAAATCTGTTCGGTCAGCACAAATTGCACGACCATAAAGATGGTGAGGACGAACATCAGGACCAGCAAAAGCCCTGTCATCGCATCCACAAAGCCGGGCCAGATTGACCCTTGGAACCGCGCGCCAGTGCGTCGCGACAATGCCACCCTCAGCCCTCCTTGCCGCCACCTGCAGGCTTGCCTGTCGCGCGCATGCGCCGCGTCTCGGTGCTGCTTCGCCCTGCTGACAATGCTTTGACCAGCATTGAGATTTCCTGACGCAACTCGGCCATCGTTTCCTGCCGCCCTGCCGAGATTTCCTCAAGAATGCGCAGCATTTGCACGTCGATGGAACGTAGGCGCATACGGCTTTCGGCGTCGCCTCCCCCGCTGTCCAAAGCAGGCGCTGGTCCTTGCTGCTCAAGTGCCGCAATCATGCGCTCCTGCCCCTCGGCAATCCGCTCGAGCGCCGCCGATCCGTTGTTCTGATCCCCCATCTGCACGGCCATCCGATCAATTGAAGCGGCGAGCGCACCAAGGCGCTGCTCCACCTCGGCACGACCCGCTTCAGAGCGGCTGAACATCTCCTGCATGTTCTCCATCTGCTCGGCCATGTGATCAACCATACCCGCCATCACCGCCTGCTCGGGCGTGCTGTCATCACCTGCCGCAAATCCGACCCGCGTGATGGAGCTGAGCCAGTCTTCCAGCTCTTGATAAAAGCGGTTCTGCCCGTGTCCTGCGAACAGCTCCAGCAGGCCCACGATCAGCGATCCTGCCAGCCCCAGCAAGGAGGAGGCAAAGGCCACGCCCATACCCGACAGCTGCGAATCCAGCCCCATCATCAGGCGGCCAAACACGTCTGTGCTGCTCTCGCCCGCTTGGGGGGTCAGAGTGCGGATCGTCTCAACGATTGCGGGCACCGTAATGGCGAGGCCGTAGAACGTCCCCAAAAGGCCCAAGAAAATCAGCGTGTTGACGATATAGCGCGTGATCTCGCGCGCTTCATCGATGCGGGTGGCCACTGAATCAAGGATTGAGCGGGTGGACGACGCGCTCACCTGCATGCGTGCACCACGGGTGCGCAGCAGGGCGGCCAACGGAGCAAGCATTTGGGGCGGCGTGTCCTCCGACGTGCCCTCATCCGAGGCGAAATCCTCAATCCAGCGGACCGAGCCGATAAGCTGTAGTACCTGATAGAAACAGGCGACCACGCCGATCAGAAAGACAAAGAAGATGAACCCGTTGAGATAGGGGTTGGCCTGAAACACGGGCAGGACCCGTGGCAGTGCCATGAACACGCCAAAGCCCGACAGGCCCAGCACCAAAAGCATCAGCGTGATCTGCCGTACGGGTTGAGAGAATTGCGGTGCGACTTCGCGGTCTGGCTGCGCCATGCGCCTCAAACTCCTGACCTTATTGTTACTGCTCGTTGGTCTTGTTTAGGAGTAGCGTACCCTGAAACCAGCAAAAACCAAAAGGATTTATGCAGTGATCTCGCGCACCCGTGTGGCCAGCCATTCCAGCGCAAGATCATGTAGGCCCAAAGTGGCCAGATGATCGGCTGTATTATAGAGGTATTCGCTGTTGGGACCACCCCCGCCAACCGCATGGGCCATGATCTGCGCCTGCTCTTCCAGCGGCAGACCACCGCAATATTGATCATGCGCCTCGTCAATTACATAGACCCGCGCCGTGACCTCGCGCCCGTCCGACAGGCGCACGGCCAGCTCCTTTTCCACATAGGCCGAGGAGATCAACTCCCGCTCGCGCAGATAGGCCAGCGTCTGCGCCTCCTGCCCCGCTACAACGCGCAGCGCCACACCTTCACAGGCCTCGCCCGCCTGCTTGTCCAGCGCCAGCACCAGCCCCGGGTCCTCAACAGTCCCGCGATGGTGGATTGAGCGCATGCAGAACGAGCGCGCATAGTCGGGCAGCGTGGCGATCACCTGCTCGGCCACCTCAAACCCCGGATTCCACAGCAAGCTGCCATAGCCGAATACCCACATACTCATCTGGTTCTCCTGTTTGGGGTCAAGTAAACCTCAAACGCGCGTCATTGGAAAGGGCTGCACATGGGCCGAAGCGTTGTTAAAATCCTCCTGCTTGTCGCCGTCCTCTGGATCGGGTGGTGGGCGGTTGCCACGACAGGGCTGCAACGGGGTGTCACCGCGTTGATGCAAGCGCCCCGTGCAAGCGGCGTGCAGATCACGACAGAGCAGATGACGCGCGCAGGATTTCCCCTGCGCATCGCGACGCTGATGGAAGGCATCGCCATGGCCTCCATTGACGGTCAGAGCAGAGCAGAGGTGCCTGAGGCGACTGTCTCTGCCCCCGTCTATTGGCCTGGCCATGCAAAGACCTTAGTGCCCGCAGGCGAAATCGCGATCACGTCTCAGAGCACGGCCATCACCCTGAGCCATGAGGGCGCCAAGGCCGCGATACGCCTGCGCCCGAACACGGGCCTCACACTGGAATCTGCGCGCGTGATCATCGCCAACCCTCGACTTGACCTTGTGGAGGGCCGCATCGCAGGCGCGCGAGCCATTCAGGCCTTCATCTTGCAGCGAGACAACACAGCCCAGTATCAATTTAGCCTCATGACGGCAGACCTCGCCGCTGGCAGTGTGCTGCGCACGGCAATGCAATTGCCCAACTCTTGGCCAGTTATGTTCGATGTCTTTGAGGTTTGGGGCGATATCACATTGGACCGCCCACTAGAGCGCACCGCTACGCCAGGCAATCGCCCACAGCCGACGGCTCTGAAAATCGACAGTGCCCGCGCCGTTTGGGGCGATATCGGTGCAGAATTCGCTGCCGATGTGACCGTTGCGACAGGGGGTGTTCTCACAGGGGCCGTCACCCTGCGCGCCGACAACTGGCAAGGGATGCTCAATCTGGCGCAGAACGCAGGCGCACTCACCACTGAGACGCGCCCCCAGATCGAAAGTGCGCTCACCCTGCTTGCGGGGATGTCTGGTGGCGACACGTCTCTGGACGCGCAAATTACGATCACTGATGGCCAGATGCGTTTGGGGTTCTTCCCCCTTGGCCCTGCCCCGCGTTTCGTGATCCCCTAGCGGCAGTAACGCCCCGAGCGGTAGCTGGCCGTGTCAAAATGGAAGTGATCCAGATGAAAGCGGTTCGCTTTTGGCCCCAGCACTGTGCCGAACGGGCCGCAGGCGTCGGCGTGCACGCGGCGCATGGCCTTGCGGCTGCCGGCCGCGTTCCACCCCTTAAAGACCGTGATCTCGGATCCGTCGACCATGCGGAAGGCCGAGATGTCGATCGCCTTGCCCTTGCCATGCTCGGAAATCTTGCCCGTCTTGGCGTTGTTGCGGCGGCGGCAGGCGTAATGTGTCGCGACCTTGATCTCGCGCAGCCCGCCTCCTTTGCTGGAGAACGCAGGCTTCGCGCTGCTGTCGACCCATGATTTCAGCGCCCGCGCCGTAGGGCAATCCATAGTTGAGCCGACGCTGAGGCTGATGTCAGAGACGGCTGTGATCTTCACCCCGTTTTCGATGCCACAGCCCGCGATACGCCCAGAGACACGGCCTACGACTTCGCCGCGAATTGCAGGGTCACCGCAGACCGATCCTGCCACGGGAAACGATTGCGCAGGCGCATTGGCAGGAACCGCATCGCGGGAGCGAAAAATGGGCCGCAGGGATTTGAAGAACCCGCGCTTGTTCTCAGTGGCGGAGCGGTCAATGCTTGCGTCCGCCGTGGGGTTTGGCCGCGCTTCGGGTCACGATGATGTGTCGAGCCCTGCACAGGACAGCGTCGCCATTGCGCAAAGAAGGATCGCCAGTCGCTTCATGGTTTGCTCCCCGGGTTGCGGCCAAAGTTCGGCGCGTCGGTGTCCTGCCCCGCCTCGATAATGCCGCGCCTGATCGCGCGGGTGCGGGTGAAATAGTCAAACAGGTGATCGCCATCACCCTGACGGATCGCTCGTTGCAGGGCGAATAGCTCTTCTGTGAAACGGCCCAGAATTTCCAGTGTGGCATCCTTGTTGGTCAGGAACACATCGCGCCACATCGTAGGATCAGAGGCGGCGATGCGGGTGAAATCCCGAAAGCCACCTGCGGAATATTTGATCACCTCACCATCAGTCACACGGCGCAGATCATCTGCCACACCAACCATCGTATAGGCAATGAGGTGCGGCGCATGGGAGGTCACTGCAACCACCAGATCATGGTGATCCGCGTCCATCTCCTCGACGTTCGATCCCAACCCCTCCCAGAAGGCGCGCAGCTTTGCTATCGGCTCGGGCGCTGTCCCTTCGGCAGGGACAAGCAGGCACCAGCGGTTGTCAAAGAGTTCGGCAAAGCCTGAACGCGGGCCGGAATGCTCGGTGCCCGCCAGCGGATGACCCGCCACGAAATGCACGCCCTCGGGCAGATGAGGTGTCACGCTGGTGATCACATCACGCTTGACTGAGCCCACATCGGTGACAGTGGCGCCTTGCTTCAGGCTGCCCGCGATCTGTTCCATCACCGCGCCCATGACGCCCACGGGCACACAAAGCACCACCAGATCAGCGCCTTCTACAGCCGCGTTGATATCGTCATAGACCACATCGCACAGACTAATTTCGCGGGCCGTCTCACGTGTCTCGGCCGAGCGGGCAAAGCCTGTGACCTCGCCTGCCAGCCCGCCACGCTTCATCGCCCAGAACATGGATGAGGCGATCAGCCCCAGCCCGATCAGTGCCACGCGGTCGTATATCTGTGCCATGCTCAGGCTTCCTTGAACTGTCGGATGCCATGCATGACACGGCGGCATCCGCTCTCGTCGCCGACGGTGATGCGCAGGCAGGTGGGGAGCTTGTAGCCGCCGACACGGCGCACGATCAGCCCTTGGGATTGCAGGTGCAGGTCGCAGGCCTCGGCCTCTGATTGCGAGGTAAAGCGCGCAAGGATGAAGTTGGCGAGCGACACATCGGACGGCACGCCGATCTCGGCCAAAGCATCGGCAAGCCAAGTGCGCATGCGCGCATTCTCGGCGCGGCAATGATCCACGTAAGCCACATCACTCACGGCAGCTTCGGCAGCAGCGAGGGCCGCATTGCTCAGATTGAACGGCCCGCGCACACGGTTCAGCACGTCAATCACATGCGCAGGGCCATAGCCCCAGCCGATGCGCAAACCACCAAGCCCGTAGATCTTGGAGAATGTCCGCGTCATCACCACATTCTGGCGGCTGTCAACCAAGGCCGCCCCGCCGTCATAGCCTTCGACATATTCGGCATAGGCCCCGTCGAGCACCAGAAGCGCCCGCGGCGGCAAACCTTCCGCCAACCGCGTGATATCGCCCAAGCCGATCATCGTGCCTGTCGGGTTGTTGGGATTGGCGAGGAAGACCAGCCGCGTTTTGTCGGTACAAGCGGCAAGGATCGCATCCACATCCGTCACACGCTCATGCTCTTTGACCTCTACAGGGGTCGCACCTGCGGCAAGCGCGGAGATGCGGTACATGGCAAACCCGTGCTCGGTGTGGATTACTTCCGTGCTCTGACCCGCATAGGCCTGACACAAAAACGCGATAATTTCATCCGAGCCTGCACCGCAGATGATGCGTTCCGCGTCTAACCCGTAGACCTGAGCAATTGCAGTGCGCAGCTCGGCATGGTCGGCACTGGGATAGCGGTGCAACTGTCGTCCTTCGCGCTCATAGGCTTTGATCGCGGCGGGTGACGGGCCAAAAGGATTCTCGTTCGAGCTGAGCTTGAGCGCGTTTTCATGGCCCGCCACATGAGATGCACCGCCCTGATAAAGGGCGATATCCATAATACCGGGCTGGGGCGTGATCATTTGGGTCATATCAGGGCTCATCGGTTGTTCAGGGTCTTCTAACGCTTGATCCGCGCTACAGCCACCCGCGAAATTGGGACCGCGCGCATCTGTCCGCTTATGGCGAGGGCTGGAAACGAAAACACCCCGCCAGAGGTCTGGCAGGGCGCATCGAAAACTGTTGTCGGTGGAGAGGCGAAGATTAGTTCTTCGCGTAGAATTCCACGACGAGGTTCGGCTCCATGACAACTGGATACGGCACATCGCCCAGCGTGGGTGTGCGCGTGAAGGTCGCTGTCATTTTGGAGTGGTCTACTTCGATGTAGTCTGGCACGTCACGCTCGGGCAGCTGAGTGGCCTCGATCAATGCTAACATCTGCTTGGAGCGGTCACGGACCTCGATTACATCACCCTCTTTCACACGGTAGGAGGGGATATTCACCAGCTTGCCGTTCACGCGCACGTGGCGGTGGTTCACGAACTGACGCGCAGCGAACACAGTGGAGACAAACTTGGCACGGTATACAACCGCGTCGAGGCGGCGCTCGAGCAGACCGATCAGGTTCTCACCTGTATCGCCTTTTACACGCTCGGCTTCACCGTAGATGCGGCGGAACTGCTTTTCGGTCAGGTCGCCGTAGTAGCCCTTGAGCTTCTGCTTGGCGCGCAGCTGGATACCGAAGTCGGAAATCTTGCCCTTACGGCGCTGGCCGTGCTGGCCGGGGCCGTATTCGCGGCGGTTCACTGGTGACTTTGGACGGCCCCAGATGTTTTCGCCCATGCGGCGGTCAATTTTATGCTTGGCAGCGGTGCGTTTTGTCACGGCTGTTCTCCTTATCAGGCCCCAAGGGGCGGTTAAGGGCGTTGTCCTTTGCGTTTTCACGCCGACAGAGGCCCCCTTGCGGGGCTCACCAACACCAACTCGGGAGGGTCTACCGGGGATTGCGACAGGGAGTCAATGGGACAGACCACACAATGGCAAATCAAATCTTCCCACTTCAAGTCTGTCTGTTTTGAAGAAGCCTAAGACGGGGTTTATGGCGTGCACTGTACACATACCGCGCCCAGAGGGCGAACATAGGCGTGAGCAAGCCTGCATCTATTTCGATCGTGTCTGTCAAACGGCTCCCTGTTGCGATCTCGGTAACCGTCAGCGTGTGGAGCCAGCTCTTGACCCCTGCTCCGCGCTCAGCGAAGCGCAGGATCATGCGGGTATCGTCACATTCGACAACTTCCATGAAATAAGGCTGTTTTGGCAATTTACCAAACAGCGAAGCCATGACTTCCATTCGCTGGCCTGTGCGCGTTCTACCTTGCGGCAAACCCTTAAACGATGCCAGCCCCTGCATAATATCGCCAAGCGCCTGATAGTCGGTCACAATGGCCCAAAGCTGCCGCGCTGGCACGTTATACTCATTAACAATGGTAACAGTCGCCACAGCCGTTCTCCGTTTTATCGGCGCATATTGCGGCATACATCTTGCCAGTCCAGCGGGCGAGTCCTTGCGTCACCTCCCCATCCCCGCACAAACCGCGTGCCTCGGACACCCTACCAGATGATCATTCACCAGCCCGCACGCTTCCATCCACGCATAGACAATTGTGGGGCCGCAGAATTTGACCCCTGCTTTCTTTAGGTCTTTGCTCACCCTCTCTGATAACTCCGTCTTGGGCGGGACGTCGGCTTGGGTCTCGAAACGGTTCTGCAAGGGCGCGCCGCCGACATAGTCCCACATGAACCGATCGAACCCGCCCCGCTCTTCCATCCGCAGCCATGCCTGCGCGTTGGTGATCGTCGCCTCGATCTTGCCGCAGTGGCGGATGATGCCAGCGTTGCCCAGCAGCCGTTGCACGTCATCCTCGCCCCACCCTGCAATCACGTACGGATCGAACCCCTCGAACGCTTCACGAAAAGCATCTCGCTTTTTCAGGATCGTGATCCAGCTTAGCCCCGCCTGAAAACCGTCGAGGATCAGCTTTTCCCAGAGCGCGCGGCTGTCATACTCTGGCACGCCCCATTCAGTGTCGTGGTAGTCCAGATAAATCTGCTCGGGTCCTGCCCAGTCACACCGTGTCATCACTTGATCCTCTTTGGTTGGCTACAAATGGCACAAAACTTTATCTTTAACACGATTTTAGAGGATCGCGTGCAATCACAGAAAGGCGAAGACGAGTCCCAGCGATGACTAAAGGACGGCCCTCATGAAAATCAGACCAAAACGCAAGCCTATTGGCCTCCCTTCCGGGGAGCTAAGCCCATTGAATTTTGCCGTGGCGAAACAGGCAAGCAGTACCTTGGAAATGGTGCAAGAGGCTATCGCGCACAACCAGACGCTGCTGGCGTATCAGCCCATCATGCGCAGTGACCTGCCGAGCCAAGTTGACTTCTAGGAAGGGCTGATCCGCGTTTTGGACCCCACCGGCAGGGTAATTCCCGCAGGCGAGTTCATGGCAAAGATTGAAGATACCGAAACAGGCCGCGAAATTGATGTATTGGCGCTGCGCCACGGGTTGAAAGCACTTAAGGACAATCCGCGACTGCGCCTTTCTATAAACATGTCAGCGCGCTCTATCGGTTATTGGCCATGGATGAATTGCCTCAACTGGTTCCTGAACGAAAGCCCGTATCTGGGGGAGCGACTCATTCTTGAGATCACGGAAAGCTCTGCCATGATGGTACCCGAACTTGTTATCGATTTCATGCAGCGGCTGCAGCCCAAAGGCATCTGTTTTGCAATGGACAACTTTGGCGCTGGCAATATGGCAATCCGGCACTTCAAGGACTTTGATTTCGACATCCTGAAACTGTCGGGCCAATTCATTCGCGGACTGTCGAAAAACGCCGACAATCTGGCAATCACGCGCGTGCTTTGCGCAATTGCGAAAGAGTTCGACATGCTCACCGTCGCGGAATCCGTTGAGACCTATGAAGATGCGCACCTGGCGGTGCAGATTGGAACCAATTGCCTTCAGAGATATTACTTCGCTGCCCCAACAACGCGGCCCGACTGTCTTTTTTCAGGAGAAGAGCGCAAACAAGCCCAAGCATAGCGCCCTTTTGGGTGTTCTTGCCGTACCGCGCCCCATGCGGTATCTCGGAGAGACAAAGTGGGGGGCAGATCGGCGCAATTCCAAGCGTTATGTCTGTGCGATCCTCTGCTACGAATCACTCCAAGAGGACCGCTTTCTATGACCAATGTTGTTATTGCCTCCGCCGCCCGAACTGCTGTTGGCAGCTTTGGTGGCTCGTTTGCCAACACCCCTGCCCATGATTTGGGCGCTGCAATGCTCAAGGAGATTGTCGCCCGCGCTGGCGTTGATCCATCCGATGTATCCGAGACAATTCTTGGTCAGGTTCTCACAGCGGCACAGGGTCAGAACCCCGCCCGTCAGGCGCATGTGAATGCAGGTCTTCCCATCGAATCCTCCGCATGGTCCATCAATCAGGTGTGCGGCTCCGGCTTGCGCGCCGTCGCCCTTGCCGCCCAGCACATCCAGTTGGGTGATGCCGATATCGTGGCCGCAGGCGGTCAGGAAAACATGACCATGTCGCCCCACGCCCAAGCCATGCGCGCAAGTCAGAAGATGGGCGATATGAAGCTCATCGACACCATGATCAAGGACGGTTTGTGGGATGCCTTCAACGGCTACCACATGGGCCAGACCGCCGAAAACGTCGCCGAGAAATTCCAGATCACCCGCGATCAGCAGGATGAATTCGCCGTCGCTTCGCAGAACAAGGCCGAAGCCGCCCAGAAAGAGGGCCGTTTCGCGGACGAGATTTTCGCCTACACCGTTCCAGGTCGCAAGGGTGACAAGATTGTCGACGCAGACGAATACATCCGTCACGGCGCCAACATCGACGCGATGTCCAAGATGCGCCCCGCGTTCACTAAAGACGGCTCCGTCACCGCCGCCAATGCTTCGGGCCTCAACGATGGTGCGGCAGGTGCCCTGTTGATGAGTGCCGAGAACGCGGAAAAGCGGGGGATTGAACCACTTGCGCGCATCGCCTCTTACGCCACAGCAGGGCTTGATCCCTCTATCATGGGCGTGGGGCCGATCCATGCTTCCCGCAAGGCGCTGGAAAAAGCGGGCTGGAACGCCGAAGACCTCGATCTGGTAGAAGCGAACGAAGCCTTTGCCGCGCAAGCCTGTGCTGTGAACAAGGAAATGGGCTGGGACCCTGCGGTCGTAAACGTGAATGGTGGCGCGATTGCCATTGGTCACCCCATCGGCGCCTCAGGCGCACGCATCCTCAACACATTGCTGTTCGAGATGAAGCGCCGTGATGCCAAAAAAGGTCTGGCAACTTTGTGCATTGGCGGCGGCATGGGTGTTGCCATGTGCCTCGAACGGCCTTAAGTAGAATTGGGCGCGCAAGATAGTTGCGCGCCTGACGCTATCACAGCAAGAACATTACTTTGGGAGAATCATATGTCGCGTGTCGCACTTGTTACCGGAGGCAGCCGCGGGATCGGCGCTGCCATTTCAAAAGAGCTTAAAGAAAAAGGCTATACTGTCGCTGCGACCTACGCGGGCAACGACGAGGCCGCCGCCGCTTTCACGGCGGAGACAGGCATCAAAACCTACAAATGGAATGTCGCGGATTATGACAGCTCAAAGGCTGGCATCGCACAGGTCGAGGCTGATCTCGGACCCGTTGAAGTTGTTGTCGCCAATGCTGGCATCACCCGTGACGCACCCTTCCACAAAATGACCCCCGACCAGTGGAAGGAAGTCATCGACACTAACCTCACGGGCGTGTTCAATACCATCCACCCCGTCTGGCCTGGCATGCGCGAGCGCAAGTTTGGCCGCATCGTGGTTATCTCCTCGATCAATGGTCAAAAAGGCCAGTTCGCCCAAGTGAACTATGCCGCAACCAAGGCGGGCGATTTGGGCATCGTGAAATCACTGGCCCAAGAAGGCGCACGCGCAAACATCACCGCCAATGCGATCTGCCCCGGCTATATCGGCACGGATATGGTTATGGCCGTGCCCGAGAAAGTGCGTGAAAGCATTATCGCACAAATTCCAGCCGGCCGTTTGGGTGAGCCAGAAGAGATTGCACGCGCCGTCTCCTTCCTCGTCTCCGACGATGCAGGCTTTATCAACGGCTCCACCATCTCGGCCAATGGTGCACAGTTCTTTGTCTAAGCGATGACACCCCATAGGGGTTGAGGAGCAATGCGGGGCTGGCAGATCACTCTGCCAGCCCCGTTTCATTCCGTAAGGTGCCGTGCACACCACCAGCGGAAAACCTTAGCGCGTGCGCGGTGCGCGCAGCCATGAGAAGAAGTCCGTCATCATCTGACCGCGTGCAGCGTGAGCATTGTCCATGGCGGTACGAGCGGCAGGGTTTGTTGTTGCTTCGAACATTTCAAGTCTCCTTATGCGATCCGGTTTGGATCAATGTGTCTTTCTTGATCCCAATATGTCCCTCGCAAACAATTCTTACAAACGAGACTTTCCAACCTCTCAGTTAAGCTGTACGTAACTGAGGATGTCCAACCGCCTCCCTCCTCTCACCGCATTACGTGCCTTTGACGCCGCTGCGCGTCATCTGTCGTTCGCCCAAGCGGCGGCCGAGCTGAACGTCACCCCTGCTGCACTGTCGTTCCAGATCAAATCTCTTGAAGAGCATTTGGGCGCGCCACTGTTTCGCCGCCTCAACCGCGCGGTCGAACTCACCAAGGCAGGCACAGCCCTATCGCGCGGTGCGGCAGAGGGGTTTCAGACATTGGCCACCGCATGGCGCGCCGCCCAGCGCACGCAAGATACGCAGACGCTCACTGTGACAGCTGGCCCTGCCTTTACCGCGAAATGGCTGGCGCCACGTCTCTATGAGTTTGCCCAATCGCACCCCGAGATCGAATTGCGTTTTGCGGCCTCGCTGCAACGTATGGATTTGATGCGCGATAATGTGGATGTGGCGATCAGATTTGGAAACCGCGAAACACCTGAGCTTTATGCCCTGCCGCTGGCCGAAGAATGGGTCATGCCTGTGATGACCCCTGCACTGGCAGCGCAATATACTACCGTTGAAAGCCTCAAGACTGCGCCCATCATTTTCGACGACTCGGTGAATTTTCTCCAAGTGCCGATTAAATGGAGCGATTGGTTCACCGCTATGGGCAAATCCTTCACATCCACATCAGGCCCCCGGTTATCCCAAGCCGACCATGCGCTTGATGTGGCCCTTGCAGGTGTCGGAATTGTTATGGGCCGCCGTGCGCTTGTGGTGAAAGATATCGCAGAGGGGCGTCTGGTCGCCCCCTTCCCCACTGCACTTGCAACGGGTGCGCGATTCAGTTTTCTATGCCTTAAAGGGATGGAGAACCGCCCCCAAATCGCAACCTTCCGTGACTGGATCCTGACAGAGATCGAGAAGACCGCCCACATCACCGACAGCCTCACCATCTTGGACCTTGCAGCAGCATGACCCGTATGAGCGCCACCGCTACAGGATTTGTCGCTGTGCTTTTGTGGGCACTGTTGGCGCTGTTCACAGTCGGGTCCGCCCCAACGCCTCCACTGTTACTCAACACGCTCAGCTTCGGCATCGGCGGCATTGCGGGCTTGGTCTGGGCGTGGCTGACAGGGAGCTTCGGCGCTATGCGGCGGGTGCCCCTTCGGGTCTATGTCTTTGGGGCATTAGGCCTCTTTGCCTATCATCTGCTTTACTTTTCCGCGCTGCGTGCGGCCCCAGCCGCCCAAGCAGGGCTGATCGCCTACTTATGGCCTCTGCTCATCGTAGTCTTTTCAGGCCTGCTCCCGTCAGAGCGGTTGCGCGCAGGGCATGTTATCGGTGCACTGTTTGGCTTTGCGGGCGCCGCCATCATTAT
The DNA here is from genome assembly GCA_965660425.1 of Sulfitobacter sp. Classification (GTDB taxonomy): domain Bacteria; phylum Pseudomonadota; class Alphaproteobacteria; order Rhodobacterales; family Rhodobacteraceae; genus Sulfitobacter. The sequence continues at coordinate 69,372 of CBFHZX010000002.1, read as the reverse complement.
CACAGAAGGCGGCGTCGGATTAAGTGCAGAGCATCTGACGGGCTATCTTCTGGCGCTGGCAGCAGCCTTTACATGGGCAGGGTATTCCGTGCTCTCGCGCGTCGTCGGCGATGCGCCAACAGCGAGCGTGGCAGTCTTCTGTCTTGCTACCGCGCTCCTTTCCCTGCCGCTACATTTCATGTTTGAACAGACCACCTTGCCCGCAACGGCACTCGGATGGGCCAGCATTGCGGGGTTAGGCCTAGGGCCAGTCGGGTTCGCGTTCTATGTGTGGGATATCGGCTGCAAACGGGGAGACATTCAATTGCTCGGTACCAGCTCCTATGCTGCACCGCTGCTGTCTACGCTTGCTCTGATCGTCGTGGGAATTGCCTCCCCCAGCATGACACTGCTGTGGGCGGCACTTTTGATCACTGGCGGCGCAATTATTGCCGCGCGCGCCAGCATGTCCAAGAAATAGCTAGTCCGACAATCGGGTAATTTCTTCTTTAAGGCGCATCTTTTGTTTCTTCATATCGGCGACTTTCAAGCCGTCGATGCCAGGCGCACGCTGGGCCTGCTCAATCGCTTCGCTCATGTCGTGATGTTTCTTTTTCAACGTCTCAAGATGTGCATTAAGGGACATACTTCCTCCAGTTGTTAAAAGTGTGAGTACAGTGAACCACGATCAGATTCCCAAGTCACGCCGCTGTGCAGCATAGCGCCAGAAGTGGTAAAGAATGTCTAAACGCTGCTCAAAAAGGGAGCGCTGCCCCTGTGCGTAGGGCGCTCCGCACCTCATCGGTGTATTGATCCCCGTCCACATGCCCCGCGCCGCGATGCAGAATCAACGGCGCAGATAGGCGAAAATCCGCCCGTCCCGACTTGCGCGCGCGCAGAATAATCCGCTCCGCCGCACGGCCTTCACGCGCTGCGATGGGAAGCACTTCGATGCTGCCCATGTCGGCGGGCAAGGCGGCAATCAGATCGGGCAACCGCTCGGCACGGTGAATGACATGCAACTGCCCTTTGGGCGCCAGACGTTTGGCTGCTGTTGTGATCCACACGTCGAGGGGGGTCTGCTCTCCCAATGCCACCTCTCGCACTGCGTCCTTCGTCGCCACGGATGCGTCTCGCCGCCAATAGGGTGGGTTCGCAAGGACATGGTCAAATTGCCGCTGCCGTAACGTCAAAGGGAGGGCTGCAATATCGGCGGTAACCACTTCCAACACCCCTTCGCCATTGCGCTCTGCGAGGTCAGCATAGGTCGGCTCACGCTCGACTCCTGTCAGTTCGAGCGCTGGCACACGTGCCGCCAGACACAGGATGGCGGCACCCACACCACAGCCCAATTCCAGCACGCGTTGCCCCAAAACCGCAGGTATAGTGGCTGAAAGCAGCACAGGGTCGACGCCCGCGCGATATCCAGTGCGCGGCTGCCACAGATGCAGTCGCCCTCCAAGGAAGGCATCGCGGGTGAGATCATCCTCGTTCAAAACCCCAGATCGATCTCGTTGTCGCGCATCACCCTTAGCGCCGCATCGTGATCATCCTCCCGCACCATCAATCTACGCGGGAAAATACCGATGCCACCTTCGAGAATGCTCATATTTACGTCCATCGCGAAGCAAGCTATATCCTCGCCTTGCAACAGAGCTGAGGCAAAGGCGATGATCGTGGGGTCGGTGCTGCGCAAAAGTTCTTTCATACCTGTGATCTAATCTGCCGTGCGCCCAATTGTCGAGCGTCGGGACGCCGTAAAAAGTGAGCCACTGAATGAGCCAGAAACCACACGAGCGCCTTGGCGCTACTCTGAGCGAGGATATGGATGCTGTAGGTGTGCTCATCCGTGAGCGCATGTCGTCCGAGCATGCTCCGCGCATTCCAGAGGTTACAGCCCATCTGGTGGAAGCGGGCGGCAAGCGGTTGCGCCCCATGCTGACCTTGGCCGCAGCGCGCTTGTGTGGCTACGACGGCCCGTATCACGTGCATCTGGCGACCACGGTAGAGTTCATCCACACGGCCACCCTACTCCATGATGATGTGGTAGACGAGAGCGCGCAGCGGCGCGGACGGCCAACTGCCAATCTGTTGTGGGACAACCAATCATCGGTACTGGTAGGTGACTATCTGTTCGCCCGCAGTTTCCAGTTGATGACCGAACCTGGCTCCATGCGGGTGATGAAAATCCTGTCGAATGCGGCTGCGACGATTGCCGAAGGTGAGGTGTTGCAACTCACCGCAGCACGCAACCTTGCCACCAACGAGAGCATCTACTTTCAAGTGGTGCGCGGCAAGACGGCTGCACTCTTCTCCGCCGCGACCCAAGTGGGCGGCGTGATCGCTGATGCCCCAGAAGAGCATGTGAGTGCGCTGTTTGATTATGGTGACGCGCTGGGGATTTGCTTTCAGATTGTGGACGATCTGCTGGATTATCAAGGCAGTGAAGCCACAGGCAAAAACATCGGCGATGATTTCCGCGAGCGGAAGCTAACGCTGCCCGTGATCAAAGCCGTAACGCTGGCCGACGCGGAGGAGCGCGCATTCTGGGTCCGCACGATTGAGAAGGGCAAGCAGGAAGAAGGCGATCTGGAGCACGCGCTTGCGCTTTTGAACAAGCATGGCACGCTGGCCCAAACCCGTGAGGATGCACTGATGTGGGCGGACAAGGCAAAAGCGGCACTTGGCCCCCTGCCCGATCACGAGATCAAGGGGATGCTCATTGATCTGGCCGATTACGTGGTAGAGCGGATCAGCTAAGCACCCGTCCCGAGGCGACCCACCAGTCGGGATGCGCATGTGCTATGCGCGCAGCCGCAGCGGCAGCACCAGAGGCATAGAGGCCGAAACACGTGGCCCCCGATCCTGACATACGCGCCAGTAATGCACCATCCAATGCGGACAATGCAGCGCTCACTTCGGGGGCAACTACACACGCCGGATGCTCCAGATCGTTTCGCTGAGCAGCCAGCCATTCACAAAATTCAGAAGCGGTTTTCAGCGCAGGCAAGGCATCCGCCATCGGATCGTTCTGTTTGCTTTGCAAACCTGAAAAGACTGCGCCTGTTGGGACAATAACCCGCGGGTTTACAAGAACGATTTCCAGCTCGGGCAAACCACCGATTGGATCAAGTACTTCGCCAATTCCACGCATACGCTGTGGTGTATGTTTCAGACACACGGGCACGTCAGCTCCAAGCGCCAAGGCGTGATCCGCTCCACCAAACGCTCGCAAAACCGCCGCTGCATCGGACGAGCCGCCGCCAATGCCTGCACCATGGGGCAGGTTCTTCTCAAGCGTGATGTGACCCGTCCAACCCGCGATCTCGGCCGCCCGCCATATAAGATTACGCCGATCGGTCGGGACACCGATCGCGAAAGGGCCAGTCACCTCGATCTGCATCTGCGGCGCAGGCGTGAACCACAAGCGGTCCCCGACATCTGCGAACACTACCAAACTGTCGAGCAGATGATAGCCGTCCGCGCGTTGGCCCGTAACATGAAGTGTCAGATTGACCTTGGCAGGCGCAAAGACCTCAGTCGTCATTTGCCACCTTCAGCGGTGCAGCGCCTTCTTCCTCCAGCACCACATCAAGACCAACCTCAAGCTTGCGGCGGATGCGGTCGGGTTCTGCCTCGGTGTCGCTATCGGAAAACTCGATAAACGACAGCGCGCGCTTCCACTGGAACTGCGCCTCGCGCTGACGGCCAACGGCCCAATAGACATCGCCCAGATGATCGTTGATCACGGGATCAACGGCTTCCAGCTCAACCGCACGCTCCATTTGGACGACCGCCTCCTCGTAGCGGCCAAGGCGGTAGTAGACCCAGCCGAGGCTGTCCACGATATAACCGCTGTCAGGGCTGGCAGCGACGGCGCGTTCAATCATATCAAGGGCTTCATCCAGCTTTCGCTGCTCCTCAACCAGTGAATAGCCGAGATAGTTGAGCACTTGTGGCTGGTCGGGGTTGATCGCAAGGGCTGCGCGAAAATCCTCCTCGGCGGCGACGCTATCGCCCTTCTGGGAATGCGCGATGCCACGTGAGAAATACAAAAACCACGCACGGTTGTCGTCCTCAGCCAGCAACTCAAGCGCTTTTGTGTAGGCATTAATCGCAAGGCCGTCTTCGTCCTGCGAGCGCAGAACATCGCCAAGAGTCGAATGCACAACCGACAGATCACCATGGCTGCGGGTCAACTGCTCCAACACCTCAATCGCCTGATCGGGTTTGTCCAAGCGGCGCAGGGCAGCGGCACGGCCTAATTCCGCGACATGAAATGCGGGATCCTCTGCATCTACTTTCTTGTACTCTTCCATCGCGAGCTTGTACTGGCCAAGGTTCTCCAACAGGCTCGCGCTTAGCAAAACTGCATCCACGTGATCGGGCCGCAGATATGCAGCGATGCGCGCATGAAGCAGGGCGAAATAATCACTCGCCTGCTCGTCCTGTAGAATGGCCGCGAAGGTGAAGAACACCTCCGCTAACCCTGCTTTTGCAGTGGGCGCGTGGGTAAAGGGCAACGTCTCGTCCGCTTCAAGGCGCGAGATCAGAATATCAAGTTCGGGATCGGTTGAGCCATTGAACGTGGTCGCGATCAGCGCGACAGCATCTGCGTTGCGACCCAGTTGAGACAGGATTTCAACACGCGCAATCACGCCGCGCCGTGTGCCTGCGGTTGCACCGGCGCTCGCACCCTCAAAAAGCGCGTTTGCATCAGCATAGCGCCCTACCGTCGCAAAAGCGAGCGCCTTGTGAAAGACAACAACGCCTTGCATGCCCGCCTCTGTTGAGACGGTATCAAACTGCGCCATCGCACCATCGACATCATCAACTCCGATCAAAGCCCAAGCGTTTACAAGCCCGTCGACCCATTGGCTGATGCCTTGTTGGCCAACTTCCTGTTCGGCGAGTACAGAAAAATCACCCGCAGCCGCAAGGCCTGCGGTGATTGCCATCCGCGCCGCCTGCGAGCGTTGGCCCGCCGCAACAATCTGCTGAGCAGGGGGCACGGCACGCGCAACATCGCCCAGCGCCAAATAGGCCAGCACGCTTTGCTCCAATATCTCGACATTTTGCGGATCACGGGCAAGAGTGGTGCCAAAATACTGCGCTGCGGCCTCGAAATTATTGTCGATCACAGCACTGCGACCCGCAAGGTAGGAGCCAGCAAGCGACTCAGCCATGGCAGATGCAGGAGCCATGCTTACAAGAGCGATGACGCTTACAGATTTCAGGAAATTCAGCATATGCTCGGGCTTCTTGTTTTTCAAACAGGCTAGCATGTTTGCGCAGGCGCGCAATGGCGGCTCCCCACCTGTTGGGGCAGGAAGCCGCGATAATTGATCACATGTTCGGGTAGTTCGGCCCGTCGCCGCCCTGCGGTGTGGTCCAGACGATGTTCTGGCTGGGATCCTTGATGTCACATGTTTTGCAATGCACGCAGTTCTGGAAGTTGATCACGAACGCGTCCTTGCCGTCCTTCTCGACGAACTCGTAGACGCCTGCAGGGCAATAGCGCGCCGAGGGGCCTGCGTATTTGGCGAGGTTCACCTCGACAGGCACGCTGGCATCCTTGAGCGTAAGGTGCGCTGGCTGGCTTTCTTCATGGTTGGTGAAGGAGAAGGCCACATTGGTCAGGCGGTCAAAGCTAAGCTTGCCGTCAGGCTTGGGATAGGCAATCTCGCTGTGCTTGGACGCAGGCTCGGTCGCGTCTGCATCAGATTTGCCGTGGTGCATTGTCCCAAGGATCGAGCCACCAAAGAGCGTGTTGCACCACATGTCAAAGCCACCAATCGCCAGCGATGCGGTGAGGCCAAATTTGGACCACAGCGGCTTGACGTTGCGGACCTTCCACAGATCTTTGCCAATCTCGCCCTCACGCACGTCCTTCTCATAGTCGGGCAGCTCGTCGCCTGCGCGGCCCGCTTTGATCGCTTCATGCGCTGCTTCCGCCGCCGCCTTGCCCGAAAACATTGCGTTGTGGTTGCCCTTGATGCGCGGCACGTTGACCATACCGACGGAGCAGCCCAGCAGCGCCACACCGGGTGCGACCATCTTGGGCATGGACTGGTATCCGCCCTCGGTAATCGCACGCGCGCCGTAGGCTACGCGTTTGCCGCCCTCAAGCAGCTCGGCCACCATGGGGTGATGCTTGAACTGCTGGAATTCCATGTAAGGAAAGACATGCGGGTTCTTGTAGCCCAAGTGTACAACGAAACCCACGTAAACCTGATTGTTCTCAAGGTGATAGATAAACGAGCCACCGCCCGCTTTCTTGCCAAGCGGCCAGCCCATCGTGTGCGTGACGGAGCCTTCCTTGTGCTTGGCGGGGTCAATCTCCCAAATCTCCTTCATGCCGAGGCCGTATTTCTGCGGCTCTTTGCCCTTGGCCAGATCATATTTCGCAATCACCTGCTTGGAGAGGCTCCCGCGCACGCCCTCGGACAGGAAGACGTACTTGCCGTGCAGTTCCATGCCAGGCTCATAGCTTGGGCCAGGCTTGCCATCGGCACCCAGACCCATCTCACCCGCAACGACGCCTTTGACCTCACCGTTGTCGCCATAGACAATCTCGCTACACGCCATGCCAGGGAAGATTTCTACGCCCATTTCCTCTGCCTGCTCTGCCATCCAGCGGCAGACGTTGCCCATGGAGACGATATAGTTGCCGTGGTTGTTCATCAGCGGCGGCATGGGGAAGTTGGGGATGCGTACTTCACCCGCCTCACCCAGCGCATAGAAGTTGTCCTCAATCACAGGCACATTCAGCGGCGCGCCTTTTTCCTTCCAATCGGGGATCAGCGCATCAAGGCCGCAGGGATCAAGCACGGCACCCGACAGGATATGCGCGCCCACTTCGGAACCCTTCTCAAGCACGACGACATTCATATCGGCATCCAGCTGCTTGAGGCGGATCGCAGCAGACAGACCCGCAGGCCCTGCACCGACGATCACAACGTCATATTCCATCGCTTCGCGTTCAATCTCGGCCATAACGGGCGCTCCCTGTCTGTAGTAAATACAATTTTGAATGAGGTAGCGACTGGGCGTGCCCATTGCAATCACGACGGGGCGTTAAAATGGTCGCAGCTTGGGGTTTTTGCCTAAACTTTGGGCCTAAGCGCGCTCCTGCCCTGCATGATCGGGGGCATCCCCCATCAAATAGCGTGGCCCCTGCCCGCGCCGTGCCGCGCTGTCGTCAGGGTTATAAAGTTTGCAGGCCTCAAGGCTGAGGCAACCACAGCCGATACAGCCGTCCAGATTATCCCGCAGTTTAGTGAGAGTGGCGATGCGCGCATCAAGGCTGCTGCGAAAGCCTGCACTGATCTGTGCCCAATCTGCCTTGGTCGGCGTGCACCCTTTGGGGAGTGTGGCAAACAAATCGCGGATTTGCGGAAGGGTAAAGCCGAATTGCTGCGCGATCATCACAAAGCTGAGCCTGCGCAGATCGGCCCGCGCAAATCGCCGCTGGCCGCCCGCATTGCGCCAGGGCGCGATGAGCCCCTGAGCCTCGTAATAGCGGATCGCTGACACTGCCAACCCTGTACGTGCCGCCAATGCACCAATCTTCAGCCCTTCAGACAGTGCCATAAATCCTCCAATTTAATGCTTGACCTAAAGTTAGGTTTAGCAACTAGAAGAGAGGGCGTCACGTCATTTTATTAGGAGAATCCCAATGACCGCGCTTATGGAACACGCCAATTACACTGTTACCGACACCGCAGCGACTGTCGCTTGGATGAAAGCGCTCTTTGGTTGGCACATCCGCTGGGAAGGCGGCGCCCGCCATGAAGGACACAGCGTACATGGAGGAACGCAATCACAGTACCTTCCCCTTTATCAGCCCAAGGACAAGGCTGCACCAAGACCGGACACCTACTCCCACGGTTCAGGCCTGAACCACATCGCTGTCGTTGTAGCGGACCTTGACGCGACCGAAGCGGCGGTGCGTGCCTATGGCTTCACCCCTCATAGCCACGGCAACTATGAACCAGGTCGAAGGTTCTACTTTCGAGACCATGACGGCATTGAATATGAAGTTGTCCAATGCGACTGAGCCACCGTACTTCGGCACGACTGCGCCTGTGCCTTGCCCTTATCCGCTTGCATCTGACGCCTAATTTAGGTCAGGTATTAGCCAACACAAACACGCGTTCCGATCCTGTCGGGGCGCGCTTTAGTAAGACGGACCCTGACGCTATGGAAAAAATCCCGATGACCCGCGCTGGCTTCACGGCGCTTGAGACGGAGCTCAAGCACCTCAAGACTGTGGAACGTCCCGCAATTATCACGGCGATTGCAGAGGCGCGTGAGCATGGTGATCTGTCAGAGAATGCCGAATACCATTCCGCGAAGGAAAAGCAGTCCTTCATCGAAGGGCGCGTCAAGGAACTAGAGGGCGCTATTTCACTAGCCGAAGTCATTGACCCTGCAAAGCTGTCTGGCACGATCAAATTCGGCGCAAAGGTCACATTGGTCGATGAAGACACCGATGAAGAAAAAACCTATCAGATCGTTGGCGAATACGAGGCCAACATCGAGAAGGGTCTGCTCAACATCAAATCGCCCATTGCGCGCGCATTGATCGGAAAAGATGAAGGCGACAGCGTCGAAGTCCGTACGCCCGGGGGAGAGAAGTCTTATGAAGTTCTCAAGATCGTCTATGCCTGAGCATACACCCCGAACTGCGCCCATCCGGACCACTGGTAATGTCTGATGCACAACCGTCATCTTCTCAGGACGCACCCCCTGCCACAGGTGCGTTACGCAAGACCCAGAAGGTATCGCAGAGCGCGCGCCCGACGCCGCTTGGGATATACGACAAAGCGCGCGCCGACGGCATCACAGGGATAGAGATCATGGCAATCGCCTTCTCAGCTGTCTGGCTGATCGGGTTTCTGATCTTTTTCGTGTTTATGACCCAGCCCCCCGCCGTCGAGGGACAGGGCGGCTTGCGCTTTTTGTTGACAATGCTGGCGGTGTTCATGCCTGTCGCTATGATCTGGGTCGCAGCGACCGCCGCCCGCGCAAGCCGCGTCATGCGAAAAGAGAGCAAACGCCTGCAAGCAGCAATTGATGCGATCCGCCACGCCTATATCGCGCAACAGCAAGGCGGAGGCATCGCGTCAGGCCCGTCCGTGAGCCGCAAACTGGATGAGATTGCCACTGCAACCCGCAAAACCGAAACCGCGCTGGCCACCTTCTCCACCCGCCGCGAAGAACCCGCGCGCGCCGCAGCGCCTGTCGCCGAAAGGACGCCCGCAGAGGAACAACCTGCGCTTGCGCTTGGGACACAAAGCGCCGATATGGCCCCACCGTTGGCCCATGATGATCTGATCCGCGCTCTGAACTTCCCCGAAACAGCAGAAGATGAAGTAGGCTTCGCAGCCCTTCGCCGCGCCATGAAAGACCGCAATGCTGCCCAACTGATCCAAGCCGCCCAAGATATCCTGACCCTGCTGCGCCAAGACGGCATTTATATGGATGATCTTAGCCCTGATCGCGCCCGCACTGATTTCTGGCGTTCGTTCGGTCAAGGCGAGCGCGGACGCCCCGTGGCTGCATTGGGCGGCATCCGCGACCGCTCTTCGCTTGCACTCACTGCGGGACGGATGAAACAGGACCCGATTTTTCGGGATGCTGCGCATCACTTCCTGCGCCGTTTTGACAAGCTGTTTGCCGAATTCGAAAAAGTCGCCAGCGACGAGGAGATTTCGGCCATGGCCGACACCCGCACATCGCGTGCGTTTATGTTGCTAGGCCGCGTGGCAGGGACCTTCGACTAACCGTTGTCAGGAACAGACCCGTGCGCGGTTTTCCGCATCGAACACTGCTTTGACCGTTTGACCTTCTGCCAGCTCAAACAGCGCAGTTGCCCCGGCCATTTCGCCCCCTGTGACACGGATCTGCCCAAGGTCTGACCCCGTGAGACGGTCATCCACATCGATGGAAAAAGCAGCGCATGCACCTACTTGTCCATCCTTTAGAACAACCTGCAGCATTTCGACACCATCGGTCACATCTCCCGCAGTCACCCCGCCCTCATCACGCAGGGGTTGGAACACCTTCACACCCGTCCCGCCACTCGCGGTGTCAAAGATGAGCCGCCCTTGTGAGCCGCGCAGATCGACACTGACGGCTTGCAGCGCATCCGCGCCAATCACCAGCTCGAACCGATCCCGCGGCGCGCTCTCAACAAACCGCAGGGAGGCACCCGTGCAATCAGCGGCCTGTGCGACCCCTGCACTCATCAATACCACAGCAAAACTCTTCAATATATCGACGCTCCTAAAATCCGAATGATCCGTAGGGGAAGTAGCGCACAAGATCGCCTTTGCGAATTTCTTGTGCTGCTTCATCGAGCTCCACAAGCCCCTCGGCCCAGCTTAGCCCGCTGATGCGCCCTGATCCTTCCGAGGCAAACACTTCCGCCTGACCATCGCGTATGCGCGCGCGCAGGTATTCGCGGCGGCCTGCCTTCTTGCGCTTTTCGAACGCGGCGGGCACCTGAAACCCTTGCGGCGCGCGCCACTGTGCCCCTGCAAGCTGCGCCAAAGCGGGGCGCACAAAGACTAGAGAACAGACCATCGCAGCAACAGGATTGCCAGGAAGGCCAAACACAGGAACCCCCGCCCACAGCCCAAGTGCCAGCGGCCGACCTGGTTTGATTGCGATCCGCCAAAGCGACATTGCGCCCGTTTCCTCCAGCAGGGCGGAGACATGATCCTCATCCCCCGCAGAGGCACCGCCGCTGGTCAGAATGGCATCAACGCGTGTCGCGGCCTCATCAAACAGCGCGCGCAACGCCGCACGGTTGTCGGGCGCACGGCCCAGATCAACCACCTCATGGCCAAGCTGTGCCAGCAGCGCCAGCAGCATGGGACGGTTGGCATCAAAAATCTGACCTGTAGCGGCGGTTGCCCCCGCCTCGACCAACTCGTCTCCCGTAGACAGCACGCCCACGCGCAAGCGCTTGCGCACCATGATTTCAGCGATGCCTGTGGCGGACAAAAGCGCCAGATCAGCAGGCGTAATCACGCGGCCTGCCTGCACGATCACATCCCCCGCAGCGACATCTTCACCAGCGCGCCGCGTGTTGGCCCCCTGTTTGAGCGGGCCGTGGAATACGATATGCCCCGCCTCCTGCGCGATGTCTTCTTGCAAGATCACCGTGTCCACACCCTGCGGCAGCGCGGCCCCCGTCAGCACGCGAATGGCGTGACCGTCAGGTACTTGCGCTGGCGCATCTCCCGCAGCTGCCCGCCCCGCCACCAAGCGCAAGCGGTGCAGCCCCTCTGCACGTCCCTCCGCAAATCCGTATCCGTCTACGGCCGTATTTGGCAGTGGCGGATTGGCACGGGCGGCATGTATATGCTGCGCTGCGATCCGACCTACACTTTGCGCCAAGGTGACCGCCTCGGTCCCTGCGACAGTCGTGAGCCTGCTGCGCAGCAGATCCAGCGCCTCCTCCACAGGGGTCCAGTGCGCCCCCTGCGGCAAGGCAAAGCAATCATTACGCAAGTGAGGCGCGCCGCTGGATACAGCTGCGTTCAGTTCAGCCGACAGCCCAGCCCCCAAAATCCATCCTTCTTCGCTTGCAGGTTCAGGCACCTCGGCCATATGGGCGGCCAATTGCGCAGCGGGCAACCCCGCGAGTGCGGCCGCCAGCAGCTTGACCTGTATACGATCCCGAATGGCGTCAGCGCCCTCGGCAGCTTGTGCCTGTTTTACCGTCTGCTCGATTATGCCTGGCCAGATTTCAGCAAGCACAACAGGCGCATCCTCATTAGGTTCAAACGGCCAAACAGAGACACCAGTCAGACGGCGCAAGCGGTTCAGCATCGGCAAGCCCATCATCATCTGCCCACCCACCGTCGGCGGGAAGGCCAATTGAAAACAAGAGGACGATGCTTTGGAGACAAGATCACAGGCGCGCTTTTCGGCGACCTCATCATAGACAATCCCTGCCTTGCGGTAGGGCACATCGAGCCATTTATCTTTGAGAGGCTTACCCCAGAATGGCCCCGCACCTGCAAACAGACTATTGATTGTTTCGGCCACGTCGTAGCGGTTGTTTGTCCCGTCAGGCGCGTCTGTAATCCGCGCCTCGAACCAGTCCCACAGCGCGAAAGGATCATCCGAGCCTGTTACTTTCTGCGCAAATCCCGCGGGATAGCCAAAAGGAAAATCAAACGTACACAAAAGCCGCCGCCCCGCCTCGGTCTCTTGCGCGATGAGCTGCACGATCGCTTGCTCGGCCTCTTGGCGTGAGCGGCAATAAAGCGGCTCATCATCAATGCCGTCCCGCGTCATCCCCAGCCAGATCGCATCCTTGCGCGGCGTAGGCCCTGCGCGTTTACCCGCAGACCAATCCGCCACAAGGATCGTATCAAACGGCGTCACAGACCGACCTCGGCCAGAATGAAATCAGCAATGCTTACAGTGTCATCAAGGTCAAACACAGGGCGGTCCAACGACAGCGGCGAATCACTGGCGATAGCACGGATAGTCGGATCATCCGGTGCGATAAGCGGGTTGCCTGTCACCGCACGGTGGGCCTCGACCTTGGGATGGCCATCGCGTTTGTAGCCCTCGATCAGCACCAGATCGACGGGGGCAAGTTGGACCAACAGCTCTTCTAACGACGGCTCTGGCGCGTCGCGCAATTCATGCATCAGAGCGATACGGTTGCGTGAGGCCAGCAGAACTTGGGATGCGCCTGCTTCGCGGTGGCGAAAGCTGTCCTTTCCAGGATGATCCACATCAAAGCTGTGGTGTGCGTGTTTGACCGTCGAGACGGAAAACCCGCGGCCCGTGATCTCGGTCACCAACCGCTCCATCAGACCTGTTTTGCCTGCGTTCTTCCACCCGACCACACCATAGCGTTTCATAGCATCGTCTCCGCATGTGCCAGATCTTCGGGCGTATTCACATTGAAAAACGCCTCTTCTTGGGGAAACATCGCCTCGCGCCCGCCGTGAGTGTCAGTCCACAAAACAACCTTGCGCAAACCGCCTTCTAGGGCCGCGCGCAGATCATCGCGCAGTGCGACGGGCCACAGGCCGAATGTCGGATGCCGCGCTCGGCCCCGTTTGGCGTCAGGCGTCGCTGCAAGGACAAGCGGATGGGTCATGCCTTCGGACGCCAGCAAAAGCTGCGGAACCAAATCACACGGGAAAAACGGCGTATCTGCTGCTGCGGTCACGATGGTTTTGGCGCCCTGTGAGGCAGCCCAATCGAGCCCTGCGAGCACGCCCGCAAGCGGCCCTGCAAAGCCTGCGACACTGTCGGCAACGACGGGCATGCCCATCCCCTCAAACCGCGCGGCATCGCCATTGGCATTGAGGGCCATCTGCGCGACTTGCGGCGCAAGACAGTCGCGCACCCGCCCCAGCAATGTCTGCCCACCCAACAGGCGCAGGCCCTTGTCGCCACCGCCCATGCGCGTGGCTTGCCCTCCTGCGAGGATAACACCAAAAGGTTGCCTCATCGCGATGCCTCCAGCCACTTATCCACATCCGCCTCGAACGCGTCGATATGTGCGGGGCTGTTGAAAGCGGTAAAGGGGATCGACGGACGATTGCCCCCGAACCACAAGACAAAGCCCAGCTTGCTCCGCGTGACCGTCTCGAACCCTGACCAGTCCAGCATGGAGCGATAGTGCTTCCCTTGCGTTTGAACGCCTGAAGCATCGATCACCATTTCAACCGCGCCTTGATTTGCACGGGTTGCAAGGGTGCGGCGTGCCAGCACCGGAAGCGTAATGAAGATACTCCCAAAGACCGCCACATAGGCAAGGCCGAGACCCGCAAACGTGCTCCAGTGCATTAGCCTTGGCGTACCCGTCAGCAAATGTGTCACCCCATAGCCGAGCGCGATCCCGCCCCAGACAAGCAAGGTACAATGAAGCAGATGCAAGAGTTTTGCAGTACGTGCCCCCCGTGCCTTCACCTCAGGGGGCTTTGCCCGCATTGCAGCGAGCAAAAGCGCCTCATTCGCGCTAAAGGTAAACACGTAGCGATTGCTCATCGTGCCGCCTCCATCCACGTTCTCAGATCGCCAAGGAATGCCTCAACCGTAACATCCGAAGGAAGGGCCGCCTCAGGCACCGCATAGACCATTCCGCCAGCACGCAGTATGGTTGCATCCTTGATCCGCCCGATATGGTCAAAGCACTGCCACTGCATGCGGGCTGTGCTGATCCGCGATGAAATCTCGACGCATTGGGAGCAAAACACTGTATCAACCGGACCGTGGCGTGCATGCGCGGCATGAACCATACCCGTAAGCTTACCTTTGCTATAACGGTAGACAGCAGCCCAGATACCCACACCGCCCAAGCAACCGATCACAAGGCCAAGAAGAATATCGTCATTAAGCATTTCGGCCTGCAATAGCGCCACAGTAGCCGCGACCAATACGATATAGAGCACAAACCCCATCCCGAAACGGCGCCATTTTTGCGCCCTTGTGCGCTGGGGCTTCGCCCAAGACATCATGGCGCGTGCAAGCATGTCTGTCGACAGGTCGTAATTGAGCGCGTAGCGGGCCATTACGCCGCCGCCTGCCAGCGCTGCATGACCTCAAGCGCATCATTTGCATCCAGCGGCCCCAGAAACGCACGCCGCGGGATCGCGATGGCGATGCCTGAGATGCCGACAATCAGCACGTTCTTCGCACACAGCACCCGCTCCACATCGGCCCAACCGCTGTGCCAGCGGCTGTTTTCGGTGGTCAACGTGATGCCCGACGCGTCCAATGTGACCTGCTGGGCGCGGCCAAACCGAGTTTGGGTCGTCATCTGAGCCACCATCAAATAAGCTTGGCGAGACAGCCAGAACGTCACCAGCGCAAAACAGACATATGCCACGGGCATGGCAAAGACAGGCAGTTTCGAGAACTTTGGCCCTCCAAAAGACTGCACAAGGATGAACAGCAACATCGTAGCCCCGATAGGCGCGTTGAACCCGATGAAGACGGATTGAAATATCAATGTGGCCCGATGGCTGCCCCGCAAGGAGGCGCGCCCTGCGGTTGTCATGGCTTCGTAATTCTCTGCCGCAGTCGCGGCAACATCAAGATCCCAACGCTCCTCGCTCATGGTGCTGCCTTTCTGCCGCTGCGCTTCGGCTCATCCGCGATGGCCGCAGGATCGGCATCGCGCAACAAACGCTCCTCGCCCGACAAACACATGAACCTCCGCCCCTTCATGCGCCCGATCAGGGTGAGGCCAAGCTGTTGGGCGATCTCGACCCCCCAAGCGGTAAAGCCAGAGCGTGAGGCGAGCACAGGAATGCCCATCATCGCCGTCTTGATCACCATCTCGGAGGTCAGGCGGCCTGTCGTGTAGAGGATCTTATCGTCCGCCGCGATTTTCTGCGCCAGCATCCAGCCAGCGATTTTATCAACTGCATTATGCCGCCCCACATCCTCCATGTAGACAAGCGGACGCGCCTCTTGGCAGAGCACCGTGCCGTGGATGGCCCCTGCTTCCAAATACAGGCTGGGTGTGCGGTTGATCTTGGCCGACAAGGCATAGAGCCATGAGGTGCGCACCTGAGTCTGAGGCAGGATCACGCCCTCCAACCCTTCCATCATATCGCCAAAGACGGTGCCAACGGCACAACCACTGGTACGGGTTTTGCGGCGCATCTTTTCTTCATAATCAGTTTTGCGCGCGGTGCGCACAACGACGACCTCTAGGTCCTCATCGCAATCCACGCCTGTGATCTCATCCCCGTCCTGCAACATGCCCTGATTGCGCAGGAAGCCCAGCGCGAGAAAGTCAGGGTAGTCGCCAATGGTCATCGCCGTCACGATTTCTTGGGAATTGAGATAGATCGTCAGGGGCCTCTCCTCGACGACGTTGATCTGTTGGGCGACACCTTCATGGTCAACACCTGTTACTGCACGTGTCAGCCGACGGGCCTGCAGGTCGGGCGCAATGAGGTATTCAGACAGATCATCCCTAACAGCCAATTGCGCCCCCTACTGCAACACGCTACGCATTCTGGGATAATCTAAAGGCTTTACATGACCTCGACCACCCGCAAATCAGCATACCGCCAGGGGATCATTGATGCCGCCCCCTTTATTTTGGTGATCATCCCGTTCGCCACGCTGTTTGGCGTTCTCGCCACCGAAGCAGGGCTGAATGTGTTTGAAACAATGGCGTTCTCTATCGTCGTAATTGCGGGGGCTGCGCAATTTACCGCGCTGCAGCTGATGCAGGAGAATGTGCCGACAGTGATCGTGTTGATCTCTGCGCTGGCGGTGAACCTGCGCATGGCGATGTATTCCGCCTCGCTGACCCCTTATATCGGCGGCGCTCCCCTGTGGCAGCGCGCGCTATGCGCATATCTGACAGTGGATCAAAGCTATGTCGTGGGCGTGTCCAAGTTCGAGCGCGAGCCTGACATGACCGTGCCAGAACGCGTGGGCTATTTTCTGGGCGCTGTGACGCCGATTGTGCCACTGTGGTATGGCTTTACATTGGTGGGTGCCCTGATCGGGACCCAAGTGCCTGACAGCTGGGCACTGGATTTTGCGATCCCCATTACGTTTCTGGCGATGATCGCACCGATGTTTCGCACGGCAGCACATGTTGTGGCCGCACTGGTAGCCGTCGTCGTCGCTTTGCTAGCCGCTGGCGTGCCTTACTCGCTGGGCCTGATAATTGCGGGCATCGCGAGCATGATGGCTGGCGCACAGACCGAACTGTGGATGTCACGCCGCGAGGGCAAAGCATGATCGAGACAGGCACCCTCTGGACCGTCATCATCGTTTTGGGCGTAGGCAGCTTTTGCCTGCGATTTGTATTCACAGGGCTGGTGGGGGATCGCGCCATGCCCGACTGGCTGCTGCGGCATTTGCGCTATACTGCGGTGGCGATCCTGCCCGCACTGGTGGCACCACAGGTCGTCTGGCCCGCCGCAACAGATGGTGTCTTCGATATTCCACGCGCAGCGGCGGCGGCAGTCGCACTCGCCGTTGGGCTTGTCACAAAGAATGTGCTGATGGCGGTGCTGAGCGGCGCCGCGACGCTCTACGGGCTGCTCTACCTACTCGGGTGAGGCGGCTTTGATCCCGTCAAGGACATTGCCTTCGTCGTCTTCATAAAGGCGGGTCGTCCGCACACCTGGAATGGCCTGAACCTGCTCCATCAGCTTGAGCGGATAGTAGCCTTGCTGGATGGATTGGAACCCGGGAATTTGCCGCAATATGGCCGACGTGGTGTGGGCGCAATGGGCGCTAGCAACAGATCCGTTCGCCTGCACAAGCTGCAAAGCACGCTCTGCCTGCGCAGGGCTGACGTCAAGTTCCTGACTGACGACATGAAATTCGCTGCGCGCATGGGACGATTTATAGGATTTAATCCACCCGGGCGACATCCCATAGAGAACATCCCCACGCTCAGGCACCCGTTCATGGATGAACGATCCCGCGGGGTCAAAAATCACAGATTGCGATCCCTGCACCAGCAGCGCGGTATGTGCCCCAGCGCCCGTGCGGTTATTCACCATCGTGATCACCGTAAGCTTGGGCTGGCCCCTATGCGCATAAACCGCCGCGTTGATCTCGGATGCGGGCGATTCTTTGCCCTTCTCTGCGCAGCCCGCAAGGACAACTGTCGACAGAGCGAGCGCGAGAAAAGGTTTCATCATAGTTCAGTCAATCAGATTAGCGGGCGAAAACAGCCATAAAAAGAAGGATGCCGATGATCACAATGACCGAGCGTGTGACAAAGGTCATAAACCCGTCAAACGTCTTTTGCTGTGTGTCTGTGTTCATGCTGCCATGTTCATGTTCGGCCATGAGAGGGTCCCTTTTGTCGTGTTTGGCTAAAACGTAAGGTGGCAGTACGGCATTTCGCCCGATCTGTCACGCCAGATTTGCCTTAAGTTGGCGATAGGCCGCAGTCAGGCGTCACCCTGCTCCAGATCCGCGAGAAGTTTGAAACCGATCCTGTTGGGCTCCGCCGTCTCTACCGCTTTGGGTAGCGCACGAAAGACCACGCTTAACTGGCTGACGTGCTGGACGAGCTGCATTTTGGCCCCCGCAGGGTCCGCACCATAGAACGTCACGATATCAGGATCGAAATAGCCCATCCCTTCGATCTTGAGCACGCCTGCATCCGTGCCAGCAAAGCCCATGGCGATCTCGTGGCCGTCATCCAGCCCCTCTTCGAACTTTTTGAGGTACAGCACCGTGCGCTCATAGGCCCATTGCGCGGGGGATTTCTGTTCGACGGGCTTACCTGCGACACCTTTGGGCAGCTTCTGGTCTTGGGCATTTTTGGCATCGGGGTCAGTATGAACCTCATGCACCCGCGGGATGGCGTTCGCCTCGGCGGCCTCGGCTGCGGTTTTGATCTCATTGCCCATCTGTCACCCCTTTTTCTGATAGAGCCATGCACCGTCTTCGCGCAGGGTGCGCGTTGCAAGGCCCGTTTGGTGAAGGTGGCTCAAATGGGCAAAGGCTTCAACCAGTGCGAGGCCATATTCCCCCTCACCTATCGCTCTTTTGAACAGTGGTGAGAAAACCTCGCCCGCGGTTTTGGGCGTGTCGATGTAGTCAAGCAAGCGCGCCAGCGCGCTGTGGTGGTTGTCGATCAGCATGCGCATCCGTTTGGGTAGGCCTGCGAACGGTACCTTATGGCCACCCAGCACCAGATGATCGGTGCGCCCTAACAGGGCCAGCCGCTCGCACGCCTCCAGCCATTCGCCAATGGGATCGGCCATAGGCTCGGTGGCATAAACACCGACATTCGGGCTGATCGAGGGCAGGATCTGATCGCCGGCAATCACCAGATTGTCGTCCCTGCTCCAGAACGTCGCGTGTTCGGGCGCGTGGCCGTTGCCTATATGGATGTCCCATGTGCGGCCACCCATCTGGATGGTGTCGCCCTGTTTGATACGGGTGAAGCCCAGCGGCAAAGGGGACACGATATCGGCAAAATTGAACGGGCGGTCACTGGCGCGCTTTTGATAGATCGCCTCTTCCATCCCTGCCGAGCGGTAGAAAGCAAGGCTCTCTTCGTTAGGTACATCCTGCACATCCAGTGTCAGCATCCGCGCCGTGAGCCATGCTGTGCGGGTTGTCACCAGCTCGGCCCCATGCTCGGTCTGGAACCAGCCTGCAAGCCCGATGTGATCGGGGTGGTGGTGCGTGACCACAACGCGGGAGACAGGCTTGCCGCCCAGTGGGCCCGCCATCAGATCGGCCCAGATGCCCTTCGACTTTTTGGAGGCAAAGCCCGTGTCGATGATGGTCCAGCTGTCGCCCTCATCCAGCGCATAGACATTCACGTGATCCAGCTTCATCGGCAGCGGCAGGCGCATCCAGAGCACACCGGCGGCCACCTCTATCGCCTCTGTGCCGCTGGGCGGTGTTTCCCACGGATACCGCAAACCCTCGGGGGCTGGACGCTCTGTCATGATGTTACTTCCAATCTGTTGCGGCGGTCACGAGACGGCCAGTTCTTCGGCTGTCAGCGCATACAGGTCTTCCGCCCCCGCCTGTGCATGGGCCAGCAGGGCCGCATGCTCGGGCAGCATCCGCTGGATATAATAGCGCGCCAGTTTTTCGCGTGCGCCGCCGCGCTCGGCCACCGCCGCCTTAAGGTGCAGATGCGCGCCAAGGATGCGGGCAAAAGCGTGAAGATAGGGCACCGCCCCTGCAAACCGCTCCTGCAGATCAGTCTGTGACAATAGCCATTCAGTGGCCTCGCGCATGCTCTCGGTGGCTTCCCACACCTCCGCTGCAAGACGGGGGAATACGGCCTTGGCCGCCTCGACATCTTCCGCGACCTCGTCCAGCAGCGCCATTGCCGCCTCGCCACCATCCATCATCTTGCGCGCAACAAGGTCCATCGCCTGAATGCCGTTGGTGCCCTCGTAAATCGCGGTGACGCGCACATCACGGCAGAATTGCGCGGCCCCCGTTTCCTCGACAAAACCCATGCCGCCATGGACCTGAAGCCCCATATCGGCCACGGCGATACCTGTGTCGGTGCCAAATGCTTTTGTGATCGGCGTCAGCAGCGCGGCGCGTGCTTTCCACGCTTTGTCGCCCGTGGCATTGGCCATATCGATCGCTACTGCGTTGCAAACAGCAATGGCGCGCGCGGCGAACACATCTGCTTTCATCGTGGTCAACATGCGGCGGACATCTGCGTGGCCAAGGATCGAATCCTTGCCCTCGCCCGTTTTGGTTTTCCCCTGTTTGCGATCCTGCGCATAGGCCAGTGCGTGCTGGTAGGAGGCATCGGCCACCCCGATCCCCTGCCCTCCGACACCAAGCCGCGCATTGTTCATCATCGTGAACATCGCATCCATACCGCCCTGAAGTTCTCCGACAAGCCAGCCTGTCGCGCTGTCATATTGCATCACGCAAGTGGGCGAGCCATGCAGCCCCATCTTATGCTCAAGGCTGACAACGCTTACATCGTTGCGCGGTCCAGCGTTGCCATCCGAGCCCAGCAAGAGCTTGGGCACCAGAAACAGGCTGATCCCTTTGACACCCGCAGGCGCGCCTTCAAGACGGGCAAGCACAAGGTGGCAGACATTGCCGCCCAGATCATGATCCCCCCATGTGATATAAATTTTCTGGCCCGTGATCGCGTACGTCCCGTCACCGTTATCCACCGCTTTGGTCGTGAGCGCGCCCACGTCTGAACCCGCCTGCGGCTCGGTCAGGTTCATGGTGCCTGTCCACTCGCCGCTGATCAGTTTCGGCAGATAAAGCGACTTCAGCGTATCGCTCGCGTGATGCTCGAGCGCTTCAATCTGGCCTTGGCTCAGCATCGGGGCAAGCTGCAAGGAAATGCAAGCGCCGCTCATCATCTCGCCCACAGCGGCGTTTACTGCCATCGGCAGGCCCATGCCCCCATATTCGGGGTCTGCTGACATACCGACCCAGCCGCCCTCGCAAATCGCCGCATATCCTTCACGAAACCCGGGTGGCGTGCGCACAACACCGTTCTCGAGCATGGCAGGATGCGTGTCACCTACACGTTGCAGTGGGGCCATCACCTCTTCACAGAATTTGCCAGCTTCTGTCAGGATCGCGCGGGTCACATCTGCTGTTGCATCGCCAAAACGTTCCGTCGCACGGAGGCGGTCCAGCCCGACAACATGCTCAAACAAGAAATTGTAGTCTTCAACAGGTGCGCGATACGTCATATTACCTCACTCTAGCCCTCAAGTGGTCAGCCCCACACAGACCCCGAGTGCGCTCACGCCGACCTTAGGTAAAGATTGAACACACACACGACGAAGTGCAAACAGAACGCCGCGTCATAGAAAGCAGAGCAGGCCATGTCCTTCACAAGCGATCCAATCGACACCGAACGCCTGTCAGAGGATGCCGCAGGGCTGACCCGTGCGGCGGCCCTTCTGGGCAAGGGTCGGCTTGTCGCCTTCCCGACTGAAACGGTCTACGGCCTAGGGGCGGATGCCCGTCAGGGAGGGGCCGTCGCCGCGATTTATGCAGCCAAAGGACGCCCCGCATTTAACCCGCTGATTGTGCATGTGGCAGATGCCCAGTCCGCCAAAGCGTTCGTGGAATGGACACCCGCTGCGCAACGGTTGGCAGAGGCGTTCTGGCCCGGTCCCCTCACCCTTGTCCTGCCGCTGCGGGCCTCCCACGGCATATCATCGCTGGTGACTGCAGGCCTTGATACGCTTGCGATCCGCGTGCCCGCACACCCTGTCGCACAAATTCTATTAAGTAAATTTGGCGGACCCGTTGCCGCGCCGTCGGCCAACCCCTCGGGTCACATCAGCCCAACCACAGCAGAGCATGTTGCCGCAGGTCTGGAGGGCCGTATCGCCGCAATTCTGGACGGTGGCCCTTGTGATGTCGGCCTTGAGAGTACGATCATCGGATTTGAAGGCCCGCAAGCTGTCATGTTGCGCGAAGGCGGCATACCCGCCGAGCAAATCGAACAGGTACTGGATCAATCCCTGCGCGCTCATGCGGACACCACCATCTCGGCCCCCGGTCAATTGCTGTCCCACTATGCACCCCGTGGTGCCCTGCGCCTGAATGCAACACAGGCGCGGGAGGGCGAACACCTGCTGGGGTTTGGCGAGATCGCGGGCGCACTTACCCTGTCAGCTGCGGGTGATCTTGCGGAGGCTGCCGCAAATCTTTTCGGCCATCTTCACAAACTCGACGCGCTTGGCGGTGCGATTGCAGTTGCGCCCATTCCAATGACAGGGCTGGGTCGTGCGATCAACGACAGACTCGCGCGTGCAGCTGCACCCCGCGGCTAAGCTCTGCCTGCTGCTGCGGACAAACTTACGGGATCAATGCCGATACTACGCAACGCCGCATCCCAAACCGCATCATCTGCCGTCTCAAAAATAAGCGCAGGCGTCGCGGAGGCTGTGAGCCATGCATTTTGCGCGATCTCCTGTTCCAGTTGATCCGCAGCCCAGCCCGCATACCCTAGCGCGAACAAAAAGGGCGCAGGCCCCGTGCCATCCGCCAGCGCGGCCAGAATGTCTTGGGTCGCGGTCAGGACATAGCCGCCAGTGACGATCAGCGGATCAGGGCCAAACCCCACGGCCTCACGGTGAAGGACAAATCCGCGCTCTGTCTCGACTGGTCCGCCATAGTAAACTGGGCCAGTGGCGGCTTGCGGCGCTGGAGCCATGTCCATACGGCTGAAGACTTCGGTCAACTGCATGTCGCCAGCAGGCTTGTTGATCATCAGCCCCATCGCGCCCTCTTGGGAATGCGCGCACATAAAGACGACAGCGCGCGCAAACCGCGGATCTCCCATACCGGGCATCGCAATCAAAAGCTGGCCTGTCAGATCCATTACCGTCTCCTGCCCCGAATTTTTGCTTTGCTCCAGTTTGCCCAGCCACGCCGCCCGCCGCAAGGCGGATCAGCGAAACTTGTCGAACCAGAAACATGACTGACTGACTTGTGACTTGGCAAACCAACGTCCGAGCGTCACATAAGGGACATGATAAAACCGATCCTTTGCGCTGCTGCGCTCGCCACCTGCCCTGTTGCCCTGTTTGCAGACATGCACGCAGACTTACCTGTAAAGGCAGAGCTTATGGACGGCTGGCAACAGGCAGATGGCACCCGCATCGGGGCTATCCGCCTCACTCTGGCTGATGGCTGGAAGACCTACTGGCGCGCACCGGGCGATGCGGGGATACCACCCAGCTTTGCATGGAAAGGCTCAAGGAACCTTTCGGGTGTCGCGGTCAGCTGGCCCACGCCGAAGGTTTTTGGCCAGAATGGCATGCGCTCGGTAGGATATGCCAATCAAGTGACACTGCCCCTGTCGGTGGCCGCCAAACAGACGGGCAAACCTGTTAAGATCAACCTCGAAATGGAGATCGGCGTTTGCAAGGACATCTGCGTGCCGCAAACGCTCATGATCAAGGGGGTTCTGGACAGCACAGACACCAGCCCCGCGCCCGCAATTGCTGCCGCTTTGGCGGAACGGCCCTACTCCGCGCATGAGGCGGGCGCGCAGGCGACAACATGCAACCTCACCCCGTCTGACGACGGCCTCACCATCACAGCAACCCTTCGCTTGCCCAGCACAGGAGGCTCCGAACACGTCGTAATCGAGGCAGGCCGTGCAGATGTCTGGGTGTCGGAAGCCACCACGCAGCGCCGCGGCAACACTCTGACCGCACAGGCCGAGATGGTGCCGAATGGATCTGGATCTCTTGCGCTGGACCGCTCTGCGATCAGGTTCACGGTTCTGGGGTCATCCCACGCCGTCGATCTGCGCGGATGCAGCCCCGACTAGCGCGCTGACACGCGCTTGCGGCGGACCAGCATGGCAAGGGCGCCGATGATATAACCACAGATAGCAATGAACGCAGCCCCTGCGGCGAACATCACAAACGCCGCTGGCATGGCGGACATGTCGCCGAAACGCGGAGCGGCCTGAAAAAGCGCAGGGTGCAGCGCGCCGTTGAGCGCCGCAAATCCCAAAGTAAGCGCGCCCCACCCCAAGATCATAGCCCAAAGTGCCAGCAGCCCTACCTGCAACCCGCGCACAGGTGCGCGCAGGCCACGGCGCATCGCCTCTATCTGGCGCGCGATATCGTGCTGGACCGCGACCAGCGCAGGCACCACCAACAGCACCAGTATCATCCCAAAGCCCAACCCGTAGACCAGCGTGATGATCGTGGGCTTGAGAAACTGCGCCTGCTGGCTGCGCTCGAACAGCAGGGGTGCCATGCCCAACACAGTTGTCAATGTAGTCAGCATCACAGGGCGCAAGCGATCCGCCGCACCGTCGATGATCGAGGGGATCAGCCCGCGATCTTTTGCATATTCATCGATCGTTGTGACCAAAACGATAGAATCGTTGATGATGATCCCCGTCATGCCCAGCATGCCGACCACGGTAAACATGCTCAGCGGGACATCCCACGCGTGGTGGCCATAGATCGTGCCCACCAGACCAAATGGAATAATTGCCATCACGACCACGGGCCGCGTCCAGCTGCCAAACACCCATGCCAGCACCAGAAAAATACCTGTTAGGCACAGAATCAAGCCCGTCAACGCTTCGCTCAGGAACTGGTCCTCCTGCTCGCTCAGCCCGGCAAGGCGGTACTCCACTTGCTTCTCGGCGGCGATGCGCGGCAGGATGTCTTCGGCCAATGCGCTGTTGATCTCGGTTGCGCGCGCGGCGTCATCCTCCGAGATATCGCCACTTACAGAGATAAGCCTGATCCCGTTTTCCCGCCGCACTGTGCTGAACCCTGTGCGCTGCTCGACGCTTACGATATCCGCAAGAGCGACGTAATTGCCCAAGTCTGTGCGAATTTGCGTACGGTCCAGAAAATCCGCCGTCAGCTCCCCCTCTGGCAGCTCGACACGGATTGTGGCGGAGCGAGGGCCATCAGGATAGGTCGATGCCTCAATCCCGCCCAGACGGTTGCGCAGCACGCGCCCCAGCTGATCGATGCTAAAGCCGAGCGCCAGCCCCTGCGGCGTCAGATCGAGGATCAGCTCTTCCTTGTCATAGGCGAGGTTGTCCTCAACGGCGCTCACTTCGGGAAACTGCTGCAGCGCAGTCTTGAGCGCCTCGGAGGCGTCTTTGAGCGTCTGCGTCGACGCGCCATAAAACTGCACATCCAGCGCGTCTCCCCCAGGACCAGAACGCCAGCCACGAAAACTCACCGTTTCGGCCAGCGGATGGTTGACCACCTCATCCTGCAACTCTGCCACAAAGGCAAAACTGGAATAGGGGCGCAGATCGGCGTCGATCAACTCGATCGAGATGCCGCCCAACAGATCGCTATCCTTGCCATCCGCCGCCGACAGGCCGCGCCCGCCGTTCCCGCCGATCTGGGCCATCACATAATCAAGCGGGTTCGTCCCATGCTCTGCCTCAAGACGCGCCGCGACCGCATCCGTGGCGCGCTGCATTTCGCGCATCATCTCGAACGTGTCGGCACGAGTTGCCCCTTCGGCCATAACGAAATTGCCTGTCACCGATCCGCGCTCGGGCGCATTGAAGAACCGCCATTGCACATCGCCGCGCACAAAAAGTGCGACCTGACTGGCCAACACTGCGACCACGGCCGCCAGCACGACATAGCGCGCAGCAATCACCCCTGCCATCAAAGGGCGGAACAGTCGCTCGCGCACCCAGACGAAGTTCCCGTTGATGATGTAGGACGGCGTATCAATTCCATGTGCCCCGCAAATCTGAACCAAAGCGCGAAACCGCGACGGGTTAAGGGCATAATAGACAACGGTGAACAAAGTAATGCCAACAGCGTAAATAACTGCATTTTCCGAAACCCGTTGGACAGCATTGGTCACGTCAGAGCCGCTGATCCACAGGCTCATCGCGTTGAGACCTAGCAACAAGGCCGCCATCAGGGCTATGGCAACAACAGTCCAAATGATCCCGCCAAGGATGAGTTTGGACAGCGAAAACTTCTGCCTCTTATCATTCCCCTCGAGGGCATTTTTCATATGGTGTGGCAGGATCAGAAAACACTCAACGAGGGAGGCGATCAAAACCGCGATAACAGTAAACGGAATATCCTGAATGAGACTGCCAAAGCGGCCCCCGATGGCGACCAGCCCAAAAAAGGCGATCAGCGTTGTCAGGGTCGCTGCAAAAACGGGCATGGCCATGCGCTGCGCCGCGCCCTCGGCAGCCTCCGCCGCACTCATCCCACCAAGGCGATAGCGATGATCGGCGTGCTCACCCACCACGATGGCGTCGTCGACCACGATGCCCAGCGTGATAATCAACCCGAAGAGCGAGATCATGTTGATCGTCAGCCCGCCCAGATACATAAAGGCGATTGCTGCACCCATTGCCACGGGAATGCCCGCCGCCACCCAGAACGCTGTGCGCGCATTGAGGAACAAAAAGAGCAGTGCGACCACGAGGCCAAGCCCTACAAGCCCGTTGTCGATGAGCAGATCAAGCCGCCCTGTAATGGCCGCCGCCCGCGTGCGGATAAGCTCAACCGTGACACCGCTGGGCAGGCTCGCCTGAAGCTCCGCTGCGACGTCCTCAACCTGTTCCTGAATGCCAATCGCATCGCCACGGTCAGAGCGGTCCACTCGCACGGACATCGCGGGATTATCGCCCACGAAAAAACTGCGCTCTCGGTCAATCCCTTGGGCCCGCACCGTGGCGACATCCCCGATCAACAGCTTTGATCCATCAGGGTTGGAGAGCAAGGTGATCGCGGCAATCTGTTGCGGTGTCCGCTTCGCTGTCCCTGTGCGCACCCGCGCATTGGCGCCGTCCACATCACCCGCAGGATCGGCGTTAACTTCCTCGCCAATGGCGGCAGCAATCTGGGCCATCGTCACATCGAATGCGATAAGTTTGGCAGAGGGCACTTCGACAAGCGTTTGCGGTGTGGCGACACCTTGAATGGTCGTGCGGGTCACGCCCACGGCAAACAAGCGAGTCACAAATTCATCGGCAAAGCGCCCCAACTGCTCGGGTGCTACATCGCCTGTGATGACAACATCCGTCACGCGGTCACGCCATGCACCGCGCCGCACGTCAGGCTCCTCAGCCTCCTCTGGCAAAGTCGAGATCGCATCGACGGCGGTCTGCACATCCGCGGTGGCGCGCGCCATGTCCCAATCGGGCTCGAACTCCAGAAAGATGCTGCCGCGCCCTTCCCGCGCCGTGCTGGAAGAACTCTCAACCCCCTCCAGCCCAAGCAGTGCTGTCTCGAGCACCTGATTGACGGCCTCGTCAACGTCCTCGGCGCCCGCGCCCTGCCACACAGTGCTAACCGTGACGTTGTCGAGGATCACATCGGGAAAGAACTGCGCCCGCATGTTCGGCGCAGCCGTGATGCCCGCAACGATCATCAGGACCAACAGCAGGTTCGCCAGCGTTTTGTGGCGGGTGAAATAGGAAAGGATGCCGCCTGCAGTCTGTGGGATGGGCTGCGCCATGCTTTAGCCCCCCATCCTGCTCTCGATGCGGGCAACCATTCGCGCTGGCACCTTGGCCTCGGCAAGACGGGCCAGAATGCGGGCCTTGGCCTCCTCTGGCATGCGGTTATTGCCTTCGACAAACACCACCAGCTTTGCGCGGCGCTCCTCGCTTAGCTCAAGCATCTCAGGCGCTTGTGCCTGCTCAGCATCCTTGCGCAGCGGTGTGACGGAAATACCAGCACCCAACAGCGGGGACCGCGCTTCGACAACTTCGCGCCCTGCAATGTCACCGCGCACCAGCACGTCATCGCCCTGACGGCGCAGCACCGACACGGCCGTCGCCTCAAGGCGGTTGCCCTCGCCCAACAGCAAAACACCGCCCGCCACATCCACGGCAGAGGCAGGCAGCCATATAACATTCTCCAGCAGCGGCTCTTGCACGCGCACTGTCACAAAATCACCGGGTTTGAACCCTGCTGCCTGCCCGAGGGAGGCAAAAACAAGCCGCCCTGTCTGCCCCTCCCCCGTTGCGGCAGAGGTCCGCGTCACGCGGCCCTGCGCTTCGATATCGACACCCGCCACGTCAAGGGTAACGGTCACATCGGATTTCACGATGCGCCCTGCACCATCCAGCAGCCGCGCATATTGGGCCATGGACAAGCGAAACGAGACCTCAAGATCGTCGGGATCAATCAGTTCGGCCAAGCGCTCGTTCTGGCTAACCAGCCGCCCCTCGACCACCGAAGTCGCGCTCAGCGTTGCGTCAAAGGGCGCGGTTATTTCGGTATCATCCAAGCGGCGCTGCGCATCGGTGAGCGCGATTTCAGCGCGGGTGATCGCGGTGGCTGCCTGATCCACGCGCGCCTCCGCCTGAGCGAGCAGTTGGCGGCGCGCCACAACGGCCTGCCGCGCAGAGGATGCAGCGAGTTCTGCCGTCTCGGACGCCGCCCTCGTTCCAGCACCGCGTGTCACAAGGTCCGTCTGCCGCTGAGCCGCACGCGCGCGCAACTCCTCCTGCTCGATTGCCGCCGTCAATTCATCACCCGACAACACCACATTGCGCGCAGCATCGCGTGCCTCGGCCTGTGCATCCGTCAAATCGCTCTGCGCGCGCTGTACCGCTGACTGCGCATCCGCTGGATCAAGCCTGACCAGCACATCGCCAGCGCGCACGGTGCCGCCGTCCTCAAACTCGTCAGCAAGGTAGACCACACGCCCGCCACTCGCTGCGCGCAGCTCCAGCGTCCGTTTGCTGGCGATCTCGCCAAAACTCTCAAGCACAGGCGTGAGTGCAGCAGTTTCGGCCAGCACCACATTGACGGAAAAAACACGTTCGCGGGCAGCAGGGCGCGACGGCTCATCGCTCATGCGGGACTGAACCGCACCGCCAATCATCTGCGCCGCCCACACCAACAGAGCCAGCGACATAGACGCCAGAAACAGGCCGATCATACTTTGTCTCAAAAACCGCATCGCTTATCCGTGTTGCTGCTCGCGTTCTATGTAGCGCCCAAAAAAACGCTTACAATCAAAGCTTATACGCACAACCTCCGAAATTCCGTCACTTTTTTTGGGAGGCATGTTCGGATTGCACTATTTTCGGCGCTGGTGTTCGTCCAGACGGGGCAGGATTTCGACGAAATTGCAGGGGCGGTGGCGATAGTCGAGCTGTTTGAGCAGGATTTCATCCCACGCGTCCTTGCACGCACCCGGACTGCCCGGCAGGGCAAAAAGATAGGTGCCATTGGCCACACCGCCCGTTGCACGCGATTGCACTGCACTCGTCCCGATTTTCTGCGTTGAGACGATTGTGAAGATCGTGCCAAAGGCGTCGATTTCTTTCTCATAGACATCGCGGTGCGCCTCGACAGTGACATCGCGCCCTGTGAGGCCCGTGCCGCCCGTAGAGATAACCACATCAATATCAGGATCGGCGCACCATATTCGCAATTGCTCGGCAATCTCGCCTCGCTCGTCGCGCAGGATTGTCCGTGCGGCAAGTGTATGGCCTGCATCAGTCAAACGCGCCACGAGCACATCACCCGAGCGATCCTCCGCCAAATTGCGCGTGTCCGATACGGTCAGCACTGCAATCCGCACGGAGATAAACTCTTTGGTCTCGTCAATCTTGCTCATCATTCACTCCACAACGGCGATGCGCACAGCGAGTGCTGCATAAATACTGCCCGTGATATATCCCAGAGCCTTGCTGGAACGCACCAGCTTGGCCCCCAGTGTTCCAGCAAACGCGCCGACCACCCCGTTCACGACAAAACCACCCAAGGCGATCATAGTGCCAAACGCCAGAAACTGCACAAAGACAGGCCCCGCATCAGGGACGACAAACTGCGGAATGAAGGCAAGAACGAACCATACCACCTTGAAATTGGTGAGGTTTGTGAAAAGCCCTGCACGGAATGCCCGCGCGGGCCGCATGCCATTGCCGCGTATCTTGAGATGGCTGCTGCGAAACGCCTGTACCGTGAGATAGAGAAGATAGGCCACGCCAAGCCAGCGGATCACCGTAAAGGCCCAAGGGAAAGCCGCCACAACCGCGCCCAGACCAAGCCCTGCAATGGTTACATGAACCAAGGCACCCACACTCACGCCCGCACTGGCCGCCCACGCGGCAGCGCGCCCCGATTGCATACCTTGCGCCAGACACAGCATCATATCGGGACCAGGCGTCATGTTGAGTGCGAGTGCTGCGAACACAAACGCGGGCAGGATCGACAGGTCAATCATTTATCCAAAGCTGCCTTGATCATTAACAAATCGCCCCAAGCCTCGCGCTTTGCTGCGGGATTTCGGAGCAGATATGCGGGGTGGCAGATCGGCAGAGCAGGCTTATCCACAGCTTGCGCCCATTGACCGCGAAGCCTCGTGATGCCGCGCTTTGCCAACAACGCCTGACAGGCCCAATTGCCCATGATGACCAGAACTATCGGCTCTGCCAATTCGATGTGGCGCAGCAAAAACGGCTTCATCATCGCGATCTCCTCAGGCTTGGGATCTCGGTTGTGCGGCGGACGCCAGGGCAACGTGTTGGTGATGTAGATCGGCGCTGCAGCATTGCTCCGCCCCATGCCGATGGCGTCAAACATGCGGTCGAGCAACTGTCCCGCAGCACCGACAAACGGCTTGCCGGTACGGTCCTCGTCACGGCCCGGCGCCTCTCCAATGATCATAACAGGCGCGCCTGCAATACCGTCAGAGAAAACCATGTTGCGCGCGCCGCGTTTGAGATCACACAGGTCAAACGCTTCCATCGCTTGGCGCAGCTCTTCAAGGGTCGTTGCGGCTTGCGCGGCTTTTTGCGCCTCTGCTATGGCGTCACGCTCCTCCATCTTGACTGGCCCTTTGGTCAGATGGGGCTTGGCCTCTTTCACAGCCGCGTTTGGCAAGCGGTCAGGCAGCGCGTAGCGGTCTATGGCCATATCGCTGATGCACTCATCTGCACCCAGCTCGATCTGCCAGTCCAAAAGCGCGCGCGCTGTGTGAAAATCCAGTGATTCCATGTGGACAGTCTACGCCCACACCGAAGGGATCAAAATGCCCCATCGTACACTTCTTGCCCGCCCGCACCCAGCTGCCTATAACGGCGCAAACAGCCCGAGGTTCAGCCATGTCCTATCCCCACCGCCACCTGCTTGGTATCGAGCCGCTGCACCCGTCCGAGATCACAACCATACTTGATCTGGCAGACACCTATGTCGACCTCAATCGCCAGCCCGACAAACATGGCACCGCCCTTGCAGGTCTGACTCAGATCAACATGTTCTTCGAGAATTCCACGCGCACGCAGGCCAGTTTCGAGATTGCAGGCAAGCGGTTGGGCGCGGATGTGATGAACATGGCGATGCAGGCGTCCTCCATCAAAAAGGGTGAGACGCTGATTGATACTGCGATGACGCTGAATGCAATGCACCCCGACTTGCTGATCGTGCGGCATCCGCAATCGGGCGCGGTTGACCTGCTGGCCGAAAAGGTGAATTGCGCCGTGCTAAATGCGGGCGACGGCAGGCACGAACACCCTACGCAAGCGTTGCTGGATGCGCTGACAATCCGCCGTGCCAAGGGGCGATTGCACCGCCTCTCCATCGCGATCTGTGGCGACATCGCCCACAGCCGCGTGGCCCGCTCCAACATCATGCTGCTGGGTAAAATGGAGAACCGCATCCGCCTGATCGGGCCGCCCACGTTGATGCCATCGGGGATCGGCGAATTCGGCGTTGAGGTGTTTGAAGACATGGCCGAAGGCCTGAAGGATGTCGATGTTGTCATGATGCTCCGCTTGCAAAAAGAGCGCATGGACGGCGGGTTTATCCCCAGCGAGCGGGAGTATTACCACCGATACGGCCTTGATGCGGAGAAGTTATCCCACGCCAAGCCCGACGCCATCGTCATGCACCCCGGTCCGATGAACAGAGGTGTGGAAATCGACGGCACGCTCGCCGATGATATCAACCGCAGCGTCATTCAGGATCAGGTCGAGATGGGGGTGGCCGTTCGCATGGCCGCGATGGACCTGCTGGCCCGCAACCGCGCATCACGCAGCAGATGAATACATCAGGTTTCTGGGATAACGTGCTGGAGACGGATGAAAATCTGCTCTGGACAGGGCGACCAAAGCCGCGGCCCCATTGGCGCAACCGCACGCTTTATGGCCCCGCGCCCATTGCAGCTCTTGGGCTGCTGGCGGCGGCATATCTCATTATTTCGCTTTACGGTGTTGAGGGGGATATGTGGCTTTTGATCCTGCCTGCACTTTTGATCATCATCCCCGCGCGCGCCACGCTGCAACAGCTTCGCGTCTATGGCGCGACACGCTATGCCCTGACGGAAAAGCAGGTTTTATTCTTTCAGATCAGCGGCTCGGAGACCCGTATTAAAGCGCACCCAATCAACGCCATGATCGCACCCAAGCTGCTGAGCACGATGCCCCCCAGCGTGATCTTTCTGCGCTATGATGAGGATAAGCCTGTAGAAATCGGGTTCGAGTATATCGAGGGAGCAGATGCCTTACTTCCCCTGCTGGAGGCGCGTTCAACATGAACAGTCTCACCATCCCGCGCAGCGAGACAGGTATCATCCGTGTTTTCGCAATATCGCGCCCCATTGCCACAGTGGCGCGCGAGATGAAGCAACAGCCCAAGGCAGCCCTCGCCTCTGCCCTGTTGGGGCATGAGGTTGCCGAGGACGCGTTCGAGCTTTTTGCCCTATCAGATCTGACCGGTGTCGGTCTGCCCGGTTATCTTGCTGAAGGGTACGATATTGCGCAGACCACCTTGAAGCAGGATCGAGCCAAGCTTGAAGCGCTTGAGGGCTATGTCCTGATAGTCTTCTCACGCGTCAGCGACGCTGGCGAGGTGACCTTGAACCCCGCCCCTGAACTTACCCTCATTGGCAGTTACAGCGAGCCGCGCGGCGCACAAGCCGCCGCACCGATTGCGACACCCTCGGCAAAAGCCTACTCTGGCGCAAAACAACCCGCGACAGCGCCCACACGCTCTAGGGTGCGCAATGCGCTTTCCTTGGTAAGTGTGGCCCTGACCCTTCTTCTCATATGGTGGATACTTCAATGAAAGAACCAGAACCCGATCACAAAATGTCAGGACGGGTAGCGACCGTCGCCTTGCTGGTGGCCTTTGCCGTTGCAGCGGGCATGGTTTGGATGGCAGGATGAGCGACCCGCTTGCGGCTTGGGCACCTGCGCTGCCTGTATTCTTGCGCCGCAGCGCTCTCGTCGGTGCTTTCTCCATCGCAACTGTTGCGCTTATCGGTTGGATCATCGGCTACTCCACAGGCTTTTGGCAGATTTTATATGTCGGCCCCGTACTTGTGCTGGCTTATAATATTGGCTTTGAAGATCCCGCCCGCTGGCGCAGTTCGCGACAGACCAGATGGCGTCTACGCACGGACGCCCTGATCGAGCACGGCCCTAACGGAGAGGCTTCTATGCCCCTAACCGAGATTGTCGATGCACGCCCGCGCCTTGGTTGGAGCGTTGTAGTCTTTCTCAAGGACGGACAACGCCTGCGCCTGTCCTATGTGCGTGACCACAAGGAAATAGCTAGTCAGATACTCGCCGCACGCGCAAGGTTGGTGGCATGAAGTCCTCGCCGCTCAAGTCAGCGCATTCCACATCCATTGACGACAAATCAAAACTACGCCACCTGATGCTCAGGACGCAGAGAGAGTTGCCATGACGCTTCATTTCACCAATGCCACGCTGATAGATCCGCAAGCCAGCCTTGAGATACAGGGTTCCGTCACCGTCGAGGATGGAAAGATAGTGGCGATTGTAGAAGGCGGCATTGCAAATCCCAAGGGGCAGATCATCGATTGCGGTGGCAAATACCTTGCCCCTGGCATTGTTGATCTGGGCGTCAAAGTGTGTGAGCCAGGCGAGCGGCACAAGGAAAGCTACCGCTCTGCGGGTCTTGCGGCGGCCAAAGGGGGTGTGACCACGATGATCACGCGGCCCGATACGGACCCCGCAATCGACAGCCCCGAAACGCTTGAGTTCGTGACCCGCCGCGCGAATGAAGCTTCGCCCGTGCATGTTCTCCCCATGGCCGCCCTGACAAAAGAGCGCGCAGGCCGCGAGATGACCGAGATCGGTTTCCTGATGGACGCAGGGGCCGTTGCCTTTACCGATTGTGATCACGTGGTCACAGACACCCGCGTCTTTTCTCGTGCACTAACCTATGCACGCAGCCTTGGCGCGCTGGTTATCGCGCATCCGCAAGAGCCGATCCTGAGCAAGGGCGCCGCTGTCACATCGGGCAAATTTGCATCCCTGCGCGGACTGCCTGCCGTATCTGTTATGGCCGAGCGGATGGGACTGGACCGCGACATCGCGCTGGTCGAGATGACAGGCGCGCGTTACCACGCTGATCAGATCACCACCGCCCGCGCCCTGCCCCCGCTCGAGCGGGCCAAGGCCAACGGACTGGATGTGACCGCTGGCATCGGCATCCACCACCTCACGCTCAACGCGCTGGATGTGGCCAATTACCGAACGTTCTTCAAGCTCAAGCCACCGCTGCGCGATGAAGACGACCGCCTTGCGATGGTCGATGCCGTGGCCTCGGGTTTGATTGATATCGTCTGTTCCATGCACACCCCGCAGGATGAAGAAAGCAAGCGTTTACCGTTTGAGGAGGCTGCCTCGGGTGCCGTGGGGCTTGAGACGCTGCTGCCTGCCGCCTTGCGCCTGTGGCATGCAGGAATGATCACCCTGCCCCAGCTTTGGCGCGCGATGTCGTTCAACCCCGCCCAGCGTCTCGGACTGACCTCTGGGCGGCTGGAAGCAGGAGCGTCCGCTGATCTGGTTCTGTTTGATCCGCATGCACCCTTTGTCATGGACCGCACGAACTTGCTGTCGAAATCGCGCAATACGCCGTTTGATGGTATGCGGATGCAGGGTAAGGTCTTGGCGACGTATGTGGCGGGTGCCTGCGTCTATAATGTCTGAACTGGGATAGCTTCATGCCGTTGACTGAAAACACTGGGATGATTTTGCTGCTCTGGGCTGTGCTCGGGTATCTTATCGGATCCGTGCCCTTTGGCGTGATCGTGGCCAAGGGGATGGGCCTTGGTAATCTGCGAGACATCGGATCGGGCAACATCGGAGCGACCAATGTGCTGCGCACAGGCTCGAAACCCGCGGCTGCCGCAACCCTGCTGCTTGACGGTGCAAAGGGCGCTGTAGCGCTGCTGCTGGCACGAAGCCTGAGCGGTGAGGATGCGACACAGGTGGCCGCATTGGCCGCAATGATCGGGCATTGCTATCCTGTCTGGCTGAAATTTCAGGGCGGCAAAGGGGTGGCGACCTTCCTTGGTATCCTGCTCGCAATCGCGTGGCCTGTCGGGCTTGCAACCTGTGCTGCATGGCTTGTTGGTGCAGCATTGACGCGGATGTCGTCGATGGGCGGCTTGGTCGCAGCGGCCTCATCCAGCATCATTGTCATAGTGATGGGATATGGCGGCGCGTATCTTCTATGTCTTGCGTTGACCCTGATCGTGTTCTGGCGTCACCGCGCCAACATCAGCCGCATCCGCGCAGGCACCGAGCCCAAAATCGGGCAGAAAAAGTGAGATCCGTTGCACCAGACGGATTTGCAGCACAACTGCGCGCAATCCCCCTAGGGCTCAGCCATGGCCGCCTTGAAAAGATCAAGTGGACCGCAACACGCAGCGAATTTAACGCTGGCCGTTCAATCAAGCTGGTGGCTGAGGCGCTGGACAGATCCGACTAAATCAGCCTGAATTTCTACGATCTGGTCAGCGGCGCGCAGCTGGCGCCCTGTGAGATGCCGCATGAGAAGGTCATCTCCTTCGTACAGAACTACCAACCGGAGCAGACATAATGAAGTTGATCGCAATGCTCGCAGCGCTGCTGCTGGCATCCCCGCTGGCAGCACAGACATTTGACGTGAAGCTGGGCGGCAAGACCCTCGGCACGCTGAGCTACAGCGCTAAGGGGAGCGATACGACACTGAGCTCGACCCTCGACAGCACACCAATGGGGGTGTTCAATGGAACTTTCACGGGCAGCAGCAGCGCCAAAGGCCAGTTCATCGGCGACAGTAAATCATCGCGTAAGCAGCGCGTTGTGACCGTCGATGTCGAACAGGGGCGTGCCACCAGTGTGGAAGTAACCCCCGCAGATGAGATGACGGACCTGTCAGACAAAAGCCGTGTTCCCGAAGATGTAATAGACCCTGTGCGGACTATCGGCGCATTCATCGCCGCGACAGGCTGCCCCCCATCAATGCGCATGTATGACGGTCGCCGTGTGGTGACGCTTACGCCCCAAGCAGGTAAAGAGGACGGCACTTCACTGATCTGCCCTATGAGCTATAAGGTCGTCGCAGGGCCTGGTCATTTGTCACCTCTGGGCATCTCCAACGCAAAGATGGAACTGCTCTATGACACGAGCAGCGCCGCGCAGACCTTGCAGGAAATCAAAGTCTCGTCGGGTGTGTTCCGCCTCAAACTACTGCTCCGCAACTAGCCCCCAAACGATACTTCGAAAAGCTTCTTGCATCGCCCGTCAATTCCGTCATTTCTGTTCATACAGAAATAACGGAATGAGTCGCTCTAATGCACCTGACACCCGCCATGCAGAACTTTATACTCCACTGGGGGGACATGGGTGCCAAATGGGGCACCAACCGTTCGGTCGCCCAAATCCATGCGCTGCTGCACATTGCGCCTGATCCGCTGAGCGCGGATGAGATTTGCGATCTGCTGGGGCTGGCGCGGTCCAACGTGTCTAACGGCATCAAGGAATTGCAAAGCCTTGGCATGATTAAATCCCAGCGCAAGCTTGGCGACCGCCGCGATCACTTCACCTCGATCCGTGACATGTTTGAACTGGTCAACACCGTGATCGAGAGCCGCCGTGAGCGTGAATATCTGCCGACGTTGCGCGCGCTAGAGGACGTACAGCGCGAGGCGGAAGACGACGCCACACCGCCGGCGGTCAAGGCGCGGATCAAAGAGACGCTCGACACAATGCAGATGTTTGACGGCTGGTACCGCGATGTCTCACGTCTGCCCCGCTCAGTCCAGATGGCCGCAATCAAACTGGGCGGCCGCATCGCCCGCTTTCTTCCAAAGGGCAAAGACGACTGATTATTTTCCCTCTTTATTTCTCTCGAGACAGAAAAGATGGAAATTGCAGAATGTTACTAAAGCCACAGAAACCCGCCCTCGCAGCCGTGCTGATGCCGCCCTGCACACCACCTTACCCGCCCCGCTATATCATTGATCCTGTAGTGTTTTTTGCCGCTTTGATCCTTGCACCCTTGTTGGTAGCGGCACTGACCTTCTGGATATTCTTCATTCCTGTCGCGGCAGTGTTCTTTGGCGGACCTGTTTATCTGGTCATCGGTACCTCGCTGCTGCTGTGGTATCTGCAGCACAACGATGGCGACCCCGTTGATCTTAGCTGACTTGCGTTCAAAGTCATCGCGCTCGGCCTGTTTCTGGGCCTAGCCCTCGGCGCTGTGACCAGCAACGAGGAAATCTACGGCGTCACCCTGTTTCTTTGCGGCTTTGGTATGATCTTTGGCCCTGCATGGGCTTATGCCTTCGGCAAGCTCTACTGCTTCATGCGCCGTGATTTCTTTGCCAAACCCCGTAGCATTTAACCCTCCCTGATCCTGAAAGGACCAAATTCATGTATGTACTTGCAACTCTCTATATTGCCCTTGGCTTTGGCGCATTGGCCGCTCTTGCTACCATGATCCTGCGCATCGGCGCGCTGCTCGGCGAATGCCCGCAAAGCCGCGCCACCGCCCGTGCCGCTTCTGTCACTATCGCCACCGGATTTAGTGCCATTGGCGCAGGCGGTGTGATCCTGATCGGCGCGGCCCTGCCCCTCCTATCCGAGGCTCCGCTTGCAGGTTTCCTTGGCGCACTCGGATTTGCGGCACTCTGCCTCGGACTTGACTTCACCCAAGCCGTAGGCACCCTGCGCGCCTTGATGCAGGACGCCGCCGCCAAAGCGTAAGCCAACGCCACAGGGCATCCCCACTCCCCCAAGAGAGCCTGCACATCGCGGGCTCTCTTTCCCGTTCAAGTCTCTCATTTGTCATGTTTGGCACCTGTTTTTGCCTCAGGGCAGTGCGATGCTCTCCTAAAGTGCAAGAAGAAAGGACCGACATAGGACCCATAACCGCAATCAGTACAGTATTTGCAAAGACCTTCACCTATTCAGGTCGCGCCAGCCGCAGCGAATACTGGTGGTACATGCTGTTCTACACTGTGGTCTGCCTGGTCTGTGCGGCGATCGATACCTTCACGATTGTGGCCCTTGTACAAGAGCAAGGTGAACAAGCTATCGTCCCTGAAACCGCGCTCAAGATGACATCGCTCTATGCCTATCTCCTGCTGGCACTGCCCTTCCTATGCGTCACCGTGCGCCGTTTGCACGATGCAGGGTTCTCTGGCTTCTGGACGCTTGCGTATTTCATTCCCCTCGGCGCTTTCGTCCTGCTGGTGATGCACATCCTGCCCAGCGCGCAAAGTACAACTGCGCATGGGACCCCCGCATCTGGCACGGCAACCGACCACAAGGGCAAACCTGTAAGTGCCGACGCACATAAACGCGCTATGCAAGGCTATGCTCTGTTGTTCGACAAAGACAAGACGCCGTCACCCGAAATATAGGCAGCGCGCAAGGCGGAGGTTGCGGATTATTACCGCACGCGTGTGTTGAAATCAGCACCGTCCGCGCAAGGCAGTCCTAGTAGGAATACTCCGCATAAATGCGGCTCAGATCGCCCGCCCACTCACCGTTGTAGCAATCAAGCAGCTCGTCTGCGGGTGTTTTGCCCGTCTCGATGCTTTCTTTGAGCGCGTTGAGGAAGTGCGTCTCATCAGGCACAAGCCCGCCTGCACCACTGCGTGCACGCGCCTTAAGCCCCGCCTCCGAGAGCGCTACCGCTTCGCGGGCCAGATCGTGCATTTTGATATTCCCGACTTGGGCCTGCAAACCGTCGACAGAGGCCGCGACGCGCAGGGCCTCACGCGTCTCTGCATCCCAGCCTTTGACCAAATCCCACGCGGCGTCCAAAGACGCCTGATCGTACATTAGCCCGACCCAGAAGGCAGGCAGCGCGCACAGGCGGCGCCACGGGCCACCATCGGCCCCGCGCATCTCGATGAACTGTTTTGTCCGTGCTTCGGGGAAGGCGGTGGTGAGGTGGTCTGCCCAATCGCTGAGCGTCGGGGTC
Source organism: Sulfitobacter sp. (assembly GCA_965660425.1). Taxonomy (GTDB): domain Bacteria; phylum Pseudomonadota; class Alphaproteobacteria; order Rhodobacterales; family Rhodobacteraceae; genus Sulfitobacter. The sequence continues at coordinate 30,220 of CBFHZX010000002.1, read as the reverse complement.
TCACCCGGAAGGGCTGCCAGCTTACCCGCCATAAAGTCACGGAAGGACATGCCCAACGCGTCGATATATTTTCCATCGCGGTAGACGAAATACATCGGCACATCGAGCGCGTATTGCACCCACGCCTCAAAGCCAAACCCCTCGTCGAACACGAAAGGGATCATGCCCGTGCGCGCAGGGTCCAGATCACACCACACACGGCTGCGCCATGATTTATGGCCATTCACCTTGCCCTCAAAGAAAGGCGAGTTTGCGAAGAGCGCAGTAGCCACAGGTTGCAGTGCCACAGCCACGCGCATTTTCTGCGCCATATCCGCCTCGGAGCTGAAGTCGAGGTTCACCTGAACTGTGCAGGTGCGGCGCATCATGGCGCGGCCCATCGTGCCGACCTTGGTCATATATTCGTTCATCAGCTTGTAGCGGCCCTTGGGCATCAGATCCATGTCCTCATGGGTCCACTCGGGTGCTGCCCCCAAGCCGATAAAGCCTACACCGATGTCATCGGCCACATCCTTGACCTCGCGCAGGTGCACATTCACCTCGTCACAGGTCTCGTGGATCGTCTCCACAGGTGCGCCCGACAACTCCAGCTGGCCACCTGGCTCAAGCGAGACATTGGCCCCGTCTTTCTCAAGCCCGATCAGCTTGCCGCCCTCTTCCACAGGGGCCCAGTTGTGGCGATCGCGCAGCCCTTCGAGCATCACGCGGATACCCCACTCCCCCTCATAAGGCAGCGGTTTATGCGTGTCCTTGCAGTAGCCGAATTTCTCATGCTCCGTACCGATGCGCCATTGCTCACGCGGCTTGCATCCCTCCGCAAGGTACTCAGCCAATTGATCAATATGCTCGATCGGCCCGCCGCCGGATTGTGGAATAGACATGCTTGGCCTCCGCTTGGGTTGTCGCTCCACAGCCTTGCGGAGATTCTATCTGTCGTCAATGCAGCAGGGCATGGGCTGGGCGCAAGGGGGTGCGTTCCCAAATCACGACCTCGTGCCTGCGTTTTGCGTTGAGCGCGGCAAGCATCTTTTCGGTGCGCAGCCCATCGAGTGTGGCAAACGCATCAAACAGCGCCTCCGCCCCTGCGGCATTTACAGGAATTAGCACAGGCTCTTGCTCCGCTGCCTCCAGCCGCCAATGCACAGGCTCCTGCGTGGCATCAAGGATCAACCGCTCGAGCATAACCAGCGCGACAACCCCGCCTGTTTCAGGGCCGAAATACCCCACCTGACCCTCGACAACCTGCACTGCCCCTGCGCCATCGCCCGCGCCCCGAAAACGCATGCGCTGTACGCCAACCAAAGCCAGCGCAAACCCGCCAACAACGCCCGCCCAGCCCGGCAAAGCCAACAGCCCACCCGGTCCGATGATCCACCACGCGCCAACCAGTACCAGAGCCACTGCACTCAACACCTCGCGCCAGCGCCAAAGTGCGGCTTTTGCCTCGGGTCGGAAAAACATCAGCACAGCCCCCTGTTTCGAAGCACAGCGCAAGGCGCCATTTCCTCCAAACGCATCACGTCCAATCCCCAAGCGATTGCTGCCAAAGCGTCATCGCCGCCACAGTCGCTGTATCGGCGCGCAGAATACGCGGGCCAAGCGATACGGATACCGCCGCCTCCATGCCGCGCAAGCGGCCGCGTTCACGCTCTGAAAAGCCGCCTTCGGGTCCAATGAAAATCGCCCATGGTCCTGCATCGCCCTTCAGGCGAGAAGTGAGCGAAGTCGTTAATTCTTCGTCACAGAACATGATGCGGCGGGTGTTGTCCCAGCCATCCATCAAGCGGTCCAGACGAATCAAGTCGTCAACTTCGGGCACATAGGTGCCGCCGCATTGCTCGGCGGCCTCGACGGCATGCGCTTGCAAGCGGTCGCGCTGAATGCGGCCCGAATTCGTGAACTCGGTTTGCATCGGTACGATGCGCGCAGCCCCCATTTCGGTTGCCTTCTCCACGATGAAATCTGTGCGCGCCTTTTTGATCGGCGCAAAACAGAGCCAGACATCAGGTGGCAATTGCAGGGGTTTGGTCTGGGACACACAGGCCAGCACGCCGCCGCGTTTACCCGCCTCGGCCACCTGCGCGAGCCATTCGCCGTCGCGCCCGTTGAACAAAAGCACATGTGCGCCTGCCGCCTGCCGCATCACCCCGAAAAGGTAATGCGCCTGCCCGCGGTCCAAAGGAACCGATTGCCCCTCCCCCAGAGGGTGCTCTACATACAGTCTAATTTTCGCGTCCATGAGGATGGATATATGCAAGACAACGCCCCACCACCAGAGCAGAGCGACAGCGGGATGGTTGCAGATGCGGTTGCGCGCAATTGGGTCGACACCTATGCGCCTGCTGCCACCCGCCCCTATCTGCGGCTGAGCCGTGCGGACAGGCCGATTGGCACATGGCTTTTGCTCATCCCGTGCTGGTGGGGTTTGTCGCTGGCAATGCTCTATGATGGGCTGGCCTCATGGCATGATCTGTGGATCTTTGCGGGCTGTGCGATTGGAGCGTTCTTGATGCGTGGCGCGGGCTGTACGTGGAACGACATCACCGACCGCGACATCGATGCGCAGGTCGCGCGCACCCGCTCGCGCCCCATCCCTTCTGGTCAGGTGACTGTAAAGGGTGCCGTGATCTGGATGGTGGTTCAGGCGCTTATCGCCTTTCTGATTCTACTCACTTTCAACGGTGCCGCGATACGCTTGGGTGTGCTCGCCTTGCTTCCTGTTGCAATCTACCCGTTTGCAAAGCGGTTCACGTGGTGGCCTCAGGTTTTCCTCGGTCTGGCCTTCAACTGGGGCGCACTTTTGGCATGGACGGCACACACAGGGCGGCTTGAGGCACCTGCTGTGGTGCTTTATCTGGCGGGGATCGCATGGACGTTGTTTTACGACACCATATATGCCCATCAGGACACCGAAGATGACACACTGATCGGGGTCAAATCTACCGCGCGGCTGTTTGGCCAGAATACACCCCAATGGCTGCGCCGTTTTCTGATGGGGACTGTCGGATTGATGGGCATTGCGGTGGTTTTTGCAGCCCTGCAAAACGCTTCCGTGCTCGCTCTTGCCGTAGCTGTGGGAGGGCCTTGGGCCATGGGATGGCACATGGCGTGGCAGTTGCGCGGGCTGGACATCGATAATCCTGCCAAAATGTTGCAACTGTTTCGCGTTAACCGCGATACTGGCATAATCCCGCTGCTGTTTTTCGCGATTGCCCTGCTCCTTTGATTGCGCCTGCGTCCGCAGGGGCGTATGTATTTTCACGGACCTAAACTGTTTCGAAAGTGCCTATGAGCCTCTCCTCCATGCTCACTATTCTGCTGACATTTGCGGCTGCCGCTGTGATCTCACTGGTCGCTGCCAGCTTTTCCGTGAGTTTGATCGAAGACTCGTCTGAGATCGGAGTACGCGATGCACTGGACGAAAAGGGCATGACATGGGCAGAGGTCGAAGCAAACGGCCTTCAGGTATCGCTCTCTGGTATTGCGCCCACCGAGGCCGTGCGCTTTTCTGCGCTCACCACCGCAGGATCGGTGGTCGACGCCGCGCGCGTCATTGATGACATGGGCGTCGCCGCGCAGAAGGCGCTGGCCCCCCCAAAGTTCTCGGTAGAAATTCTGCGCAATGACAGCGGCTTGTCGGTGATCGGCCTTATTCCAACCAGCACAGACCGCGACTATGTGATTGCACGTTTCACCACATTGGCAGGCTCGACCGAGGTCACCGACCTTCTGGAGACAGCCGACTATCCAGCGCCCGAGGGCTGGCAGCGCGCATTGGAATTCGCCCTGTCCGCCATGAGCAGCCTGCCCCGCGCCAAAGTATCTGTAAACGCCAACCTCGTGGCAATCACCGCCATCACAGATAGCGCGTCCGAGAAGACACGCCTTGAGCAGGACCTGCAACGCATGGTGCCCAGCGGGACCACACTTGACCTCAACATCGCAGCACCGCGCCCCGTGATCACGCCCTTTACGATGCGGTTCCAGATCACGGATGAAGGCGCAAGTTTTGACGCGTGTTCTGCGGATACCGAAGCCGCATTGGCCCGCATCTTGAACGCCGCAAAGGCCGCAGGGGCAGTTGATCCGCGCTGCACTGTCGGCCTTGGCGTACCGAGCCAGCGTTGGGGTGATGCCGTGGCTGCCTCGATTGAGGCGCTCGGCGCCCTTGGAAAAGGATCGGTAACGATTGCGGATGCCGACATCACGCTGGTTGCATCAGAGGAAACGAGCCAGTCGGATTTTGACCGCGTCATTGGCGAGCTGGAAAATGAGCTGCCAGAAGTTTTTGCACTGGATGCAAAGCTGCCGACTGCACAAGATGCCAACGAAGGTCCCCCTGAATTTACCGCCACCTTAAGCCCCGAAGGGCAGGTGCAACTGCGTGGTCGCGTGAGTGATGAAGCCCTGCGCGAGTTGACCACAAGTTTTGCAAAAGCGCGGTTCGGTTCTGACCGCGTCTACAGTGCGACCCGAATTGTCGATGATCTCCCCGCCGATTGGGCGACCCGCGTTCTTGCAGGGCTAGAAGGGCTGGGCCAGCTGAGCAACGGGGCTGTGAGCGTCTCCCCCGAAACACTGGTTCTGACAGGAAACACAGGCAATCCCGACGCCTCCACAGAAATCGCGGCATTGCTTGCGGGCAAGCTCGGCGAAGGTGCTGCGTTTGACGTGAACGTGACGTACCAAAAGAAACTCGACCCCGTGTTGGGTCTTCCGACACCTGATGAATGCGAAGCAGAAATCGGCGCTATTGTTGCTGCGGGTAAAATCAACTTCGAGCCAGGCTCGGCCACCATCGATGCCTCAGCCCTTGGGACAATGGATGATATCGCACAAGTTCTGACCCGCTGTGGTGAGCTACAACTCGAAATTCAGGGATACACCGACAGTCAGGGCCGCGAGGAAATGAACCTCGCGCTGAGCCAGAGCCGCGCGGAATCAGTTCTCAATGAATTGCGCGCACGCCGTGTCGTGACCAGCACCTTCAAGGCCGTAGGCTATGGCGAGGAAAATCCTGTGGCGGACAACGACACCGAAGAAGGCCGCGACGCCAACCGCCGCATCGAGTTCCGCCTGATCCGCCCTGACACCGTCGCGACCCCTGACGAAACAACACTGGAAAATGCCGCGCAAAGCGGTGATACATACACCGATGCACCGACCGAAGAAAGCGTATCAGAATGAGCCGATTTGAATTTGTCCTCGCGACTGCCATCATTCTTTTTGTTGCGTTTTGCATGGGCTGGTTTGCCAACTGGCTGCTACACCGTTTTACCCGCGTCGCCTCTGATGACGTGGCCCAGCTGGACCGAATGAGCCAGGAATTGCACGAGGCCGAAGAAACACGGGATCAGGCAATCACCTATCTGCAAAAGCGCGAGGCAGAACTGACAAACCAGCTGTCGCAGACCGAGGCGGAGCTGCGCGCTGCGATGGACGGGCTGCGTGACGCGCGCCATGAGGCCGAAGAGATGCGCGCCTACATCGAGAGCCAGCGCGCAGGGTAACCCAGCGCTTTTATGGTACGGTCAGGCAGGGGCACTTGGCGTTTTTGCTGATCTGATGGGATGTACTTCCCAAAACCAAAGCCCCCAAATCACCCAAACCTCTGCGGCCAGTCACGATCAGGTCTGCATTAGACGATTCTGCGACATCAAGGACAGCACCCGCAGGATCACCGTGGCCAATCACTACATCGGATGTGGCAACCCCTTCGGCTTGCACAATCGCTTGCGCCTTCTCAATCAGCTTTTCTGCCGCTTCCTTAAGAAGCTCCTGCTGCCCCATGCCGACCCCAACATAAAACCCTGAAATTGCGTCTGCTGCATAGTTCACGGTTTCCTCACGCGGGGTGTGGATTACAGACAGGGTGGCACCAAACTGGCTTGCAATCGCACACGCCATCCGCAGCGCCCGCTCCGACGCGTCAGAGCCATCAATGCCAACAACAATGGACGTTATCATTTCGCGATCTCCTTCGTTTGAATAAGAAGATCATAACAAGGGCACGCGGTGCCTGACTTTGATGTGGGTCAAGTCATCTCCTACCAGCGGCTCAAGGCATCCTCGTCAGCCTTTGTCGCAGCAACCCAAGCGGCACCCGATGCAGATATCTCGCGCTTCCAGAATGGCGCGCGGGATTTAAGGTAATCCATCAGAAAGGTTGCAGCCTCGAATGCATCTTTTCGGTGCCGTGCGGCTGTGGCGACCATCATAATCATCTCACCCGGAACAAGCCTCCCGTAGCGGTGAATGACCAGAACATCGCCAAGCGAGAACCGCGTCTTGGCTTGCTCCGCGATCTGCTTAATCGCCTTTTCGGTCATGCCAGGATAGTGTTCGATCTCCATCGCTTCCATCGGATCATCAGGAAGATCGCGCACGATCCCTGTGAACGTGACAATCGCCCCCATGTCGCGGTGCCCCGCTGCGAAATCCGCACTCTCCTGCCCCAGATCAAAAGGCGCATCCTGAACACTGATCCGCATCTCAGCCCCCTGTCATGGGCGGAAAGAATGCAACCTCGCGTACGCCCTCGAGTGACGCGTCAAATTCCGACAATTCCTGATCCAATGCCACACGCAGAGCCGAGATATCGGAGAACGCCATCGCATAACGCTCTTCGCGCGCGGCCAATTCAGACACCAGATCCATCACGGTCGCCGCTTGCGTCTCGACGGTCTCCCGCGGCAGACCGATACGCTCCCGCACCCATGCGAAATATACAACATCCATCAGCGTCCCTCCTTGAGATGTGGCATCGCTTTCGTCAAATAGTCCCAGCCTGTTACGGCTGTCAGCGCTGCTGCCAACCACAAAAGCCATAGGCCAATCCTGCCTGACCATTCCATCGCCATCGCTTTCCACTGAAGGCCGAGCACGTCTTCTTCGGCGCCTGTCAGGATAGCCTGCACCATAGCATCATCCATCCCGTAGATACTCATCCCCAGATAATGCTCGACCACACCCTGACTGAACAAAACCGCAATTGCTGTCATTTGCAGCGCTGTCTTCCACTTCGCCAGACTGGTCACTTTCAGCGTGCCAGCCGTGTCGCCCAGATACTCTCGTAGGCCAGACACAAATACCTCGCGAAACAGGATGACCGTCGCGGGTAGCACCAACCAAGGCGACCAGCTTGAAAAGCCGATGATCACCATGAGTGCAATCACCACCATCGCCTTATCTGCGATCGGATCAAGCATGGCGCCCAGCTTCGTCTCCTGCTTCCACGCCCGTGCCAGATATCCGTCAACCCAATCGGTCACCGCAGCCGACACAAACAGGAGCAGAGCAAACCAGTCCGCATAAGGCCGTGTAAAATACAGAAACATGATCGCCACACAGGGTGCAGCAAGCAAGCGCATCACGGTCAGAATATTGGGCAGGTTCCACTTCATGCGCCCACTCTACACCGCTGGTCATGCACGTAAAAGGGCCGAACGCATATGTCGTGTCGCGGCACCCTTCTTCATTTTGCAAATAAACTGAATCCTACTGATCCAACATGAAGCGACATTGGCCAATGCTTATCCCTTCTCGTGAAAATAAGCATAGATTGTGTCTGCCAGCGCATCCGAAACACCTTCCACCGCCTTAAGATCATGCAGGTTTGCCCGTGCGACAGCCTTGGCCGAACCAAAATGCGCCAACAAGGCCCGCTTGCGTGAAGCCCCCACGCCCGGCACATCATCCAGCGGCGTAGCCCCAACAGATTTCGCCCGCTTGGCGCGGTGGGTGCCGATCGCAAAACGGTGCGCCTCATCGCGCATGCGTTGGATAAAATAGAGTACCGGATCGTTGTGGCGCAGTGCCATGACAGGCTTGCCCGTGCGGTGGAATTCCTCCTTACCCGCATCGCGGTCTTCCCCTTTGGCCACACCAACCATGGGGATATCCTCCACACCAAAGTCACGCATGATCTCGCGCACCGCACTCACTTGCCCCGCACCACCATCAATGAGCAACAGGTCGGGCCAATGCCCCTCCTTGCGGTCGGGATCTTCTTTGATCAGCCGCTTGAACCGGCGCATCAGCACTTCTTTCATCATGCCAAAGTCATCACCAGGGGTCAGCTCATCTCCACGAATGTTGAACTTGCGGTACTGGTTCTTGATCATGCCCTCTTGCCCCGCAACGACCATGGCACCGACGGCAAAAGCCCCCTGAATGTGGCTGTTGTCATAGATCTCGATCCGCTCGGGCACTTTCGGCAGACCGAACGCCTCCGTCAGCCCCTTGAGCAGTTTGGTCTGAGTCGCACTTTCCGCCATTTTGCGCGCGAGGCTTTCGCGGGCATTGCGCAGCGCACCATCGACCAGATCGGCCTTTTCGCCACGTTGCGGGAGCAGCAATTCGACCTTGCGGTTTATCTTGCTCGCCAGCGCCTCTGCCATGAGATCAGCGTTCTCAATCTCGTGGCTCAGGATCAACTGGCGCGGCGGGTCGCGCTGGTCATAGAACTGGCCAATAAACGCCTCCAACACCTCTGCCGCGTCCACATCGTCGCCGACACGCGGATAGTAGTCGTGATTGCCCCAATTCTGGCCAGAGCGGATAAAGAAGACCTGAACACAGGCCTGACCATCGGCCATGTACAGCCCGATGATATCCGCCTCACTCACGCCACGCGGGTTGATCCCTTGAGTGGTCTGCACTTGGGTCAGCGCTTTGATCCGGTCGCGCAGGGCTGCGGCGCGCTCGAACTCCATCTCCTCGGACGCCGCTGCCATCTCGGAGGCAAGGCGCGTTTGTATCCCCGTTGTCCTACCCGAAAGGAACTTCTGCGCATCCCGCACCGATTGGGCGTAGTCCTCTGCACTGATCTTGCCCACACAAGGCGCCGAGCAGCGTTTGATCTGATATTGCAGACAAGGACGCGTGCGCGTCTCGAACTGGCTATTGGAGCAATCGCGCAGCAAGAACACGCGCTGCAACTGGTTTAGCGTACGGTTCACGGCTCCCGCGCTTGCGAAGGGGCCGTAATACGCGCCCTTCTCTTTTTTCGCGCCACGATGCTTCTTAATCTGCGGGTAATCATGCTTATCCGTGACCAGAATATTCGGAAAGCTTTTGTCATCGCGCAGCAGGACGTTGAACTTCGGTTTGAGCTGTTTGATCAGGTTCTGCTCAAGTAGCAGCGCCTCTGTCTCTGTCTTGGTCGTCAGGAACATCATGGAGGCTGTGTTGTCGATCATCCGCGCGATGCGCGCGCTGTGACCCGAAGGGCGGGCATAGTTGCTGACCCGCGCGCGCAGGTTCCGCGCCTTACCCACATAAAGCACGCGGCTCTCGCTATCGAGCATGCGGTAGACACCCGGGGAGCTGTCGATTGTGTTGAGATACCCCTGAATAACCTCATAGCCAGTTCGCAAAGTTTTTTCCGCGTCAGACATAGGTTTTGATTCTCTCTTTCCCGACATGTTTTAGCATCGGCAGCAACCGTTAACATGTCCACTTTTGCTGTGGATAACTGTGCTTATAACTTTTGGATGTTCGTATATTTTTGTTTCTTTCTAACGGCTTCACTGAATTGCCTATTTTTTAGGCAAGAAAATAACTAATTGTTTTTATTGAAAATAAAATGAATGCACATCAATGTATGGCCATAGTGCGTTGAAACATTAACAATGTTTTAACGAAAATCACAGACGAGCAAAACTCTGACAGGCTATTGGTTATTCAACTCCCAACACATCAAGCGTCTGCCAGTTAAGGTGCTGGCCCCCGTCAACGCACAAAAGCTGCCCTGTCACGGAAGGCGCATCCAGAAAATAGCCCAAGGCAGCCGTGATATCAGAGGGGTTCGCACCCCGCTGCAGCACAGTAGCCGCACGCTGCGCATCGAAATGCAATTTGCTTTGCCGCGCGCCCTGTAGCGTCGGGCCCGGCCCAATGGCATTGGCTCGGATATGCGGCGTCATTGCCTGTGCCGCTGTTTGGGTAAACGCCCACAACCCCATCTTGGCGAGGGTGTATGTCATGAATTCGGGCGTCAGTTTGCGCACACGCTGGTCCAGCATATTGATGATCAATCCCGCCGCGACAGGCTCACCCTGATCGTCCATAGTGGCGGTCAGCCCTTGCGCCACCATCGCTTGACTCAAGACAAAAGGCGCGCGCAGATTGCTGTTGATATGGCGGTCCCAGCTTTCACGGCTGGCTGATGCAACAGTATCATATTCGAATACCGAAGCGTTGTTCACCAAACAGGTGATCGGCCCGCCAAGCGCTTCAACAGACTGCGGCAGCAGCGCCTCCATATCGTCGAGGTCCAGAAGGTCCGCTTGGATCGCGACAGCATTGCACCCCTTGGCTTTGATCTGGTCAACCACCTCTTCCGCCGCCTCCGCCGAGGTCGCATAGTGAACCGCAACATCAAAGCCGCGCTCAGCCAGATACAACGCCATAGCGCGGCCCAGCCGCTTACCCGCGCCAGTCACCAATGCTCGTTTCATGAATTCGTCCTTAAGCCGCCAAAACCACAATCAGGTAAGTGACATATAGCGCAGAGAGCGCCAGCCCCCAGACCCGTGTGATATTTTGTCCAAGATAGACAAAGGGGATCAGCAACAAAGAGGCCCCCAGCATGACCCAAAGATCAAAGCGCAGGAATTGCGGAGCCACCTCAATCGGCCCAACCAAGCCTGTGATGCCGATGATCCCAAGCAGGTTGAACATGTTCGAACCGATCACATTGCCCAGCGCTACATCCGCCTGACGGCGCAAAGCGGCCACAACAGTCGTGGCAAGCTCGGGCAAGGAAGTACCAATCGCAACAAGCGTGAGACCGATGACAGTATCGCTTACCCCGAATTCCTTGGCGATAATCGTGGCGTTGTCCACCAACAATGACGCCCCAAGCGGCAGGCCAACGATCCCCAGAATAAGGAACATCCCAATTTTCCACCCCGGCATATCGGGATCGACGCCCTCAAGGTCTTCCTCGTCGTCTGTTGCTTCGGCAAGATCGGCGTGATGGTGCGCCCGCGCGTCCCGCGCCGCATCAAACAACATCGCGCCCAGCGCAATCAGCAACACAACAGATGCCACCCAATCAAACACACCTCGGTACGCAAGTGCGATGAACAGAAGCGTTGCCGCAATCATATGGTTAAATGATTTTCGGGTATCACATTCGGACGTGTGCATCGTGGCAAGCAGTGCGGGAATCCCAAGCACCAACAGAATATTAGCCGTGTTGGAGCCAACAACATTGCCCATCGCAATACCAGGAACGTCATCAAGAATGGCTTGGATGGCAATCAATAACTCTGGGGCCGAGGTCCCGAAGGCCACAATGGTCAGGCTCACGATCAGTGCGGGTATTCCGATGCGCAAGCTCAAGTTGACCGCGCCCTTTACCAGCGCATCACCAGCAAACAGCAGAATGAGGAGACCCAAGCCTGACAACAACCACGCCATGATCATCCCCGTTTCCCTCCACAGGCACAGGGCCCTTTGCCAATGCGGTACCTGCCACAGCTGCGGCACTTGCGCTGCGTCAGCGCTTTGCCCCCGATCCAGTGCATTTTACCGAACCAGCCCAGCACGCCAATGAATACCAAAAACAGGGCAACAATTTTGAAGATCATATCACAGCCCGAACCGTGCGAATTGAGCCCGCTCTTCGATACCGCTTAGCGCCCCTTCAAAAACTTTCGCGCCAAAGCGGCCCAGCAGGCCTTTCTTTACGCCATAGCGGCGCAGCTTAACCTTGTCGCCAAACCGCTCTTTGAGGTGTGGTTTGAGATGGCCGATGCCGTCAATCAAACCCACCTCAACGGCCTTACGGGCCAGCCAGATTTCGCCTGTGTAAAGGTCGCGCCCTGACACCAGCTTGCCTTTGCGGCGGGTATCGACGTGCTCTTTGAAATTGACATGGATGTCCTCGAGCAGCTCTTTGAGCCGCGCCACATCCTCTGGCTGTTCGGGGCGAAACGGGTCCAGCATGGATTTGGAATTGCCTGCTGTGTAGACGCGCCGCTCGACCCCGTTCTTGGCTAACAGATCATGCAGTCCGAACCCTGCCGAGATCACACCGATGGAACCGACAACTGAAGACGGATCGGCATAAATTTCGTCTGCCGCAGCAGCAAGCCAATAGCCGCCCGACGCCGCAACATCTTCGACAAAGGCAATCACGGGAATATCTTTTTCTTCAGCCAACAGTCTGATCCGCGCCCCGATGAGCGAGGATTGCACAGGGCTGCCGCCGGGTGAGTTGATCTCCAGCGCGACGGCAACAGGCTTGCCTTTAGCAAAGGCCTTTTCAATCACAGGCGCGAGGCTGATGTCGTTCAACGCCCCCCGACCAGATGCACCAATCATCCCCGACAGCCGTATCACGGCAACGGTGGGGTCGCTTTTCATAAAGGGGAGCCAATGTTTCATGCTAACTCATGTAGAGCTACGCGCGCCCCGCAACAAGGAGCCACCCCATTTTATTGCCGGATGCGCCAGCCTGTTTTGAATATCCACCAGATCACCGCCATGCACAGGGTGGTAAAGCCTGCAATTGCAAACAGGCTCAGCCCGATGGGCACATCAGCAGTACCAAAAAAAGACCAGCGGAACCCCGAGATGAGATACACGACAGGATTGAAGTGCGAAATCACTTGCCACACAGGCGGCAACATCGAGATCGAATAGAACGAACCACCAAGAAACACGAGCGGCGTAATGATCAGCAGTGGCACCAATTGCAGCTGCTCAAAATTGCCCGCCCAGATGCCGATAATGAACCCCATGAGCGCAAAGCTGATACAGGTCAGCACCAGAAAACCCACCATGGCAAAGGGATGCTGTATCTCGAAATCAACAAACAGGAACGCGGTCGCGAGGATGATCACCCCGATGAACAACGCCTTGGTCGCCGCCGCACCGACATAGCCCATCACGATCTCGAGGAAATTTACAGGCGCAGAAAGCAGCTCAAATATCGTGCCGATGAACTTGGGGAAGTAGATGCCAAAGCTCGCGTTGGAAATCGACTGTGTAATGACGCTGAGCATAATCAGCCCTGGCACGATAAACGCACCATAAGACACGCCCTCGACCTCTTGGATGCGGCTGCCAATCGCTGCCCCGAAGACCACGAAGTAAAGCGAAGTAGAGAGCACAGGCGAGATGAAGCTCTGCGTGATCGTTCGGAAAAATCGCGCCATCTCGAACACGTAGATGGATTTAACAGCGGTCCAGTTCATGATGCATCTCCCTCATGGACAAGGCCCACAAAAATATCCTCAAGGCTTGATTGCCGCGTCACCACATCGCGCAGCACCAGCCCCGCTGCAGCCACTTCTGCAAGCAGTTTGGTAATGCCAGTCCGCTCGCTGCGCGTATCATAGGTGTAGATCAGCGCTCTGCCGTCTTCGTTCAGCCGCAGGGCATCTGAGGCAAGGCTTTCAGGGATTGCCGCAATCGGCGCTGAAAGCTGCACCTCCAGCTCCTTTTTGCCCATGCGCGCCATGAGCTTGTCTTTCTCTTCAACCAACAGAATCTCGCCGCTGGCAATCACGCCGATGCGGTCGGCAATCGCCTCTGCCTCCTCAATATAGTGGGTGGTGAGGATAATGGTCACGCCGTCACGCTTAAGCTCGGCCACAATCTCCCACATATCGCGGCGCAACTCGACATCGACGCCCGCTGTCGGCTCGTCCAGAAACAAAACATGCGGTTCGTGGCTCAGCGCCTTTGCAATCAACACACGCCGTTTCATCCCGCCTGAAAGTTCACGAATTTGAGCATCACGCTTATCCCAGAGCGAAAGCTGGCGCAGGATTTTCTCAATAAGCGCGGGATCGGGCGCGTGACCGAACAATCCGCGTGAGAATTTGACGGTGTTTTGCACCTTCTCGAACTGCTCAAGGTTGATCTCTTGCGGCACCAGACCAATCATCGACCGTGCCGCGCGAAAGTCACTTATGGTGTCATGCCCGCCTACACTGACGCGTCCAGAGGTCGCCGTGGTGATGCCACAGACCGTGGAAATAAGCGTCGTCTTACCAGCGCCATTCGGCCCCAGAAGTGCTAGGATTTCGCCTTCTTCAATCGCCAAATCCACGCCTTTGAGCGCTTCAAACCCGCTGGCATAGGCTTTGCGCAGGGCGCTAATCTCAACGATGGGGGGCATGGGCAGTCTCCTGTTCAGGTAGCTTTACCTAGACCAGATCACGCAGCCGCCACAACTACGCCGCAGCGTTACGATTTTTTGAGCCCGAACCAGCCTTTTTTCTCGGCTACTTCTTCGCCCTCTGCAGGCGCTTCCTTGGGACCTTCAAGCGCCTCTTGCAGGTTGTTGAAAAACTGGTCAGCCATCTTTTTGGCAAAGCCGTCGATGATGCGGCTCCCGAGTTGCGCCAGCTTGCCGCCGACTTTGGCCTCCACATCATAGCTCAGCTCGCAACCGCCATCGCTGGGCGCGAGGCGCACATCAGCACCGCCCTTGGCGAATCCCGCAGCACCGCCTTTGCCTGCGCCGTCGATCTTGAGCGAAGTATCAGGAACCATATCACTGATCGTGACCTCGCCTTTGAACGTTGCCTTCACGGGGCCCACCTTTTGGACGACCGTTGCAGTAAATCCGTCTTCGGGGGAGCCCTCAACCTCGGTGGCACCCGGCACGCAAGCCTTGAGCATCTCGGGGTCGAGCAGTGCTGCATAAACCTGTTCGGGCGTGGCGGCGATCTGGCGGGTGTCGGACATTTGCATGGGCGGGGTCTCCTGAAATCAACTAGGGCTACGCTATGAATTTTTATGGACAGCCGCAACGGGATTGATGAAGGTGCTCGCATGACAAATGCCTCCAACAGCGCAGGCGCCGCCATCGCCTTTGTGCTGTTTGGCGTTCTGTGCATTTCTTTCAATGACATGCTGATCAAGCAACTCTCGAACGGGTATCCCCTGCACCAGATCGTGTTTTTCCGCTCGTTTATTGCAGTGCTGATCACTTTGGTCTTTTTGCAATTCGAAGGCGGGTTTGCCGCCCTGCATACCGAGCGGCCTTGGCTGCATGTCCTGCGCGGCATCCTGATCGTGATCTCGAACATGGCTTTCTTTCTGGCGCTGGCGGTGCTGCCACTGGCCGATGTGACCGCCCTTTTCTTTGTCGCTCCACTGTTCATCACGCTCCTCTCCATCCCCTTGCTGGGTGAGAAAGTCGGTCCACTGCGCCTTGGCGCGGTGGTGGTGGGGTTTGTTGGTGTAGTCATTATGCAGCGGCCTTGGGAGGGCGACGATACGCTGACCGTCTCACGTATCGTGCTTCTGCTGCCCGTGCTCGCCGCGTTCACTTATGCGCTTAACCAGCTGATGACGCGCAAGCTGGGCGTCCAGGCCCCCGCCTCCACGCTGGCAATCTATATTCAGGGGACTTTCGTTGTTGTGTCTGTCGCCTTCTTCCTTGTCGCAGGCGACGGGCGGTTTGCGGATCAGTTCACCAACCCGTCGATGGAGTTCCTGCTGCGCGCGTGGCTCTGGCCAAAGGAAGGCGATCTGGTGATCCTGATTGGATTGGGCGTGAATGGCGCACTCATAGGCTACTGCCTCAGCCAAGCCTACCGCCTTGCCGATGCGGCCACGGTAGCACCCTTTGAGTACATAGGCCTGCCAATGGCCGTGTTCTGGGGGCTGGTGATCTTTGGCGATCTGCCCACATGGGAGATCTGGACGGGCATCGCCCTTATCCTCGCCTCGGGCCTATTCGTCTTTTTCCGCGAACAGGCCAAAGCCAAGCAGACCACCAAACGTCCAGTGGCGCGGCGGCACTAGCTGACCTCGATCACAACCTTGCCTGTCGCCTGACGGGTGCGCAGCAGGTCCAGCCCCTCGTTCGCGGCCTCCAGCGGCAGCACATTGCTCACATGCGGCTTGAGCCTGCCCTCAAGATACCAACCCATCAGCTTGTCGAAACTCTCACCCAGTGCGCGCGGGTGCAGCTTGGCATAACCGCCAAGGTAGAAGCCCAGCACGCTCATGTTCTTGACCAGCAGGATGTTTGCGGGAATTTGCGGAACCTCGCCGCTGGCAAACCCCAAAGGCAGCAACCGCGCGCCTTGGTTGCAGGCTCGCATCGCCGCTTTGAACTGCTCCCCGCCGATGGGATCATAGAGGACGTCCGCCCCGCCCAGCGCTTTGACGGTATCGCGAATATCTTGGGTCTCGGAACAGATCAGATGATCCGCGCCGAGGTTGCGGCAAATCTCGAGCTTGGCTTCCCCGCGGGCGCAGGCGATGACTTCGCCGCCCATCAGCTTGCCCAGCTCAACAGCCGTGAGGCCGACACCTCCAGAAGCTCCCAACACTAGCAACCGCTCGCCTGCTTGTAGCTTTGCACAGGCCTCGATCGCCAGATGGCTGGTGCCGTAGGTGATCAGAAAGGCGGCAGCATCAACAAAGGGCATCGCATCGGGAATAGGCACACAGACATCGGCGCGCAGGGCCACATATTCCGACAGCCCCCCCGTACCGCAATAGGCCGCGACACGCTGGCCCACTGCGAGGTCCCTCACCCCTTCACCGACTTGCATGATCGTACCCGCCAGTTCCATCCCCGGCACGAAGGGGAGCGCAGGCTTCTCCTGATAGGTGCCCTTGATGAGCAGCGTATCGCCGAAATTCAAACCGCAGGTCGCCGTACGAACGATGACTTCGCCAGCGGCCGCGGCGGGCATCTCGCACTTTTGCATCGTAAGCGGGGCGTTATACTGGGTAGCCATCATCGCCTGCATCGGGAGGTCTCCTGCTGTTGTCCGTTAGAGTGTCGGAAATTGCACCGATACCTGCAACCCCGGCTTGGCATCTTCAAACAACAACGCCGCGTCGTGCAGCCTTGCAACACCCTCCACAAGGCTGAGACCCAGCCCGTTACCAGGCGTATTGCGGCTTTGCTCCAAACGGTAGAGCCGCTCGGTCACGCGGGTATATTCCCCTTCGGGGATACCTGGCCCGTTATCAATCACCTGTAACAGCGGCCCTGTTGCCGTCTGTTCGATCGAGACTTTGATCGCAGCCCCCTGCCCTGCATGGCGCAGCGCGTTTTCTATCAGATTGGCGATCAATTGACCCAACAGGGTCTTCTCACCCGAGGCCATGACCTCGTCGGGTCCATCAAATGTGAGAGTTTGGGCATTTTGCGCGGCACTCGGTTCATAAACCTCGACCATCGTGCTGCACAGTTTCGCCAGATCAACAGGCACGAATTGGGCTTTAAGCGCATTATTCTCGACCTGAGCCAACTGCAGCAAGGATCTAAAGACCGACGATATTCCGTCCACTTCAGCCCGCGTCTGCGTCACAAGGTCAGCCGCTTCGCTGTCAGGCACCGCATCCGCCAGTGCTTCGAGCCTGAGAGACACGCGCTGCACAGGGGTCTTGAGGTCATGGGCAATATCCGAGGACACCTGCCTGAGTGCGACGACAGATCGCTCCTGCGCTACGGCCATGCCGTTCACCGCCCCGCCAATCCGCGCAAGGTCATCAGACCAGCGCGGCCCACGGTCCACACGTGCAGCCAGATCACCGCCCGTCAGGCGCTCCAGCGTGGTACGGATCACTTCCACATGCCGCTGGGAGCGGCGCGCAAGGATCAAGCCACCCGAGAGCGCGATCAAAACCGTGGGCAGCAGGCTGATCCACAGGATATTCAGGAACACAGGCTGCAAAGCCTCGATCTCGGCACGGCTGCGTGCAATGGTGTGGCGCCCGCCATAGAGCCGCTCGCTCAACGCGAGGTATTCGCCTTCAAGCGTGGCGCGCCCCTCCTCGAGCGAGATGATGTGAAACCCCTCATCGTCACGGGCGATTGCCCCGTTACCATAGATGCGGCCCGTGCGCGTGACATAGCTCAGAACAAGGCGGTCGGGATTGGTCCCCTCCGATTCAGCTTGTACCAGCAGGGCTACCGCGCGCGCGGAAGGAGCCGCCCGAAACCCCGCCAAATCCTGCGCCAGATCATCGCGTATGGATTGCTCGAACGCGGCGCGGGTAAAGGCATAGCTGGCGGCAAGGCTCAGCAAGCTCACATTACCGAACAAAACCACCAGCATCAGCGCCAGCCGCAGCGGCATCGAGCGCCAAAGCGAGGTCATCCGTCGATCCTGTAGCCTGCGCCGCGGACGGTTTTGATCAACTCGGTGTCAAAAGGTTTGTCCACCTTGGCGCGCAGACGGCTCACGTGGGTCTCGACGACATTTGTCATTGAGTCAAAAGACAAATCCCACACCCCCTCGAGCAGCATCGTGCGGGTCTGAACCCGCCCCTTACGGCGCAACAGAAACTCCAGCAGCGCATATTCACGCGGCAAAAGGTCAATCTCCTGATCGGCGCGCACCACTTTGCGGGTCAACAGGTCAAGGGTGAGATCGCCTGCGCCCCAAGGCCGCCACCCGCGCCGACAGCTCGCCAAAGGCGAAGGGCTTGACCAGATAATCATCGCCCCCCGCATTAAGCCCACCGATGCGGTCCTCGACCGAGCCCATAGCCGTGAGAAACAAGACAGGCGTGGTGTTTTCCCTGCCGCGCAGGGTCTTGACCAGCGCAAGCCCTTCCATCTGTGGCAACATGCGGTCTACGATCAGAACATCATACATGCCATCAGTCGCCATCTTAAGACCTTCGCAGCCATCATGGGCCAGATCGACAACATGCCCCTCTTCACGCAATCCGCGCGCAATATAAGCAGCCGTTGTGGCATCATCTTCGATCACAAGAATATTCATATGGGGTATATAGTTGGTCGCCTCCCTTCCTGCATCCCCGACTGCGTTACAGTTTTGTATAGCCGCGTCAGGCAAACACAAACCGCAAGAATGTCACAGCGAAACCGCTGGAAATCGCCTCGACCTGAGTATAGTCTTCTTCCATGATCTGCGGATTTTATACGTTCCTTCGGTCCAGTGTTCTGATACTTTTGACCATCGCGCTTCTTAGCGTGCCCTTCGCGCATCGCGTAGGTGCAGCACCTGTCAGCAACGATATGGCACTGTTCTTGTCTGCGGGCGGGCTCTATGCCGATATTTGCGGCGAGACGGGGGAGCATCCTTCAGGAGGCTGCGAAAGCTGCCGCGTCGTAAGTGCCATGATGCTGGCAGAGCCCACCGTGACAGAGCTGGGGCAATACCTCCCGCACGTCGCGTCAAAGCTGCTCCATTTGCACGACCTGACAGTGCAGCAATCACCAGAACACACCCCTCCTGCACGCGCACCCCCAAGCGCCTGACGTAAAATCACATTTTCTACGTCAATCTGCACGACACCAGTGCAAGCCTACAGGAACCTACAATGAAAACTTTTACAAGAACTGCTCTCGCAGTACTTTTCTCTGCGGGCATCGCCCGTGCCCATGACTACACCATCGCAGAAATCAGCATCACGCACCCGATGACCTTTGAGACCGCCAAGACGGTCAATGTCGCAGGCGGGTACATGACGCTTGAAAACAGCGGGGACACCAACGACACGCTGATCGAAGTCCGCGTGGCTACCATCCCCCGCGTCGAACTGCACCTGTCGGAGACGGATGCGAACGGCGTTGCGCGGATGATCAAACAGGACGGCATCCCCGTGCCTGCGGGCGAGACTGTGACACTCAAACCCGGTGGGTTGCATGTCATGTTTATGGGGCTGAACGGCGATCCCTTCGAGTTGGGCGAGGAAATCCCCGCAACGCTGGTGTTCGAGCAGGCAGGCGAAGTCGAAGTTATCTTCAACGTCGAAGAACGCGGCGCGGATGATCACAAAGCCATGGACCACAGCGGTCACAAAATGTCGGACTAAAGGCTCTGTTTCGGAGTGGGGCGGCACGTTGATCGGGCCGCCCTAAATTCTGGCAATACGCTCCAGACATCTGTTCAGTATCTCGCGCTCTTGGGGCGAGAAATGCGATGATAGCTCCGCATCATATCTCTTTGCCGCCTCATATAAATCGGCATAGACCTCCTTGCCCTGACGAGTGAGTGTGAGCGTCTCATGGCGGCGGTCGTGCTCTTGGGTCGTGCGGGACAAGAACCGCTTTTGCTCAAGCGCATGAACAGCGCGGCTTACTTTGGTTTTATGCAGGCTGGCGCGCGCGCAGAGGTCTTTGGCGGTCATCGCGCCGTATTGGCCCAGATGAAACAACACCCGCCATTCGGTCCGCACCATGCCGTATTTCTCGCGATAATATTTCTGAAACCCGACGCTCGTCGCCTCCGCCGCCTGATTGAGCGCGTATGGCAGGAACTGGCTCAGATCGAAGTTATTTGCCATGCGATCTCCAAAATAGCTATTGTTAGTTACAGACCTAACTAATATCTAGACTGGACGAAAAAAAGGGAAATCTCATGAACAAAGAACTGTCGCCGCACGGCCTGACCTCTTCTGCCTCACCCGTTGGCACGACGGATGGTTACATGCCCGGCTTTGGCAATGATTTTGAGACCGAAGCCCTGCCCGGTGCTCTGCCGCAAGGCATGAACTCTCCCCAGAAAGTGAACTATGGCCTTTACGGCGAGCAGCTGAGCGGCACCGCATTTACCGCACCCTCCCACCAGAACGAGCGGACGTGGTGCTACCGCATTCGCCCCTCGGTCAAGCATTCCCACCGCTACAAAAAGATTGACCTGCCCTATTGGAAGTCCGCACCGCATGTGGATCCCGATGTGATCTCGCTGGGCCAATACCGTTGGGACCCTGTGCCACATGCGGACCAGCCGCTGACGTGGCTCACGGGGATGCGCACCATGACCACCGCGGGCGATGTGAACACCCAAGTGGGCATGGCCAGCCACATCTATCTAGTCACTGAATCGATGAAGGACGCTTACTTCTACTCTGCCGATTCCGAGCTGTTGGTCGTCCCTCAAGAGGGCCGTTTACGTTTCGCCACAGAGCTGGGCGTGATCGACATTGAGCCGCAGGAGATTGCGATCATCCCGCGCGGTCTTCTCTACCGTGTCGAAGTGCTCGAAGGCCCCTGTCGCGGCTTTGTCTGCGAGAATTATGGCCAGAAGTTCCACCTGCCGGGGCGTGGTCCTATCGGTGCCAACTGCATGGCCAACCCGCGTGATTTCAAAACACCCGTGGCGGCGTTCGAGGACCGCGATGCGCCCTCCACCGTGACGATCAAATGGGCAGGGCAATTCTACGAGACGCACATTGGCCATTCCCCTTTGGATGTGGTCGCGTGGCATGGCAACTATGCGCCCTGCAAATACGATCTGCGCACCTATTGCCCCGTGGGCGCGATCCTGTTTGACCACCCCGACCCGTCTATCTTCACTGTGCTCACGGCGGACAGTGGCGTGGAAGGCACCGCCAACATCGACTTTGTGCTCTTCCGCGACCGCTGGATGGTGGCTGAGGATACATTCCGCCCGCCGTGGTACCACAAGAACGTCATGTCGGAGCTGATGGGCAATATTTTTGGCATCTATGACGCCAAGCCCAAGGGGTTCATCCCTGGTGGCATGAGCCTGCACAACATGATGCTACCGCACGGGCCTGACAAAAACGCATTCGAAGGCGCGTCGAACGCCAATCTTGGCGCGGAAAAGCTGGAGAACACCATGAGCTTCATGTTCGAGACCCGCTTTCCACAGCACCTTACCGCCTTTGCGGCCAATGAGGCACCGCTGCAGGATGACTACATCGACTGCTGGAGCGATCTGGAAAAGAAATTCGACGGCACGCCAGGTAAGAAATGAGCGGTCAGTGGTGGGTATGTCCATTGCTACTTGGCATTGTGGCAATTTGTCTTGTCGGCATCATTGTGCTGACAAAGTCTAAAGGTGCAGGCGGTGGCGGCGCTGGTAAAAATGATGATTGCGGCGATGGCGGCGGTGACGGAGGCGGTGGTGGCGACTAACACCTAATGCGATCCTACTCTTGAACAAAATTAAGGACTTCCAATGACACTGATGAAATCTTGGGTAGAGAGTGCCAACAGCGCCGACACCCAATTCCCGCTCAACAACCTTCCCTACGGCGTGTTCACCACCAACAGCCTCGAGCCGCGCTGTGGTGTGGCAATCGGCGACATGATCCTTGATCTTTATGCCGCCGAAGAAGCAGGCATTGTCGAGCTGGCCGAAGATCCCGTTTTTGACGTGCCCTGCTGGAACGACGTGATGGAGTTGGGGCCAGAGGCGTGGGACGCTCTACGCGCGCGGCTCACCCAACTGTTGGCAGACGGGGCCACCGAGCAGGCGACCGTCGCTCCCCTGCTGATCCCTATGGCCGAGGCGCGCATGGAAATGCCCATGGTTGTGGCCGAATTCACCGATTTCTACGCAGGCCGTCACCATGCGACCAATGTCGGCACCATGTTCCGCGGCGCCGAGAATGCGCTGCCACCCAACTGGCTGCACATTCCCATCGGGTACAACGGACGCGCATCTTCTGTGATCGTGTCGGGCACGGATGTTGTCCGCCCCAACGGTCAAACCAAAGCGCCCGATGCCGACATGCCCTCCTTCGGCCCGTGCAAGCGCCTCGACATCGAATTGGAAATGGGCGCGATTGTAGGCACGGGCTCCGAGCTGGGCCATCCTGTGAGCGTTGCGCAGGCAGACGAGATGATCTTTGGCTATGTCCTGCTCAACGACTGGTCCGCGCGCGATATCCAAGCGTGGGAGTATCAGCCACTGGGCCCGTTTCAGGCAAAAGCATTCGCTACTTCCATCTCTCCTTGGATCGTGACCCGCGCCGCGTTGGAGCCATTCCGCACCTCCACGCCCCCGCGCGAGAAGGAGCTTTTGCCGCACCTGACCGAACCAAAGCCCATGCTCTATGACATCGACCTGAGCGTGACCCTCCAGCCCGAGGGCGGCGATGCGGTCACCATTTGCGAGACGAACTACAACGAGATGTACTATTCTGCCGCGCAGCAACTGGCCCATCACGCAAGCTCTGGCTGCGCGATGACGCCAGGCGATCTGCTGGGTTCTGGCACAATCTCGGGCGAGCAGAAACACCAACGCGGCAGCTTGCTGGAGCTGTCGTGGGGCGGCAAGGAGCCGATTGACATCGGTGGCGGCCAGACTCGCAGCTTTATCGAAGACGGCGACACGCTGACACTTCATGGTGCCGCCAAAGGCTACGGCTTCCAGATCGGCTTTGGCACCTGCACAGCCACCATCAAACCCGCTGTTAACTTTCCCTAAATACCTGCGAAGGAGCCTCCCATGGCCAAAGCATTTGCCTCCCAAGGCGACATGACCGAGAAGACAATCACATTCGACGAAATCGGCCGCGACCTTTGGGCGTTTACCGCCGAGGGCGATCCGAACTCGGGCGTAATCATCGGCGACGAGAGCGTGATGATCGTCGAGGCGCAGGCCACCCCGCGCCTTGCCAATAAGGTCATCGAGAAAGTCCGCGAAGTCACCGACAAGCCCATCAGCCACGTTGTGCTGACCCATTACCACGCAGTGCGCGTGCTGGGGGCCTCTGCATATGGTGCCGACCAGATCATCATGGGTGAGGCCGCCCGCGGTATGGTAATGGAGCGCGGACAGGAAGATTGGGACAGCGAGTTCCAACGCTTTCCCCGTCTGTTCGAGGGGCATGAAAGCATCCCCGGCCTCACCTTCCCCACCACCACCTTCAACGACCACATGACCGTGCATCTGGGCAACCGCCGCGTAGACCTCATGCACCTCGGTCGCGCACACACGGCGGGTGATATCGTGATCCATGTGCCCGATGAGAATGTGATGTTCACAGGGGATATCGTCGAGGACCACTCAGCGTGCTATTGCGGCGACGGGCATTTTGCCGATTGGGGCACCACGCTGGACGCGATCAAGGCTTATGATGTGAACTCCATCGCACCCGGCCGCGGTGGTGCGCTCATCGGGAAAGAGACCGTAAACCGCGCCATCGAGAGCACACGGGATTTCGTGAACTCTACCTACGCCCCCGCCGCGCGTGTGGCCGCCCAAGGCGGCACGCTCAAGCAAGCATGGGACGCCGTACGCGCCGAGTGTGACCCCAAATTCGCCGACTACGCCATCTACGAGCACTGCCTGCCCTTCAACGTCGCCCGCGCCTATGACGAGGCCCGCGGCATCACCCACCCCCGCATCTGGACCGCCGAGCGTGATCTGGAGATGTGGGCGGCACTTCAGGGATAACTCAGCGAGGAGTGGGCGCAGCACAACGAGGAGCGCCCACTCGGCAACATCGGGAGAATAATCATGGTCGCCACACGTTACAAAACCGCCTTCCAGCTCTACCCCTATGAGAAGGTGGCCGCACAGGACGCAGCACCAGTGCGCCACCCTGTTGTCATTGTCGGCGGTGGGCCTATCGGCCTCGCCCTCGCGCTGGACCTCGGCCAAAAAGGCACGCCAGCGCTGGTGCTGGATGATCACGACGGCGCAGGCCTCGGCTCCAAGGCGATCTGCTTTGCCAAGCGCACGCTGGACATTGCAAACCGTCTGGGCGCGAGCCAACCAATGGTGGACAAAGGCGTTGTGTGGAACGTGGGCAAGGTATTCCACGACGACCACAAAGTGTTCGATTTCAACCTGCAACCCGAAGATGGCCACCGCAATCCCGCCTTCATTAATCTGCAACAGCCCTATTTTGAAAAATACCTTGTCGATGCGATCCACAAGGCCCAAGCGGCGGGTGCGCCCATCGAGATACGGGGCCGCAATTGTGTGACCGCGCTGGAGAACCACGGCAGCTACAGCACACTCACCGTTGAGACACCCGACGGCCCGTACCAGCTCGAGGCCGACTACCTCATCGCCTGTGATGGCGCACGCTCCCCCCTGCGCGAGATGATGGGCCTGACGTTCGATGGGCGTGTGTTCGAGGATAACTTCCTGATCGCTGATGTGCATATGAAGGCCGATTTCCCGACCGAGCGATGGTTCTGGTTCGAGCCACCGTTCAAGAACAGCGGCCAGTCAGCACTCCTGCACAAACAACCCGACGACATCTGGCGCATCGACTTCCAGCTTGGCTGGGACATCGACCGCGAAAAGGAGATGGACCCCGACCGCATCCGCGCGCGTGTTGATGCGATGCTGTCTTCCCAAGCAGGCGACGTTCCAGAGTACGAGCTGGAATGGACCTCGATCTACACCTTCCAATGCCGCCGGATGGAAAAGTTCCGCCACGGCAATGTGATCTTTGCTGGCGACAGCGCACATCAAGTCTCGCCCTTTGGTGCACGCGGTGCCAATTCAGGCGTACAGGATGCAGACAACCTTGGCTGGAAGCTCGATCTGGTTCTCAAAGGGCTGGCAGATGACAGCCTGCTCGACACCTACGCGGTGGAGCGCGAACATGCCGCAGACGAGAACATCCTCAATTCATCCCGTGCAACCGACTTCATGACACCCAAATCCGAGCTGTCGAAGACCTTCCGCAACGCGGTGCTGGAACTCGCCAACAAGCACGCCTTTGCGCGACCTCTGGTCAACTCGGGCCGACTGTCGGTACCCTGCAACTACAAAGGGTTCGCCCTGTTTGGTGAGGATGCCTTGATAGGTGGCCCCGACATCAGCAGCCCCGGCATGCCCTGCCCCGATGCCCCCCATAAGGATGGATTTATCCTCGACCATCTGGGCGGAAATTTCCAAATTCTCGCGTTGGGATGTGAAGCCCGTACCGTCAGCGCAGGTGGCCTCGCGGCGCAAGTGCTCAATATCTCCGCGCCTGCGGAAGCGCTGCGTGCACGCTACCTTGGCGATGCAACGCACGGCGTCTATCTCATCCGCCCTGACCAACATGTCGTCGCACGTTGGGACCAATTTGATGCGGCTGCCATCCAAGCCGCTATCAATGCAGCTATCGGGAAGGCTTGAATATGCTAATCCTTACGCCAAACCTCCCCGATCCCGACGGTTTCTATGAGGAGCTTATCCGCACCCATGAAGGCCTGACCAAGGAAGAGAGCGACGCCCTCAATGCGCGGCTGATCCTGACACTAGCCAATCACATCGGGGACCGTGAGGTCCTGCGCCAAGCGTTCGAGGCCGCGAAATGAGCGAGGTTGTCCTATGGGATTACCCCAAATCCTCCGCCAGCTACCGCGTGCGCATCGCGCTCAACCTTGCGGGCATCCCCTACAGTATCGTAACAGTCGATCTGTTGGGCAAGGCCCATCTGAGCGAGGCACATCTGGACCGCAACCCTCAGGGGTTTGTGCCTGTCCTCGATATTGACGGGTACAGGTTCACACAGTCGCTTGCGATCCTCGACTACCTTGATGCGACCCGCGACCTTGGCCTTTTGCCCAGCGACCCTGCCGAACGCGCGCGCCAAACCGCCCTTGCCCATGCGATTGCGGTTGATTTGCATCCAGTGTGCAACCTGTCGGTCGCGGGATTTGCCACAAAGGGCGAAGAGCCTGCGCGGACCAACTGGATGCGCTATTTCATCGCCCCGCGCATGGCCGCATTTGAGCAGATGCTTAAAGAGTTTGACCAAGCTCCCTATTGTTGCGGGCAAACCCCCAGCCTCGCAGATGTGGTGCTTATGCCTCAGATGTACAACGCACAGCGCTGGGGCGCAGATATTGCAGCTTGCACACGGCTCAACAGCGTAGCCAAAGCCTGCGCCGAACATCCCGCCTTCGCAGCAGCCCATCCAGACGCATAGAGGCCCAGACGACTTACAGGTCTTTAGGTTAAAGGGCGCGGGATTTGGGTCAACCTGCCGCATCTGTCCAAAGCACCCTGTCCTCTCAGGCCAGAACTCTTCATAGAAGGGGGTGAGACATGTGCCATTCGGCCAAAGGACAGCCATGACCCCGCTTATTCTAACGGCGCTTGCCGACCTCCAGACGCTGACGTGCGATTGCATCATTGATGTGCGCGCACCTGCCGAATACGCCGAGGATCACATACCGGGTGCGATAAACCTGCCCGTACTCAGCGATGCCGAGCGGGCCAAGGTTGGCACCATCTATACCCAAGACAGCCCTTTTCGGGCACGGCGCATCGGTGCCGCCCTTGTCGCTCATAATGCGGCCCAACATTTGCGCGGCCCACTCAGCGACAAGCAGGGCAGCTGGCAACCGCTGGTCTATTGCTGGCGCGGTGGTCAGCGATCACATGCCTTTGCGACCATCCTCGATCAAGTAGGCTGGCGCGTACAATTGCTCCAAGGGGGCTACAAGAGCTATCGCAGCGAAGTTGTTAAGGCGCTGTATGAACTGCCGCTCCCCCACCGGCTGATGCTGATTGATGGGGGGACAGGCACGGGAAAGACGGCCATCCTGCATGAACTGGCCAAACAAGGTGCGCAAACGCTGGACCTTGAAGGGCTCGCCGCCCACCGCGGTTCGTTGTTCGGTGGCACAGGGCAGAAACAACCCGCGCAAAAGATGTTTGAGACACGCATCGCGACACAGCTTGCAGCGCTCGATCCTGACAAGATCACCTTCGCCGAGGCAGAAAGCTCCAAAGTCGGAGAACGCATGCTGCCCCCGTCGCTTTGGGCCAAAATGTGCAGCGCACCGCGCATCCACATCGACGCTCCGCTGGGCGCACGTCAAGAATTCCTGATTGAGGCTTACGCCGATCTTACCAGTGACAAAATCACCATGAGTTCCCTCCTGGACAAACTGCGCCCTTATCATGCCGCATCCAGAATAGAAGGCTGGCATGCTTTGGTGCAAAGCGCCGATTGGGAGACACTTGCAGGTGCGTTGGTCACCGAACACTACGATCCCCGCTATGCCAAATCAGAGGCCCAGACAGCGCGCCCAGAACATAAGATCACCCTACGCAATCTCGGCACAGCAGCGATCGCACGGGCAGCGGCGGATATAATGAGGTTGCCTGAAACCTGCTGAACAGAAAGCGCCACTGCACGGTAGACAAGACAATGAGAACCGCCAGCCCGGCGGCACCTTTTGCGACTTAAATGAAGTCACAGACCAAGTGCGCCGCTGAAAGGACTGTCTGGTGCGAAGAAGCCATCGCATAAAATGAAAGATAGATGGCTGAGACGAACACTTTGACTATTTCTGTACAGCGCCCCTAGTTGACGATCATAATTTCCCGCTGGGGTAGATAACCCTAAATTCCCAACCAATGCCGCAGCTATGGCGAAAGGACGCCTATTTTCCGCCTTCAGCTTTCTTTGCGAACCAGTTCTTTTGAACTCCACACCCTTACAGCCTTAGCCTACTTGCTGCTCACGAGTGCGACCGCGGCAGTGCCGAAAGCTTCTCTGGTCCGTTGCAGGTCAGCGTCGGTT
Organism: Sulfitobacter sp.; assembly: GCA_965660425.1. Taxonomy (GTDB): domain Bacteria; phylum Pseudomonadota; class Alphaproteobacteria; order Rhodobacterales; family Rhodobacteraceae; genus Sulfitobacter. Next base: position 2,017 of record CBFHZX010000002.1, on the reverse strand, counting down.
AAGGCGATCCGTCAGCGCATAGTTGGTGGGATGGCGGATCATTCCATGCTAATCTGGCTCAATCGACGGGACTGACCCGCCAAGAGCGCCGCTTTGTCGAAGTCGCGGATGCGCCCGAGCGTGTCAGGCGGGTGCATCCGCGGATGAAGCCGCACTACGACCATTTGTATCAACACCGGATCACAGTCTCATGAAACCATATTGGCAAAACTACATCGACGGTTCTTGGGGCGATGGCGGCAGGGGGCGAATTGATGTGCATGATCCTGCCACGGGCGATGTTCTGGCCGCCCATGCATTGGCCGATTCTGTGGACGTGGACCGGGCCGTGCAAGCGGCCAAGCGCGTGCATCTGTCAGGGGCATTGCGCGACATGCGCCCGATTGAGCGGGGCCGTCTGGTCCAAGACATGGGCCGCTATCTGCTGGAACATAAAGATGAAATTGCCCGCGTCCTGACGTTCGAGCAGGGCAAGCCTCTCTGGGAAGCTATAATAGAGGTCGAGGGTGCAGCACTCTATTTTGAATATTACGGCAATCAGGCAAGTACCGTTGAGGGTCGTTCCATTCCGCTGGGTGCGGGCTATTTCGACTGGACAGAGCATGAGCCGCTTGGCGTCTCCGCCCAGATCATCCCGTGGAACTACCCGCTTGAGATGACAGCACGTTCGCTATCGGCCGAATTGGCCACGGGCAACGCCTGTGTCGTCAAAACACCCGAGCTGACGCCCCTGACCAATGCATGGTTCGCACATGCAGCCGAGGCTGTGGGCCTGCCGCATGGCGCGGTCAACATCCTTTGCGGATTGGGCCAAGACGCAGGCGCGGCCCTTTCGGCCCACCGTGACGTCAACCAGATCGTCTTTACGGGCTCAATCCCAACAGGGATTGCAATTGCCACAGCCGCCGCCGCGAATGTGGTGCCCTGCGTGCTCGAACTTGGCGGAAAATCCGCAGCTATCGTTCACGCTGACGCCGACCTTGAGGCCTTTGAGAATGACATCCGCTGGGGCATTTATTTCAACGCAGGCCAAGTCTGCTCTGCCATGTCGCGCGTGATCCTCCATGAAAGCCGCCACGCCGAGATGCTCGAACGCGCCGAAGCGGTTGCACGCAGCCGGTCTGTTGGGCCAGGAATCGAGCGGTCTGCGTTTGGCGCCAACATGGGTGCCATGGTGTCGGACGGGCAGCGTGATCGCGCCGTTCAGATGGTTGCGACAGCACAAGAGCAAAACGCAAAGCTTGTAGCAGGGGGCCACGCGCTCAACCGGGCAGGCGCATTTATGGAGCCGACTGTCTTGTCGGCAACCCCGGACATGGATATTGTGCGCGAAGAAGTCTTTGGCCCCGTCCTGTCGGTGATGCCATTTCGGAACGATGCCGAGGCGATCGAAATCGCAAATGGCACAGATTACGGCCTTGTTGCAGGTGTTTTCATGGCTGATCTGGACCGCGCAACCACAGCTGCGCGCGCCCTGCGTGCAGGACAGGTGTTCGTTAACGAATGGTATGCAGGCGGTGTTGAGACGCCATTCGGCGGCTATGGTAAATCCGGCTATGGCCGAGAAAAAGGGCGCGAAGCGCTTTGGAATTACGTTCAAACCAAAAACGTCGCTGTCAGGCTGAAGGGATAAGCACATGAGCACATTTGACGAGGATTTGTTTCTGAAAGGGCTGGAGCAACGCAAAGCGACGCTTGGCGCGGAGTATGTAGAGAAGAACCTAGCCGCCGCAGACGATTTCACTCTTCCGTTCCAAGAGGCCATGACGGCATGGTGCTGGGGTTTTGGTTGGGGCGATGATGTAATCGACGCCAAGACCCGTTCGATGATGAACCTGTCCATGATCGGCGCTTTGGGCAAAATGGCGGAATGGGAAACCCACTGCCGTGGGGCGATTACAAACGGTGTCAGCCAAGACGAAATACGCGCAATCATTCACGTCATCGGCATTTATTGCGGCGTCCCTCAGGCTCTAGAGTGTTTTCGCGTTGCGCGTAAAGTCTTGAATGAGCAGCA
>CBFHZX010000001.1:0-171994 GCA_965660425.1 Sulfitobacter sp. | reverse complement strand
GTCCAGATCAATCTGCGCGCCTGCTTGCGGGACCAGCACGGCCAAGGGAACCTCCCCCAGATCACTATGCGGCACACCAATCACGGCAGATTCCAGCACACCTTCGGCCGCATCCAGCACCAGCTCCAACTCCTTGGGATAGATATTGTAGCCGCCCGAGATGATCAGATCCTTGCCGCGCCCCACAATGGTGACATAGCCAGCCGCGTCCTGTACCCCCAGATCGCCCGTGATGAACCAACCGTCAGGTCGCATTTCCGCTTCCGTCTTCTGGGGCATCTTCCAATAGCCCAGAAACACATTGGGGCCGCGCACCTCGACCACACCCGTCTCGCCACGGGGCAGCTCCACACCGCGCTCATCCGCAATCCGCAGCTCCACATCAGGCAGCGGCAGACCAACAGTCCCCGCACGCCGCTCGCCCTCGTAAGGATTGGACGTGTTCATATTCGTCTCTGTCATGCCGTAACGCTCAAGAATACGGTGGCCCGTGCGTTCTTCAAAGGCTACATGCGTATCCGCCAACAGCGGCGCAGAGCCAGAGATAAACAGGCGCATATTCGCAGCCACGTCACGGTTGAACCGCGCATCTTCCAACAGGCGGGTGTAGAATGTCGGCACCCCCATCATCGACGTCGCGCGTGGCATCCAGTCAATGAGCGCATCCACATCAAGCCGTGGCATAAACACCATCGACCCGCCCGCCATCAGCATCACATTGGTCGCCACAAACAGCCCGTGCGTGTGGAAAATCGGCAACCCATGCAGCAGCACATCATCGCGCGTAAATTGCCACAGCTCCGTCAACGTCGCCGCGTTGGAGATCAGGTTCTTCTGGCTCAGCATCGCACCCTTCGAGCGCCCCGTGGTGCCAGACGTATAGAGGAACGCGGCCAGATCATCTTCATGCCGCTCAACGGTGCTAAAGGCCTCGGCTTGGCCATCGGCCAGATCACTCAGGCTGCCCCCCTCTGCATTCAACGATGCAAACGCATCAGCCAAACCGCGCAGCTCCGCCTCCCGCGCAGGATCACCCACAAGCAGCGCCGCGCCACTATCGCTTACAAAGTACTCAAGCTCAGCGGCGGTATAGGCCGTGTTGAGCGGCAAAAAGATTGCCCCCATTTGAGCGCAGGCCGCATAAAGCGCAAGCATATCAGGACATTTCTCAACCTGCACCGCCACACGGTCACCTGCATGCAAACCCAACGCGCGAAGGGCATAGGCCAGCTGCGCTGCTCGGCGTACAAAGGCGTCATGAGTGATCACACCCCCTTCGGGAAGATGGAGAAAGGGTGTGTCCTTACCAGCATGTGGCGCGAACATCGTGTCGTAAAGCGGGTTATTCATGGAAGTGCCTATCGTTATTTAGTCGCACCTTAGCCCAAGAATTTCTCAGTGAAAATCACGAGATTTCGGAATAATGCGCACGTCACGCGGATGTTTTCGACCACCCGCAACCTGCGATGGCAGGGGATGGTTCACATGATCCCCGCGCACGCCTGTTGCGGGGACGCGTTCCTGCGCCAGCGTGTCCAATCGCGCCGTGCGATCCTCCAGCCTGTCGACCACCACATGGATCACCCGCCCGTCCGTCTGCACGCGGCCATGCAACACCAACAGCCGCGATGTCATAATGAGCGCGCGGTAGTGTTCAAACAGCTTGGGCCAGATCACGAGGTTAGCCACCCCGTCCTCATCCTCCAGCGTGATGAAACACACGCCCTTCGCACTGCCGGGTTTCTGCCGCACCAGCACCAGCCCCGCGAGGCTGACGCGCTGGCCATGCCCCATGTGGATGAGGTTATGCGTGCTGGCAAACCCTTGGCTCTTGAGACTGCTGCGAAAGAACGACATCGGATGGGCCTTCAGGCTCAGCCGCAATGTCTGGTAATCGGCCACCACATGCTCCGCCTGCGCCATCGCGGGCAGATACACCTCAGGCTCTGCCCCTTCTCCTGCCGCCTCCGCATGCTCAAACAGCGCAAGTGCTGGCGCATCGCGCAGCCCCTGCGCCTGCCACAGTGCCCCCCGCCGATCAATCCCACACGAGCGAAACGCATCCGCCGCCGCAAGCTTGCCGATGATGCCACGGTCCAGCTGCGCCCGCGTCTTGAGGTCTCCCACATCAGCAAAAGGCTCTTCGCGCACCGCCATTATCCTGAGCGCAGCATCTTGCCGCATCCCGTCCACCTGCCGCAGACCCAACCGCAGGGCAAACCCTTTATTATCAGGCTCTAACGTGCAATCCCAATCGGAATAATTCACATCAACAGGCCGCACTTCCACGCCATGCTCGCGCGCATCGCACACGATCTGCGCAGGCGCGTAAAACCCCATCGGCTGGGAATTCAGCAGCGCGCAGGCAAACGCCGCGGGGTAATGACACTTCATCCAACTCGACACATAGACCAGCTTGGCAAAACTTGCCGCATGGCTCTCGGGAAAGCCGTATTCGCCAAAGCCCTTGATCTGGTTGAAACACCGCTGCGCAAATTCGGGGTCATAGCCGCGTTCGGTCATCCGCCCGACCATCTTTTGCTGCAAGAGCTCGATGGTCCCGCGCGACCGAAACGTGGCCATTGCCTTGCGCAATTCATTGGCCTCCTTGGGGCTGAACCGCGCCGCATCAATCGCGATCTTCATCGCCTGCTCCTGAAAGATCGGCACGCCCAAAGTGCGCCCGAGGATTTTCAGCAGCTCATCCTGCGGATGCTCAGGCCCGGGTGCGGGATATTGCACGCCTTCTAAGCCCTGCCGCCGCCGCAAATACGGATGCACCATGTCGCCCTGAATGGGACCGGGCCGCACAATCGCCACCTCGATCACCAGATCATAAAACCGCCGTGGCCGCAGCTTGGGCAGCATCGCCATTTGCGCACGGCTCTCCACCTGAAACACGCCAAGGGAGTCACCCGCACACAGCATGTCATAGGTATCCGCATCATCACTCGGCACACTGGCCAGATCATGCTGCACGCCATAATGCGCGCCCAACAGATCGAACACCTTTGCAATACAGGTCAGCATCCCCAGCGCCAGAATATCGACCTTGAAAATGCCCAGCGCATCGATATCGTCCTTGTCCCATTCAATGAAACTGCGATCAGCCATCGCGCCATTCCCAATCGGCACCATCTCCGTCAGGGGCCGTTCAGTCAGGATGAAACCGCCCACATGCTGGCTCAGATGCCGCGGCATCCCCGTCATCTGCCGCGCAATGGCAATGACACGGCGCAGGTAGGGGTCGCTGAGGTCCATACCCGCATCCTGCACACGGTCATCGCCCATCTGCCCCTCGAAACTGCCCCAAACAGTGCTGGCAAGTTTCGAGGTCACATCCTCCGAGAGCCCCATCGCCTTGCCAACCTCACGAATCGCGGACCGAGGCCGATAGTGGATCACAGTCGCACAGAGCCCCGCGCGCGCACGGCCGTATTTGGCGTACATATACTGAATCACCTCCTCGCGCCGCTCATGCTCGAAGTCCACATCAATGTCGGGCGGCTCATCGCGCTCCTCGCTCAGGAACCGCTCGAACAAAACATCATGCTCCTCAGGGTCCACCGCCGTAATGCCCAAACAAAAGCACACCACCGAATTGGCCGCCGAGCCGCGCCCCTGACACAGGATCGGCGGGCTGGCTTCCTCGCGCGCAAACCGCACAATGTCGTTGATGGTCAGGAAATAGCGCGCGATTTTCTTGCGGCGGATCAGGTCAAACTCCTTTTCAATGATCCCCCGCACAGTGTCACTCACTCCGTCAGGATAGCGCCGCGCCGCCCCCTCCCACGTGAGCCGTTCCAACTCCTCCATCGCGCTGCGCCCGTCGGGCACAATCTCATACGGGTACTCGTATTTCAGATCATCGAGACTGAACTGGCAGGCATCCGCCACCTCCCGGGTTGCCGCAATCGCATGGGGCCACGGCGTGAACAGGCGGCACATCTCGGTGGGCGGTTTGAGATACCGCTCCGCATTCGCCTCCAGCAGAAACCCAGCCGTCTCAATCGTCTTACCATGGCGGATACAGGTCATCACATCCTGCAAAGGCCGCCGCGCAGGGTAGTGATAGAGCACATCATTCGTCGCCAGCATCCCCAACCCATGGGCCTGCGCGATGCGATCCAACCGCGTGATCCGCGCCACATCATCGCCACGGTAAAGATACGCCGCCCCCACATGCCGCAACGTGGGCAGCGCATTGCACAGCCGCCCCAGCCCCGCCTCGAACACATCCAGATTTTCAGGCGGCATCACAATCAACTGCACGCCTTCACTATGCGCAGCGACCATCTCAAGCGTCAGATGGGTCTCGCCCTTGGCCTGCCAGCCGCCCTCCGCATCCACCATCTTGCCGCGCGAGAGCAACGTCGAGAGCAGCGCATAGGCATCACGGTCCACCGGATAGGCCAGCAGCTGCGTCCCGCACAGCAACTCCAACCGCGATCCAATCAGGGGCCGCACGCAAGCCGTGCGCCCCTCCACATGCATCCGCACCACACCCGCCAGTGTGTTGTGATCGGCCACGCCAATGCTGTGATAGCCCAGCATATTCGCCGTCACCGCCAGATCAACCGCATCAGAGGCGGCGCGCAGGAAAGAGAAACACGTGGCCAGCCCCAGCTCCACATAAGGGCCAGGGTCGTTCGGGTGGAACGGGTCCTCCTCCTCGATGGAGCGCCGCTTATGTCCTTCCTGCTGTGGCACAGATCACCTTAAAAACAGTCTCTAATTCCACCACGCTGCACTCATCACTGCCCTTGCCTGCGGCGCAGGCACTTCTTCGTACCGCCCTACGGGATGGCGGGTGGGGAGCCGCCAAAGGCGCTCGTCAAACGTCATCCGAAAACCCCCTGCACAAACCACTGCGGATCACCGCCGCGCGCATCCCCCACAACGCCCTCGCGAAACAGCCAGAACCGCCGTCCGTCCGTCACCTCGACCTTGTAATAGTCCCGCAACCGTGTGCCGCTACGATCCCGCCACCACTCGGGCGCAATCCGCTCTGGCCCCTCAAACCGCGTCATCAAAAACGCCACCCGCCGCCAGCGAAACCGCGCAGGCGGCCCCTCAGGCACCGCATAAAGCACCACGACCTCCTCCGCAGGGTCAAACAGCCGCAAAGGCCGCTCGCGCAAAACCGCCACGTCCCCCACAGGCACCCCCGCCAAAACCGAGGCTCGGCGCTCCACCCGCTCAGGCCGATGGCTCTGCACCCACGCGTCCCACGTCACCTTCGACGGCCCCAGCTTTGCAGTCAGACGATCCAGCAACGCCGCCACATCAGCCCCTGCATCACGCCCACCGTCCAACCGGTCTTGGTGCAGCACCAACGGCTCCACCCGCAGCGCCTCCAGCGTCATCAGATCAAAGCCAAAGCCCGCGTCCAGCCCCTCCAGCTTCCCCACAACCAAGCGCTCGAAATGCCGCGCATCACGGCTTGCCCGCGCCGTGGACACATCACGCGACCGCCACTCCCCATCCACGCGGTAGATAGTGATCCGCAGCCGCCGCGCACCCTGCTCGGCCTTGGCCAGTTGTGCTGCCAGATCATCGGCCAGCCCCTCCAGCCACGGCACAGGATCGACCACAGGCTCCGCCATCCGCACCCGCGCCAAATACACCGCCCCCTCCGCAGGCGCATCCAGCGGATCGGCGCTGCGCCCCAACGCACGGTCCAACAGGACCAGCGGGTTCATCGCCTCCGCCATCCCCGCAAACCGCCGCATCAGACCCACACGCGGCACGCCCGCCAGCGCGCCAATCGTGCGCAGCCCCAACCGCTCGATCAGCCGCACCGTATCGGTGGGCAGCCGCAACGCCGCCACAGGCAGAGGGGCCAACACCTCGCCCACATCCTCCCCGCAGATCACCCCCTGCGCCCCAAACCGCGCCAGCATCTGCGCCGCCCCGCGTGTGGGTGCCAGCGCCAAACGCGCCCGCAGCCCTTGCATCGCAAACCGCGCATGCATGTCGCGCAGCATCTGCGCCTCGCCCCCAAACAAATGCGCTGCCCCGCGCACATCGAGCAATATCCCGTCGCCTTCTGCCACCGTCCAAGGACACCACCGCCGCGCCCAGATCGCCACGCGCTTGAGCAGCGCCTGATCGCCGCTCATATCCGCCTGCTCCACATGCAGATCAGGGTGGATCGCCTGCACATCGACCACCCGCGCACCGACAGTGATCCCGCGTCCTGCGCCAACCGCGTTTACCGCATGCACCACAGGCCCGTGCGTCCCTGCGGCGGCCAGCACCACAGGCACATCCTCAGCGGGCAGCGTGCGCTGCTGTGCCGTGATCCGCCTCCAGCGCTCCATCGCCAGATCGGGGAAGAAAACGGAGACGATCCGCGCGCCCGTCATACTGCACCGACCACGTGCCAGGCGCACGGCCCCGCGCCCGAACCAGCTCCGCCTCCCAAACAGGCGCGCCAGAGGCCGCCGCGTTGTAGGGATGCGGCGCAGAGGGCAGCGAACCAACGCGCCATCGCTCCCGCGCCGCACTCAATCCCTCCGCAGCCCCCGAGCGGATCAACCAGACGGGCAGCCCCGTGGCCTCCGCCCGCATCGCCAAGCGTTTCGTCGCCGTGAAGTCCAGCACAGGCGGCGCGCCATGCACCTCGCCCACGACAGCGGCCAGACCCGCACAGCCCGCGCCCTCCTCCATCGCCCAAAGCACATCGCGTGCGTGGCTCACCTCCACCCGCAACAGACGCAACCCCTTCAACGCAGGCCCATACACCCGCCCGTTCTCGAGCCGCGAAGCACGGTCCTGCACCCAGAGCACGGGCGCCTTCGAGCGCGGCAAACAAGCCAGCACAAACGCCGTCACCGCCCCGTCGAAAGGCCGCGACGACAGCGCGTCCTTGAGCACGGCCTGCGTCCCTACATTGCACGCCTCTGGCGCGGCCTCGGACCGTGGCAAGCCCTCCCGTACAGGCTTCGCATTCAGGCGCAGCACCTGACCACCAATGGAATCGCTCATCATACATCCCTCCATTTTGTTCTCTTTTTGTTCTATATGGAAGATGCCAAATTTACACCCTCTATTTACACATTGCCGCACCCCGCCCTGCACGCTGCGCAATACAGCCCCCACACCACGCCCTATATACAAACGCCCCCCAACCCATTAGGGGCAAGAAAACTTATCTCTTATCCGCTCAGGAACACCCTTTGATACAAACGATATCCGACGCACTGGCCACCCAAGGCTATGACACCATGACACCCGTTCAGGAGGCCGTGATCGCCCCTGAACTCGACGGCAAAGATCTGCTCGTCTCCGCCCAAACAGGCTCGGGCAAGACAGTGGCCTTTGGCCTCGCCATAGCGCCTACGCTGCTGGGGGATGAGGAGAAATTCGGCCGCGCAAGTGCGCCGCTCGCCCTCATCATCGCACCTACGCGTGAGCTGGCGATGCAGGTCAGCCGTGAGCTGACGTGGCTTTACGGCAAGGCGGGCGCGATTGTGACCACCTGCGTCGGCGGCATGGACACCCGGACCGAGCGGCGTGCGCTGGACCGTGGAGCGCATATTGTCGTCGCCACGCCGGGGCGTCTGTGCGACCACATCAAACGCAACAACATCGACCTCGACGACATCCGCGCCGTGGTGCTGGACGAAGCGGACGAGATGCTCGATCTGGGTTTCCGCGAGGACCTCGAGTTCATCTTGGGCGAATCGCCCGCCACGCGCCGCACGCTGATGTTCTCGGCCACTGTGCCTGCGGCGATTGCGAAGCTCGCCAAAAGCTACCAGCGTGATGCTCAGCGCGTCAGCGTGATCTCCGACACGAAACAGCACGCCGACATCGAATACCGCGCCCTGACGGTGAACCCGCGCGATACCGAGAATGCGATCCTCAACATCCTGCGCTTCTATGAGGCCAAGAACGCGATCGTCTTCTGCAACACCCGCGCCGCCGTCGCGCGCCTAACGACGCGTCTGACCAACCGCAACTTCTCCGTCGTGGCACTCTCGGGCGAACTGTCCCAGCAGGAGCGCACCAACGCGCTGCAAAGCTTGCGCGATGGCCGTGCGCGGGTTTGCGTGGCCACGGATGTCGCCGCCCGCGGCATCGACCTGCCCAACCTCGAGCTGGTCATCCACGCCGATCTGCCCACCAACGCCGACACCCTGCTGCACCGCTCTGGCCGCACGGGCCGCGCGGGGCGCAAAGGGGTCTCGGCCCTGATCGTGCCGCCCAAAATGCGCTCGAAAGCGACGCGCCTGATGGGCTGGGCAAAGCTCGACGCCGAATGGGCGCTGCCGCCCTCAGCCGCCGAGGTAAACGCCGCCGACCAAGACCGCCTCCTCAACGATGACGCATGGAGCACGCCTGCGCCCGAGGACGCCGTGGAGTTCGTGGCCGAACTCGCCAAACGCTACACGCCCGAACAACTGGCGACAGCCTTTGTAAACCTGCACCGCGCACGCGGCTCGGCACCCGAAGAACTCTCCGCACCTGGAGAAGGCAAAGACAGCGCGCCACGCGCCGAATTCGGCAAATCCGTGTGGTTCACCGTCTCCACAGGCCGCAACGACGGGGCCGAGCCGCGCACGTTGTTGCCGATGCTCTGCCGCGTGGGCGACATGAACCGCGACGATATCGGTGCGATCCGCGTGCAGCCGCGCCACTCCTACGTCGAAGTTGCCGAAGGTGCGGTGGCCAAACTGGTGAACGCCCTTGGCGCGGATATGAAAGCCGAGGACGGCGTGACGCTCACCCGCCTCGACGGCGTGCCAGACTTTGGCCCCCGCCAAGGCCGCCCCGAGAACAAAGGCAGCGGGTACAAAGACGGCGGCAACCGCAGGCCCGATCGCGCCCCAAAGCCGCCCCACCGCGGCAAGGCAGACTATAACCCCGACGCGCCCAAACCCGCGCGCAAGCCAAAGCCGCAGCGCGACGAGGCGTCCGCAGCAGCAGCGCCCAAGCCGCGCAGCGCTGCACCCGCCAAGGGCAAGCGCGACACCACGCGCCCGCCCAAGTCCCACAAGACAGAGCGGACGCCGATGAAATCAGGCGACAAACCTAAGGCAAAGCCAGCGTGGAAAGACAAACCCGCCAGCCCGCCGCGGGATAAACCCGCCGCGAAATCAGGGGCAAAGGCAGTCTGGAAGAAACCCGCCAAAGAGGGCGCTGCACCTGCACGCGATGCAAAACCCAAAAGCGGCTATAACCGCGCGGCAGATGCCTCCAAACGCTTCACCCCTCCGGGCGGTAAAGGCAAAGGAAAACCCACTGCACGCGGTGGCGACGCACGCCCCAGCCGCCCAAAAAAGTAACGCCCGTAACGTAGCCAGAACTTTCAGTAAATTGGCCCGTCCCTAAAAAAGGCCAGAGCACCCGCTCTGGCCTTTCTTGTTCTCAAGGCTGCGCCGCTTAAATCAGCCGCGCCCTTTCCAAGGTACCATAACCCGCTCAGCCCCGCGCATCAGCATATCAATGCCAAAGCCAATGATCCCGATGAGGATGATACCCAAGATTACGATATCGGTGTTCTGGAACTTGGCCGCGACCATGATCATCATGCCTGCACCCTGTTCCGCCGCGACAAGCTCTGCCGCAACTACCGTGCCCCAACATACACCCATCGCCACACGCGCACCCGTGAAAATCTCGGGCAAGCTATTGGGAATGATCACATGACGCATGATCTGCCACTTGCTGGCGCCCAGAGAATAAGCCGCATGCACTTTGGCGATGTTCACACCCGACACACCCGAGCGCGCCGCAATCGCCATGATCCAGAGCGCTGCAAGGAATAAAAGAATAATCTTGCCTGCCTCACCAATGCCAAACCAGATGATGATCAGCGGGATCAAGGCCAGCGGTGGCACAGGGCGCATGAATTCCACAATCGGGTCAAACCAGCCGCGGAACCAATTGCTCAGACCCATGGCATAGCCCAGCGGAATGCCTACAATCGCACCGCAAATGAACCCCGCAACAACGCGGAACAGCGACATGCCAAGATGCCCCAGCAGCGTGGTGCCGCGAAAACCCTCTTCGAGCACTTTGTCCGTCCGCTCCACCACTGCTTCGGGCGATGGCAAATAGAGCGGCTCCATCTGAAAACCATTCTCTGGCTGGAAGTTCGGTGTGCCTTTGTCCGAGATTGTGATCGAACCGCCCTCAATCTCGACAGTATCACCAGGTACTACAGGCGTGCCATTGATCGCGATGACCTTCGCCCCATCCGCGCGCTTCACGTCATCGTTCTTGTCAAACGGGACAAGCTGGCTGCGGTATTGCGCGACCTTGATGCTGTCATTCTTGGCAATACCGTCGCCTTCTTCAATAGCGGGCGCATCAGGCGTTTCTTCGCGCTCGTGCACCAGAATGGCAACCGTCGCCGTATCGGTCTCGCCATTCGCCTCAAGCGTGTACTCAAAAGACGTCTCGCCCTTGAAAGGCGCAGGCGCATGCAGGAATGAAGGGATCAGGGAGGAGCCCGTGAACACACCCCACAACAAAAACAGCGTCAGGATCGAAATGATGCCTGCCGCACGGTTGGGCCGCACCGCACTCTCATCGCCAAAAGTGACCGTCTTGAGCGCGGTATAGCCGTCTTTCTTTGCACCGATGCGCGTAAAGACAAACGCCGCAACCGCAAAGATGCCGATATAGACGAAAAGCAGAATAAGTCCCGTCATGCCGATTCCTCCGTGCGACCCATAATCTCTTCTTCCATGTCCCAAATCATCCCGAGGATCTCCTCACGCTTGACCGCGAAATCGGGATGTTTCTTCACCTCGCGCAGGTCCGCCTCAACACCCAGCTCGGCGAAAGGCAAACGGTATTCCTTGTGAATACGGCCCGGACGCGGAGCCATAACGATCAGACGCTCCCCCAACAGCAGCGCCTCTTCAACAGAGTGGGTGATCAAGATAATCGTCTTGCCCGTCTCTTTCCACAGCTTGAGCACAAGGCTCTGCATTTTCTCGCGTGTGAGCGCATCGAGCGCGCCCAATGGCTCGTCCATCAAAATCACATCAGGATCATTGGCCAGACAGCGGGCCAAGGCCACACGCTGCTGCATCCCGCCAGACAGCTCATAGACCGCCTTTTCCTTAAAGTCCTGAAGGCCCACCACATCGAGCAGGTGATCCACAATCTCCGCCTTCTCCTTGGCGGGCATGCCCTTCATCGAAGGGCCAAATCCTACGTTGTCACGCACGCTCATCCATTCAAACAGCGCGCCTTGCTGGAACACCATGCCGCGCTCGGCATCGGGGCCGCTGATCTCGTGACCGTTCAGGGTCATCTGCCCTTCGGTCGGGGCCAGAAACCCTGCGACGATGTTCAAAAGCGTGGTCTTGCCACAGCCCGATGGCCCCAGCACACTCAGCAGCTCGCCCGCTTTGAGGTCGAGCGTCACATCCTTGAGCGCCTGCACCGATCCGCCATTCGGCAGATCAAACCGCATCGAGAGTTTATCAATGGAAAGTCCGGACATGTCCCTGCTTTCTGACCGTCGCTGACGGCCTGCTTCAGGGCAGGGTTAACCCCGCCTCATTGTCTTGAAATGTGAGGTCCGGCGCAAAGGATGCGCCGGACCAAAACCAATCCCGCAGGGATTACATGCCTTTTACAGCCATCAGCGGCGCTGTGTTCACTGTGCCAGAGTAGTCCTCAAGAGCCGCGTCAATGGAGCCGCTCTCTTTGAACACGTCAGCCACACCGCCCATGAACGTCTGGCTGCCACCACCGAGCCACTTCTCGCTCAGCTGGTCTTCCACGGAGGGAAAGGTGAAGCCCGCAAGCGTCTCCGCTGTGGCCGCTTCATCCATACCAGCGTCTTTGGCAATAACGGGCAGCATCTTGGCTGCATCTTCACCGCCTGCGTTCCACATGGCGTTGGCATCTGCCGTCACCTTGAGGAATTTGGCCAGCTCGTCACCGTTCTCGGCCACATAGGATGCAGGCGCGGAGCTTACGTCGAATACCAGAATGCCAAGTTCTTCCTTTTCGGCACCAGTCAACAGGATGTTGCCTGATTCTTTCATGCGGCGAAGCGCACCACCCCAACCACAGGCCATATCAACGGAGCCTTGGCTCAGCGCGGCGGCACCTTCGGCTGGCGCCATATCAACAACGGACATGCCCGCAACATCTACACCAAAGTGGTCCATCTGCTTGAGAAAGCCGTAGTGCGCAGCGGTACCAAGCGGCACAGCGACTTTCTTGCCAGCCAGCTCGGCTGCGGAGGTTTTGTCGATTTCCAGACCAGAGGCTACGACACAGTTGTCGTTCTCGGAATAGGACACAGCCACATCAACGATCTGGATGTCCTGACCGCCGGATGTCGCTACTACGAAGGGCGGTACACCCTGGCTTACAGAGATCTGAACATCGCCCGAAGCCATCGCCGCAGACATTGCTACGCCGCTGTCAAAGCTGACCCAGTTCACGGTCTTGCCCAGCGCTTCGTCATAGGTGCCGTTCACTTTGGCGAACTGGAATGGCATCGGCCACTCAAGGAAATAACCGACTGTCAATTCACCTTCGGCATAGGCCGAGACGCCAGTCATGGACATGACCGCACCCGCAACAAATGCGCTTACTGTTTTCTTCATCATCTTAGTAGTCTCCCAATTGATTATACTTGGCCCCTATTGATGGAACTCAAGGTTAGCTGTCGCAACGAATGTAGCCAACGTAAGCACCCTGTGGGATACATACGTTACTTGCAAGAGGCTTGCACAACGAGCCGAACACTTTGCCCTGCGCCGTTTATTTGACCGTGAACAATTAGGCGCCACGCTCAAATAATCATCGCAGAACCTGTCCCGTCCTGCTTAGAAGTTTCGCCTCCACCCTGAACACGAAACGCAGAAGACCGCAGCGCTCAAGATGTCTGCCACTCTGTCGTGCAGCCTGAAAAATCAAAGAACCAGTTCACACCCCGTGATAAGGCCAGAAGCGCGCTCCGCCCTCGGCCCCTCCCATTCCCGCCCCAGAAAACCCAACAAAATCAGAACCCCCCGCAAAGTGGCCCTATCCATCACCGTACTCTGGCCCTATTTTTTATCGCCGTTTGACCCTCTGGTATTGTATATTATCGAAATTCATCGCCTGATTTCCCTTGTTTGCTCTCTAATCGAAAGGTTGCCACCATGGACGGTACGTTTAACGAAAATGACATTTCACGCGTTGTCGAGGCTGACCGCGCCCACGTTTGGCATCACCTCAGCCAGCATAAACCCTATGAAACAAACGATCCGCGCATCATCGTCGAAGGCAAAGGCCTGCGCGTTTGGGACCAGCACGGCAAAGAGCATATCGACGCCGTCGCGGGCGGTGTCTGGACGGTCAATGTGGGCTACGGGCGCGAATCAATCGCCGATGCGGTGCGCGACCAATTGGTGAAACTGAACTTCTTTGGCGGCACCGCAGGCTCCATCCCGGGGGCGATCTTCTCCGAAATGCTGATCGACAAAATGCCGGGAATGAGCCGCGTCTACTACGCCTCCTCCGGCTCCGAGGCGAACGAGAAGGGCTTCAAGATGGTCCGCCAGATCGCGCACAAACGCTATGGCGGCAAAAAGCATAAGATTCTCTACCGCGACCGCGACTACCACGGCTCCACCATCGCGACGATGGGCGCAGGCGGTCAGGACGAACGGAACGCGCAATACGGCCCCTTCCCCGACGGGTTCATCCGCGTGCCCCACTGCCTTGAATACCGCAAGCACGAACAGGACGGCGCGCCCGAGGATAACTACGGCGTCTGGGCCGCCAACCAGATCGAAGAGGTCATCCTGCGCGAAGGCCCGGAGACCATCGGCGCGCTCTGCCTTGAGCCTGTGACCGCAGGCGGCGGCGTGATCACACCCCCCGACGGCTATTGGGAGCGTGTCCGCGAGATTTGCGACAAATACGATATCCTGCTGCACATCGACGAAGTCGTCTGCGGCGTGGGCCGCACGGGCACATGGTTCGGCTACCAGCACTACGGCATCGTGCCTGATATGGTGTCGATGGCAAAAGGTGTCGCCTCTGGCTATGCCGCAATCAGCTGTCTCGTGACGACAGAGGCCGTGTTTGACATGTTCAAGGATGACGCCAGCGATCACCTTAACTACTTCCGCGACATCTCGACCTTCGGCGGCTGCACCGCTGGACCAGCAGCGGCAATCGAGAACATGAAGATCATCGAGCGTGAGAACCTCTTGGGCAACTGTACCGCCATGGGCGACTACATGCTCGAGCAGCTCGAAGAACTGTCCGACAAGCACCGCGCCATCGGCCAAGTCCGCGGCAAGGGCCTGTTCCTCGGGGCCGAACTGGTCACCGACCGCGCCACGAAAGAGCCGCTGCCCGAAAAACTGGTCGCCGCAGTCGTCGCAGACTGCATGCAGCAGGGCGTGATCATCGGCGCAACCAACCGCTCCCTGCCAGGCAAGAACAACACGCTGTGCTTCTCGCCAGCGCTGATCTGCACCAAAGACGACATCAACCAGATCGTCGCAGCGGTAGACGGCGCATTGGGCCGCGTTCTGGCCTAAGCCAGACCTTCAGACAAATCAAAAAGGCCCCGCATCAGCAGCGGGGCCTTTTTTGTATATCGCTTAGCGCTCAGCCCTTATCGGCATAGACGCCCCACATAATCGACTGCCAGCTCCGCTTCTTCACATATCGCTGGTACAGCAGCACGGCAGCCAAAAAGACTGTCAGCAGAGGCATCATCACCCCAAATCCGATATATGATACAGCGATCATGAGACCCACAGACAGCGGCACCGCCAGCAAAGCCCAGCGCTTCCACGCCTGACGTATCGCCGCTTTGCGCTCTGTCTCTGAATGAAATTCAGTCATCAGCCCCCTCCCTTTGGTCCCTCAAAGGCTAGGAAATCCGCATTCTACCTGCAAGGGCGAGGATGTCTCACGTCTTGCGCTCCCCGATCATGTCGCTGCGAAACATCTCCTGCTCGGCGGCCAGCATCAGGCGCGGAATCACGCGATCATTGGGATAGGCCGACACATTCCCCGACACGACACCCGCATAGTAGGTGCGCAGAACCTTATTGATGCGCGGACCATAGTTCGGCCCCATCTTGCGAAACCACGCGACCATATCCGCATCCAGCCTCAGCGTGACCCGCGTCTTTTTCCTCTTCACCTCATCCCAAAAATCAAGGCCCGCCCAATCGGGCGGAACGCTGTGATCCAGCCAACTCGACTGCATCTCTTCCTGCAATCGTTCCAATTCATGAATCATCTGGCTGTGCGCACCCTTGCGGTTCATCGCATCTCTCCTGCTTTTGAAAGCGTCAGAGTGCCTGCGCGGTGCTAACATTCCGGAAAGGCACCGCACGGTGCACTGGGGGTGTACAGGTGCTGCACCCGTGGCAGCCAAGATATTTGCCGAATTGAATAATTTATGAAACTTTTTGTCTCATTTTTGCGTTGCTTTTCTCTGCGTATCCTGCTAACTTGAAACTGTAAATATCTCCAAATCATGCGCTCTTACATCCAGATTGCATTGAGATTAAGTCCAGTGTAGAAATCCGCATGGCACTTCCTGTCGAGACTTTCTTTCTCCACCCTGACGCCCAAGGCACCTTGCAATCGCAGATCCAGCAGATGATCGCGCAGGGTATTTTGTCGGGCCGTTTTCAGACAGGGGAAAAGCTCCCATCGACCCGCAAGCTCGCCACCCATCTGGGCGTGAGCCGCATCACCGTAACAATCGCCTATACCGAACTTCTGGCCAATGACTACCTCAGCTCCAAGGGGCGGTCGGGCTACTACGTGTCCGAGAATGCGCCCAGCCCGCCCAGCTTTACGCTCACGCCAGAGACGGAGGATGCCGTGGATTGGGCCCGCGCCATTGGGCAGCGGTTCAGCGGCGGCGTGACGCCTTCCAAGCCGCAGGACTGGTCGCAATACCGATATCCGTTTGTCTATGGTCAGGCGGATAAAGCGCTGTTTGATCACGCAAATTGGCGATTGTGTGCGTTGCAGGCCTTGGGCCAACGCGACTTTTACTCCATGACGTCCGACACCTACGATCAGGACGACCCCAAACTGATCGAGTTCATCGCCCGTCACACGCTTCCCCGCCGCGGTATCACTGCAGCGCCCGAGCAAATCCTGATCACCATGGGCGCGCAAAATGCGCTCTGGCTCACAGCCCAAGTGCTGCTGACCCAGCGCCGCCGCGCCGCTCTTGAAGACCCGTGCTATCACTCTTTGCGTGACATTCTGATCCAGTCTCGGTGCCACGTAACCCCAGTGCGCGTTGACAATGACGGCATGCCGCCCGAGGCAATTCCCCCAGACACAGATGTGATTTTCACCACCCCCAGCCACCAATGCCCGACCAATGCGACCATGCCCATGGCGCGGCGGCGCGCGCTGCTGGACCGTGCCCGCGATATAGATGCGTTGATCGTCGAGGATGACTATGAGTTCGAGACATCCTTCCTGCGCCCGCCCTCCCCCGCACTCAAATCCCTCGATGCCGACGGGCGCGTGATCTATGTGGGCAGCTTCTCCAAATCCCTGTTTCCGGGCCTGCGCTTGGGCTATCTGGTCGGGTCCGAGCCATTCATCCGCGAGGCCCGCGCCCTGCGCGCCTCAGTGCTGCGCCACCCGCCAGGACATATCCAGCGCACCGCCTCCTACTTTCTGTCGCTTGGACATTATGACGCGCTTGTCCGCCGCATGGGCAATACCCTGCACGAGCGCCGCGCCCAGATGGAGGCGGCCATTGTGCAATACGGGCTTCAGATCGCAGGGCAGGGCGCGCACGGTGGCTCATCGTTCTGGATGCGCGCACCAGATGGAATCGACACACAAGTCCTCGCCAACCACCTGCGTGCGCGCGGCGTTCTGATCGAGCCTGGCCAGTCGTTTTTCGGCGGCACTGAACAGCCCCAGAACTTCTACCGCCTCGGCTATTCCTCGATCCCTGCAAGCCAAATCAACGAGGGCTTGAAACTGCTGGCATCAGAAATTGACGCCATAACCAAAGCTGGCCATATTTCAGCGTAACATCTGGCCCTAACTTTTCAGGGCCCAAACCCGTATTTTGCGAAAAACCGGATTCGCATTCACTTAATCTTAGGGATTACCTGCTATGAAAATGACTACCGAAGAAGCATTCGTAAAAACGCTGCAGCGTCACGGCATCCAACATGCCTTTGGTATCATCGGCTCCGCCATGATGCCGATCTCCGACATTTTCCCGAAGGCAGGGATCAAATTCTGGGACTGCGCGCATGAAGGTTCCGCTGGCATGATGTCGGACGGCTACACCCGTGCCACTGGCAAGATGTCCATGATGATCGCGCAAAACGGTCCGGGCATCACAAACTTCGTGACCGCAGTGAAAACCGCATATTGGAACCACACGCCTTTACTTTTGGTTACCCCGCAGGCCGCAAACAAAACGATTGGTCAGGGTGGCTTCCAAGAGATGGAGCAGATGAACCTGTTCGCTGATTGCGTTGCCTATCAGGAAGAGGTCCGCGATCCTTCCCGCGTGGCAGAAACGCTGAACCGCGTGATCATGCAGGCCAAGCGCGCCTCTGGCCCCGCACAGATCAACATCCCACGTGACTTCTGGACCCAAGTCATCGACATCGAGATCCCCGAAGTTGTCGACTTCGAGCTGCCACAGGGCGGCGAAAATGCAGTTTCCAAAGCCGCCGAAATGCTCTCCACCGCCAAGTTCCCTGTGATCCTCAACGGTGCTGGCGTGGTGCTGGCCGCAGGCGGCATCGACGCTTCCCGCGTTCTGGCAGAAAAGCTCGACGCGCCTGTCTGTGTTGGCTACCAGCACAATGACGCCTTCCCCGGCAACCACCCGCTGTTCGCTGGTCCGCTGGGCTACAACGGTTCAAAAGCAGGGATGGAGCTGATCTCCAAGGCAGACGTTGTGCTGTGCTTAGGCACCCGCCTCAACCCCTTCTCGACCCTGCCCGGTTACGGCATCGATTACTGGCCCACAGACGCCAAGATCATTCAGGTCGACATCAACCCCGACCGCATTGGTCTGACCAAAAAGGTCACTGTGGGCATCGTGGGCGACGCAGCTAAGGTTGCACAAGCGATCACAGCCAAGCTTGCCGATACCGCAGGGGACGAGGGGCGCAAAGAGCGTACCGCGCTGATCGCACAAACCAAATCCGCATGGGCGCAAGAGCTGACCTCCATGACCGAGGAGCAGGACGATCCGGGCACAGACTGGAACGTGCGCGCCCGTGCCGCCAAACCTGACTGGATGTCCCCTCGCATGGCATGGCGCGCGATCCAAGCCGCCCTGCCCGTCGAGGCGATCATCTCCTCGGACATCGGCAACAACTGCGCCATCGGTAACGCCTATCCTTCCTTCAACGAGGGCCGCAAATACCTCGCACCAGGTCTGTTTGGCCCCTGCGGCTACGGCCTGCCTGCCATCGTTGGCGCAAAGATCGGCCAGCCTGACGTGCCTGTTGTAGGCTTTGCAGGGGACGGCGCCTTTGGCATCGCGGTAAACGAGCTGACAGCAATCGGTCGCGGCGACTGGCCGCCAGTCACACAGATCGTCTTCCGCAACTACCAGTGGGGCGCGGAAAAGCGGAACTCGACACTCTGGTTCGACGACAACTTCGTAGGCACCGAGCTGGACGAGCAGGTGTCCTACGCTGGCATCGCTAAGGCGTGTGGTCTGCAAGGCGTTGTCGCCCGCACTCAGGAAGAGCTGACCGCCGCCCTTGCAAAAGCGCTGGACGACCAGATGAACCACGGCAAAACCACACTGATCGAAGCGATGATCAATCAGGAGCTGGGTGATCCCTTCCGCCGCGACGCGATGAAGCAGCCCGTCGAGGTTGCAGGCATCGACGCCGCCGACATGCGTGAGCCAACGGCCTAAGTGTTGATCACACCCAATAAAAACGGGGGCAGGCCCTAATGAGCGTGCTGCGGGATCTCCAAATCCGCGCCGCCGCAAGGCCTGCCCACATCGTTCTAAGCGAAGGCCACGACCCACGGGTTGTGGCCGGTGCGCTTGCGGCCCTTGATGCGGGCCTCGGCCCTATCACACTGGTCGGCCCTGAGGCAGAAATCACCAGCCAGCTCGCCGCCGCCGATGCGACAATCAGCGACACGCTTATGATCCAAGACCCCGAGACCTCGGCCCTGACCGCAACCTATGCCGCGCTCTATTTTGACTTGCGCAAGCCCAAGGGCATCAGCGAAGACGTCGCCGCACAGCAGGTGCGCGATCCGCTGATCTTTTCAGCTCTGATGGTACGCAATGGCGATGCAGACGGCACAGTGGGCGGCGCGGTCGCCACCACCTCTGACACCGTGCGTGCAGCCCTCACGATGATTGGCAAAGCACCTGATGCTGCCCTCGTCTCCTCGTTCTTCCTGATGGCCCTGCCCTCGGGCCATCCCTCTGGCCGCAGCGCCATGATTTTCGGCGATTGCGGTCTGGTTATCGATCCCGACGCCAGCGAGCTTGCCGCCATTGCCGCACAGTCCGCCGCGTCCTGCCAGCAACTCCTTGGCGACGATCCAAAAGTGGCCCTGCTCAGCTTCTCCACCAAAGGCTCCGCCCGTCATGAGCGCGTGACCAAAGTCACCGACGCACTGGCAATTCTACAACAAGAGCACCCTGAGCTCCCATCCGACGGAGAGTTGCAATTCGACGCCGCCTTCGTCCCCGATGTGGGTGCCTCCAAAGCGGCAGGCAGCCCTACCGCAGGCCACGCCAACGTCCTCATCTTCCCCAATCTCGATGCAGGCAACATCGGCTATAAAATCGCCCAGCGGATCGGCGGCTGCGATGCCATCGGCCCCGTGCTACAAGGGCTTAGCAAACCTGCCAACGACCTGTCGCGCGGCTGCACCGCAAGAGACGTTACCAACATGATTGCCGTCACCACGCTACAGGCGCAAAAATAACCGTCAGGAGAGACCATGACCCACAAACAGCCCGTGCTGGACCTGAGCCCGAAAGTCTCTGACGAGATCCGTAAAACCACCTGCTACATGTGCGCCTGTCGCTGTGGCATCAATGTTCACATGAAGAAGGACCCGCTGGGTGATCTGAAGGTCGCCTATATCGAGGGCAACCGCGACCACCCCGTGAACCAGGGCGTGCTTTGCGCCAAAGGCTCCGCTGGCATCATGCAGCACAACGCGCCCTCACGCCTCAGCAGCCCCATGAAACGGGTAGGCAAGCGCGGCGAGGGCAAGTTCGAGCATATCAGCTGGGACGAGGCCTATGACATCGCCGAGAGCTGGCTGCGCCCCATCCGCGAGAGCAATCCAGAGAAACTCGCCTTCTTCACAGGCCGCGACCAGTCGCAAAGCTTCACCTCCATGTTCGCGCAGAGCTTTGGCACGCCCAACTATGCAGCACACGGCGGTTTCTGCTCCGTCAACATGGCCGCCGCTGGCATCTACACCATGGGTGGCGCGTTTTGGGAGTTCGGCCAGCCCGATTGGGACCACACCAAGCTTTTCATGCTGTTCGGCGTGGCCGAGGATCACGACAGCAACCCGATCAAAATGGGGATTGGCAAGATCAAGGTACGCGGCGCGCGCGTCATTGGCGTGAACCCCATCCGCACAGGCTATAACGCCGTGGCCGATGATTGGGTCGGCATCACGCCGGGCACGGACGGGCTGTTCATCCTGTCGATGATCCACTGCCTGATGAAAGCGGGTAAGATGGACCTGCATTACCTCGCGCAGTACACAGACGCCGCCGTGCTCATCAACGGGGACGAGAAATCCCCCGAATACGGCCTCAAACTGCGCGATGAGAACGGCAAAGAGTTGGTCATCGACCGCGTAACAGGCAAGCTCACCCCCTACGATCAAAAAGGCGTCAAACCCGATCTCGCCGCCACCCACCGCGAGGCTGGCATCACCCACCGCCCCGTCTTCCACCAGATGGCAGAGATGTATCTCGACGCCCAATACGCGCCCGAGAACGTCGCCAATCGCTGCGGCATCTCAGCGGCGCGCATCCGCACGCTGGCCGCTGAACTCGCCCGCGTCGCATTCGAGGAATCATTCGAGCTGGCCCATGAATGGACCGACTTCCGCGGTGAACACCACACCACGATGACAGGCCGCCCGGTCTCCTTCCACGCGATGCGCGGAATCTCTGCCCACGCCAACGGGTTCCAGACCTGTCGCGCCCTGCACACGCTGCAAATCATCCTCGGCACGATTGAGGTGCCGGGCGGCTTCCGCTTCAAACCGCCCTATCCCAAGCCCGCCACCGCACACCCCAAGCCGCACTGGAAAGTCACGCCCAATGCGCCGCTGGACGGCCCGCACCTTGGGTTTGTGCACGGCCCCGATGATCTCGCGCTCAAGGACGACGGCACGCCTGCGCGCATCGACAAAGCCTTCACATGGGAAAACCCCATGTCCGCCCACGGCCTCATGCACATGGTGATCAGCAACGCCTACGCAGGCGATCCCTATAAAATCGACACACTGTTCATGTATATGGCGAACATGTCGTGGAACTCCTCCATGAACACCACAGGCGTGCAGGACATGCTGACGGACACGGACGAGAGCGGCGAATACGTCATCCCCCGCATCATCTACTCCGATGCCTACAGCTCGGAAATGGTCGCCTACGCCGACCTCATCCTGCCCGACACGACATACCTAGAACGCCACGATTGCATCTCCCTGCTCGACCGCCCCATCTGCGAGGCCGACGCAGTGGCCGACGCGATCCGCTGGCCCGTAGTAGAGCCTGACCGCGACGTCAAAGGCTTCCAATCCGCGCTCTGCGATCTGGGCGCGCGCTTGGGCCTGCCCGCCTTCACAAACGACGACGGCAGCCAAAAATACGCCGACTACGCCGACTACATCGTCAACCACGAACGCCGCCCCGGCGTAGGCCCGCTCGCAGGTTGGCGCATGGGCGATAAAGGCCTGCAAGGCGGCCGCGGCGACGTCAACGAGTCCCAACTCGACAACTACATCGCCAACGGCGGCTTTTACGTCGAACACATTCCAGACGGCGCGAACTACTACAAACCGTGGAACGCCGACTATCAGGACTGGGCCGTGAAAATGGGCCTGTACGACAGCCCCCAACCCTACCTGTTCAGCCTCTATGCAGAGCCGATGCGCAAATTCCAACTCGCCGCCGAGGGTCATGGCGACCGCCAACCCCCCGACCACCTGCGCCAGCGGATCAAAGACAAAATGTCCCCCCTGCCGATCTGGTACGAGACCGACCAACAGGGCAACGAGGGCTTCACCATCACGGCGCTCACCCAGCGCCCCATGGCCATGTACCACAGCTGGGGCAGCCAGAATGCATGGCTGCGCCAACTCCACGGCCGCAACCCGATGTATCTGCCCACCAACCTAATGCAGCAACACAACCTCACAGACGGCAACTGGGCCGAGATCACCTCCCCCCACGGCACAATCACCGTGCCCGTGATGGAGATGGCAGCCCTCAACCCAAACACAATCTGGACATGGAACGCCATCGGCAAACGCAAAGGCGCATGGGCACTGGATAAAGACGCTCCCGAAGCCACCAAAGGCTTCCTCCTCAACCACCTGATCCACGAACTGCTCCCGCCCAAAGGCGACGGCCTGCGCTGGGCCAACTCCGATCCCATCACGGGCCAAGCCGCATGGTTCGACCTAAAAGTCGCCCTCAAGAAAACCACAGCCCCCGCCGACGCCCAATCCCAACCCGCCATGCCCCCCATCACCTCCCCCGTGGCACCCGCCCCGGCGGAGCTCAAATGGAAGGTAGGCAAATGACCCCCATTTCTTTTGGTCCCAAATATCCCGAGGTCTGGGGCAGTGCCCCAGCGCACGCCCCCCAAGGAGCCCGCACATGACCCAACTCCCCACCCACACCGAAAAGAAACTCGGCCTCGTCATTGATCTCGACACCTGCGTGGGCTGCCACGCCTGCGTGATCTCCTGCAAAGGCTGGAACACCGAAAACTACGGCGCACCGCTGAGCGATCAAGACCCCTACGGCGCGGACCCCTCGGGCACCTTCCTCAACCGCGTGCACTCCTACGAAGTACAACCAGCTCAAGGCGACGCGCAACTCATCCACTTCCCCAAATCCTGCCTGCATTGCGAGGATGCACCCTGCGTCACCGTCTGCCCCACAGGGGCCAGCTACAAACGCGTCGAGGACGGCATCGTGCTGGTGAATGAGAGCGACTGCATCGGCTGCGGCCTCTGCGCATGGGCCTGCCCCTACGGCGCGCGCGAGATGGATCAGGCCGAAGGCGTGATGAAGAAATGTACCCTCTGCGTCGACCGCATCTACAACGAGAACCTGCCCGCAGAAGACCGTGAGCCCGCCTGCGTGCGCACCTGCCCGTCCAACGCCCGCCACTTTGGCGATCTGGGCGATCCCAACTCCGACGTGAGCCTTCTGGTGGCCGAGCGCGGCGGCATGGACCTTATGCCAGAGCAAGGCACCAAACCCGTCAACCAATACCTGCCGCCGCGTCTCAAAGACCGCCTCGCCCAAGACGAAGAACAAATCGACGTCCTCGCCCCTTTCCTTGAGCCTGTAGCGACGGAGGCCAAAGGCTTCCTCAACTGGCTCGACAAAACGCTGGAGAAAATCTGATGCATCCCGCACCCTCCGTCATCTTCTTCTCCACCTTCTCTGGCTTGGGCTTTGGCCTGCTCATCTTCCTTGGCCTCGGCATGCCCGCGACCACGGGCTTCAACGCCTTCATCTTCTTCACCATCGCCTATCTTTTGGCTGTTGGTGGCCTCATCTCCTCCACCTTCCACCTCGGCCACCCCGAACGCGCGCTCAAGGCGTTCACCCAATGGCGCAGCAGCTGGCTGTCGCGCGAGGCATGGTGCGCTGTCGCGGCTCTTTTTCTCATGGCGATCTACGGCGCAGGGCTTGTCTTCTTCGGCCAACGGTGGAGCATCATCGGCATCCTTGGCGCGCTGGCCTCCCTTGGCACCGTCTTCACCACTTCCATGATCTACGGCCAGCTCAAGACCATCCCCCGCTGGAACTCCCCGCTGACCCCTGCCAATTTCATCTCGCTTTGCATCGCAGGTGGCGCGCTGATGGCGGGCCAAACCACGGCGGCCATCATCCTGCTGGCCATTGCGGGCGGCATCCAAGTCGCCACATGGCTGCGCGGCGATACCGCGTTCGAGAACAACCCCACCAACATGGCCACGGCCACGGGCTTGGGGTCCATCGGCACCGTGCGCGCCTTCGAGCCGCCGCACACAGGGACCAATTATCTGCTGCGCGAATTCGTGCATGAGATCGGCCGCAAGCACGCGCAAAAGCTGCGCATTATTGCGATTGCGCTGATGGCTGTGCTGCCGATCATCTTCCTGCTGCTGCCTTTCAACCACTTCATGGCGCTGCTGGCCGTGGTGGCCCACATCGCGGGTGTGCTTACTGCCCGCTGGCTTTTCTTTGCCGAGGCCGAGCATGTGGTCGGCCTCTACTACGGCAAGCGCTGAGCCTACAGCGGCAGGCGTTTCTCGACCATCCGCGCCATCACCGATGCACCGATGGGCAGAATCTCGGGGTCAAGAGTGAAGGCGGGGTTGTGCAATGGCACGGTCCCGCCATGCCCCACGATGCAATAGGCTCCGGGTACGACCTTGAGCATATCGGCAAAATCCTCCGAGCCTGTGGCAGGCTCCTGACGCTCGATGATATTGCCTGCCCCCACAATCTCGGCGGCCGCTTCCATATAGGCTTCCGACAGATCGCTATCATTAATCAGCACATCAAACACATTGCGCAATTCCAGCTCGATCTTGACCCCGTGCGCCAGCGCGAAACCGTCGCAGATCGCCTGCATCCGTGTGGCGGCCAGATCGCAAATCTCGTCTTTGAAATAACGGATGGTGCCAGCCAGCGTCGCCACCTCTGGCACCACGTTATAGGCCGCCCCCGCATGCAGCTGCGTGACCGACAGCACACAAGTGTCCAGCGCAGGCACATTGCGGCTCAGGATGGTCTGCAACTCGGTTGCAAGGCTCGCCGCGATGATCAGCGCGTCGCGGCTTTGCGAGGGGTTGGCCGCATGGCTGCCTTTGCCCGTCACAGTGATGTCGAAAAATGCAGCGCCCGCCATCGCGTTGCCCTTACAAATGCCGACCTGCCCCAGCTCTCCGCTGGGCCAGTTGTGCATCCCATAAATCTCGTCGCAGGGAAACTGCTCGAAGAGCCCGTCCGCGATCATCTGGCGCGCACCGCCCAGCCCCTCCTCGGCGGGTTGAAAGACCAGCACGGCAGTGCCGTCAAACTCCCGCGTCGCCGCCAGATGCTTGGCCGCACCCAGCAGCATAGTGGTATGTCCGTCATGCCCGCAGGCATGCATCACCCCATCATTCTTCGAACCATAGTCCACACCCGATATCTCGTGTATCGGCAACGCATCCATATCCGCACGCAGCCCCACGCGGCGGTTGCCCTTTTGCTTGCCATGGATCAGCGCCACAACCCCCGTCTTACCCAGCCCTGTATGCACCTCGTCCACGCCATAGCTGCGAAGCTTGTCCGCCACCACAGCGCTCGTACGCTCTTCGGTGAAACCAATCTCAGGGTGCGCATGCAGATCCTCAAAGATCGCGCGCATCTCGTCTGTGCTGTCGGCAATTAGGGGAAGGATATTCATGTCGCAGGCTCCGTTGCTGGGGTCGAAAACCACCCTACACACAGAGCCTGCAAAGAAAAGTCTAGTTCATCAAGCCCGCGTGCCGCAGACCCGCATCGACCAGCGCACAGGTCTCGTCCGACAGACCCGTCAGCGGCAAACGCACATCAGCGGAACACAGATCAAGCCGCGACATGGCATATTTCACACCAACAAGGCCCGGCTCGGTGAAGATGGCCTTGTGCAGGGGCATCAGCTTGTCTTGGATTGTCAGCGCAGCGGCATAGTCACCCGCCAGACAGGCCGCCTGCAACTGGCTGCACAGCTTTGGTGCCACATTCGCCGTGACAGAGATACAGCCCACGCCGCCTTGGGCGTTAAACCCGTGCGCCGTGGCGTCCTCACCCGACAGCTGGATGAAATCAGGCCCACAGGTCATGCGCTGGTCGCACACCCGCGCCAGATCACCTGTGGCATCCTTGACGCCGACAATGCGAGGCAGCTTGGCCAACTCGCCCATCGTCTCAGGGCTCATATCCACGACCGAACGGCCCGGAATATTGTAGATGATGATAGGCAGTTCACAGCAGTCATGCACGGCAGTGAAATGCGCAATCAATCCGCGCTGTGTCGGCTTGTTGTAGTACGGCGTCACCAGCAGGATTCCGTCTGCGCCAACCTTTTCGGCATGCTGAGCCAACCGAATGCTCTCCAGCGTGTTGTTGCTGCCAGCCCCCGCAATCACGGGAATGCGGCCAGCGGCGGCTTTCACCACCTCCTCAACGACCAGCTCATGCTCGCGATGCGTCAGCGTGGGCGATTCGCCTGTCGTCCCCACAGGCACCAGCCCGTTCGACCCTTCACCCACATGCCATTCGACAAGTTTCTTGAGTGTTTCGATATCCAGCTCGCCGCCCTGAAACGGCGTGACGAGGGCAGGCATAGAACCTGAAAACATGTGCACGCTCCTTTTGTTGTGCTGGAGACCGAAGGGCCACCGATGATGCCACGTATTCCCCGTGACAGGACAAAGACCGCCTGCGCAAGTAGTCGTGAATTGAACACGCGCAGGGATAGTCTATGTTCAAAGGCTGTACTGCGGACGAGGTAGGAAATGCAAGCCATGACACGTTATCTGACAGCCCTGTTGCTGCTCTGTTCCATGGCGATCCCCGCCAGTGCGGAACGCCCACGCCCCCTTGGATGGGCGATGGACACCATGCGTTCAGGTGATTTTTCAGGCGCAGAGCGCATTGCAGAGCGGGATGGCCAAGTGGCCCGCGATGTCATCACATGGCACCGCCTGCGCGCGAAACAGGGCAACTTCGAGCAGATAACAGACTTCCTCAATCGCCGCCCAGACTGGCCCGGTGAACCCTATCTGCGCCGACGCTCCGAACCACAGGTCATCAAGCAGAACGATGCAGACATACTTGCCTTTTTCAAAGACCACCCCGCCCAAACCCCGCGCGGCGTTCTAGCCCACGCAAAGGCCCTGACTGCGGCGGGAGAAAGCGGCGCCGCACAAGCCGCCGTTGTCCTCGCATGGCGCACCATGCCGATGAACGAGGGTTCCCAAGCCGCGTTCCTTGCCGCCCATGGCGATCTTCTCAAACCGCACCACGATGCGCGCCTCGATGCGATGGTCTGGGGGCGCGATTATGACGAAGCGCGCCAGATGTACGGCGTGGCCAGCAAATCGGCGGAGCAAGCCGCGCGTTCCCGCATCGCCTTCTATCGCCGCAGCGACAATGCCGTGAGCTTGTATGAGGACCTGCCTGATGCGCTCAAATCCAGCGGCGGCGTGAACCACGCACGCTTTGAATGGCGCGCTCGCAAAGGCCGCCAAGGGGACGCAATGGACCTGATGCTCGCCTCCTCCAAAAGCGCTGAGGCGCTGGGCGATCCCGCCGCATGGGGCAACCGCCGCCGCGCGCTGGCCCGATACGAGATGCGCAATGGTACGGCGGAACGCGCCTACGCCATGGCCTCGCAGCACTACCTTACCGAAGGCTCCGATTACGCCGATCTCGAATGGCTCTCGGGCTATATCGCGCTCACGTTCCTGAAGGAGCCGATGCGCGCCCACGCCCATTTTCTCAACCACGACAGCGCCGTGGAATCCCCGATCAGCCAAGGCCGCGCAGGATACTGGCAGGGCCGCGCGCTTGAAGCCGCAGGCGACAATGAGGGCGCCACCGCCGCCTACACAATGGGCGCGAACTACCAGACATCCTACTACGGCCTGCTCGCAGCCGAGCGCGCGCGCATCCCCTTCCCTGACAAGCTACGCGGCGCGCGCCCCACCACCGACTGGCGCAGCAGCGCGCTAGCCAAGGCTCCATTGTTCGAGGCGGGCTTGCTGCTCCAAGCCTCAGGCGAGATGAATGTGGCCGAGCGGTTCTGGACCCATCTGGCCGAGCAATTGTTGGAACCCGATCTGGAGCTTCTGGGCCAAGCCGCCATTGATGTAGGCCAGCCGCACATCGCCGTGATGATCGGCAAACGCGCCGCGCGTCGCGGGCTGGAAATCGCAGCGCCCTACTATGCCCTGCACCCGCTGGCCGAGGCCAATTTGCCTATGGCGCCCGAGATGTCGCTGGCCATTGCACGGCGCGAAAGCGAATTCGACCCTATCGTGCAATCAGGCGTCGGCGCACGCGGCCTCATGCAACTCATGCCAGCCACCGCCAAGGAAGTCGCAGGCAAGCTCGGCCTGAGCGCGCTGCACACCACCGACCGCCTCACCGCCGATCCCGTCTATAACGCGCGGCTGGGCACGCAATATCTGGCCGAGCTGGCAGGCCGTCTTGACGGCAATGTGGTGATGATGTCCGCAGGCTATAACGCAGGCCCCAGCCGCCTGATCCGCTGGATGGAGGAGCGCGGCGATCCGCGCGATGGCGACATCTACATCGTCGATTGGGTTGAAATGATCCCCTTCCGCGAGACGCAAAATTACATCATGCGCGTGACGGAAAGCCTGCCCGTCTACCGTGCACGCCTTGGAAAAGAAGCGCTCCCGATCCCCTTCTACGAGGAGCTCATCGGCTCAACCCTGCTGTCGTTCGCGCCAAAAGGTGAATAGCCCTGCGGCCACGATAATCGCACAGCCGATGGCGACATTCGCGCTCACCGTCTCACCAAACAGGCTGATGCCAATGATCGCGGCAAAGGCCAGCTGGAGATAGGCAAACGGCTGCACCGCACTGGCCTCCGCCGCCTCATAACAGCGGATGAGCAGCCAGTGCCCCGTTACGCCCGTCACGCACAAACACCCCATCCAGAACCAGTCGCGCGCAATCATCGGCTCCCAGAACCACGCACCCAGCACTGTCATCGCCACAGCGCCCACCGTGCCCGTCCAGAAGAAACTCGTCGCCGTGCTGTCGCGCCGGCCTGCATAGCGTGTCAGCAATCCATAGACCGCAAACATCGCCGCCGCGAGCAGCGGGATCAGCGCCGCAGGCTCGAACACGCCAAGGCCGGGCTTGAGGATGATCAGCACACCGATGAACCCCACACCAATCGCGGCCCAACGCCGCCAGCCCACACGTTCCCCCAGCACAGGGCCGGACAGGGCCGCCACGAGCAGCGGATAGCAAGTGAACACCGCATGGCTCTCCACCAACCCCAAAATGGTGAAGGCTGCCACCATCACACAAATCTCGAGGCTCAGCAGCAGGCCCCGCGTGATTTGGATAAACGGCTGCTCCGTCTTTACCGCCTCGCGCACCGATCCCACACTGCGCTTGGCAATCGCAATGACAAAAGCCGCGAAAAACCAATAGCGGATCATCACGATCATCATGACGTTATATTCCCCCGCCAGATGCCGCGAGATGCCGTCCTGCACCGCAAAGACAAATGTCGTGGCGATCATCAGGGCAATGCCCAGCGGGATGTTGTTACTCTGTGTCACGCTTTAATTCCCCGTGTCATATGCCGCTTGCGCCCATAGCCTTGCAAGCGCTCAACCTCAAATCCCGCATCCGACAGCCCCCGCCGCACGAAACCCGCCGCCGTATATGTCGCCGCCGTGCCACCTTGCTCGGTGTGACGACCCACCTCGGCCATCAATTCAGGCGACCACAATTCAGGGTTCTTGGCGGGTGAGAAACCGTCCAAAAACCACGCATCCGCCGCACCTTCCCACGCAGGCAAAGTCTCCCGCGCGTCGCCCACAATCACGCGCAATTCAAAATCGGGACCATCAAGCGCCACGGGAAATTCGGCAACCTCCAGCGCATCAGGCAACCCCTTAAACGCCGCCAGCGCTTGGCGCAAATCCTCCATCGCCATCGGAAACGCCTCTAAGCTCGTGAACCGCAACACACCGCCACAGCCACACGCCCGAAACGCCTTGAGCGCCACCAGAAAATTCAATCCCGTCCCGAACCCCAGCTCCGCCACATGAAATCCGCCCCTGAACCGCACAGGCAAGTCATTGCCATCCAAAAACACATGGGCAGTCTCCGCCATCCCGTCCTCAAGACTGAAATACGGATCGTCAAATTGCACCGACACGGGCACACGTCCGTCGCGCCATTCCAACTCTGCTCTCTGGTCCTGCACGGCCTCGCCCTATATCAGTCAGTCAATGCCAGTTAGCGCGCAATCAAAGGCCAGAGCAATGACAGATATCACTATCCGCGGCGCAGGGATTTTCGGGCTATCCAGCGCATGGGCCTGCGTGCAGCGCGGCGCGGTGGTGCAGATCATCGACCCACACGGCGCAGGTGCAGGCAGCAGCGGCGGCATCGTTGGCGCGCTTGCCCCCCATGTGCCCGAAAACTGGAACCCGAAAAAGGCGTTCCAGCTGGAAAGCCTGTTGATGGCCGAAGGGTTCTGGTGCGAGGTCGAGGAGGCAGGCGGCACACCCGCAGGCTATGCGCGCACAGGCCGCCTTCAACCCGTCGCGGACGCCGCTGCCTTGGCGCTGGCGGAGCAGCGCAGCAGAACCGCACTGGACCTATGGGGCGACAACGCCACTTGGTCAATCGTCCCTGCCCCCGCCAACGAATGGCAACCCCGCAGCCCCCACGGCCCGCTCATTTTCGATACGCTCAGCGCGCATTTACACCCCCGCCACGCCTGTGACGCGCTCGTCGCAGCGCTGGCCTCCAAGGGCGTGGAAATACAATCTGACGCCCCTGACAAAGGCGCAGTCATCTGGGCAACTGGCGTTGCGGGGCTGGAGCACCTCACCGCCAACCACACCCGTTCCATGGGCGCTGGCGTCAAAGGTCAGGCAGCACTTCTCGACCATACCGCAAGCGGCCTGCCCCAGCTGTTCGCGGGTGGCGTTCATATCATCCCCCACAGCGATGGCACCGTGGCCATCGGCTCCACTTCCGAACGGGAGTACGACGACCCCGCCAGCACCGATGCGCAACTCGACGATGTCGTGGCAAAAGCCCGCGCCGCTGTGCCAGCGCTCCGCGATGCCCCTGTTATCCACCGCTGGGCAGGGATCCGCCCCCGCGCGCGCTCCCGCGCCCCGATGTTGGGCGCCCGCCCAAACCATGGCGGCCACTTCATCGCCAACGGCGGCTTCAAAATCGGCTTTGGCATGGCCCCCAAAGTAGCCCAGGTCATGGCCGATCTGGTGCTGGAGGGCCGCGACACCATTCCCCAAGGATTCCGCGTGGAGGACAACCTGTGACAGCTAAACCAACTACAACCCCCACCCTCACCACCCTCGACCACCTCGTGCTGACCGTGGCAGACATCGAGACGACCATCGCCTTCTACACACGCATGCTCGGCATGACCCACACGCCCTTCACCGTGGCGGACGGCACCACCCGCCATGCACTCACCTTCGGCGCGATGAAAATCAACCTCCACCAGCGCGGCGCAGAGTTTGAGCCAAAGGCGCAAAACGTCCAGACAGGCTCCGCCGATCTGTGCTTTCTCACCGACACACCGCTGGATCAGTGGCAGGCGCATCTGAGCAAACATGGCACTGAAATAGAAATCGGCCCCTTCCCCCGTACAGGGGCCACAGGGCCGATCATCTCCCTCTATATCCGCGATCCCGATGGCAACCTCATCGAGATCAGCACGCCTGCCTAGCCTTTAATCGCGACGCGCAATCCGTCCATCAGCGCGGTCAGCTCCTTGATATACATCTCACCCGTCAGCTGGCCGTTCTCGTCAAATGCCTCATAACTCGCGGCGAGATGAATTTCGGGACCCTGCAAAATCACAGGGCGAAACGGCACCATAAACCCGCGCAGCACCATCTGCGCGCGCTCGCCGCCTGCGCGCCCTGCTGCGGCAGACATCACGGCGACGGGCTTGCCGCCCCACGGTTTGACCTGCGAACGGCTCACCCAATCCAGCGCGTTCTTCAGCGCGCCAGACGGCCCTTTGTTATACTCGGGCGTCGAGATCAGAACCGCGTCCGCATCCGCTATCTGACGGGCCAGCGCATCTACAGCAGCAGGCACACCATCGGCGTCCTCATCATCGCCATTATAAAGCGGCAGATTGATGTCGGCCTCGCTATACTCCGCATCGCCAAACAGCCTCGCGGCTTCGGCAAGCAGCAGAGAGTTATGGCTGCCCTTGCGCAGTGAGCCTGAAATGCCAAGAAGTCTATGAGCCATGTCTGTGATCCTTTTCTAGAATGTGTTGCTGCTAAGATGAGGCATCAGCCGCAACTCTCAAGCTCCACCCGCGCACAGATGATGTGCATAAAGAAAAAGCCCCGAAGCGCGCAGGCATCGGGGCTTTCGGATTGACTGTCAGGGGTGATCAGCTCGCGTTGGGCAGGATCACAATCTCGACGCGGCGGTTTTGTGCCTTGCCTTGGGCGTTGAGGTTGCTGGCTACAGGCTGCGCTTCGCCACGACCAAACGCCTGAATGCGCGCAGGAGCGATACCATTGTTCAAAAGCACCGAGGAAACCGCATTGGCGCGGCTCTCTGAAAGCTGCTGGTTGAACGCCGCTTCGCCATCACTGTCGGTGTGGCCAATCACTTGGATGGTCGAGTTGGGATAGGCCTGAACGTTGCCCGCAACCGCGCCCAGATCGCGCACCAGATCGGGGTGCACAGCGCTGGAGCCGGTGGCGAACAGGATGTCTTGCGGCAGGGTCACAATCAGACGGTCGCCTGTGTTGTTGATCGTCACACGGTCATTGCCAAGGCTCGCGCGCAGATCACGCTCCTGCTTGTCCAGCAGCGCACCGCCGCCGCCGCCGATCACCGCGCCGATCACGGCACCGCGCACCGCACCACTGTCACGGTTGCCGTCACTCTCGGACAACGCGCCGATAATTGCACCAACACCCGCACCGATCAGCGCGCCGTTCTTGGCCCGCTGGTTCGGATCGTCATCGCCCGCAAGGATCGAGCCGTTGGGATTGGTACACGCGCCCAGCGCAATCACGCCTGCCATCGCGGCAACTATAGGGAATTTTGGAAATGTCATAGTCTTACTGCCTTACTGTTTCGGCTCCGTTCGGGCGAAGCGCTTGTTGATAAACGCAGTATAGGCGGGTTTCGGCCCCGACAAAATAACAGTTTAGGGGGAATAAGCGGCATCCCGCGCAATTTACGCGCTTTCCGTACGGGCCGCCTCATATCCCAGCATGGCGCGCTTCATCGGCAGACCCCAGTGATAGCCGCCAAGCTCCCCCGATTTGCGCAGCACGCGGTGGCATGGAATGAGATAGCCAATCGGATTGCGTCCCACCGCCGTACCGACAGCACGCACCGCTTTGGGCGAGCCAATCGCCTGCGCAAT
The DNA here is from genome assembly GCA_965660425.1 of Sulfitobacter sp. Lineage (GTDB taxonomy): Bacteria > Pseudomonadota > Alphaproteobacteria > Rhodobacterales > Rhodobacteraceae > Sulfitobacter. Next base: position 138,620 of record CBFHZX010000001.1, on the reverse strand, counting down.
ATCACCATATGTGCTGACACCCCCCTCGGGCAGACGTAAAAGCGCCTCCCAGACCTTGATCTGGAACGGCGCACCGATCAGATACAGCGGCGCAGGGTCACCCCCACCGCCAAACGCAGCCTCAACCCAAGGGCGCAGCCTATCTGCATTCTCGGCGAACGACGCCGCAGGCCAGCGCGCCTTGAGATCCTCCAGCGCTGCCCCCGCACCCAGCTCCGCCGCAAACGAAACACCGCAAATTCCCTTGTCTGTCCCCATCACCACCGCTTCGCCAAAAGGCGTCTCGAACAGGCCCCAGACAACCTCCAATCCCGCAGCACCCGCAGCATACTCCCCAGGACTCATCGCTTCCCACCGCACGAACAAGTCATGCAGCCGCCCTGTTCCTGACAGCCCCGTAAAATGCGCCGCCTCCAACGTGGTGAAACGCTCGCGCAGCAGCGTCTTGGCATGGCCCAGCGTCAGATACTGCTGATACCGCTTGGGCGACACGCCGACCCACGCCGAGAACAGCCGCTGGAAATGCGCCGCACTCATCCCAATCTCACCCGCCAACTGCTCAAGGGTCAGCGGGCCATCAGAGGCATCAATCAGCGCAATCGCACGCGCCATCACGCCGTAGTGGTACGTGCTGCTTTGATCTTCGGTAGGGGGCATCATCTGTGTCATAGCGCTACAATATGCCCCCCTGCGCTTGCACGCGACCCGAAACCTGCGCATATGTTTTGCCCATGAGCAAACAGAGCAAACAACTCGACTATCACACCATCCGTACCATCATGGAACGCTTCCACGCGGCCGAGCCTGAGCCAGAGGGCGAGTTGGAGCACGTCAACGTCTATACCCTCGTGGTGGCCGTGGCGCTGTCGGCGCAAGCGACTGATGTGGGCGTGAACAAAGCCACCCGCGCGCTGTTTAAAATCGCCGACACGCCGCAGAAAATGCTCGATCTGGGGCTGGAAGGCGTGACCGAACATATCAAGACCATCGGCCTGTTTCGTCAAAAAGCCAAGAACGTGATCAAGCTGAGCCAGATCCTCGTTGATGAATATGACGGCATCGTCCCCAACTCCCGTGCGGCTTTGCAATCGCTTCCCGGTGTGGGCCGCAAAACCGCCAATGTCGTGCTGAACATGTGGTGGCAACAGCCCGCCCAAGCCGTCGACACTCACATCTTTCGCGTGGGCAACCGCACCGGCATCGCCGTGGGCAAGACCGTCGACGCGGTCGAGCGCGCAGTCGAGGATAACATCCCCGCCGATTTCCAGCTTCACGCGCACCACTGGCTCATCCTGCATGGCCGTTATCATTGCAAAGCACGCAAACCGCAGTGTCGCACCTGCATCATCAAAGACCTGTGCCAATACAAGGACAAAACCGAATGAAGACCTATGACCTCGTTGGCATCGGCAATGCCGTGGTGGATGTGATCACCCATGCCGAGGATGCCTTCCTCGACGATATGAACATCGAAAAAGGCATCATGCAGCTCATCGAGCAGGACCGCGCCGAACAGCTTTATGGCGCCATGGGCGAACGGGTCCAGACACCGGGCGGAGCCGTGGCCAACACCGTCGCAGGCGTGGGCGCGCTGGGTCTGCAAACCGCCTTCATCGGGCGCGTGCGCGATGATGGCTTGGGTCAATTCTACGCCGCCGCCATGACCAACAACGGCACCGATTTCGTGAACCCGCCTGTGGTGGATGCAAACCGCCCCACGTCAAGCTCCATGATTTTCGTGACACCTGATGGTGAGCGTTCCATGAACACTTATCTCGGCGTCTCCACGGGTCTCTCCTCCGCTGACGTCTCGCCAGAGGTTGCAGGCAACGCCAAAATCATGTTCCTCGAAGGCTATCTCTTTGACGAGGACGCAGGTAAAACCGCCTTCCGCGAGGCTGCACGCGCCGCAAAGGCAGGCGGTGGCATGGCGGGTATCACCATCTCCGATCCCTTCTGCGTGGAGCGCCACCGCGATGACTTTCTGCAAATGATCGAACACGAACTGGGCTTTGTCATCGGCAACGAGGCCGAGATTAAATCCCTGTTCCAGACCGACGACCTCGAAGCCGCAATGCTCAAAACCGCCGCCCTTTGCCCCATCATGGTCTGCACCCGTGGCGGCGACGGCGTCACGCTCATCCGCGAGGGCGAGCGCGTGGACATCCCCGCCCCCGAACGCATCACACCCGTAGACGCCACAGGTGCGGGCGACCAATTCGCCGCAGGCTTCATCTTTGGCCTCGCCACAGGCCGCGACCTTGAGACATGCGGCCGCATGGGCAATCTCTGTGGCGCCGAAGTCATCTCCCACATCGGCCCACGCCCCGAGCGGAACATGATGGAACTGTTCAAATCCGAAGGCCTCGTCTGATGCAAACACCCGATGAAAAGGACGTTCCTGCGGGCAAAATGGCGGTCATCGTCACCTATCTAGAGATGCACAGCGCCGCACAGACCAGCGACATGCATCCCCCCGCTGGCGTCACCCTGCGACGGGTCACGCCCACACTTGACTGGTACCGCGATATCTTTTCGCGCGTGGGACGCGACTGGCTCTGGTACGGGCGGCTCAGGCTTTCTGATGACGCCCTCAGTGCAATCCTGAACGATCCTAATGTCGCCTTTTTCACCCTGACAAAAGACGGCCGTGACGAGGCCCTGCTGGAATTGGACTTCCGTCAAACTGGCGAATGCGAGCTGGCCTATTTCGGCCTGACGCCCACGCTCATCGGCACGGGGGCTGGCCGCTATTTGATGAATACTGCCATTCGCACGGCTTGGGCGGCACCTATCAACCGCTTCCATGTGCACACCTGCACCAACGACAGCCCCCAAGCCTTGGGCTTTTACATCCGCTCGGGCTTTACGCCGCTCAAACGCGCGTTCGAGCTTGACGATGATCCGCGGCTGAACGGCCTGCTCCCCAGAGAAGCCGCACCGCATATCCCGATCATCTAGGCGGCGTGCACGCTTTGCCCGCAAAGCAACCTTGCACCACCTCCAGCATCTCCTGCGACGGACGCTCGAACAAAAAGCCGCTGCACGGATTGGTGCGGATCACTTCGTACTTGGCACCCAATTCAACAAAAGCCAACACAGGTCTGCGAGGTGTGGCCTGCCCACACCATGGGCCATAGCATTCAAGCAACAGCTTCACAGGCTTGGCAAAGCGCCGCACAAAACCGTTCTTCGACAACGAATGCCCCGTCAACTGCGCATCAAGCATCAGTGTCGCAGGATTGGGGTTATGCTTGCCCCGTTTATTCACAACCTTCGACAGGCTGAAATCGAGCTGTCCTTGCACGATCACATACCGCTCTTGCGCTGCCTGCGCCTGCCCAAACACCGCCTCCACCAAATGCGGCATACACGACAGCGCCATCACCTGCATCGGCGCCAAAGCGAGGAGCGCCGCGAGGAGCGCGGTCCTCATAGTTTACCCACAAACGCCGCCAGCACCGCCGCGTAGACATCCCGCTTGAAAGGCACAATCCCCGCCAGCATCTCATCCGCCGCGATCCAGCGCCACGCGGCGAACTCAGGCTCGGCAGTAGCAATATTCACCTGATCATCCGTCCCGTGGAACCGCAGCAAAAACCACTTCTGCTCCTGCCCGCGGTATTTGCCCTTCCACAGCTTGGGCACCAGATCATGCGGCAACTCATAGGGCAGCCAGTCATCCGTCTCCGCCTCTACGCGCACCAGATCACGGGTGATCCCCGTCTCCTCCTCCAACTCGCGCAGCGCCGCATCGCGCGGGCCCTCGCCCTCGTCCACACCGCCCTGCGGCATCTGCCACGCGTCATAATCACGGTCGACACGCTGGCCGACAAACACATGGCCCTGCGCATTGACCACCATCACGCCGACACAGGGGCGGTAGGGCAGCATCTCGATCTCTTGGCGGTTCATCATCAGGTCCAACTCTTTGATACATCTGTGCCCCAGACTACATCATCCCCTCGCACATCGAAAGCAGCCTGACGCGGCGTCCTTGATGACATAGCCCACACGCCCGTCCATGCTGCGCCAAATCGCTTACACCGCAAAGGGTCCTTAAATGTCCAACTTCCCCCATATGCTCAGCCCCCTTGATCTTGGCTTTACCACGCTCAAAAACCGCGTCCTCATGGGCTCGATGCACACAGGTCTGGAAGAGACGAAAGACTGGAACCGCGTCGCCGAATTCTACGCCGCGCGCGCACGTGGGGGCGTCGGCCTCATGGTCACAGGCGGCATCGGACCCAACCTCGAAGGGTCTGTCCTTCCAGGTGCGGCGATGATGGTCTCGGACGAAGACGTCGCCAACCACAAAATCGTCACAGACCGCGTACACGCAGCTGACGGCAAAATAGCTATGCAAATCCTACACGCAGGCCGCTATGCCTACGGACCCATGTGCGTAGCCCCCTCGGCCATCAAATCCCCCATCTCGCCGTTCCCCCCAGCCGAGCTGGACGAGGACGGCATCGAAAAACAGATTGCAGACATCGCCGCCTGCGCAGGCCGCGCAAAGGAGGCGGGCTATGACGGCGTCGAGGTCATGGGCTCCGAGGGCTACTTCCTCAACCAGTTCCTCGTCACCCACACCAACAAGCGCACCGACCGCTGGGGCGGCTTCTATGAGAACCGCATGCGCCTGCCGATCGAGGTGGTGAAACGCGTGCGCGAAACCGTCGGCCCCGATTTCATCGTCATCTATCGCCTCTCCATGATCGATCTGGTCCCCAACGGCTCGACCTATGAAGAGGTCGTGCAACTCGCCACCGAAATCGAGAAGGCAGGCGCCACCATCATCAACACTGGCATCGGCTGGCACGAGGCCCGCATCCCCACCATCGCCACCTCGGTCCCCCGCGCCGCCTTCGCGTGGGTCACGAAAAAACTGATGGGCAAAGTCTCGATCCCCCTAATCGCGTCCAACCGTATCAACACCCCCGAGGTCGCCGAAGAGGTCTTGGAGACGGGCTGCGCTGACATGGTGTCGATGGCCCGCCCCATGCTGGCAGACGCGGAGTTCGTGAATAAAGCCGCCGCAGGCAACAGCGCCCACATCGCGCCCTGCATCGGCTGCAACCAAGCCTGCCTCGACCACACATTCGGCGGCAAAATCTCAAGCTGTCTGGTCAACCCCCGCGCGTGCTACGAGACGGAGCTGGTGCTTGAACCCGCAACCACACCCAAAAACATCGCCATTGTCGGCGCAGGCCCCGCTGGCCTCTCCACAGCACTCGCCGCAGCCGAGCGCGGCCACACAGTAACCGTTTTTGACCGCGCCTCCGAGATCGGCGGCCAACTCAACCTCGCCAAACAGGTCGCAGGGAAAGAGGAGTTCTGGGGCTTTGTCGACTGGTACCGCACCATGGTCGACCATCACGGCGTCACTGTGCATCTCAACACCGAAATCTCCGCCAACGACCTCGACGCCTACGATGAGGTGATCATCGCCACAGGCGTCGTGCCGCGCGACCCGCAGATCGAAGGCCAAAACCGCGACAACGTCTACTCCTATATCGACGTCCTCAACGGCACCGCCAACATAGGCGAGCACGTCGCAGTCATCGGCGCGGGCGGCATCGGCTTTGACGTGTCCGAACATCTGGTCCACGAGGGCGAGAGCACAACCCTCAACCTGCCCGAATGGATGCGCGAATGGGGCGTCGCCGACACGTCCGACCACCGCGCAGGCCTCGCCCCCAAAGGCCCCCAACCTCACGCGCCCGCACGCAAAGTCACCATGATGCAGCGCAAACACTCCAAACCCGGCAAGGGCCTCGGCAAAACCACAGGCTGGATCCACCGCGCGTCACTCACAATGAAAAACGTCGAAATGGTTGCAGGCGTGAACTACGAGCGTATTGACGACGACGGCATCCACATCACCTTCGGCGAGGCGCGCGAAAACCCCCAAACCATCCCCGCCGACACGGTGGTACTGTGCGCAGGCCAACTCTCCGATCGCTCCCTTGCCGACGCGTTGGAAGCAAAGGGAACCAAATGCCACGTCATCGGCGGCGCCGACGTCGCAGCAGAGCTTGACGCAAAACGCGCCATCGACCAAGGCACACGCCTCGCCGCAACACTCTAACTCCCAATTTCTTTTGGTCAAAAATATCCCGGGGGGCTCTTTCCCCTGGGAAAGAGCGGGGCAGCGCCCCACCCTGCACCAGCACCAGCACCAGCACCAGCACCAGAAACACACTGTTCCCCTGTTTCCTGACACGCAACGGTTGCGTAATTACCTTTCTACTGTCCCACCCCTGCCCCGATTGCGCCCCATTCCCCCGTCATAGCTGATCCTCGAACAAAGAATGGAAGGGATCGGCAATGGAGCGCCTGACAGAAATGGAAGCATTCGCCACCGTGGTGGATCAAGGGGGCTTTACCGACGCCGCCAAAAAGATGGGGATCTCCAAATCGGCGGTCTCCAAACACGTCTCCTCACTTGAGGCACGGCTCGGCGCGCGGCTGCTTAACCGCACAACCCGCCGTGTATCACCGACAGAGATCGGCCTCGCTTATTACGACCGCGCCCGCCGCGTTCTGAATGATGCGGGTGAAGCCGACGCGCTCGTCACCTCCATGCAATCAGCCCCATCAGGCCTGCTGCGCATCTCGGTGGCGACAGATTTCGGCGTCAACCACCTCTCGCCCGTGCTCTCTGAGTTCCTCGGCGACTTCCCCGACATCACCGTCAACATGGTCCTCAACAACCGCTACGTTGAGCTCATTTCCAAAGGCTTCGACATGGCCGTGCGCATCGGAGAGCTGGAGGACAGCACCCTGCGTGCCCGCAAACTGACCGAGACGACCAAACGCATGATCGCCTCGCCCGAATACTTCGAGAAATACGGCCGCCCCGAGAAGATCGACGATCTCAACGATCACAAGCTGCTGCATTACTCGAACCAGTCTTCGGGCAACGTCTGGAAACTGACCGCGCCCTCTGGCGAGAAGCGTCAGGTCCGCACGGCTGGCTGGCTCTCGGTCAACGACGGACAATCCTTGCTTAACGCTGCCGTCTCCGGCCTCGGCATCGCGTACCTGCCCAGCTTCCTCTACGCGGATGCCATGGAGAAGGGCCTGATCGAGGACGCCATCCCCGATCTCCCGCTCGAGACCCAAGGCATCTACGCGGTCTATCCTCCTGGGCGCTTTACCCAGCCCAAGGTCCGCGCCTTTATCGACTTTCTGGTCCACTCGTTTGCCGAAAAAGGCCCAAGCGGCTGGCAACCCAGACACGACACACCATCTCCCCTCGGTGAACCTTGCCTCGGTAGTGCTCCTGCACTATCGGGGCTTTTTTGTGAGGTACTCAAGGGCGCACGGGTTGCTCTCAAGAGGGTGCAAGCGCCGCTTGACCCGTCTGCGCCATGGCAATGCTCATCTCTTCGCTGAGAAGATCCCAAAGCTGATGGAGACCAACCTCCCCGCCCGCCGCGATGGCGAATTGCAAGATACGGCCCAGAAACACGAAATCCGCGCCTTGCTGTAGGGCACGCATGACATCCTCGCCAGACCTTATGCCGCTGTCGAAAAACAACGGATAGTCGGGGCCTACTTCGGCACGTATTTGCGCCAGCATTTCAATCGGGGTGGGCCCGCTTTCCAATTGGCGCACGCCGTGGCTGGAAACCTGAATACCATCAACGCCAGCTTTCTTCAGATCGGCAGCATCTTCTACATCCAGCACCCCTTTGACGACCAATTTTCCGGGCCACATGTCCCGCAATCTGGCAAGTGTGTCCCATGTGGCTTTGGCGCGGCTTTCAGTTCGATCAAAATCATAGCCCTCCATCACGAAGTTGGCCATTTGAGGTTTTCCCGCCGCGAGCTGCATCAGGGACCAGCGCGGATGCAGGGCGAAGTCAACAAACTGACGCGGACCGATCGAGAACGGCATTTTAAAACCGTGGCGCAATTCGCGCGGACGGCGGCCGACCTCTGGCACATCAACGGTAAGAACAAGAGTGCTGTAGCCAGCAGCCTTAGCGCGTTCGGCCAATTTGAACGTCCCTACCCCGTCACCTGTAAAATAGAGCTGGAACCAAGCATGCCCCTCCGCCACTTCGAAGATCTTCTCAAGCGGTGTGGACGCCACGGTGGAGACGCCGTGGGGTACTTTGTATTTTGCGGCCAGTCGGGCCAGCATAAGATCAGCACCAGGCGCGCTGAGGTTACACATCCCCATCGGGGCGATGCCAAAGGGGCGCGCAGCTTGGCCGCCAAACAGCGGAACGCTCAGGTCACGGGTCGAGACATCGCGCAAAATGCGGGGCCGCAGGGTAACGGCATCAAGTGCTGCCCGATTGCGCGCCGCCCCTGTTTCACGCCCCGCCGCACCGTCGATGTAGTCGAACACCATCCACGGCAGCCGCCGTTTTGCGATGCGCCGCGCATCTTCAGCGTCGTGGATGGTGTTCGTGCGCATCAGCTTTTCACAGCTTCCATAAAGCGGTGGCGGATCACGACAGGATCCAGCGTGATCACAGGCAGCTTGATGTTGCCGCTGTCACATTTGCACACGATGATGGTCATCTCGTCGCTGTCGATTGCCGCTTGCAATACGGGCCCAAGGTCCTTGTCCTGAACCTCGATCACGTTGTCGCAACCGCAGGCACGCGCCACATCGGTGAGGTTGGTTTTCATGCCAGCATAGGTCGGCTGGTCCCCTGTGGAGCCATAGGACCCGTTGTCGATAATCAGCAGCGTGTAGTTGCCCGTCGCATTGTTCGCGATGGTCGGCAAGGTCCCAAGGTTGGTCAGGACCGATCCGTCCCCGTCAATCGAGATCACAGCCTTGTCCTGCGCCAGCGCCAGACCAAAGCCGATAGAGGACGACAGCCCCATGGTGCCGAGCATGTAAAAGTTACGCGCGTTATCGTCGATCATATGCAGCTCTTGGCTGGGCAGACCGATGTTACACACGACCAGTTCGTTGCGCAGGATCGGGGCGATTTCTTTCAAGATTTCTGAACGGATCATTGGTCGCCATAGCCTCCCCAGAAGTTGGCATCGGTCAGGATCGCCACCGGTTTGTTGCACATAAAGGTGTATTTCAGGATGTTGTCGAATTCCTCGACATCTTTTTGCCAGTGAAAATGGTAGGTCGGGATGTTCAATTGCGCGAGCAGCGCCTTTGTGTGCACGGCCATTTCAACCTGACAGGCCACGGGTTCACGCAATTCACCACGGTATGAAATGATCATCGGCAGCGGCATGCGGTAGAACTGCGTCAGCGTGGCCAGCGTGTTGATCGTCACACCGATCGCGGTGTTCTGCATAATAATCGCAGGGCGTTTGCCACCCATAAAGGCACCCGCGCACAGGCCCATGCCTTCGTCTTCCTTGTTAGAAGGGATATGGAAAATCTCGTCGCGGGCCTCAACCTCTTCGATCACACCAGCAAGCTGCTTGCACGGCACGGTGGTCACGAAAGAGACGTCATTTGCGACAAGATCATCCACAATCTTTTTGTCGATGTTCATGAGAGAAAAGCCTTTCTGAGTGGGTACAGGTTTTGTCGGATACGGTCAGGTCAGGGTCTGCGATACACATGCACGGCGCAGCGCGCATGCCGCACAACACGCGCAGCAGTGGAGCCCAGCAAATAGTCGCTGAACCCCGGCTTGTGTGATCCCATCACAATGCAGTCGATGCTATGCGTCGCGGCATATTCAATGATGGTGCGGTAGGTATGCCCGATCACCATTTCAGCTTTCACGCCGTCCAGATGCTCGGTTTTGGCACGCAATTCGGCCCGCGCCCGCGCAAGCCCCTCTTCCTTGGCCGCATCATCCAGATAGGCCTGCACAGACCCTTGTGGCGCTTCATAGACATGAAGTGCGATGATTTCGCCGTTGCCGCCTGAAAGGGCCTTGGCAATTTCCAAAGTGTCCTTGGATAGCCCGTGATCAAGCGCCATGGGAACGAGGATTTTTTTGTACACGTCGGGTCTCCGATTGACTGCCTTACTATGACCAGGGGGTAAGAATAATTTTGGGCGCCGCAACTTTGCCCGCGCGCAGGTCTACAAAGGCAGATGCGCCCTCCGACAAGGGCCGCGCCTGCGTCCAGTCGAGCGGACCAAGCCGCTCATCAAACAGGGCTGCGGCAGTGTCGCGGAAATCAGCGGCAGTATAGGTATAGGTGCCGATGAAGGTGATCTCTTGAAGCGTTGCGCGGCGCACGTCCAAACCCGGGCCATCGTCGCCCAAACCCACATGCGCGATCACACCGCCAGGCTGCACAAGACGGGTGGCAGAGGCACGGGTCACGCCAAAGCCAACCGCATCAATCACCAGCGGAAAACTCAGATCGGTCGCCGCAACCGCCGTTTGACCCGCACGCTCGCACAAAAAGGCGCGTCGGTCGGGGTCAGGCTCAACAAGGGTCACTTCGTCCACACCCATTGCGCTGAGCGCAAGGCTCGCGGCAAGGCCGATGGCCCCCCCGCCAATCACCAGCGCACGGCGCTCCATGCTGGGGTGCAAAGCTTCCAGCGCCAGCCGCGCAGCATGCCAGCTCACGGCAAGCGGTTCGGCCAGTGCGGCCTTTTCCAGCGGCACAGCCTCTGGCACCTCAACGAGATTGGACATGGGCATGGCCACATATTGCGCAAAGGCACCCTCGCGCGGCGCCATCGAGATGATCTGCCGCTCGGGGCACAGGTTCTCACGGCCAGCGGCGCAAGCGGGACAGATCCCACAGGTCACCAGCGGATTCACGGTGACACGCATCCCGTCATGGTTGCCGCCTATGATCGTTCCAGCAGCTTCATGGCCCAGTATCAGCGGGGCAGGGCGGCGTGCGTCATGACCCAGATAGGCATGCATATCCGATCCGCAGATCCCCACCGCCTCTACCTTGATCAAATGCTCGCCCGCCTTCGGGACAGCATCCGGAACATCGGTGAAACCCAAAGTCTCGACACCTTGATACACAAGCGCTTTCATTTCGCGGTGAACCCTCCATCAACCATCAACACCTGCCCTGTGACAAAGGCCGACGCATCAGAGCATAGGAACAGGATCGGGCCGTCCATATCCGCCAATGTGCCATTGCGCCCCACACAAGTCTGCGCCGCGTTGCGTGCTGCACGCTCTGCATCATCAAACACCGCCGCCGTCAGCTCGGTCGGAAAAAAGCCCGGCCCGATGGCATTCGCTGTGATCCCGTGCGGGGACCACGCCTCGGCCATGGCGCGGGTCAATTGGCTGATGGCACCCTTGGTCGCGCCGTAGGCAATGCCACCCGGAAAGGCCCGCGTGCTTTGCAACGAGGCAAAATTCACGATGCGGCCCCAGCCTTTCGCCTGCATGGCGGGCACAAAGGCCTGCGACACAAAGAACGGCGCAGAGAGGTTGAGAGCAATGGTTTGATCCCATGCCCGGGCCGTGACCTCATCGGCAGCTTGGCGGGTATTGACACCTGCCGCATGGACCAGAATGTCAGGCGCGCCGAAAGGGGCCGAGACGTCTTTGACCAATTGGGCCAAGCTGTCCCGATCCGCCACATCGGCCACGACACGGGCAGCCTTGGGGCCGATCTCTGCGCAAAGACTATCCAACGCCGCGCCACGCCGCGCAATCCCCACAACCGAGGCGCCCGCCGCCGCCAGCGTGAGGGCCGCGCGACGTCCAAGGCCCGAACTGGCCCCTGTGATACAAGCAACCTTGCCGGTCAGATCAAAAAGCGGGGCAGTGGCGCGCACCCGCTTACTCCTCGGCCGTCAGGTCAAAATTCTCGCCGGGGAAGTATTTGGCCAAACGCACATCTGCGGCCCGAGCATGCCCTTCCATCCCTTCAAGGCGGCTGATGCGCGCTGTGGCAATGGCCACATCCTTTGAGGCTTCTTGCGTGGCGCGCTGCCATGTGACGATCTTCATGTATTTGTGCACGGACAATCCGCCCGTATAGCCCGCCGCACCAGAGGTGGGCAGCACATGATTGGTGCCAGAGGCTTTGTCGCCATAAGAAACTGTCGTCTCCTCACCAAGGAACAAGGAGCCGTAGCACGTAAGATTCTCCAACCACCAATCCAGATCCTCCGCCATCACTGTCAGGTGCTCTGGTGCGTATTCATCGCTGCATTTCGCCATATCAACACGGTCCGCACAGACAATGACTTCAGCATAGTCGCGCCATGCGGCAAAGGCATTGTCACGGTTGAGCTGCGGCAAGTCCTCAATGAGATCGGGCACACGCGCCATGACATCTTCGGCCAATGCGCGATCATCGGTCACCAGCCAGACAGGAGAATTATAGCCGTGCTCGGCCTGAGAGACCAAATCGGTGGCCACGATATGCGGATCGGCGGTTTTGTCGGCAAGGATCAGACTGTCGGTTGGCCCTGCGATCATGTCGATGCCAACACTGCCAAACAAAATGCGCTTGGCCTCGGCCACAAACTGGTTGCCGGGACCAACAAGGATGTTGGCTTTCGGCAGGCCAAACAGGCCATAGGTCATCGCCGCGACGCCCTGCACACCTCCCATGGCAAGAATTTTATCCGCACCGCAAATATGCGCGGCATAGATAATGGCAGGGGCCACACCAACACCGGGGCGCGGGGGGGAACATGCCGTGATGTGCTTGCATCCAGCGACTTTGGCGGTTGTCACGGTCATGATGGCACTGGCAATATGGCTATAGCGGCCACCGGGCACATAGCAGCCTGCCGCATCAACAGGGATCGCCTTCTGGCCCGCCACATAGCCCGGCTTGATCTCCATCTCCACGTCTGCAACCGTGCTTTTCTGCAACTCGGCAAAGCGTTTCACGTTGTCATGAGCAAACCGGATATCAGCTTTGAGCTTGTCGGGAACCAAAGCGCTGGCGGCTTCGATCTCGGCCTCGGTCAGCATCACGTTGCCGTCGTATTGATCAAACTTTGCAGCATATTCCATCGCCGAGGCATCACCGCCCGCTTTGATATCCTCAAGAATGTTGACCACTGTATCGTGGACATCCGATGCTCCAGAGGCCGATGTGAGGGTCGCTTTTTTCAGGTATTCGCGTGTCATTCTTGAGGGATCCTACTTGTAGATATCTGGAAGCAAAGTTGTTGAGACGGCAGGCACATAGGCGATGAACAAAACGACGACAAACATGCACAATACGAAAGGCACGGCGCGCGCAGCGATTTTCAGGATCGATTCACCCGTAATGCCCGAGACAACAAAGAGATTAAGGCCAAGCGGCGGCGTGATGAAACCCACGCCAAGCGCCGTGATCATCATCACACAGAACTGGATTTCGTTCATGCCTATATTTTCCGCCAAAGGCTGAAGGATTGGCGCAAGGATCACGATATTGGGCGTGGTTTCCATCACGCATCCTGCCGCGATCAGAATACCGATCATCAAAAGGATCAGGATCCAAGGCTCGTTCGTGAGGCCAGTGGCAGATGTGACAAAGCCTTGCGGCACCCCCATGATCGCCAAGGCTTCGGCCAATGGGGCGGAAAAAGCGATAATGGGCAGGATGACGCCGTTGACCTTGGCGGAGCTGACCAGCATCGCGGGAAAATCCGCAAAGCTCAGTGTTCTGAGCAAAAAGCCCATCAGAATAGTGACCACCACTGCTGTTGCACCCGCTTCGGTTGGAGTCAGACGGCCCGAGAAAATGCCATAAAAAATGATCCCTGGCACGATGAAGGCGTACCAGCCCGACTTAAGCGAGCGGCCCAGATTTGCGAGCCATTCCCTAAACGTCAGATTGCCGCCGCCTTCATAAGCGTAGATACGGTTCACAACGAGATTGGTAATCAGGATCGCAAACAGGATGCACAGACCCGGGATGAGTGCCGCTAGGAAAAGCGTCGAGGCCGACACACCCAACACAAGGCCGATGATAATATAGGCGATAGACGGCGGGATAAGGATACCAGTACAGGCCCCCGCTGCCACCAAGGCACAAGCGTAGGGGCGCGGATATCCCGCCTCAACCAGCCGCGCGATTGTCATGCGCCCCACGGCAGCAGCCCCCGCCGCGTCAGACCCCGAGATCGCGGCGAACATGCCGCAGACCAGCACTGTGGCAGAGCCAAAACCGCCTTTGGTGAAACAGGTCAATGCCTCGGCCACGTCTAGGAACTTGCGACTGAGCCCTGTGCGGACCAGCACGTCCCCCGTGAGGATGAACAGCGGGATCGCCGTCAGCGCGAAGGCATCAATGCCTGTGAACAACCGCTCGCCCACAAGGCTCAGCGGCAGGTCGCCAGACATCAAAAGCATCAAGATCGCAGAGCTGCCAATCGCGGCCCAAACAGGAACGGCCATCGCAATAAGCGCCACAAAAATGATGACTGGAACATAGAAATCCCAACCGAGTTCTACCGTCTGCTCAAGCGTATTCCAAAGCATCGCGCAGGTCCTTAATCAAAGAGGGTGTCGCCCTCATAGACAGGCTTGCCCGTCTTGAGGGAAATCAAGTCGCGGCGCAGCGATTGCAGCAAGCGCCAGATCATCAGGCCAAAGCCTGTAGGAACCGCCATCAGGAACCAGACCTTCGAAATGCGCAGACCATCGGTCACAGAGCCGAATTTCCATGACACATGCACGGATTCAAACGACCAATAGAGCGCGATCACCGCGACACCCATCATTACGATGTCGCCGAACATATACAGCAGCGCTTTGGGGCGCTGGCCAAGGTAGTGCAAGATCACATCAATGCGGATGTGCGCGCGCTCCTTGACGGCAGCAGAAGCGCCGATCCACGCGAGATAGATAAAGGAATAGCGTACAATTTCTTCGCCCCAAATAGACGAGTACGCGAAGATCTCGCGACGCAGCACTTCGACAGCCATCGTAATGACCAGCAACACGTAGAAGGTCAAAAGCAGCCAGCGCTCAGCTTTTTGATCGAATTTGCGCAAAAGTTCCATGGTCAGCCCGTTCAGTTGCCATGCAAACAGACGGCGCATCCATTGCGCGAGCCGTTCCGCATGTCACATAGAGAAGGAGTCGGACGCCAACCAATGGCGTCCGACCTGTTCGATTACGCGTCATGCACGTAATATTTGCCCTGAGTCCCAGCGGCTTCTTCCATTTGCGCAAAGGCGTCCATGGAACCGGCCAGCTCGACCTTGAACTCATCCCATTCGGAACGCTGATAGCCACCGGCATCTTTCCACTCAGCCAGCTGATCTTCGGACAGGCTGTGGAATTCAACACCAGCTTTGGCCAGCTCCGCCATGGCGTGTGCGCGTGCAGATGGCACTTTGGCAAGGTTCTGGTGCCCTGTCATCTCTGCGGCCCACATGATGCCTTCTTGCACGTCGGCAGGCATGGAATTGAACCACTCAAGGTTACATGAGTACACCTGCGAGTCCGGTACAGCCTGTGTGAATGTCACATGGGACAGCATGTCCTTGAAGCCGAAGACGAACAGCGCGCCCACAGATGGATCAAGCGCATCGGCCACACCCTGCTGGATCGCAGAAGGCGTTTCGCCCCATGCAACTGGCGTTGGGTTGGCACCAACCATACGGTAGTACTGCTGCAACATGGCCGAACCCGGCACGCGGAACTTCACTCCGTCCAAGTCACCCGGGGTGAGTACAGCACCGTTGCCGCCCTTGCGCACCGCAACAACGCGCGGGTCAATATTGACGTAGAACAGCGGCTTGAAGCCATTCGCTTCAATCTTGGGCGTCACATTGGTGCTCCAGAAGTCAGAGTTCACGAGATTCGTGAAACGCTGGTTTGAGCCGCAAAGATACGGCATGTTGATCAGATCAACAGTGGACGCGAAGGGTGCAAAGTTGGACAGCGAATGCTGCGCCGCCTGAATAGTGCCACCCTGTACGGCCTGTACCAACGCGCCGCCTGCACCCAACTGACCACCTGGTGCCAGCTTGACATAGACCTTTCCATTTGTGGCGTTCTGGATGTTCTCTTTGAGATCAAGCTGCATGATCGGATAGCTGCGCGATGCACCCAATACATATGCCGTCGCAATCGTCATGGTATGCTCGGCAGCAGCCTCACGCTCACGTTCTTCATTGGCCGATTGCGCGGCGGCTTCTGTCGACCAAAGCGTACCCGCAGCCCCTGCCACAAGTGCGGCCGTAAAGCCCGCGCTTGATGCAACTTTCAGAAAATTCCGACGCTCAACCGACGCAATCTCTCTCATATCTTTACGATCCATATGGATCTCCTCCCTTTAGGCTTATCTGCTGTCGTCGCTCTTCGATCGATCAGCTTCTTTTCTGAGAATGGCGACGACAAACAAGACCGACGCACAAGACAGAACCAACATTTCCCCCACATCCCCAAGTACCGCAGCATCGGCAAACGCGCCCAAAGCTACGTTCAAAAAGAACGCCAAAAATACAATAAATGCACCGATGAGAAACATGACGAGCCTCCCTGCTGTCTGGTTCTGAAATGACTGTAAGCGCTTACAATGACAAAAAGCAAGCGCTTACATATGTAATTGGGTCCGCACAGACTTTATGATACGTTAGAATGAAAAGAGCCGTAGATTGGTATGCAAATGCATGAAACACCACACATTCCTACATTGGATGATGTCGCCAAGGCGGCTGGCGTTTCGACGGCTACGGTCTCGCGCTGCCTGAACGAAAAACAAAAAGTGTCGCCAAAAACGCTGGCAAAAGTGATGGAAGCTGTAGAATCACTTGGCTACACGCCAAACTTCAACGCCCGTGCGATGGCGGCCAAACAGTCCCGCACAATTGGCGCGATCATCCCCACAATGGAAAACGCAATCTTCGCGCGCGGATTGCAAGCCTTTCAGGAAACACTTCTTGAACAGAGTTACAATCTGCTGGTCTCAAGCAGCGCTTATCAGCCCAAACTGGAAGCCCAGCAAATTCGTGAACTGGTCGCACGTGGCGCGGACGGCTTGTTGTTGATCGGCTATGAACGGGACCAGTCTGTTTATGATTATCTAGCTCGACGTGGTATTCCCGCCATCTTGGCATGGGCCTCCAGGCCGAATTCGGAACACGCCTCGGTGGGCTTTGACAACCGCGCAGCGATGCGGCAATTGGCGGACCGTGTCATTGAAATGGGGCACAGACGGATTGCTGTCATTTCAGGCATCACGGAGGGCAATGACCGTGCCGCCGAGCGGTTGGCTGGCATTCAGGACAGCTGGCTGGCACATGGGTTTGATTCAGATGACCTACCGATCATTCAGACACCCTATGAGATAGAAAACGGCGCTGCGGCCTTTGAAAGGCTGGTTCAGGACAACGTGAAACCAACCGTGGTTATGTGCGGCAACGATGTTCTCGCAGCAGGGGTCGTCTCAAGAGCACGCGATTTGGATTTCAGAGTTCCAGATGATATTTCAGTCACTGGATTTGACGATATTGAACTGGCAAAGCACGTCTATCCCGCGCTCACCACAGTCCATGTTCCACATCGTCAAATGGGCAGAATTGCTGCTGAAAGCCTGATCAACCTGATCGAAGACCGCAAGGGCGCCGTGTCACACCAGCTGGATGTCTACATCAAGATGCGTGAGTCTTTGAAAAGTCCGTAAGACACGTTCCAAGCTGTGACACCAAAGCGGGATAGACCCAGGTCACCTTTGTCCTGCACAGCGGGCAGGATCACCGAAGCTTCACTCAGCCAGCACAACCGCCTCGACACGGCGGTTCGCCTCGCGCCCCTCTTGGCTCATGTTGCTTGCCAGCGGCGACAAATACCCAATGCCGCGCACCTCAAGCCGCGCAGGCTCTATCCTGTATTGCGCCACCAGATACTGGCCTACCGCCTCTGCACGGCCCTGCGACAGGGCGATGTTGCCCTCCAGGCTGCCAACATTGTCCGTATGTCCAACAAGAGCAATCCGCAGATCAGGCTGAGCCTGCAGAATTTGCGCCAATTGACTCAACGCCTCGAACGGCCCCGCGCCCAACGTCGATGTCCTAATTTCAAAGTCGAGACCGCCCAACACGATATGTCCCTCTCGGATCAACCGCTCAGCTTGCGGCCCGACAGGTAGGGAAAGCGGGTCAGGTGCCACTGAAACCACAGGCTCGGCAGCCGCACCTGCCTGAATGATCTGCACGAACGACGCCCCGCTCGACGCGCTGGCAATGATATTCACCACTTCGCTGCCGTCCCCGCGCACGCCCGTGATCGCATGATAATTGCGGATATTCACATACATGTTGGGCGCGGGAAGCACTTCGGCGGCAAAACGGAAATCATACCCACCGCATTCCGCCGCCGCACAATCAAGCGCCAGCGTAAAGCCCGCAGCCTCCAGTTGATCGCGCATGGGTGCAATAATCTGGAACGGCGTCAGCCCCACGGCTTCAATCCGCCACGCCGCGCGCGCCACCGCACCCTCGATCATCCGCGTGGGCAGCGTACCCTCTGAAAACACACCAACAGGCGCGAAATAGCGGTCCTAAGACGTGTCCCGCGTCACCGTCTGCTGCGCGCTGGCGGGCAAAGGCAGCTCCAGCGCCTGCCCAGCCCCCGCCCATATCACCAACACTGCGCACAGCAGATGCTTCATCTGGATTGCGCGTGGTATTCTTTGTTGGGCCGCATATCGGATGCACTCGCCACGCGGTTGGTCATGTTGAAAAACGCAGCCACGCTTGCGATGTCCCAGATGTCACGGTCGGAAAAGCCAACAGCCCGCAGCGCCTCGCGGTCGTCCTCCTCAATGATCTCGGGCGCTTCCGTCAGCTTGACGGCAAAGTCCAGCATCATCCGCTGCTTCTGCTCCAGATCGGCCACGCGGTAGTTCATCACCATCTGCTCGCCCAAAATCGGATCGCCCGACAACTCGCGCACTGCTGCCCCATGCGCAGTGAGGCAATAGAAACACTTGTTCACCGCCGAAACCACCACCGCGATCATCTCGCGCTCCAGCTTGCTGAGATTGCTCTGTCCCAGCATCAGATCGTTATACAGCGCGGTAAAGCTGTTGAGCTTGTCGATATCAAACGCATAGGCCTGAAGCACATTAGGGATCATCCCCAGTTTGTCGGTGCAGATATCAAAATACTTCTGCGTCGCCTCGGGCAGCGGATGAACCATCGGCAGGTCAAGGGCGGTGGGGGCGGTATCGGTCATGTCAGGTTCCCTGTTATTCAGCTAAGATCCGGTAATGATATGTGCCAACGGGGGTAAAGCCCATAGCCTTATACAGCGCATTAGCAGGCGCATTGGCGGTGACACACAGCACCGAGATATGGCTGGCGCCGTTCTTGTGCGCCCAAAAGGCGGCGGCGCGCATCATCCACTGCGCGACACCCTGACGCCGCTGGTGCTCCAGCGTCACAACGCCGTGCACCATCGCTACCCCGTCATGGATAGCGGCAAAAGCGGCCCCAGCAGGTTTCTCCTTCCAGCGCGAGAGTATACCGGTTTTGACCGAAGCACGCTCCATAACATCAAGGCGCGCAGGCCCGATGCCGTCGCTCTCCCAAATCTCTGCCATGATCGCCAAAGGCTCCCAAATGGCAAAACAGGTCACGCGCGGGATGGGCTTGTCCATCAGCGTCTCAACGGGGGCCACATAAAGCTGCACCTCGTCGATCAGATCATACCCCCGCGCGGCGAGAAGGGCATCCAGCGGGTCATCACCTTCGCGGATCATAAACAGCGGCTGCTGCCCCATCCCGCGCATCGCCTCTTCAGCGCTCGGAATATCACCGTCGCTCACATCACTCCGGGCTGTAGCCGCAGACACCCGCTTGCCCCCACCAGCGCCATCGCGCAGGGTCCACGGTCCCTCAACCCATACCCGCGCAGGCGGCCACGTCCCCTCGCACACATCATAAAGAGTGGCCGCATCAGGCATCATGCGAATATCTCTGACAGCTTGCCCATCGCCTCCTCCAGCCTCGCAGCATCCTGCCCCCGCACCACCAGATTGGCACCATATTTCCCATCCCGCTGGAACGGATAACTGCCCATCGACAGATCAGGATAGGCCTCGGCCAGCTCCCCAAACGGCCCCGCAATATCCCCCTCGCCGCGGTAGACGGTCAGGGTCTGGCTCAAGAGCGGCGCACCACCCGTCAGCGTGGGCAGCACACTCGCTACCATCGCCTTGAACACGGACGGCACCCCCGCCATCACATGCACATTCTCGATCGTGAAACCGGGTGCTGTCGAGACAGGGTTCTCGATCAGCGCTGCATCGCTCGGTATTCGCGCCATGCGCAACCGCGCTTCATTCAACTCCGTTCCCGCCTTATCATAATGCGCCTGCAAAAGCGCACGTGCATCGGCACGCACATCAATGCTCTGGCCAAAAGCCTCAGCCATACAATCTGCCGTAATATCATCATGCGTCGGCCCGATGCCGCCAGACGTAAACACGGTGTCATAGGCCCCCGACAGCGCCTTGACCGCGCCCACAATCGCTTGCGCATCATCCGACACAATCCGCACCTCGGCCAAGGTGATCCCCACCGCCGTAAGCTCCCCTGCCAGATAATGCATATTCGCATCGCGCGTGCGCCCCGAGAGGATCTCATCCCCGATCACCAACATTGCCGCCGTTGGGTTTGCCATATCGCCTCTCCTTGAGCCTGTGTCCGCAAAGGTATAGCCACATCCCATGCGCTTTCAATCCGATCTTGTAACCGCCCGCCTCATCCGCCGATACAAACGGTTTCTGGCCGATTGCACGCTGGAGGACGGGACCGAGATCACCGCCCATTGCGCCAACCCCGGCTCAATGATGGGGCTGGCAGAGGCGGGCACAAAGGTCTGGTTAGAGCCTAACGACGACCCTAAAAAGAAACTCAAATACGGCCTGCGCCTTGTCGATCACGAGAACGGCCACCTCACGGGCGTCGACACGTCCCTACCCAACCACGTCCTGCGCGCCGCCCTCGAGGCGCGTGAGATCGTGGCGCTCTCCGCGTATACTCAGGTCCGCCCCGAAGTCCGCTATGCCGAGAATTCGCGCATCGACTTCCTGCTGACAGGCGACGGCCTGCCCAACGCCTATGTCGAGGTGAAATCAGTCACCCTCTGCCGCGCACCCGCGCTGGCCGAATTCCCCGATAGCGTCACCGCACGCGGCACCAAGCACATGAACGATCTGGCAGGTGTCGCCGCCGAGGGCCACCGCGCCGTGCTGATCTATCTGGTTCAGCGCACCGACTGCACCCATGTCGACATCGCCGCCGACATTGACCCCAAATACGCCGCCGCCCACGCGACTGCTACAAAAGCAGGCGTTGAAACCCTGTGCATCGGCACCCACATCACGCCGCAGGGGATTAGCATTGCCGCCCCTCTGGCCCTTGGCCGCCCCGCACGCTAAACACCCCACAACACGAGGATGGAGAGAGCCGTGACAGATACCCACAAGGGCCGCACCACCAAAGACGGCATTCACATCCATGATGAGGCGGATTTCGCAGGCATGCACGCCGCAGGCCGCCTCGCCGCGACCATCCTCGACGAGATTGCAGAGCACGTGACCGTGGGCCAGACCACCGCCGAGATTGACCGCATCATTCAGGAGAAGGTCGAGGCCGCAGGCGCGAAATCCGCCACCATCGGCTACAAAGGCTACCAACACGCCAGCTGCATTTCGATCAACCATGTGGTCTGCCACGGCATCCCGAGCGAGAAAAAGCTGAAAGACGGCGACATCGTCAACATCGACGTGACCGTAATCGTGGACGGCTGGTTCGGCGACACATCCCGCATGTTCGTCGCAGGCAAACTCGCCCGCAAGCCAGAGCGCCTCATTGAGGTCACCCACGAAGCGCTGATGCGTGGCATCGAAGTCGTCAAACCCGGTAACACCTTTGGTGACATCGGCCACGCGATCCAGACATTTGTCGAAGGCCACCGCATGTCAGTTGTGACCGATTTCTGCGGCCACGGTCTGGGCCGTGTGTTCCACGCCCCGCCCAACGTCCTGCACTATGGCAAAGCGGGCACGAAATCTGTGCTGGAACCGGGCATGTTTTTCACGATCGAGCCGATGGTCAACCTTGGCCGCGCAGAGACAAAGACCCTCGCCGATGACTGGACCGCCGTGACCCGCGACAAATCCCTGTCCGCGCAGTTCGAACACTCCATCGGCGTGACCGAGACAGGCTATGAGATTTTCACCCTCTCGCCCGCAGGAAAATTCCACCCGACCTACTGATGTAGGCGCGCCTCAGGTGGTGGTGGGCGGTGCACTGGGGGTGTACAGCTGGTGTACGCATGGCACCCCCCTGTCACACCCGCTGTAAAACCGTGACATGCGTATCGCCAAATTTGCGCTTGTCGGTCCGCCTGAACCCCTCGGGCGCGTCCATCGGCGCGCTCTCTTCCCAGACGATCACCGCCTCGGGTGCCAGCCAGCCGCCCGCTGCCGCCGCCACCAGCGCCGGCTGCCCCATCCCCTTGCCGTAAGGCGGATCAAGGAACACCAGATCGAATGGCGCCATCGGCCAAGCGCCCAGCGCAGTCGCATCTTGCGGCATCAGCCGCGCTATATCACGCGCCCTCAGCTTCTCGATATTCTCGCGGACCAGCTTGTGCGCGACCTTGCCATTCTCAATGAAAACAACCTCTTGCGCACCGCGTGACAACGCCTCAAGCCCCAGCGCACCTGTGCCTGCAAACAGATCCAGCACCCGCGCACCGTGGATCACATCCAGATGGGTGAGCATGGAAAACAGGCTCTCGCGCACGCGGTCTGACGTGGGCCGCAGATGCGCTGCCGCGTCCCCCTTGCCCACATCTGCCAGCACAGTGCCACGGTAATCACCCGCAATAATCCTCATGCGCTGAGCAACGCTTTCATGTCCGTCTCAGGGTCCTCAATCGCCTCAGGCGAAGGCGATTTACCCCCTTCAATCAATCGCTTACCAATCATATAGCCCCGCGGGTCATTGGCGGCATCCACCGCCAACAGCGTCTCACTCTTGTAGTACCAGAACGACACAGGCCCCGGTGCAGCACCCCGCGTCACGACACGATCATAGCCCGTATTCAGCCCCGCAATCTGAAGCTTTACATCGTACTGGTCCGACCAGAACCACGGCTTGGCCCCATAATCCTTGCCCGCGCCCATCAGGTTTTCCGCAACGATTTCAGCCTGTTCAATGGCGTTAGGCACAGACTCCAATCGGATGCGCCCACCGCGATACGGAAACGAAGTACAATCCCCCGCCGCCCAGATATGCGGCACATCCGTGCGCCCCTGCGCGTCCACCGCGATCCCGTTATCAAGGCCAACAGCCGCAGCCTCGGCAAGCGAAGTAGCAGGCGCAATGCCCACACCGACGATCACAAAATCTACGTCCAGTTTGGTCCCGTCAGTCAGCATGGCACCCATCACTGCATCCTCACCTGTGAGGCGCTCGAGGCCCACCCCTTCACGCAGGTCAACGCCGTGGTCGACATGCAATTTTCGAAAGAAATCAGAGGTTTCAGGCGATGCGACCCGCTGCAAAATTCGGGGTGCCATCTCGACCAGCGTCACGCTCAGGCCCAGCTTGGCCGCAACGGATGCAGCCTCCAGCCCGATGTATCCACCGCCCACGATCAGCACGCGCGCGCCTTCCACAAACCCCGGTGCCATGGCATCCACATCAGCCAGACCGCGGACCACATGCACACCCTCCAGCGCGCCTCCGATGGCGGCAGGCAAACGGTGCGGCACCGATCCCGTGGTCAGCACCAGATCATCATAGGCCAGCACCTCGCCCCCCAGATCAATCGTTTTCGCAGCGCTATCGATACCTTGCACCTGCACACCGAGGCGCAGGTCAATCTGGTGCTCCGCATAGAACGCCTCGGGGCGCAGGTAGAGACGCTCCAGCGCCATGTCACCCATGAGGTAAGCCTTGGACAGCGGCGGGCGCTGGTAAGGTGGCTGCGGCTCCGCTCCGATCAGTGTGATCTTGCCATCAAACCCACCATTGCGCAGCTTGACCACACACGATGATCCCGCCTGCCCTGCTCCGATCACAACGATGTGGCGCATGGTAATTCTCCCTACTGCACTGGCCCCGCCTGTATGCAGACCCTATATCTGGCAGTAGGACAATTACAATCACATGAAAGGTGACCCCATGCCAATTTCCCAAGGCGACACACTCCCCGATGCAACACTGGTGCGCATGGGTGCGGAAGGCCCCGCCCCTGTCCAGATGAGCGACCTCACTAAAGGCCGCAAGGTCGTCGTTTTCGCCGTGCCGGGTGCTTTCACGCCGACCTGCCACTCCGCCCATGTCCCCAGCTTTGTCCGCACCAAGGACCAGTTTGACGCCAAAGGTGTGGACGAGATCATTTGTGTATCCTGTAATGATCCCTTCGTGATGCAGGCATGGGGCGAAGCGACTGGTGCCACGGCTGCTGGCATCACGATGCTTGGCGATGCCTCATCCGAATTTACCAAGGCCATCGGCATGGACTTTGACGCACCGCCAGCAGGTCTGGTTGCCCGCTCCAAGCGCTATGCAATGCTGGTCGACGATGGCAAGGTGACCTTGCTGCAAGAAGAAGAGAACCCGGGCGTGTGTGACGTATCCGGCGGTGAGGGTCTGCTCGCCAGCATGTAACAAAAAAGGGGCCACTGTTGAGGTGGCCCCTTCCAAAAGCGGCCGTGAAAGCGGGCTACAGCCCGTCCATCTTGCGGGCTAATTTTGCGTCAAGCGTGCTCAGCCCGTCGACATCATGGGTCGTGAGTGTCACAGTCACCTTGTTGTAAACATTCGACCATTCTGGATGATGGTTCCATTTCTCGGCCCAGATCGCAGCGGATGTCATCCAACCGAAGGCATGCGCGAAATCATCAAATTTAAACGTTTTCACAATCGCATCACGTCCCTCAACCATCTCCCAACCATTTTGCAACAGTGGGTCGAGCAGTGGTCCGCGTGTCTCGGCGCTCAGTTTCTCTGTCATTCCTGTTCCTCGATTTTTGTCTTCTTGAAAGGCCCATATTCCGTGAGCACTTCGATTTCTTCATCTACCGCAGCACGCTCCGCCTCGAGATAGTCACCGACAGCACGCGCAAACCCCGCATCGCGCATCCAGTGTAGCGACCACGTGGCGTGGGGCAGATAGCCGCGTGCCAGCTTATGCTCTCCCTGTGCACCTGCCTCCACTGTGCCGAGGCCCATGCTGATCGCGAGATCGATGGCTTGATAATAGCACAACTCAAAGTGCAGGCACGAGTGATGCTCGGTGCAGCCCCAATACCTTCCATAAAGCGCGTCCGCCCCGATGAAATTCAGTGCACCCGCGACCCAGCGCCCGTTCCGCTCTGCCAGCACCAAGGCGATGTCGTTGCGCAGCACCTCATGCACGATGTCAAAGAAGGCGCGGGTGAGATAAGGCGTGCCCCATTTGCGCGCACCCGTGTCCTGATAGAAAATCCAAAAGGCTTCCCAATGCTCGGGCAAGATATCATCGCCCGTAAATGTATGGATGGTGCCGCCAAAATCCTGCGCCGTGGCGCGTTCCTTGCGCATGTTCTTGCGCTTGCGCGAACTGAGGCTGGCGAGGAATCCCTCGAAATCCGCATAGCCGTCATTGCGCCAATGGAACTGCTGGCTTTTGCGGCTCATCAGACCCAATTCTGCTGCGCGCTCCGCCTCCTCGCCCGTGCAAAAGGTGATGTTGAGGGAGCTGAGATTGTTGTTCTCAGTGAGTTGCACCGCACCCTGCACCAGCGCGTTAAAGCCCACTTCTTCAAACCCCTCACGCGTCAAAAAGCGCCGCCCCGTCGCTGGGGTGTGTGGCACCGCGATCTGGAGCTTGGGGTAGTACCGCCCGCCTGCGCGTTCATAGGCGTGGGCGAAGGAATGGTCGAAGATATACTCCCCCTGTGAATGGGATTTCGCATAAAGCGGGGCGACGCCGATGATCTCGCCCCCAATGCGCGCCGTCAGATACTGGGGTTGCCAACCCGTGCCAGCACCCACACTGCCGCTGTCTTCCAGCGCTTTGAGAAAACGGTGCGTGGTGAATGGGTCATTCGGGCGCACGGCATTTGACGCTTTGGGGCAGGCGCAGGCATCCCAATCGGCGGCCTCGATCTCGGAGAGGGACTGGATAATCGTGATCTCGACCTCTTGCGCGCTCATCTGGGTTTTCCTGTTGCTACACCTGCGGTTAAAGGTGGCGCGCAGACGGCGATGTTCAAGCCTTCAACGCCGCGTCATACCCCTCGAAAGTGATCGTATCCGCGATCCTTCTGGCCTGCGCTTCTTGGGTAGCGCTCTTTACCGTCCAACACCCGATCACGGCGCCTGTCGCCTTGAGGTCAGATATACGGGGACGGTCCAGATCCGCGACCTCATGGCTGATGAACGATGCCCCAACGCGTATGTAATCGGGGATATCGCGCAGATGCGCGCACACCGCCTCAGGCAAGCCCCAAGCCTCAGGATTAAAAGCCGAGGTCGTGAGGCCGCGCGGGATGTGGCTGCAGAGCTCTTTCATCGCAGCCACAGAGTGCGGGTTGAATGACATGACCGCCACTTCTCCACGATACCCCGTAAGCGCTTGTGCCGTAGCGCGCTCAAGCGGGCCGATATTAGGGCCCATAAGGCCGTCTTGGTCCTTCAACTCGATCAGGAGCGGAACGCGTCCCGCGACGATCTCCAGAACCTCGGCGAGATCGGGAATGCCCTCTACGCTACCTGACAGGGTGACGGCCTTGAGCGCCTGAGCATCAAGCAGGTTCACAGCACCCGTGCCGCCTGTCAGCCGCTCAAGAGTATAGTCATGGAACACCATCGCGGCGCCATCGCGGCTCAGCTGGACGTCAATCTCGATTCCGTAGCCAGCCGCGATTGCCGCGTGAATGGCCGCCCGCGAATTCTCGGGGCGGCCTTGGGTCACGTCATGCAAAGCGCGATGCGCGAAAGGTGTCTGCGCAAAACTGCGCGGCAGAACAGGTGGTATCATTCGATCTCGAAGATGCCTTCAATCTCGACCGCGACACCAAAGGGCAACGCCCCCGCCGACACGGCAGAGCGCGCATGGCGGCCCACATCGCCCAGCACATCGACCATAAAGTCGGAGCATCCGTTGATCACCGCAGGCTGCTGCGTGAAGTCTTTGGTAGAGTTCACAAATCCCGTCAGCTTCAAAACACGCTTGAGACGGTTGATGTCGCCGCCACAGGCTGCCTTGACCTGACCCAAAAGCTGGAGCGCGCAGGTTTGCGCCGCAGCCGCCCCTTCTTCCACGCTCATAGTGTCGCCAAGGATGCCCGTGATGAAACCCGAGGCGTCTTGCGAAATCTGGCCCGAGACGTAGAGCGCATTGCCCGTTTGGACGAAAGGCACATAGTTGGCTGCAGGGGCCGCTGATTCTGGGAGAGTGATGCCCTTGTCGGCAAGGCGTTGTGAATTGCTCATGGGTGCGTCCTTTGGTTGAAGAGTTTCGCCGACGCTACCGCCGTTCGCACCCCTGCGAAAGAGCCTGTTTCAGCTTTCGCGCCACGACTTCACAAAATAATCGGTGAGCGGTTTGACCAGATAGGTCAGGGGCGTGCGATCCCCCGTCTTGATGAACGCATCCACAGGCATTCCCGGCAAAAGCTGGGTGCCCTCTGGCAGGCGTTCAGCCTCACCAGCGGAGAGGGTGATCTCAACACCAAAATAGCTTTGGCCCGTTGCGGGATCATCCAGAGCATCAGCAGAAATCAAAACAACCTGTCCTTTGAGTTCGGGCGTGGTTCGTTGATCCAAGGAGGACAGCCGCAAGTTCACTTCCTGACCTACGGTGATCTCATCCACATTGGTCGGCAAGACCTGCGCCGCGATGACCAAGGGGCGGTCCTGCGGGATCAGGAACAACAGCAGATCAGCAGGGCGAATGACCGAGCGTGGCGTTGTCACCTGCATTGAATAGACGATGCCAGACACAGGCGCGCGGATATCGAGGCGGTCAATCTGGGCCAGCAGGGCGCGGCGCTGCTCGATCAGCGACAGCTCGCGGTAACGGGTCTCGCGCAGCTCCGCGATGGCTTCCTCACGGCCCGAGGTGCCCACCTTCAGTTCGATAATCTCGATTTCCGTCATGCGGCCCGCCGCCTGCGCCCGTGTCGCCACAAGGCGCCCGATCTCGCCTGTCAGCCGCGCCTTCTCCTGCTCCAGCCGCAGGACAGATGCCGCCTGTGCCAGCCCGTCGCTCAGCAGTTTCTTCTGGCTCACCAACTGCGGCTCTATCAGGTCAAGCTGCGCTGCCAGCGACGCTTCTTGCGCAAGGATACCGTTAATCTGGTCTTCGATCTGGTTGCGCTGTTTGGGCAGCTGCTCAACCTCACGGGCGACACTGTTGCGGCGCGCCTCAAACAGATTGCTTTGGCCCACCATCAATTCCTGTGCGTCAGGGTTGCTTGCTCCGGCCTCCACCAGCTCGGTAGGGAAGGTGATTTCCGGCGTGCCGTCGCGTTGCGCCTCAAGCCTGCCGCGCCGTGCCAGCAGCTCAAAGAGCTGCCCCTCGATCAGTGTAAGCTCAGAGCGGAACTGCGCGGGATCAAGCTCCAGCAGCAGATCGCCCGCATTGACCAGATCCCCCTCATCCAGATGGATTTGTGCGATTGTGCCGCCTGTGTCGTGCTGTACGACCTGCCGATTACGGTCCACCTCGATGCGGCCCGACGCAATAATAGCCCCTGCGATATTGGAGGTTGCGGCCCATGTGCCAAAGCCGCCAAACAGCACCGCGATACCGATCAAGCCGATGACAACCGGCCGCATCGCAGACCAGTTTTGCGTGCTGCTCATGTGACACCTCCCGCGTCTTTTGGGGATTTTTGAATATCACGGTGGTTCTTCACCATCCCCTTGAGGACCTCGTCCTTTGGGCCGAACGCCATCCGCATGCCACTGTCCAAAACCAGCAGCATATCACACTCCTGAATAGCAGCGGGGCGGTGCGCCATGATCAGTACCGACCTACCCGCTTTTTTCATCGCACGGATCGAGTGGTTGAGCGCTTCTGATCCGACGTTATCAAGGTTTGAATTAGGCTCGTCCAACACCAGAAGTACGGGATCGTCATAGAGCGCGCGCGCAAGGCCGATCCGCTGCATCTGCCCACCCGATAGGCGCACCTGACCTGCGTGGACGACGGTGTCACAGCCATCCGGCAAATCGAGGATCATCTCATGTGCGGCCGCCTTTTTCGCTGCGGCGACCACCTTTGTATCATCAGGCGTGTCCGCAAGGCGCGCGATGTTCTGGGCGATGGTGCCGTCAAATAGGGTCACACGCTGGGGCAAATACCCAATACGACGGCCCAGCACCTCGGAGCCGTAATGCTCAAGCGCTGCAGCATCCAGACGAACGGAGCCGCCAGCAGGCCGCCAGACACCCGTGAGCGTGCGTGCCAGCGTTGATTTGCCAGCCCCCGACGGACCAATGACACCAACCGCCTGACCGAGTTTGACATCGAAAGAGATGGATTTGAGCGATGCCTGCTTTTGCCCCGGTGGCACCACAGTGAGGTTTTTTGCCACAAGTGAGGCGCGCGGTGTGGGCAGTTCTGTCCGCGGTGCCTCAGGCGGCACTGTGCCCAACAACTCCGACAGGTTTGACCAGCCCTGCATCCCACGCTGGACAACGGGCCATTGGCTCAGGCCGACCTCAACAGGGGCCAAGGCACGGCCCAGCAGGATCGACCCCGCAATCATCGCAGCGGGCGTCAGCTCATTCTGGAGGACAAGATACGCCCCCATGCCCAGCATGGCGGATTGCAAAAACAGGCGCAGCGCTTTTGTCATTGAGGTGAAGGCCCCGCTGACATCCGCAGCATGGACCTGCTCCGCAAGCGCCTGACCGCGGGATTTCTGCCAGCGTATGAACGTAGCGTTGCGCATCCCCATCGCCTGCACCATTTCGGCTTCGGTTCTGATTTGCGCGCTCATCTCGGAAGCCTGCTGCCCCGCTTCGGCACCTTTAAGCTGGGCCGCACGCGACAGGTATTGGTTGGCCACAGCAAAAGTGATGAGCACCGCAGCGCCCACCAAAGCCAGATAGCCAAGATAAGCGTGAAAGACGAAAACCCCCGCAAAGAACAAAGGCGTCCACGGCAGATCAAACGCAGCAATCAGAACGGGCGAGGTAATCGTGCGTTGCACCGCCTCAAGATCAGCAAGGCTGCCGTTGGTTTTAGTATCGGGCGCCACAGCAGATTTGCGCACGACGGCATCAAAAACACAGCGGTCCAAATCGTCTTGAAACCGCGCCCCCACACGCCCCATGATGCGCCCGCGCGTATAATCCAGCACACCCATAATCGTATAGAGGAATGCCACCAGCAGGGAGAGCGCCACCAAGGTCTCAACGCTACTCAACACCAGAACGCGGTCATAGACCTGAAGCATGTACATCGGACCCGTGAGAATCAGAAGGTTCGCAAACGCCGAGAATACGCGGACCGTCCAAAAAAGCGCACGGCTGCGCTAGCGCGTTTGGCGCAATTCCTCTGTTCCGCGTTTGACTATGTCACTGCGCATATCAGCCCACTCAAAATCTCTTACTCTGCGCTGGCCCCGCCAAATGACCCAGCTTCCCAAAGCCATCCGCGCTACAATCTACAACCACCGTTAACATCACATTTCAAAACGCCATAGTTTTTTGAGCAGCGGCATGTGCACTTTCGCTTAGCGGTCAGAGGTCACTGGTGCGGGAGATGCGCTGCCTCCCGAACTGCCCCCAAATATGTCCTGCAAAACTCTAGCAATGATATTGGTAGGCTGCGCGGGTTGCGTCCGAACAGGGGCTTGCGACAATGGGCTTACTTCATTTACATCCCCTTGGAACACGACTTGCGCAGGCGCAGGCAGGACCATTGGCAAGGCACGCACAGGAACACCCTGATGCACGCGCTGCATCGCTTCGCGGAAAATCTCGGCGGGCATTCCGCCACCTGTGACCCCCTTGAGCGGCGTGTTGTCGTCATAGCCCATCCAGACGCCTGCAACATAATCCGCCGTAAAGCCGATGAACCACGCGTCTTTTGCTGCCGATGTTGTGCCTGTCTTGCCTGCAATCTGGCGTCCGTCAAATGCCGCACGCTCGCCTGTGCCTTCGGAGACGACTTTTTCCATCATATAGATAAGCTGCCCTGCAGCGCTTTCCTGTATGACGCGCTCCCCAATGCCGCCGCCCGACCCCATGAGCGGCTCCGCATCGCCGCGCAGACTGAGATCAATGAGGCCGTAGGGCGTCACTGAAGAGCCACCGTTCAGGATGCCTGCAAATGCGCCTGTCATCTCGATAAGTGTGCTTTCCGACGCGCCAAGTGCCAGCGCAGGACCCGCAGCAAGATCGTTCTTGATACCGAACTGGGACGCAACAGCGCTGACCGTATCCCGCCCCACGGATTCAGAAATCTTTACCGCAGGGATGTTCAAAGAGCGTTTGAGGGCATCAGTCATCGTGACATTGCCGTAAAAGCGGTTGGTGTAGTTGCGCGGACACCATTCGCCCGAGCCCGGGATATTCAAACAATAGGCACTGTCATCCACCAGATCATTTGGCGAATACCCCAGATCGAGCGCTGCCGCATAAACGAATGGCTTGAACGCTGAGCCCGTCTGACGCAACGCTTGCGTGGCGCGGTTGAACGCACCCGACACCCTTGTTTTGCGCCCCCCCACCATGGCGCGAACGGCACCATCAGCACTCATCACGACAATCGCAGCCTGCGCCTTGGACCCTTGGCGGACTTTGTTCTCGAAAACCCAGTTCAACCCGTCTTCGGCAGCGCGCTGCATCCGCTGGTCTAGCGTGGTGCGAATGATCACGTCCTCGGTGGTGTTGCGGGTAAAGAACTCAGGACCTGTCGACATGACCCAATCGGCGAAATATCCGCCTGCGCGTGCTTGCGCAGCCTCGGACAGCGTTGCGGGCGTTGCCATCGCAACAGCGGCATCCTCTTCGCTTAAATACCCTTGTTCTGACATCAGGCGCAGCACCGTTGCCGCACGGTTGCGCGATCGCTCGAGGTTGGAGGTGGGCGAAAGCGTGCTGGGCGCAGTGAGCAGACCTGCGAGCATTGCAGCCTCGGCAGGATTGAGAAGTGCGGCCGGTTTGCCAAAGAACCGCTGCGAGGCGGCCTCTGCCCCATAAGCGCCGCCGCCCATATAGGCGCGGTTCATGTAGATAGAGAGGATTTCATTCTTGGAGTACTTTGCCTCCATCGCCATCGCATAGACCGCTTCCTTTGCCTTGCGCTTGATCGAGCCGCGACGACATTCCGCCTCGTATTGCGCTTCGGTCTGACCCGAGGTGGGGTCATAGGGTTCACCCAAACACAGCAGCTTTGCCGTCTGCTGGGTGATTGTGGAGCCGCCATGCCCCGACAGCGGGCCGCGCCCCTCGCTCAAGTTGATGCGCACAGCAGAAGCGATGCCCCGCGGGCTAAGACCGAAGTGACGGTAGAACCGCTTATCCTCGGTTGCGATCACAGCATTCTTGAGATGGGGAGAGACACTCTCCGCGCGCACGGCACCGCCAAACTGATCTCCGCGCCATGCAAAGACATCCCCGGTGTAGTCAAGCATGGTGACGGAGCCATTGGCCCGTCCGTCCAGCAACTCTTCCACAGGTGGCAGCGTTGTATAGAAGTAGCCGACGATCAAGGCCAGCACCGCACAGCCAACGAGAACGCTGCGCGATGTGATCACCCAGATCAGGCGGAAGAACCAGAGAACTACAGCGCTGAAAAAACCAAGGATGCCGCCGCGCCTTGGTCGGGCCGCTTTGCGTTGCCGTCTGGCTTTAGGTTTCGCCTTTGGCTTGATCGAACGCTTTACGGACGCCTTCGCCGCCGCGGGCTTGGGTTTACCACGGTACCTGTTGTCAGCCACCAACGGGCGTCTGCGCTTGGGTGAATCACTCATTTATTTGGGCCTGCTCGCCTACTGTTTTTTGCATCATACGCGGACGCGGACGATTTGTTTAGCACTTGATCGCGCTCAATTGCTCATATTGATGCCTAATTTTTGGGCTGATTAGTGTATTCGCCTAAATTTTAAACAATTCCTTTTGGAAATTAGCCTGCTTTTCCTGCATTACGCTTTCAAACCGACCGCCTAATCCCGTTGTCTATGGGCATATCCATGCAGGGTGACCTGCCAACACAAGGGGAAAATCAGGTGAAACTCATCATTGCCACGATCAAACCGTTCAAACTCGAAGAGGTCCGCGAAGCGCTGACCGAAGCGGGTGTGCGCGGACTGATGGTCACAGAAATCAAGGGCTTTGGCGCGCAGTCGGGCCATACCGAAATTTACCGCGGCGCTGAATACGTCGTGAACTTTGTACCGAAGGTGAAGCTGGAGCTGGTCGTTGCTGACGGCGTAGCCGACCAGATGGTCGAAGTTATCACCAAGACCGCCCAGACGGGCAAAATCGGTGACGGTAAAATCTTTGTGCTCGACGTCGAGCAAGCCGTGCGCGTGCGTACTGGTGAAACCGGCGATGACGCCATCTAAACCCAAGGATGAATCTGATGAATAAGAAATATCTCATTCCCGCCAGCCTTGCCGCAGCCCTGCTGCCTTCGCTGGCATTTGCGCAAGACGCAGCCGCGCCGAGCTTTGATGAAATCGGTCCCTATATCATGACCACCCTCCTGTTCCTTGTGGGCGGTTTTCTTGTGTTTTGGATGGCGGCAGGCTTTGCCATGCTCGAGGCAGGCCTCGTGCGCTCCAAGAACGTAACGATGCAGCTGACGAAGAACATCGCGCTCTTCTCACTGGCTGCGATCATGTACTGGCTGGTTGGCTTCAACCTTATGTATCCAGGCGATTTTAACGGCTACCTTGCCTTTAACTTCGTCCCGACCGTGCTGGAGCCTGTGGGCCTTGCTGCGGCGGATGCCTCGCTTGATTATGCCTCTGTAGCATCCGACTTCTTCTTCCAGTTGAT
This sequence comes from Sulfitobacter sp., assembly GCA_965660425.1. Classification (GTDB taxonomy): domain Bacteria; phylum Pseudomonadota; class Alphaproteobacteria; order Rhodobacterales; family Rhodobacteraceae; genus Sulfitobacter. The sequence continues at coordinate 104,749 of CBFHZX010000001.1, read as the reverse complement.
GTTTGTTGCTGCTACTGCCTCCATCGTTTCGGGCGCATTGGCCGAGCGCATCAAACTGTGGCCCTTCCTCTTCTTCGTGCTGATCCTGACAGGTATCCTCTATCCGATCTCAGGCTCATGGCAGTGGGGCGGCGGTTGGTTGTCCGAGATGGGCTTTAGCGACTTTGCGGGCTCCACCATCGTACACTCCGTAGGCGGCTGGGCTGCTCTGGCAGGCGCGCTGATCCTCGGGCCGCGTCTGGGCAAGTACAAAGACGGCCGCGTCAACCCGATGCCAGGCTCCAACCTCGCACTCGCCACTCTGGGTACGTTCATCCTGTGGCTCGGTTGGTTCGGCTTTAACGGCGGCTCCCAGCTTGCTGCTGGTACCGTGGGCGACATCACAGACGTGGGCCGCATCTTTGCCAACACCAACATGGCCGCTGCCTCTGGCGCAGTCGCCGCGCTGATCCTGACGCAGGTCCTCTACAAGAAAGTCGACCTGACCATGGTACTCAACGGATGTCTTGCGGGTCTCGTATCCATCACAGCCGAACCTCTGGCACCCTCGCTCTTCGGGTCGCTCTGGATTGGTGCCATCGGTGGTGTGATCGTGGTCTTCACTGTGCCACTGCTGGACAAGCTCAAGATCGACGATGTTGTGGGCGCAATCCCTGTGCACCTCTTTGCAGGCATCTGGGGCACAATCGCCGTCGTCTTCTACAACGGTGATGCAAGCCTCATGACACAGCTGACAGGCATCGTTGCATACGGTGTGTTCACCTTCGTAGCGGCAGGCATCCTTTGGTTCATCCTCAAAGCAACCGTGGGCATCCGCGTCTCCGAGGAAGCCGAGATCGAAGGTCTCGACAAGGCAGAGCTGGGCATGGAAGCCTACCCTGACTTCACACGCGGCTAAAATCGGAACGGCCCTCCCTGATCGGAGGGCCGTTTCAAAAAAGGAGAAAGCCCCGCGCCAGTACGGTGCGGGGCTTTTTCATGTTCGGAGGGAGCGGTTAGATGCCTGCGTCAACAATCGCTTTTGCAAGCACTGGCACAGTCTGCGCATTCAGGCCCGCGATGTTCATGCGACTGTCACCGACCATGTAAATCCCGTGCTCCTCCCGCAACTTTGCCACCATCTCGGGCGTCGTCCCAAGGCGTGAGAACATACCACGATGCTGCGCCAGAAATCCAAAGCGGTCCGACCCAGACAGGCGCTGCAATTCAGATGCAAGCTGTGTGCGCAGGCCCAACATCGACTGACGCACATCTTCCAGCTCTGCCTGCCAATCCGTGCGCAGGGCATCATCGGTCAGGATCATCGTCACCAACCGCGCACCATGATCGGGTGGAAAGCTGAAATTCTGGCGGTTGAGGTAGGCGAGCGTACCCTGATTGAGCCCTCGTGCCTTGCTATCCGAACTCACCACCATCAGCACACCTGTGCGCTCGCGGTAGATACCAAAATTTTTGGAACAACTGGCCGCAATGATGCACTCGGGAACAGAGGCTGCCACTTTGCGCGTCGCGGCGGCATCTTGCTCCAATCCTTCACCAAAGCCCTGATAGGCGATGTCAATCATCGGCACAGCCCCGGTCTCGAGCAGTACTGCAATCACCGCATCCCATTCGGCGCTATTCAAATTGGCACCCGTAGGGTTATGGCAGCAGCCATGCAGCAAAACCACATCGCCAGCCTTGGCCGTCTTGAGATCAGCAATCATGCCGTCGAAATCAACGCCCCGCGTCTCAGCGTCGAAATATCTGTATGGCACCACTTCAACACCAAGATAGGCCAGCATGGATAGATGGTTCGGCCATGTCGGATTGGAAACAAACACCCGCGCATCCGAACGCGCCATCTGGATCAACTCGAACGCCTGCCGCACGGCTCCCGTCCCACCAGGTGTGGCTGCCGCTGCAACATTGGCACGCGGAACAGCACCTCCCAGCACCAGATCAACCATTGCATCGCCAAAAGCCGGATCGCCCGCTAGACCTGTATAGACCTTGCTGTCTTGCGTCTCCCAAAGCTGATGCTCGGCAGCTTTAACTGCCCGCATCACAGGCGTCAGACCTGTGGCATCTTTGTACACACCAACACCAAGGTCGACTTTATCCTCGCGCGGATCGTCGCGGTACATCTGGATCAGTTCAAGAATTTTATCGGCGGGTTGGGCCTGCAGGCTCTCAAACATCATGCGTCTCCTGTCGCAACGGGCACGGTCGGGAACATGCCCCATTCCGCCCATGATCCATCATAAAGTGCCCAATCGCTATGCCCCATCCGCTCCAGCGCGAGGGCAAGAATGGCAGCTGTCACGCCAGAGCCACAGGAAGTAACGATAGGTTTGCCCAGATCAACTCCTGCAGCCTCGAACACCGCACGCGCAGCATCATTGTCGAGCATCGTCTGATCAGGGTTCAGTAATGCTGTGTAGGGCACATTGCGCGCGTTCGGAATGTGCCCCGCACGCAGACCCTCCCGCGGCTCTGGCGCATCGCCACGGAACCGCGCAGCCCCGCGCGCATCAACGATCTGTGGCGCACCCAATTTCGAAGCATGTGCGACTTGCGTCACATCACGCACCAATTGGTTCTGGAAGCGCACAGTCATATGCCGATCCCGCGGGATTGGCGGCATATCTTCGACAGCGTGTCCTTCCGCCACCCATTTGGGGAACCCGCCATCAAGCACGGCAACATTCTCCTGCCCCATCAGCTTGAACGACCACCAGACACGCGGCGCCGACAGCATGCCAGCCCCGTCGTAGACAACAACCTGATGCCCGTCGCCTACCCCCATCGCGCGCATCCGCGACATGAATTTCTCTATAGGCGGTGCCATATGAGGCAAATCAGAACGCGCATCCGAAATTTCATCGATATCAAAGAACCGCGCACCTGGAATATGCGCCTCCTCATACTCCGCCTTCGGATTCCGACCCGCGTCTGGTAAATACCATGAGGCATCAAGCACCCGTAAATCAGGGTCTTTCAGATGCGCCGCAAGCCAGTCGGTCGAGACAAGTGTTTTCGGATCATCAGTCATAGCAGCCCCCTTACGGTATCACCCATTGCCTACTCCGACTGACAAATCGGCACAAGCCCAGCCAATACTACACGCAGTCAAAGCCATTTCTTTTGGGTTTAAATATCCCGGGGGAAGCGGCCAAAGGCCGATGGGGGCTGGCCCCCTCCTACCCGTGATCCTTGAGCAAACGCGACTTCTGACGCGACCAATCCCGCTTTGCCGCGTCTTCACGCTTATCATGCAGCTTTTTACCGCGTGCGATTCCAATCTTGATTTTGGCCATGCCACGATGGTTGAAATACATCACAAGCGGCACAAGGGTCATACCCTTGCGCTGGGTCTGGCTCCACATATCCGCCAGTTGCTTGCGGCTGACCAACAGCTTGCGCCGCCGCCGCTCCTCGTGGCCAAAGGTCTTGGCCTGTTTATAAGGTGCAATATAGCTGTTCACGAGCCACAGCTCGCCATCCTCGACCGCCGCATAGCTCTCCGCGATATTGGATCCGCCCATCCGCAGGCTCTTCACTTCCGAGCCCTCAAGCATGATGCCACATTCCACATCCTCCTCGATCGCATAATCAAACCGTGCGCGGCGGTTTTCAGCTATGACCTTATAATTCGGGTCGGATTTGGAAGATGATTTTACCTGAGCCATGACAAGCGATGTAGGGCGAGCGCGCCCTGCGTGCAAGGGAGCGCTTAACGCAGCCCCTTGCGTGCGACGTATTTCGCAAGGTCCAGCACGATCTGCCCGCGTGCCCGCGCAATCGCTGCTGCGCCGCCGTCGGCATCGTACTGTACACTCAAATCAAACAGGCCCGAGCGCTCCCGCGCTTCATAGACGCCTACAAAGTACTGACCCGTTGCGCGGAACTCGCCGTCGGTTCCTGCAATCAGATCGGTGAAGCGTACGTCCAATGTTGCTGCAGCATCTTCCTCAAAGGGCCACGGCTCAGAGGCAATGCGACGCTTTGTGAGCTTGGCCAGATTGCGGCTCAGCTCTAGCCCGATTGCACGCTCGGGCGCATCGGCCCACAACACTTTGGACGTGATCAAAGAGCCATCAGGCGCTTGCTGGGCCACTTCATCCGCCGACGCATAGCTGGGCAGGGACACATCCTTCACCTCAACGGAGGCAAAACCGATTCGCACCGTCTCGGAGATGACAGGCGGTTGCACGGCAATGCGGTCAGGCGCGCCGCAAGCGGCCAGAAAAGCCAGCGCAGCAGCAGCGGCAAATGGTTTGATCGGTTTCATGTTAACGTCCCAGCAGCAGAGAATTCGGATTTCGTTCGATGGTGCGCGCCAGCTTTTCCAGCGCACTCGCAGCCTGTTGTATATCACGCAGCGCCGCTTGAGCCGAACGGCTCAGTTCTTCGCCTTGATCAAAACCGTCGATGGTGCGGCCCGCTTGGGCAAACAGACCGTTCAGACGCTCGATCACCTGCGGCAGATCACGCGCTGAAACTGCGATGCTGTCGGCTGCATTGCGTGCCGAAGCAAGCGTCTGGTTCACGTTTTGCACGGCACCACCCTCGCGCAGTTCTTTGAGGGTCGCGTTCAGCTGTTCCAGCGCCCCTGCGAGGGCCACAGGCAATTGCGCCGTCTCGGGACTGCTCACCAGCGCCTCGGCAGAAGAGGTCAGATCGGTCAGTTCTTTGATCAGCACGTCAAATTCCAGCGTTGCAGCCTTTGACGCCACCGTCTGGATGTCTTCAACAAGCTCGGGCACACCTGACACGGACGAAGTGACCGCATCTGCCGCTTCAGATGCTGCCGTGAGAGTCGTGCCCAGAACTTCCGCAATGCGCTGTTTCTCAAGCTCGGCTACCAGCCCCTCAACCCGTGTCAGGGTCGCATTAAGTGCGACGGGGATATTCTTCACATCTTCTGAGGTGACAATATCGGACAGATCACTCAGCAGGGTACTCACATCACCAGGGACTTTTTGCAGATCACCATTCGACATCAGCATCTCGGCGGAGTTCATGACGTTGATTGCACTGTCGAGCAGCTCTTCGATGGGCAGGTTGTTGATGCGGGTGAACACACCTTCAACCGTCGCGGCAATATCGGATGTCTCGCCTTTGGTTGTGGGCATGATCGGAATATCAAGACCTTCTTGAGTCAGACGCGCAGGGGGAGCATCCTCTACCTCAACCAGTTCGACTTTCAAACCGCCAGAAAGCAAGCTGGCAGATGCGAGCCGTGCACGTAAGCCACTGGCAACACGGTCTTGCAACAGCGCCAAGGCAGCGGCGGCCGTCACATCCCCCGGCAACCCGAGGCGCGCAGGCTGGATCGACAGGATCGCATTTAGGCGCACACGACTGTCACCGAATTGATTGAAGTCTACGATGCCCGACAGGCTGTCCACAGCGCCGATACGAAAACCGTTCAACTCAACGGGTGCGCCCACGGTGAGGCCCGATACATTCTCGTCAAAGATCACACTGATCTGCAATGGATCAACGGCAGATGTGGTGAACAGGCTGTTGCGTGCGATCTCTTTCTCTTCAAAGACTTCGAACACCTCGCCATCGCGTGCCGGGTCTCCACCTGAAACAAATGTGTCAAAGGTGATACCGCCGCCGATCAACGTAGCGATGGAAGAAAAATCGACCTCCGCACCTGTGGCGCCGATCGAGACGGTGAACCCCGACGTGTCCCAGAACCGCGTGGACGAGCTTATCAAATGACGGTGCTCCTCGTAGATGAGGCCTTCGGTGATCGCAAATGCGCCACTGCGCGCGATCTGGGCGCGGCCAATCTGGCCCACTTGGATACCCCGAAACAGGATAGGCGCGTTATCCGTCAACGCACTGTTTGATGTGGTGCGGAAAGCGATCTGCAGACCGTCATCCCCCGGCTTGATCAAGGGCGCAAGGTCACGTCCGCGAAAGGTGCTTGCTGGCTCGTCGATGTCGCCGTCCCATGATCCCTCGATGTAGACACCGCTCAGCACAGTGCTGAGACCTGTAATACCTTGGGCCGTGACCTCAGGCTCGACGATCCAGAACACCGCGCCTGAATCCACGTAAGGGGCGATCTCTTTTTCGAGGCGGATGTGAACCTCTACCGCTTCCAAACCTGTGCCAAAGCTTACTTTCTCGACCTCGCCCACTTCGATGTCGCGGTATTTGAGCTTTGTCTCGCCCGCCGCCACACCAGAACCGTCCAGAAAGCTCACTATGATAACGGGACCACGGGCACTGTAGGCCTGCCATGCAACGCCCACAGCCACCACAAGAGCAAGCAAAGGGATGACCCAGATAAAGGACGCTCCCGCCAGCCACCGCTTTCGCGTGGTTTCAATCTGAACCTTTGGCGGTTTATCAGTCATCGACAGCAGCCTCGTCATCGTCTGTTTTTGCGTCCCAGATCATACGCGGATCAAACGCTTGTGCAGACAACATTGTGAATATCACGGACAGGGCAAAGAAAAAGGCAGCAGGCCCTGGCGAAATAGATACCAGGCCTTGGAGTTGCACCAGTGCAGATAAAATCGCAACCACAAAGATATCAATCATCGACCAGCGGCCAATATATTCCACGACTTCATACATGAGCAGCCGGTGACGGGAGGCAAACCCGCCTTTCTGCTTCACACTCACCGCGAGAAAGGCAATTGCCCAGAACTTTCCCAGAGGAATGACCACGGAAGCAAACAGAATGATCCCCGCCACCACGTAAGAGCCATACTGAGCAAGCTCGACCGCGCCGCCGATGATTGTGCTCTCCGTGACGGAAAATAACTGTTTGGTGTGCAGCATGGGATAGATATTTGAGGGGATATAGCACATGATCCCAACCAGCCACAGCGCCCAAACCCGTTGCAAACTGCTGCGGTCACGCGACACAAGCGTCGCACCACAGCGGCCGCATATCTTCGCCTCGATGGGCCACGCCCGCGTACACCGCGTGCAAGACACCAGACCCGCCTCACGTGCGGTTACTGTCTTTTGGGATGTTCCAACGAGTTCCATACCGACCACTTACACAAAAATCCGTCCTGAACGAGGACAAGGACCACCAAAAAACCAAACATCCAGAACGCAGGCCCGAAACTCACCGAAGCGAGATCCGCGACCTTTACCAAGGCAACAGCACAGCCTAGCGCAAAAATCTCTGCCATTGACCACGGACGCATCGCCTCGGACACGCGGAATGCACGAATGGCATGGCGCGCAGGCGGACGGTCCAGCACCACAGGCACCAGCACATAGAGCGTGAGCAACATCCGCAACATAGGGACAAAGATGATGAACGCCGCCGTCGAAAGCGCCAGCACCAGCATCGGCCCTTCGGTAAACGTCAGCGCCGCATCAAGGATCGAGACAGCATTGCTGCGCCCGCCTGCGGAAATCTCAAGAAAAGGGAACACACTGGCTGCGATGGTGAGCACGACAACAGCAATTGCCACCGCAATCATCTGCATCCCCGCCTTGGCACGCGGGGCGATCAGTACATAATGACAGCGTCCGCATACGGCACGCTCACCATTTCTGGGGCGCTGCAACTGGTAGGTCGCATCGCAGACAGGACAAACGATTAGCCCTTCTAGGGGGCCACGGGTGAAATAGGTGGCGTCAGACATACGCTAGATATAGCCCATTTCGGAACAAGTAACACTACGAAACCGTGCCCAAAACCTATCCTTGCCTAGCGTCCGATATCTTTATCTGAAGACGGGCCAATCCCCAGTTCAGCAAGAACGGCATCAGTATCCGCGCCTATAGCTGTCGGCAATTTCGGAGTAGGCGGTAGAGTGCGACTAAACCGCGGTGCGGGGCTGGCTTGGACGATACCATTGGGCGCGATCAGGGTTTGACGCGCAGCCATATGAGGGTGAAACCGCGCTTCAGAAAAGGTGAGGACTGGGGCGACGCACGCATCTGTTCCCTCGAATATTGCGGCCCATGCGTCGCGGGATTTCTCCTTGAACGCCTGCGCATAAAGCGCACTTCGGTCAGGCCAATGCTGCGCATCGTTCTGGCTTTGCTGGTGGTCGGACGGCAAACCCGCCTTTTCCAGCAGCAAAGCGTGAAACTGCGGCTCAAGCGCGCCAATGGACAAATAGCCGCCGCAAGCGCACTCATAGCAGCGATAGAAGGGCGCGCCGCCATCGAGCCAGTTGGCACCTCGCGTCTCGCTCCATGTGCCCTGCGCAAGCATCGAATGAATAAGACCCATCATTGCGGGCACCCCGTCGACCATGGCGGCATCGACCACCTGGCCCTTACCCGATACGCCCCGCTCGATCACTGCGCTCAGGATTCCCAGCAACAGAAACATCGTCCCGCCCCCGTAATCCGCCACCAGATTTAGCGGGGGTACTGGCACGCGGTCCGCATCCCCCATGGCATGCAGCGCGCCAGTAAGCGCGAGATAGTTGATGTCATGCCCTACGGTTTGTGACAGCGGCCCCTCCTGACCCCAGCCTGTCATCCGCGCATAAATAAGCGTCTCGGAACAGGTTTCAGGCCCGAGGCCAAGCCGCTCCATCACGCCGGGGCGGAACCCCTCAATCAGCACATCGCTGACGGCAATCAGGCGGCGCGCTGCCTCAAGACCTGCATCTGATTTCAGGTCCAGCACAACAGAGCGCTTACCGCGCCTGTTAATCTCTGTCGGATCGGCAGGCGCCGCCGAACGGTCCACGGTTACGACATCCGCACCCAGATCAGCCAGCAATTGCCCCGCCAAAGGCGCAGGGCCAAGCCCCGAAAACTCCACTACCTTCAGCGATGCCAATGGTCCCACCATCATAATACTCCCGATATTGTTACTTCGCGCGCGTCCCCATTTTATGCAGCAGTTGGGCCCACGTATAGTGCATGTAGCATCACTAGATTGCCGTTTTCGGTCCCATCAGACGATCTTGCTGTCCTTGCCAAGCAGCGGCTTAATACGCTCTACATATTTTGACGTTAGCCAGAGCGTAGCCAGCCAGAGCACAACATGCCAGATTTCACGACCCTCACCCGTTACAGCACTTTTGCAGGGGTCATTTGCCTGACCGTGCTCAGCCTGATCGCGCTGATTGGGTGGTCGGGCTGGTTTGTCATTCCGTTTCTTGTGTTCGGTGCGCTGTCGCTGTTGGGTCTGCGCGATGTGCAACAAGAATCGCATTCTGTCCTGCGCAACTATCCCGTGCTGGGGCATGTGCGGTTCTTGATGGAGAAAATCCGCCCTGAAATCCGCCAATACCTGCTTGAGGATGATCAGGACGAGGAGCCCTTCAGCCGCGATCAGCGCAGCCTTGTGTATCAACGCGCCAAAGGTCAGGAAGACGCCCGCCCGTTCGGCACCAAAAAACGTGTATACGAGGGTGGCTACAGTTGGGTCACGCATTCCGTACAGCCCCAGCATATCGCGGACACGGATTTTCGCATTACCGTGGGCAACGCTGCGTGCACACAGCCCTATAGCGCGTCTATCTACAACATTTCCGCGATGAGCTTTGGATCGCTCTCGGGCAACGCTGTTAAAGCGCTCAACATGGGTGCCAAAAAGGGCGGGTTTGCCCATGACACGGGCGAAGGCTCGGTCAGTCGCTACCACAAGGAAAGCGGCGGTGATCTGATCTATCAGGTGGCATCGGGCTATTTCGGTACACAGGCCAAAGACGGAAGTTTCGACCCCAAAAATATGCGAAGACAGCCTGCCTGCCACAGGTCAAAATGATTGAGCTCAAGCTGTCTCAGGGCGCAAAGCCGGGACATGGCGGGATGCGCCCTGCGGGTAAGATCACCGAAGAGATCGCAGAAGCGCGAGGCATTCCAATGGGCGAGGATTGTATCTCACCTGCTGCCCACTCGGCCTTCTCAATCCCCATCGAGATGTGCGAATTTTTGGGGCAATTGCGTGATCTTTCGGGCGGCAAGCCTGTGGGCTTCAAGCTCTGCATCGGGTATCAACGCGAATTCATGTGCATGGTAAAAGCGATGCTAGAGACAGGTATCGTCCCCGACTTTATCGTTGTTGATGGGGCCGAGGGCGGCACGGGTGCTGCACCGCTGGAGTTTGCCAATCATGTGGGCATGCCTATGGTTGAGGGGCTTTCATTTGTGCACAACACCCTGCGCGGTGCAGGGCTTCGGGATCAGATCAAGCTGGGCGCTGCGGGTAAAATAATCTCGGCATTCGACATTGCACGCGCCTTGGCATTGGGCGCGGATTGGTGCAATTCAGCACGCGGATTTATGTTCGCCATCGGCTGCATTCAGGCGCAGGCTTGTCACACCAATCATTGCCCTGTCGGCGTCGCCACCCAAGACCCGCTGCGCGCCCGCGCGCTTGATCCCTTGCACAAGTCAGCCCGCGTCGCCCGCTTCCACCGCGACACACTTGAGGCTTTGGGCGAGATGACGGGAGCTGCAGGTCTGTCCAACCCAAGCGGATTTCTGCCCCATCACTTGATGCAGCGGCAATCAGATCGCTCAATGGTGCAAGGCAACGAGGCGTTTCCCTATTTGCCCGAAGGTTTCTTGCTCGATGACGATGCAGAAGACCATCGCGGCTACAAAGACCGCTGGTCTCGCGCCAGCGCTCAAACGTTTAGTCCGCCCGAGTATGCCTAGCGCACCCCAAGACGATGAATGCAGTGTGTAACCCTTCGGGCGGTGCTTTGACCGTACGATTATCTTTCACACAGCGTCGGATAAGCTCACCCGCCTGAGGCATCTGGGCATCACTTGCTGACCCTGAAATGCCAGTGCCGTAGATTACATAGGTTTGCGAGGCGACGGGCAACGAGGCATATCCTTCCCAGAGCGCCAGATCGACAGCGCCACCAAACAAGCCCTTGGAGGACAAGCGCGCAGCAAGGCTTTTTACCTTTGGTGTTCCACTCAAGAGCCAGATGTCAGTGCCGAAACCATCCTCTGACAGGGGTATTCCCGTCACTGTGCTGCCCCCGATTTGGGGGCTGTCACCATTCGTCAAAACACCAGTCAAATGCGCAAAACCACTGCCGTCGAGGCGGCGCAGGTTGGTCGTGATGATGGTGTCACCACTCCATAACCCACTGACGGCGTACCACAGGTTTTTCTTCATGCGCTCACTGGGCGGGATATGAATTTTCGTCCCCATAATATCGGCAAGCTGCCCCTCGACTGCGCGCACAGGTCCCGAGATGGGATAAATCGCCAGCATCCGCTCGGCTACCAACCTACCTGCACTCAGCTTGGCACGGATTGCAAAGGTATCGCCAAGTCCGATGGATTGCTTTGGGCCGAGCGGGCTGATCACCCCAAGCGCGTCAGGCCTATCAATGCGCTGCCCCGCTACAACAAGAGGATCAACGCTAGAAACAGTGCCGAATATTCCAAACTTCGGGCTTTCCTGAGCGTGGGCGACGGAGGCTAGCATCAGCCATAGCAAAATCACAAACCGCTGCATGATCCACACACCCTTGGTGCACACCACATTAAAGGGCGGTTGCGAAAAAGAAAACGCGCAAAGGTTTGCTGCTACACGCGCTTGGATCAGTTTCAGTATTTTGCGAACAATTAGACACTGCCGCCGCAAGAGTTTGATCACGCGTCTGCGGCTATAGATTTTTGAATTAGTTTTGCGCGTCTTTTGATACGTCGGGGTTTCGCTCGCGCTTTGTATTCCGCGTTGATGTCATCAGGGCAACAAGGATAGCCACAAGCGTCAGAACCAAGAGGCCGCCAAGATAGATATCGAATGTCATTATCGCCTCCGTATTTGCATTAGGTAAGGGTAGTACTCGCACCAGCGCGCAAAGTTCCGCAGACTATGACGATTTTCCGCATCGCTGCTGATTAATAATCGATGACTACTTTGTCTTTAAGCGGCACGGGGAAATCGAGCGTAAGGATGTACATCCCCTCTTCCTCTTTCACCTCGAGCTTTCCATTCAATTGCCGCGCAAAGGCCTGAATGAGCCGCGATCCAAGCCCCGTGCCTTCTTCAGGTGGCACCCCTCCAGACGTGTTCGTGATCTTCAGGCGCGCAGACTCGGGGTCTGTATATTTCAGGCTGACCCCAATGGTGGCTCCATCGACGCTGTTTTTGGGGACATATTTGAGGGCATTGGTAACGCCTTCGGAAACGAGCAGAGATAGAGGCGCGGCGTCATCGGGACGGATCAGGATGCTGTCATAGTCTTCGACCACCTCGATGCCTGCATTGGATTCCATCCCCACCGCCAGATTGCGCGAAACAATCTCGCGCAGCAGGATACTCCCGTCCGCACGGGTCATCTCATTGTCCTGATACAGGCTCTTGTGAACTGTCGCCAAGCTCAGGATGCGGTCTTGCAGGCGCTGCAAGACGCGGCGGTTCGCTTCGGTAGGGGCCTGACGGATTTGCATGTTCATAATGGAAGAAATGAGTTGCAGGTTGTTTTTGACCCTGTGATGCACTTCTTTCAGCAGAATGTTCTTTTCACGCAGGCTGTCTTCCAGACGCGCTTCATCCTGAAGAATAGAATTTGCCATGCCGAGGAAGGATTTTTCCATCGCAACAATCTCGAATGGCACCTGCTCGCCCAACGGCTTGCGCGGCAAGGTGCGGTTGAGAGCAAAATGGCGCATCTGGCGTCCCAATTTCCGAATATGCGTAATTGCCAACCTGTTCAGTGCCCAGAAGGCGACGATCAGACTTGCCACCCACATCACGATGGGTAAAAGCGCCGAGGCTCGCCCCGCAATATCTGTCTTCAACAAAGGTGTATCTGTTGGCCAGACGCTCATGGCGAACGCAGCCCCCTGTACCAAAGGGATCACAGCGTACACGCGCTCTGTGCCGTTCTGGTTCGTCGCAGAAAACACCTGACGTTCGTTTTGGGTCAGTTGTGCAAGTTCGTAGCCTTTGGGGAGTTCCATATCGATGTTCTGCGCATCGGCATCAGGTGTCAGCATTTCGCCCGCATTATTGAAGGTTACGAGTGATAGTGGAGCCGTGGTAAGGTTCTCCCGCCCTTCATTGCTCAACTCACTCTTTGCAATTGAGATGAAGACAAAGCCGATCACAGTGTCCCCGTCCAGAACGGGGACGGTCACGACAACGACAGAAGTCCCCGACACGCCATTGCTGTCTACGGCTGTTACCATCCGCGTTGACCGCTCTATCGCCTTTTTCAAATATTCCGTTTGCGAAAGATCATAGGAAATATGTGTGGACGAACAGTCCATGAGACCGTTCACTTTGATATAGCCGACCAGCCGGTACTTGCTGACTTCGTCTTTATAAGTCTGAAGAAAATCAGAACACTGACCTGAATCATCATGTACCAGTTTCACAACAGATGTGAGCGCGCGACCCGCACCAAAAGCTTCCTGTAGCAAGGTTCTTTCGGTCGCAGCTGCCTGTTCTGTCACCGCAATCAAAGACAGCTCGGCTGTTCTCTGGCTTTGCTCTGCTATCTGCTTGGTCTGCACAACAGCGATCATCCCGATGGGCAGCAAAGCGAGCGATAAAAACAGCAGAACCCTAAAGGCCAAACCGCCAAACAGGCTATTTCGTAGAAAACCGGATGTCATGGGTCAGAAGCTAGACACTTTGGACGCTGAAAGCACCGACATCGTAGCGTCATCAGTCATCTCCATCGCCTCATCCTCATTTAAACCCATCAATTCAGCGAGCTGCTTGCGTGCTCTGTTAATACGACTTTTCACGGTACCCACAGGCACGCCAGTCGTCTCGGACGCTTCTTCATAAGAAAATCCAAGCGCACCCACCAAAAGAAGTGCTTCGCGCTGCTCGTCTTTGAGCTTCCCAAGGGCGGCGCGGAAATCAGTCATTTGCAGATGTCCGTCATGGGCTGGTTTTTCAGCGAGGTTTTCGGTGAACACCCCGTCCACATCTGACACCTCGCGCCGCGATTTACGGCGGGATGAATAATATGTGTTGCGCAATATCGTGAACAGCCACGCCCGCATGTTTGAACCCACGTTAAAGCTGTCCATGTTGGTCCATGCTTTCACGAGCGTGTCTTGAACCATGTCATCCGCTACAGCACCATTTCGGGTGAGCGAAATTGCAAACGCTCGCATGGCGGGCAGGTGTTCAACCAACTCGTCGCGTGGATCGACCTCACTCATTTACCGCGGCCTTGGTCGCTGTCTTGCTGCTTGAGCTGCTCCAACAACGATTTGAAGCGATCGGGAATGCCTTCCTCAACCGCTTCTTCATAAACGCGGCGAAGGCTTTCGTCGATCACCTCGTCCCGCCTGTCGCTTTGTCTTTGATCTGTCATTTACCCTCGACTGCAAAAATATTTTCAAAAACCCATTGGACCGTGGGAACCTAACGCCTGTCGGGGACGTTTGGTTCCCATAAAGAGCAAAAGAAGGCAGAACAGTATGGACGATGCATCCAATTCCCAAAATGTCAGCGAACAATTGGGGACGTTCATCCCGTATCTGCGCCGTTATGCGCGTGCATTGACCGGTAGTCAAAAAAGCGGTGACACATTTGCTGCCGCAGCACTTGAAGCGATCCTTGCGGACCGCTCTGTCCTCGAGGGCACCGACGTAAAGACCGGTTTGTATCGTGTGCTCTACGGAATTTGGGCGAGTGCTGGTGCCCCAACCGAAAATGGTGAGGAAGGCGCGCAGGCGCAGGCCCAAAAGCATCTTGCGAAACTGACCAACAACAGCCGTGAAGCGCTTCTGCTCTATTCGATTGAGGGCTTCTCATACCGTGACATCGGCACGATCATCGGCGTCGATAGCGCGGAGGCCGAAGCTCTCGTCGCGGTAGCACGCCGCGAAATGGCTGACAGTGTCATGGGCTCAGTGATGATTATCGAGGACGAGGCCATAATCGCGATGGATCTCGAAAGCATCGTGGCTGACATGGGGCACCGCGTGACAGGCGTTGCGCGCACACGCGACGAAGCCCTGAAACTCGGCAACGCAGATGCACCCAACCTGATCCTTGCAGACATCCAGCTTGCTGATAATTCTTCGGGCATTGATGCCGTGAATGATCTGTTGGCAGAGCTTGGGCAGCGTCCCGTGATTTTCATCACCGCGTTTCCTGAACGGTTACTCACGGGTGACAAGCCAGAACCAGCCTTCCTCATCTCAAAGCCCTACACAGAAGATCAGGTTATCTCTGCCGTGAGCCAGGCCATGTTCTTTTCCTCAACAGAGACACTTCACGTCTAAAATTTCACCGTCTCAACTGTCAGGCGCTGAAGGCGAATGTGGCAGTTCATCCGGCGAGGTCGTTTCATCAAATGGCGACGCGTCGGCTAGACGTCGGCTTCCATAAACATGCTTTTCAATCTGGGCGTTCACAACAGCGCCCAGAAGTATCAAGAAGCTGCTGATCCACAGCCAAACCAGCATCGCAATCACGGCCCCGATTGAGCCGTAAACCTGATTATAGTTGCCAAAATTCGCAACATAAAAGGAAAACCCTACCGAAAGAACCGCCCAGCTGGCGACGGCAACCACTGCGCCAACCCTGACAGCACGCTGGTGGTCCACCTCTCTATTGGGGCCAAAGCGGTACAGCACGCTGACCCCTGCCAGCAGTACGGAAAGCGCAATGGTCCATCGCAATCCCTCTGCCAGAAGCCCAGCAACTCCACCAAGCAGAAAGAACGCCAGTACAACAGGTGCGATGACAAGCGTTACGAGAGCAACTACCCCGACGCCGACCAATGCAAGCGTCAGAATCACAGCGCGAAAATAGTGTGACAACGTCGCGCGGTTACGTTCTCCGTAAACCGCGTTGAGCCCGGTCATCATTGCGGCAACGCCCGCGCGCGCCGACCAAAGCGCAGCCACCACCGAGATCGCACCCGCCCAGCCCAATGTGTCCGAACTGGTTGTCACCAGACTTTCAATCTGCAGATAGAAAATATCATAGACATCATCGGGCAAAAGCCCCCGCATCTCTTCCAACTGCGCCAACACAACGACAGGATCAGCAAGCAAACTCAGCAATGCGATCAAGGCTGCAATCGCGGGAAACAAGGACAACATGCCGAAAAATCCAACGCCTGCCGACACCAATGCAAGGTTTGTCTCACCGATTTGCAAGAACCCGTCGCGAAATGCAGCGAAGACTTTTTTAATGCTGTCTTTGACATATTCATCGCTCTCCTTTTGACCGCACGCCTCAACAATCAAAGCTTGCACTCTTATCTGCAAACGCAATGATGGACGCAGATATTCACCAACGCATACAATAGCTATTTCGTTCAACATAGGGGCATCCTGCCATGACACCGCTTTCCCTTGCGATTGCCGCCAAACGCGATGATCTGATCGCTTTGACGCAGGACCTAATTCGTATCCCGACGCTCAACCCGCCTGGTCAGGACTATCTTGCGATTTGTGAGTACCTTGACCGCAGGCTTAAATCACACGGATTCGAGACACAGATGATCCGTGCGCATGGCACGCCCGGCGACAGTGCGAAATACCCCCGCTGGAACATTATCGCACGCCGCGAAGGGACCCATGAGGGCGAGTGTGTGCATTTCAACAGCCATACTGATGTCGTTGAAGAAGGCGCAGGATGGACCTTTGATCCTTTTGGCGCAGAGTTGAAGGACGGCAAAATATATGGCCGCGGGGCCTGTGATATGAAAGGGGGCCTCGCCGCCTCGATCATCGCCGCCGAAGCCTTCATCGAGACGCATAGCGACTTCGTGGGTGCCATTGAGATTTCAGGCACCGCAGACGAGGAATCGGGCGGCTATGGCGGTGTCGCCTATCTGGCCGAGAACGGCTATTTCGCACCCAGCCGCGTGCAGCATGTCATCATCCCCGAACCGCTGAACAAGGACCGCATTTGCCTTGGCCACCGCGGCGGCTGGTGGGCGGAGATCGAGACAAAGGGCGAGATCGCCCATGGCTCAATGCCCTTCCTTGGCGATTGCGCCGTGCGCCACATGGGCGCTGTCCTGTCAGAATTCGAGGACAAGCTCTTCCCCGCCATGGCCCAGCGCACCACAGATATGCCCGTTGTGCCAGAGGGCGCGCGCAGCTCTACAATGAACATCAACTCCATCCACGGCGGCGCCAAGCAACAGGAGGACGACTTTGACGGCCTGCCGTCACATTGCGTGCCCGACAGCTGCCGCATTACAATCGACCGCCGCTTTCTGGCCGAAGAACCGCTGGACGAGGTCCGCGACGAGGTAACTGCGCTGCTCGAAGGCTTGCGCACCACGCGTCCCGATTTCGACTATGAGCTGACAGAGATCAACTCCGTCCTGCCCTCCATGACCAACCGCGACGCGCCCGTGGTGCAAACCGTGGCCAAGGCCATCGAGGATGTCATGGGCAAGAAGCCCGAATACGTTGCCTCCCCAGGCACCTATGACCAGAAACACATCGACCGCATAGGTAAGCTCAAGAATTGCATCGCCTACGGCCCAGGCGTGCTGGAGCTGGCGCATAAACCTGATGAATGGATTGGGGTTGAGGATATGATAGACAGTGCCTGCGTAATGGGTGCAGCCCTCGAGACGTTGCTGATCCCGAAACTCTGACCCATTTCTTTTGGTCAAAAATATCCCGGGGGAATTGGCCAAAGGCCAAGGGGGCAGCGCCCCCTCACCGCTTCAATCGAACGCCCGCTCACTTGCAAGGCCCAATCCGTCCACAATAGCCGTGAGCGCATGTCCCTGGTGAACCCTTGCCTGCGGAAATCTCGCCGCCAAGGCGCTGCGTGTTACCTGCATCAGGCTGGAGCCGCCGACGAACACCAGATGCGTAACAGCTTCGGGCGCAACCTGTGCGTTCGCGACAGTGCGCAATGCAGCCTGAGCCATCTCATCAGCCATGGGGTTAAGCAGCTTTTCCACCATGCCCTCACCAAGCGGCACGGACAGATTCCGCTCCACGATACCCAGATCAATCGCACCCCTCCCCGCGACATTGGCCTCGATCTTGCCCGCCTCAACGGCAAAAGCGATATCATGTCCAGTTTCGTCTTCCAGCACAGCCACCAAACGCGCCAAACGCTCTGGCTCGACCGCATATTTCCCCAAGTCCTTCGCCAACCGCCTGCTTTCGGGCGCGTAGAGAAACGGAATTTTCTGCCATGTCGCAAGATCATTAAAGATCTTAGCTGGCGCTGTATGCGTCTCGTTGCCAAAGGCATGCTTGATCTGGGACCCACGCCCGAGCAGCGGCATAACAGTCTCTAAACTAACCATTCTGTCGAAATCGGTACCACCCAGACGCACGCCAAAGCTCGCCTTGATATCAATCGCTTCAGCCCCGTTGCGAAACAGCGTGAAGTCTGACGTACCACCTCCAATATCGACAATCAGCCCCAGATCACCCTGCTCCAGCACATCGCGGTTTGCGAGCGCGGCCGCCTCAGGCTCATACATGAACGCCACATCGTCGAAGCCTGCTCGCGCATAAGCTTCGCGAAGATCAAATTCGGCCTGTGCGTTGCGGGCAGTATCAGCGTGAAACCGCACAGGACGACCCGAGAGGGCATGATCAAAATACGTACCTGTTTCCGCCTCGGCAGCGGCCTTTATCCGCGCCAGAAATCGCGCCACAATGTCGATAAAATCGAGCTTTTCGCCCAGCATGTTCCGCCGCTCGCGCATCAAGGGCGCGCCCAGCAGGCTTTTGAGCGCGCGCATATAACGACCCTCGTCACCCGCCAACAGCGCCTTGCCCGCAGCAGCGCCGATCAGCATCTTCTTGGTCTCAAAATCAAAGAACACAGCCGTCGGCAATGTGGGCTGACCCGTCTCAAGCGTAATAAGATGGGGCTTGCCATCGCGCGCCACTGCCGCTGCTGAATTTGACGTTCCAAAATCTACGCCCAAAACGACCATATGCCTGCCCTTCCACTGCTCAAGGCGGCAGGCCTACCCCAGCGTTTTGCCTGCCGCAAGGTTTCTCCTAGCCAAGGACAGTATCAAAGCCTAACCTTTTGGGGAAACAAAACGAGGGAGCCTCTCATGTTCAAACTACACCCCCTTTTCCTTGGCGTAAGCGCCGCCGCCCTGCTTGCTGGCGCTGCGATGGCCAAAGATGATATCACCATCGCAATACAGCTCGAGCCGCCACACCTCGACCCCACCAGTGCTGCCGCTGGTGCAATTGACAGTGTGCTCTATTCAAACGTCTTCGAGGGGCTAACCCGTTTTGACAGCAGCGGTGCTGTGATCCCCGGTCTCGCCAAGAGCTGGGAGATCTCCGAGGATGGGCTGACCTATACCTTCATGCTCAATGAAGGCGTGACCTTTCACGACGGCACGACGATGGACGCGGAAGATGTGAAATTCTCGCTTGATCGCATCGGTGCAGAAGACAGCGCCAATGCGCAAAAGGCACTTTATGCCGCGATTGCGGAAGTAAATGTGATCGACCCCACCACGGTTGAGGTCAAACTATCCGAGCCAAACGGCAATATGCTGTTCAACCTCGCATGGGGTGATGCGGTAATCGTCGCACCAGAGAGTATTGAAGGGATCAAGCAGACCCCCATCGGCACAGGTGCCTTCAAGTTCGACAGCTGGACCCAAGGCGACAAGATCGAACTGAGCCGCAATGAGGACTACTGGGGCACGCCCGCGGTCCTGACCTCTGCCACTTTCAAGTTTATCTCTGACCCAACGGCAGCCCTTGGCGCGATGATGGCCGAAGACATCGACGTCTTCTCGGGCTTTCCCGCGCCAGAGAACTTGCCCCAGTTCGAGGCAGATCCGCGTTTCCAAGTGCTCATCGGCTCCACCGAGGGGGAAACTATCCTATCGACCAACAACAAGATGCCGCCCTTTGACAACGTGAAAGTGCGCGAAGCCTTGGCCCATGCAATTGACCGCCAAGCGATCATTGACGGCGCGATGTTCGGGTATGGCACGCCCATCGGTACGCATTTTGCGCCGCATAATCCTGCCTATGTCGATTTGACGGGAATGAGCGGCTATGACCCCGACAAAGCGCGTACGCTGCTGGCCGAGGCTGGGTTTGCCGACGGGTTCGAGACAACGCTCTTCCTGCCACCCCCTTCCTATGCGCGGCGCGGCGGTGAAATTATCGCAGCACAACTTGCCGAAGTCGGGATCAAGGCAGAGATCACCAACGTCGAATGGGCACAGTGGTTGGAGTCAGTATTCAAAGGCAAGAACTTCGGCCTCACCATCGTGAGCCACACCGAGCCGATGGACATCGGCATCTATGCCAACCCTGACTATTACTTCCAGTACGACAACGCTGCATTTCAGGAGTTGATGACAACACTCAACGCCACCACGGACCCCGACATGCGGACAAAGATGCTGGGCGATGCGCAGAAGATCATCTCGCAGGATTATGTGAACGGGTATCTGTTCCAGCTTGCCGCGCTGTCGGTTGCAAAAGCTGACCTGCAAGGGCTGTGGGCCAATGCCCCGACGCAAGCCAACGATCTGACGGCGGTAAGCTGGGCAGAGTAGTTCCGCCACCACCATAATACCCAAGAAAGGCCTCATTTAGCGGGGCCTTTCTTTGCATAAAGGGGAGAAGCAATGCGCCCGTCGGAGGGACAATGATCTTCTTTGCCTGCCTTCTATTCTAACTTGGTTTCGTAAACCTTATGGCTTACCGCGTCTTTGCCGATGACAAGCAGCGCGCGATCCGAAAAGACCAGCGCACACCCGAAGTCACGCTGCTGTGGTGGGCCAGAATTGGGGGCTGGTTTGGTGCAAAATACGCCCAGCAAAAGCTACGGCACAAATCATACAAAGAGCCCTTTCGCAGCCGTCTGAATATCATCGGGATGGTGCACTCAATGACAGTGGTTGCGATCATCCTTACACTTCTTGTCGTGGCTGTAACCCCGCACGGCAATCCGTTTATGCAGGTCTTGCAGATGGTACAGGACGGCTGGCAAGTAGGGCCACCCGCTCAAGAATCTGTGCTCGTATCACTTCGCCCTCCTGCGGGACGTCCCTGAGTGTGGTAAACCAATGCTCGGGTGGATTGCGGCCACGGCGGTTGCCATGGAAGGTCAGGGCACGCAGAACCTCCCCTGCCTCAGTCGTGACATAGGCTTCGGGGATATGGCCGTTCAAAACACCCCAAACGCCTGTCCATAAACGCCCAACTGTCCAAGGGTTATAGCCGCCACCACCCAACACCAGCAGGCGCGGCGCGTCCAACGCCATCAGCCCGCGCAAAAGATCCCAATGCGCGTTGTTGGTTAGCGAAAGATGCGCTAGCGGATCATCCTCCACCCCGTCTGCACCACACAGAAACACGATGGCATCGGGTTGGAACTCGGCAATCTTGGGCAAAACCAACGCATCGCGCACATGCGCCATCTCAGCATCGTTGAACCCGCGCGACACAGGCAGGTTAATCGCATTGCCACCCGCATCATCCT
This sequence comes from Sulfitobacter sp., assembly GCA_965660425.1. Classification (GTDB taxonomy): domain Bacteria; phylum Pseudomonadota; class Alphaproteobacteria; order Rhodobacterales; family Rhodobacteraceae; genus Sulfitobacter. The sequence goes on along the minus strand of CBFHZX010000001.1, from coordinate 83,400 downwards.
CAATCAAACCCGTGCGGGGCCACAGCCCCTCCTCATGGACCGAGATCATGAGACAATCAGGATCCCCCGCAAACCCCACCGCAACTCCGTCGCAATGGTGCGCATCAATATCGACATAGGCAATGCGCTGCACGCCATGATGTCGCAGCGACAACATCGCCAGAACAGGATCGTTGAGATAGCAAAATCCGTTGGCGCGCGCAGGCATCCCGTGATGCGTCCCGCCTGCGGGATTATAAATTACACCACCCTGCGCCAAAAGCTCCCCCGCGAGGATAGATCCCCCCGCCGCAGTCGCCGGACGGCTGAAAATTTCGGGAAAAACAGGATTGGTGACAGACCCGATGCCAAAGCGGGCAAGGTCATCGGGAAGGGTTTGTTGTGCCGCCTCAACCCTTTGAAGGGCAGCAATATACGCGGCGTCATGCCACGCATGCAGCGCCTTTGGCTTGGCGCGGGGCGAGGTGATATACTGACTTGACGGCAGCCACCCCATCGCGCGGGTGAGGTCCATCACGGTAGAGACACGCGGCACCCGAAGCGGATGGAACGCGCCATAGCTGGAACCGCGAAAAATCTCGTGTCCGATAAACAGCGGTGTGTGCTTCATGGTCACATGTTCCGTCAAAGCTGCACCTGCCGATATGCTCAGTCTGGGCCTGCATCGCCTGATACAGCATCCTGCACCAGCCCCGATGCATTTTGCGCGCAAGTCAGGATCAGCAGTTTGATCCGCTGATCGCTTGGTTCGATCTCCGAGGCCTGCAAAAGCTGTGCGGCGGTGGTCCGCTGGGTCGCGGCATCCATCGCTGTGAATGCACCGCAACTCATGTTGTTGCTTGTCTGCGCTAGCACTGCCGTCACGGATAAGGTACATGCCACACTCGGCGCAGACCTGATAAGAAATTTGTCGATCACTTCTCTGCTCCTATGCCCAATGAGCGCTATTAGCTGACCTAGCCTAGAGTTGCACAGGGTCAACCACGCCTTGCGCGCTCAAAACCCGCTGGACCGTCCCGCAGGCACCCCCTAGGCTCTGCATGATGTTGCGGTACACTTTGAAACGAATGTTCTCTTTGATCATCAGCCTTGCTGTGGCATCGCTGGTGATTTTTACCGTGATCGAAGTGACGCCCGGTGATCCTGCATCCTTTATGCTGGGGATGAATGCGCAACCCGAGACACTGGCCGCGTTGCGCGCCGAACTCGGGTTGGATGTCTCCAAGACCGAGCGGTATTTCAGCTGGGTCACAGGCATGCTGACGGGTGATTTCGGCACCTCGTATACCTACCGCACACCTGTTGCCGATATGGTGGCGCAGCGGTTGTGGGTGTCACTGCCTCTGGCAATCTATGCGCTCACGCTATCGACGCTGATCGCATTTCCCGCAGGGATCTATGCCGCCTCGCGCCGTGGGCGCGCGGGCGATGTAGGCGTGATGAGCGCTACGCAACTGGGCGTGGCGATCCCCAATTTCTGGTTTGCGATGATGCTGGTCCTGCTGTTCGCGATTAAACTGCGCTGGTTCTCCGCAGGAGGATTTGCGGGTTGGAATGAGGGGGTCGGGGCTGCAATGCGTTCGCTCACCCTCCCCGCCATCGCATTGGCGCTACCGCAAGCGGCGATCCTTGCGCGGGTCATGCGCTCGTCACTGCTCGATGTATTGGGCGAGGATTTTATGCGCACTGCCCGTGCAAAGGGCCTCAACGCACGTCAAGCGCTGTGGCGCCACGGGCTGCGCAATGCGATGATCCCTGTGCTTACAATCATCGGGCTACAGTTCTCATTTCTGCTGGCAGGGGGGATCATCATCGAACAGGTCTTCTATCTGCCGGGCTTGGGCCGTTTGATTTTCCAATCAATCTCGGCCCGTGATCTGATCGTAGTGGAGAGCGTGACGATGTTGCTGGTCTTTGCCGTGATCTTTGTGAACTTTTGTGTTGATCTGGCCTATGCCGCCGTCGATCCAAGGCTGAGGGCGCGCACATGAGGCGGAACCTGTTCTTTGGCGCGCTGCTTTCAACAGTCTTTATCGCGGCGGCGCTGATCTCCTTCATCTGGACACCGTTCGACTGTGCCACGCTGAGCATCCCTGATCGCCTCCAAGCGCCAAACAGCACCCATTTGCTGGGCACGGATCACTTTGGCCGCGATATTCTGAGCCTGATCATGGTCGGAGCGCGCACGTCGATTGCTGTGGCTCTGGTTGCAGTCGGAATCGGGATGGGCCTTGGTATACCGCTCGGGCTGTGGGCTGCGGCGCGGCGCGGTTCGCTGGTGGATGAGGTGATCATGCGCGGCAATGATCTAGTCTTCGCTTTCCCGAGCCTTGTGATCGCGATCCTGATCACGGCTGTGTTTGGCGCAGGTGCCATCAATGCCATCATCGCCATTGGCATCTTCAACATCCCCGTCTTTGCCCGCATCACCCGTGGTGCCGCGCTCAGCCTGTGGGAGCGTGATTTCATCCTTGCCGCGCGTGTCGCAGGCAAATCCAGCCTGCGCATCTCGGTCGAGCACATCTTGCCAAACATCACCAATCTGCTGATCGTACAAGGCACCATCCAGTTCAGCCTTGGCATCCTCGCCGAAGCTGCCCTCAGCTATGTTGGCCTTGGTGCGCAACCACCCACGCCCTCATGGGGTCGCATGCTGGCCGATGCGCAGACAATGGTGAGCATCGCACCGCATATGGCGCTGATGCCTGGATTTGCGATTATCCTGACGGTACTGGGCCTCAACCTGATGGGCGACGGTCTGCGCGACTACCTTGATCCACGCCTGCGGGTGAGCCGCACATGAGCCTGCTATCTGTCCAAAACCTCGATCTATCGATCCACAGCTATGACATCCTGCGCGGCGTGACGTTTGATATTGCCGAGGGCGAGATTGTTGCGATCACGGGCGAAAGCGGCTCTGGCAAATCCATGACCGCACTCGCCACAATGCAGCTGTTGACGCAGGGCGCACGCACGGCGGGCCACATCCTGCTTGGCGAAGAAGACCTGACGGAACTGGCCGAGCCGCAGCTTTGCGCCATTCGCGGCAATGATATCGGCATGGTGTTTCAGGAGCCCATGACCGCACTGAACCCTGTGCAAACCATCGGGGATCAAGTGGCGGAGACGATCCTCATTCACGAGCCAACCAGCAAGATCAAGGCACTGGCGCGTGCCGCCGAAACGCTCGCCCGCGTTGGCCTGCCCGAAGCACAGTTCCCGATGTCACGCTATCCGCACGAGCTGTCGGGTGGGCAGCGCCAGCGCGTGGTCATTGCCATGGCGATTGCCCTGCGCCCGCGCCTGCTCATCGCGGATGAGCCGACAACGGCGCTCGACGTCACCACTCAGGCGCAGATACTGGCGCTGTTGGAGAAATTGGCGCGTGAGGATGGCATGGGGCTTTTGATGATCACCCACGACCTCGCCGTAGTTGCGGACATGGCCGACCGCATCATCGTCATGCGCAAAGGCGAGATTGTGGAGCAGGGCGCGACCCAAGAGTTGCTTCAAAACATGCAGCACCCCTACACCAAACAGCTCTTCGCGGCCTCCACGCATGAAGTGACTTTGCCAGCTGCGGAGGCGCAAAGCCCTCTGTTGGACGTGCGCAATGTCAGCCGCGACTACCGAACGCCGCGCAAAACCCTTTTTGGCAAGGCAGGGACATTTCGCGCTGTGAATGACGTGAGCTTTACCTTGAACCGTGGGGAGCGCCTTGGCCTTGTGGGCGAAAGCGGTTGTGGGAAATCCACTTTAACCCGCGCATTGCTAGGACTGGAGCAAGTTCAAGAGGGGACAATCACCCTTGATGGCGCGCCTGTGTTTTCGGGCAATAAGCCAAACCTCGCCGTGCGCCAGCGCATGCAGGTCGTCTTCCAAGACCCCTTTGGCAGCTTCAACCCTCGCCACCGCGTTGCGCGCCAGATCACCGAGCCTTTCCATCTGTTGGCCATACCCCCAACGGGGGCTGCGCGGCAAAAGGCAATTGACGAGGCACTCATCGCCGTTGGCCTCGGCCCGCAAGATGCAGACCGCTACATCCATGAATTCTCGGGCGGGCAGCGTCAGCGCATTGCCATCGCCCGCGCGCTGATCATACGCCCCGATCTGATCGTATTCGATGAGGCGGTGAGTGCACTCGACGTCTCGGTGCGCGCCCAAATCCTCGATCTGCTGGCCGAGCTTTGCGACGCCTATGCCCTGAGCTTTTTGTTTATCTCGCATGACCTCAGCGTGGTGCGCACGATCACCGACCGTGTATTGGTCATGAAAGCAGGCGAGATCGTCGAGCAAGGCCAGACCGAAGATGTCTTCAGCAACCCGCGCCATGCTTATACAAAATCCCTCATCGAAGCAGCGCCTGTGCTGCCCGATCTGAAAGGTATTACGACATGACCCCTGTCAATCTAGCTCCGAAACCGAGCCAGAGCAGCAAGCCGAGGATATGAGTATGCAAGCTGGTCCAGCCAATAGCATCACCGATATTGCAGGCCTGCGTGTGGGCAACGCGCAGGATGACCAGCTCAAGTCGGGCACGACAGTCGTTGTGGGGGATGCGCCATTTACCGCATCGGTTGCCGTGATGGGCGGCGCGCCTGGCACGCGTGAGACGGACCTACTGGCCCCAGATAAATCTGTTGCAGCGGTTGATGCGTTGGTGCTGTCGGGCGGGTCTGCCTTCGGGCTGGATGCCTGCTCGGGTGTGGTGGACGGGCTGCGTGCCGACAAGCGCGGTTTTCAGATCGGTGCCGCACAAATCCCGTTGGTTCCCGGGGCGATCCTGTTCGACCTGCTGAATGGCGGTGCGAAGGATTGGAGCGAGAACCCCTACCGCGCCTTGGGTCTGGAAGCTTACAAGTCGGCGCACATTGAATTTAGTATTGGCAGCGTCGGCGCTGGCAAAGGCGCATTAACAGCGATGCTCAAAGGGGGGCTTGGCACGGCCTCACTGGTTCTGCCTGACGGCAGCACCGTAGCAGCACTTGTGGCAGCTAATCCCGTCGGTGCAGTGACGACGCCAGGGGACAAGCATTTCTATGCCGCGCCCTTCGAGATGAATAGCGAGTTTGGCGGCCACGGCCCAGATCCCGCCAGCGGTCTGGGGCTGAGCCTTGAGAGCCGCAAGATCGGCGCGATGTCCGCTCGCGCCAACACAACGATTGCTATCGTTGCAACCGATGCCGCCCTGACCAAAGCGCAGTGTCACCGCGTGGCCACCGCCGCGCATGACGGCATCGCGCGCGCCTGCGTGCCTGCGCATACGCCCAATGACGGTGATCTGGTATTTGCCCTGACCACGGATGCGCGCCCTGCCGCAGATGTTTTGCTCACGGGTCATGCCGCAGCGCTATGCCTGTCGCGTGCGATTGCACGCGCTGTTTACGCCGCAACGCCTGCGGAGGGTGACATAATGCCTTGTTGGAGTACTGCGAATGCCAGTCTTTGAGCATACAGAAATCCAGCTTCACTATGAGCGGTCAGGTGACGGCCCGCCATTGTTGCTCATCGCGGGCATGATGAGTGACAGCGCCAGTTGGGCACCCCTTATTCCTTTGTTAGAGCCACATTTTGATCTCATCCGCCCTGATAACCGCACCACAGGTCGCACAATCCCATGGGATGCACCTGTTTGCATTGATCGTGTCGCCAGCGATTGCGCGGCGCTGCTATCGCATTTGGGCACTGGTCCTGCGCACATCATGGGCCACTCATTGGGCGGGATGATCGGGATGCGTCTGGCAAAGCATCGCGCGGGAGCGGTGAAAACCCTAACCCTCGCGGCCGCTGCGCCATTGCGCCTTGAGCGGAACGTAGCGCTGTTCAGGACGCTGCTGGCGATCCGTCAAAGCAACGCAGCACCTAATGTCTGGCTGCGCAGCTTGTTTCCATGGCTCTTTGCGCCTGCCTTTTTCGAAACCTCAGGCGCTGTTGAACAGGCCGCAACTGCATCGCTCGCCTATCCATTTGCACAATCCGCGCAGGCAATGGCACTGCAAATTGCGAGCCTCGACGGGTATACACCAGACACGATTGGCGATCTAGGATGCCCTGTGCAGGCCATTCTGGGGCAGAAAGACTTATTGATGCCCGCCGAGTTGGCGAAAGTACCACTCGAAGCGACACCCCTTCACATAATTCCAGAGGCAGGACATTCGATCCACTGGGATGCTCCTGATGCTGTCGCGGATCAGCTCATCCAGTTTATCGCCCAATCTGAGGAGACATTTGCATGACCACTGACCTCTACGAGCTTCCTGTAACTTGCGAGAACCACGATACGCTGGCTGGAATAAATGATTTCATCCACGGCTTTCTAAGCTATCAGCCGAAAGCGACAGGGATAATCGCGGCAGCGGATGCGGACCCAGACTGCGCGCTGGCCAATGCCTATGCGGCACTCCTTTGGATGTTTCTGGAAGCGCCTGTAGCGCCGCAAAAAGCAGCCCCTTATGTCGCCCGCGCACAAGCAGGGCGCGCCAATGTGACCCAGCGTGAGGCGTTGGTAATTGATGCAGCAGCGGCGTGGGTAGACGGCAATATCCCACTGGTTCTCGACATTTGCGACCAGATCACAACCGATCATCCCCGCGACATGGCCGTACTCAAGCTGGCACAATACCATCTGTTCAATCTTGGCGATGCGACGGGCATGCTGCGCATGGCGCTCAAAGCGCTGCCAGAGGCGGAGGATATCCCCTATGCGCATGGCATGATCGCCTTCGGCTATGAGCAGTGTCATTTGCTGTCACGCGCCGAAGAGGCCGCCCGCAAAGCCATGGCACTCCAGCACGATGAGGCGTGGGCACATCATGCTATCGCCCATGTTATGCTGACCGAAGGGCGCGTGGCCGAGGGGGCTGCATTCATGGAATCTGTGGCCGAGACGTGGGGCGGGCTGAATAGCTTCATGCGCAGTCATAACTGGTGGCATCTGGCATTGTTCTATCTCAGCATTGGTCGCCACGATGATGTGCGTCAGGCGTATGATACCCATGTCTGGGGGCTGGCAAAAGACTATTCACAGGATCAGGTTGGTGCCACATCCCTGCTGGCGCGGATGGAGTTTGCGGGCGTCGATGTGGGGGCGCGCTGGGGCGATGTTGCCGATCACGTAGCGCTGCGCGGCGCAGATACAGTCAATCCGTTCCTGACGCTGCAATACCTCTATGCCCTTGCCCGCACGGGCCGCGAAGAGGCGTCGCAGATGATGCAAGCCATCAGGGACCGAGCCGAGGATACGAGCCAGCACGACCACATCGCGTGGCGTGATGTTGCCCTGCCTGCCGCAACCGCGATCATGGCGCATGCGGCTGGCGATTGGGAAACAGCGATCACGGATATGGCGCGCGCCTTGCCGCGCATGTCCGAATGTGGTGGCAGCCATGCACAGCGAGACCTGTTCGAACAAATCCATCTGGATGCACTGGTACAGGATGGTCGGGCCTCCGCAGCGCAGCAAGTGCTCGAGATGCGCCGCACCTATGATCCCGACGGCGTCCCGCTTAATCTGCTGCTCGGCACTGTCTATGAACATTCGGGCCTTCCCGCCCTTGCGCAAGAGGCCCGTGCACGGGCGGCCCAGACGCTGGCGACGCAAGGTGTCTGAGAATGTTGCGACAGGTCGGCAACAAAGCTACGCTGGGACAAGCCAACATAAGGATCAGGACAGAACATGAGCAATGAGTGCTATTACGCCGTTGAAGGCGCATCGGTTGGACCTGTATCGCAAGTGGAGTTCGACCAGCTTGTCGCAGAAGGCACCGTGCGAAGCGATACGCTTGTCTGGCAGGAAGGCATGGAAGACTGGCTGCCCTACAGCCGTGCAGGCGGCGCGCAACCCGCATCCGCCGTCCCCCCGCAAGCGCCTATGGCTCAAACGTCTGATCCAGCACGCAGCGATGCCAATACATTCATGGGTGCACTCAAGGACGGCTTCGCCCGCTATGTGGATTTCAAAACGCGCTCTACCCGACCACAGTTCTGGTGGTGGTTCTTGTGGTCGATCATCTTCGGTATCGTCTCCAGCACGATTGATCTCAGCATTGGCGCGGGCGATTCAGGTCCGGTGAATTCGCTTGTATCATTGGCAACACTGCTGCCGTCCCTCGCTGTCGCCATACGGCGCCTGCACGATATCGGACGGACAGGATGGTGGGTGCTGCTGATGTTTATTCCCATAATCGGGTGGATTGTCTTGCTCGTGTTTTATTGCACCAAGACACAGGACCATCCGAACCAATGGGGCCCAATTCCGCAAGCCTGATGCCTGTCGGGCCGCCTTAGACGCGCGGCCCGATAGTCACCTCAAGCTCGGCGATACCTTCAACACCGCCCGTAATCACATCGCCTTCAACAACAGCAGCAACTCCCGCAGGGGTGCCTGTCATCACCAGATCACCAGGGGCAAGCGTCATGCTTTCGCTCAGGGTGGCGATATGATCGGCAACGGACCAGATCAGATCGGCAATATCGGCATCCTGTCGGATCTCGCCATTCACGGCGAGCCAGATGCGCCCGTTGGTGAGGCTGGGTACATCTTCAATCGGCATGATCGGAGCGATCGGGGCGGAAAGGTCAAACGCCTTGGCCCAATCCCACGGGCGGCGCGTCTGCTTTGCCTCAGCCTGTAGATCACGGCGCGTGAGATCAATGCCAACGGAGGCGCCCCAGATGTGATCCGTGACATCCTCAGGAGAGATGTTTGCGCCAGCCTTGCCAATAGCAATCACCAACTCGATCTCGTGATGCAGATCATTGGTAATCGGCGGGTAGGGAATGGTGCAGGGCGTATCGCAGGCAGCATCCGCAGGCTTGGTGAAGAAAAACGGAGGCTCACGATCAGGGTCGTTGCCCATCTCCCGGGCATGGGCCTCGTAATTGCGGCCCACACAAAAAATACGGCGCACAGGAAACCGCGCATCGGTGCCGTGCACGGCAAGGCTGGCTTGCGGCGGAACGGGGACAACATAGCTCATGGTGGGGACTTTCTGATCAGTTAGCGAACACGCCACCAACTAGACCCAAGGTCTGCGTCATTGTCTAGCGGCACATGGCCTCAGTCACCCAGTTTTGCATGAACCTCATCAAGGTCGATCTCGCCAATAGGCATCTTATTGGCAGGGTTTTCAAAGTCGTATTTAAACAGATGAAAATCCCGTTTGTAGATTTCATAAACCAGATGCATCGACAGGTCGTCGAAATAATCCTCGACAGGGTGCGCGCGTTTGGGGCCGTGCCCTTCGCTCTCGTTGAAGCGGGGGATTTTCGCCAGATCAATCGCGTGCGGCGTCTCTACCGCATCCAGAACATCGTGCATGCCGTCGTTGAAACTCTCGGTCCAGACGATCTTGTCGTAGGTGCCACCATTGACGATGAAGGTGCTGACATGCCCTGCCATACCTGACCAGTGAATGTCAGGGGCCATCGGGCGACGCCAGCGGATGGTATCACGCGCGAACAGCAGAAAACGTCGGAAGCTGGCGATCTGGTAAAACTGTTGCTTCCCATCGTCACCGCCCACCTCGACGCCATATTTCTGGATCAACAGTGGGACTAAATTGCCACGGTACCGCTTTCCGTTACGCTGGATTCCACAAATTTTATCGAAGAACGAGCTCAGGATACGAGTGTAGGGATTACGCACGCAGGTGAACGCATAGGAGTTGTGGTTCTGCACATTCTCGGTGATCGGCTGCTGACTGTGATCAAGCGCCCACTTGTGCAGGCCACCCTTGGCATCATGGATGTCTCCGTCAAAAAACTCCCCATGATCAGAGTAATACATGATTTGACCAATCGTTGAGCAGGCACATTTAGGTACACAACGCTCTCGCTCTCGGTCATCCAAGTTCCAGGGAAACCCATGCCAAATACTCCTGCTCACACTGCTGTTGCCGCCTCTGAGGGCAGCTTTCTTCTACAAAAGCAAATAATTGGTGTTTATTCAATGAGTGTTCATCATTAACTGTGTCAACAGTGTAGCGTCAAAATGGTTTATTGTTTCTGAATGGCTAAAATTGGCTACATCTTGCTGTGTCACAAGGACCCCGATGCCATCATACGGCAGGCGGACCGCCTGACTGCGGCGGGCGACTATATGTCGATCCACTTCGACGCCAGTGCAGACAAGCAAGACTACAAAGAAATCCGTAAGGCACTTGAGAACAACCCAAATGTCACTTTCTCGGCAAAACGCATCCGCTGTGGCTGGGGGGAATGGTCACTGGTTCAGGCGACCCTACACGCGGTTGAATCCGCGGTCGAGGAATTCCTGCGCGCCACACATTTCTACATGCTTTCTGGCGATTGCATGGCGATCAAATCTGCCGAATACACCCATCGCTTCCTCGACAACAATGAGGGCGACTTCATTGCGAGCTTTGATTATTTCGAGAGCGACTGGATCAAGACAGGCTGGAAAGAAGAGCGCCTGATCTACCACCACTGGTTTAATGAGCGCACGCAGAAGAAGCTCTTTTACGCGATGTTCAATCTGCAAAAACGATTTGGCTTTAAACGCGATATCCCCGCGGATATTCAGGTACAGATCGGCAGCCAGTGGTGGTGTTTGCGGCGCCAGACGATCGAGTGGATTCTGGAGTTCTGCAAGAAGCGCCGCGACGTGATCCGCTTTTTCCGCACAACATGGATTCCCGACGAGACATTTTTCCAAACCCTTGTGCGCCACATAGTTCCAGAGAACGAAATTCAGGCCCGTACGCTAACCTTCCTGATGTTCACCGACTACGGGATGCCTGTGACGTTCTATAACGACCACTATGACCTACTCCTTAGTCAGGACTACCTGTTCGCGCGCAAGATCAGCCCCGATGCGCAAGACCTCAAGCAGCGCTTGGGCTTGCTCTACTCCGCGCAAGGCGTGCATTTCCAAATCAGTAATGAAGGCCGGAGCCTGTTCAAATTCCGCACGGGGCGCGGACGGATTGGCCGCCGCTTTTCTACCCGATTTTGGGGGACGGAAAGCACGCTTGGCCGCGAGCGTGAATTGGTCATCGTCGTCTACAAGAAATGGCACGTCGCCAAACGCGTGCTGGAGCGTATCCACCAAACCGCAAATGTGCCCGCGATCGAGTATGTCTTCAACGAAGAGGACACCCACTTACCCGCACTTGGCAGTATTGAAAAAACGCTGGGCAAGCGGACACGCCACCGCCGTGCGCTGATGCGCATGCTGTTTGACTACTTCGAAACCGACCGCCTGATCGTCTGCATGGACCCAAGCAATCTCGATCTGCTCGAAGATTTCGCCTCTGACCGCTCCGTTACACGTATCCTCAAAATCGAGTGCAGCTTTACCGATGACTACCTCATCGGTCATGCCATGCGCGTGGGCCTTGCGGGAGAACAGACCTCTCAAGAGACGTTTGACCGCCTTCCCCCGACAATCCGCAATGATATGACGTCAGAGAGCGATGCAATCCGCGACGCGCAATTCGAGAACCATTGCCGCATCCGAGAGGCCGCCTCATCAGAGGAAAACGCTAATGGACTGGCCAAGTTTCTGGGGATTGGCAGTGACAAGGCGCATGAGATCGCAACCACCGACTACCTCTTTGCAAACTAAGGAAAAAAATCCATGGCATATGAATACGACGACCAGAACATCTTTGCCAAAATCCTGCGCGGCGAAACCCCGAACACCACTGTGCTCGAGACAAAGCACACGCTCGCGTTTCGCGACCTTTATCCGCAAGCGCCTGTTCATGTTCTGGTCATCCCCAAAGGGCCATACATCAGTTATGACCACTTCGCTGCTGCTGCATCAGATGCAGAAATCATCGACTATACCCGCGCAATCGGAGACGTCTGCCGAATGGAAGGTGTCGCCCTTGACGCCGCTGACGGCTTTCGCATGATCAGCAACGCAGGCGCGCATGGCGTGCAGGAGGTACCGCACCTTCACGTGCATATCCTTGGTGGTCGCCGTATCGGCCGTATGGTTCAGCCCGAAAGCTAAGATGAGCCTGTCAGCTCTTTTTACGCAACGACCCGAACCAACTTGTAACCGCACCTGATGCTTCGATCAGATCATCCTCGATCGCCTCCATCGTTGGATCAATCCGCGCCATGCGGAACCGCCGCCAGCGCACCCAGACGCCATAGGTCACAGCCGCGAACAGGGTCAGGATCAAGATGTTGAGCCATGGGATACCTTTGGACGCATCAGGCCCGTCAACTGCACGCATTGAAATAGCGTTCGGAAAGATCGTCAGAAACTCATTGCGCCAGCCATAATGCTTGATCGCGACATAGCGCGCTGCCGCCTCGGTCGAGCTGAGATCGCTTGCTTCGGCCTGAAGGTTCGACGTGTCGAATTTGAAATAGGGCGGCAAGCCCCAACCTGTATCCTCGTTGCGGTAGACCATGACATCCCCGCCCACACGCCGCGTCTGGATAAAGAACACATCGCGGTTGGCCAACGTGCCGTCCGAGCCTACATCCGCCTGCGCCCAGAACAGCGCATTCTCACCTGGATCAATACGCTTTTCGTAACTGTCCGTCACCCGCACGATATCAACCTGCGGCAGCGTGTAATGAAAGACGGAGGCGACAAGCACCCAAACCGAAATCCAGAATGTCCAACGGATCAAAGAAAACATGGCAACAACCCTCTCAGGCGAAATTTGTAAGATAGACGACCACTGACACAAGGATCAGCGGAATAACATAGACAGACAGGATCAATTTGCGGCGCAGTGACTTGTCATACTCCGCCAGCCCCTCCTCCAGAAAATCCTCCAGCGGCTGGTCCTGCGCGCCCTCTTCCCATTCGGCGCGCAATTTTCCCTTACGCACCGCGCGCGAATAGAGCGACAGGCAGACATAGATCACCGACAAAACGATGAAGCCAACAGCCATCAGTCGGGCAAGTGCAGCCATATTCTATCTCCTCTTTGCATTGCCCCAAGGCCTACTGTGCAAGGGCGGTGGGGTTCTGCGTTTGCGGGGCAAGGGCGGGACCTGCACCTGCGGCGCGTGTCCAAACAGTGCGTCACGCACGCCTGCCTTGTCCACCTGATACTGGCGTTCCAAAAACTTTGCCACATAGGCCTGTGTCGCATCGGGCCAAGCCGATAGGTGCGGTAAAACAGCTCTTTGTGACAGATGAAGAGCTGACGAATGTCTTTGGGGGCAAGCTCTGCCAGTAGCATATTCACATGTTCCGCATCAGGGGTATCAGCTGCGCGCAGGGTGTAGAAATACACGGGATCAGCACTACTGATATTGGGGAAAGCCCCACCATTCTCGGCCCAATTGACCAAATGCCCCAGCGTATGAAACTCTTCCGGCAAAATATCACTATGCTCCTGCGCAAGGCGGTGCAGATCACTACGCGACAGATCAGTTAGATCCACGCCCTGCTGCTGTGCAGTCTTGAGCGATTTGGTCAGCGCGTCATAGAGAACGACTCGCTGTTTCGTATCGGTCTGCAATTTGTTGATAAGCACCATCTGTGTAGCCGCTTGGTTCTGCAATGAATCAACCCACGTCTTTCCCTTGTCGATGTATCGCTCGAGCGTCTGGGACTTGGCCAGTTTAACCTGCTCCTCCTGCGCCATTGCATTGTAGCGACTATTGGCTTCGGCCAGCTGCGTCTCAAGGGCCGTGCGCTTGGCCGCGTCCGTCTCGGAGGCGATGGCATTCTCGAGCTTGATAATCTCGGGGTCCATATTGCCGATGTCGGCGCGCAGGGATTCAAGTTCGGCCACAGTCGCTTCGCAGTCCGTCAGCGTATCCGTCAGGTTTACTTCTACCTTGCTTCTTTGCTCTTCAAGCACGGCAAGCTGCCCCTCAAGCAGTTGCAGGATCGTATCGGATTTGGCGATCAAATCCTGCAACTTGTCATCAATCGAGACGGAGCGAACACGCTCCTGACGCATGCTATCCGATTTGGCAGAGGAGAAAATGCCAATGACGCTTTCCCACCCTGTCTTGGAGCGCATGTCGTCAAAGTCGCGGGAAAAACCCGCCGTCACATCATCCAGCCCCATGATCAATTCGACGATGTTTGCATTCATCACTTCCGTGTGGGCATGCACATCCTCGATCTAGGCATTCTCAATGTCGATCTCTGCAGCTTCACCTGCATGCAGTTTTGCCCGCGCCGTCTCGATACGGCTGGTCAGCTCTGCAATCTTGCCTTGCGCTTGCGCGATTTGTTCTTGCGATTCACGTACCTGCGCATCAAGATTAGACATCAAATTCTTCCAGTTCTGTTCAACATGCCCTTCTTATACATCAACGCTGTGGCCAATGGCAAAATCTAGCTGCTTACTTGAGGCCCAAAAGCGCTTTAATCATGGCACTGTCAGGGTCGGCGAGGGCGTCAATGACGTCAAAATGGTGCTTGCCCTCTTCCACAACGCGCCGTGCACCCCATGCGCGGGCCAACTGCTCTGACTGGTCCAGAAACGCGGGTCGCTCATCAGCGCCAACCCAGATACTGACGTCCAAGCCATGGGGCGGCTGCATGGCTGTCGGGCTCTCGGCCAGTGCCTCGACCGCGTCGATCCGCAATATGTCGTTCATGGACGTCTCCATCAAGGGCGCAAGGTCGGCCACGGGCGAGATCGGCACAACCTGTTTGATGCGGTCGCGAATATCTGACGGCAGGATCAACGGGTCTGTCATGCGGCACACCAGATGCCCGCCTGCAGAGTGACCCGCAAGTGCCATAGGCCCGCCGAACGACCGCTCCGCTACTTTTGTAACCGCTGCTGCAATCTGGCGCGTGATATCGGCGATGCGCACGTCGGGACATAAATCATAGCTTGGCATTGCCACGGACCAGCCCCGCGCGAGCGCACCAGCCGCTAAATGGGACCAGACGCGCGCATCAAACGCTTTCCAATATCCACCGTGCACAAATATCATCGTGCCGCGCGCAACGCCCTCAGGCTGGAAGAAGTCGATCACCTGACGGTCCGTTGGCCCGTAAGACACACCAAGTTGTGAACGTGCCCCAAGATCACGGCGGAACGCTTCGGCTTGCGCTTTCCAACACGGCGGGAAGCTCTCTGCGCCTTCAATATAGGCCCCGTTCGCATAGGCGTCATCCAGCGTCATAGCAGTGATCCTTTCAATGTGATCTGGACAATCATAACCAGAGTTGCTTTGGGTTCCCAGACGAATTCAAGGAGACTGCGTAATGGCTACATCAACAACCGATCTGAAATCCATGCTCAATGACCCCAGCCTGCTGAAAACCCGCGCCTATATCGGTGGCAAATGGGTTGACGGTGACGATGGCACATTCGACGTCACCAACCCTGCCCGCGGCGATGTGATTGCACAGGTCGCCGACCTGAGCCGCGCACAGGTTGCAGGTGCCATCGCACAAGCCGAAGTCGCGCAAAAAGAATGGGCAAACTGGACGGGCAAGGAACGCGCGGGCGTCCTGCGCAAGTGGTTCGACCTAATGATGGAGAACCAAGACGATCTGGGCACTATCCTTACCGCCGAGCAGGGCAAGCCGCTGGCAGAGGCCAAGGGCGAGATTGCATATGGAGCGTCCTTCATCGAGTTTTTTGGCGAACAGGCCAAGCGTGTTTATGGTGAGACGATCCCCGGCCATCAGCGTGACAAGCGCATTACTGTGATCAAGCAGCCCATCGGCGTTGCGGCCTCTATCACACCGTGGAACTTCCCCAACGCGATGATCACCCGCAAGGCCGCACCCGCACTTGCCGCTGGATGCGCTTTCGTCGCACGCCCAGCCGACCTTACACCGCTGTCCGCAACTGCACTGGGGGTTTTGGCCGCGCGCGCTGGCATCCCTGCTGGCGTGTTTAACATCGTGACCACATCCGACGCCTCCTCCACCGGCAAAGAGTTTTGCGAAAACCCCACTGTGCGCAAACTGACTTTCACGGGCTCGACTGCGGTGGGCCGCATCCTGCTGAAACAGGCCGCGGATCAGGTGATGAAATGCTCCATGGAGCTGGGCGGTAATGCCCCGTTCATCGTGTTTGATGACGCAGATCTGGATGCCGCCGTTGAAGGCGCAATCATGTGCAAGTTCCGCAACAACGGCCAGACCTGCGTTTGCGCCAACCGCATCTACGTGCAGGCGGGTGTCTATGACACTTTCGCAGCCAAGCTGAAAACAGCTGTAGAGAAGCTCAAGGTGGGTGACGGTTTTGAAGAGGGTGTCGCTCTCGGCCCCCTGATCAGTCCCGCAGCTGGCCAAAAGGTAACAGCGCATATCGACGATGCTTTGGCCAAAGGTGCCAGTGTTCTACTGGGAGAGAACAGCGCGATGGACGGGAATTTCCTGTCGCCTACGATTATCACTGGCGTGACGCAGGACATGAAAGTTGCGCAGGAAGAGACCTTCGGGCCGCTCGCGCCGCTGTTCAAGTTCGACACTGTCGATGACGTTATCGCCATGGCGAATGATACGATCTTCGGTCTGGCGAGCTATTTCTACGCCAAAGATCTCAGCCGCGTTTACAAAGTCTCAGAAGCGCTGGAATATGGCATCGTTGGTGTGAACACGGGCATTATTTCAACCGAGGTCGCCCCCTTCGGTGGTGTCAAACAATCGGGCCTTGGCCGCGAAGGCAGCCACCACGGCATGGAAGACTATCTAGAGATGAAATACATTTGCATGTCTGTGTAATTTGCAGTCTCTTGATTGTTAAGCGGTAGCGGCCCGTAGGATGTCGCTCCGCTTCAAACTCCAAAATGCGCATTTGCGAAACGAAGTTCCGACCTGCGGTATTGGCAGGCCTGAACTTTCCCCCTAGTCTGTACTGAACGAGAGTCGTTTCCCATCGGGAGGATCGGAAACGGGGCAGACTTGGGAGGGTCACGATGGATATTCTATTTAGCCTGCGCAGGTATGCGCGATGACTGCAATGACCCCAGAGGCCGCAGTTGCTCACGTGCTTGCAACCAATCCGACATTTGCCGTCGCACCGACCGAAATCCGCGACGTTACATTTACTGCCTTCCAAAATGTGCCCCCCACGGTGCCCGCCCTTATGACTGCAGGCATGGCCCAACACGACGATGGCGCATCGGATTATGCTCTCTACGAGGGGGAAAGATGGACATACGGCGATTTCTGCGCCGAAGTGCGTCGCGCCGCAACTGTCCTGAAATCCCAATTCGACATCGGCAAGGGCGACCGCGTTGCGATTGCCATGCGTAACTATCCCGAACTGATGGCACTTGTCCTCGCAATTTCGAGCACGGGCGCCACGGTCGTTTTTGTGAACGCATGGTGGACCACACAAGAGCTCGACTATGCGCTCCGCGACAGTAACGCAAAGCTAGTCTTTGCTGATGGTCCGCGCATCGAACGCCTGCTGCCGCTGCGGGATGAATTATTGCTTACCTTGGTCGGCGTACGCGATGGGGAGGGCATGGTAGATTATGCCTATACCGCGCTCCAGACCGCCGCATCCGACGCACCGTTGGACGTAGCTATAGATACAGATGATGATTTTGCGGTCATGTATTCCTCTGGCACCACAGGGCATCCTAAAGGTGTCGTACAGACCCATCGCAGCGCTGTGAGCGCGGTGTTCAGCTGGTTGATGCAGGCTGTGATCGCACCGCTTGTAACCCCGCCAGAACCGGATGCGCCACCGCCGCCGCGCCCATCTGCTTTGGTTGCAACACCCTTGTTCCATGTAACGGCGACCCATCCACTGTTCCTGCTCAGCCTTGTTGCAGGCGCGCAAATCACCTTGATGCGCAAATGGGACGCTCAAGAGGCTGTGCGTTTGATCAAGGCCGAAGGCATCACCCGCTTTCTTGGAGTGCCCACGCAATCAGCAGAATTGATGCAAGCGGCCAAAGCCATGGGTGAGCCGCTTTCAACCCTCGACTACCTCGGCTCTGGCGGGGCCAAGCGTCCGGGCGCGCAGGTGGGCCAGCTTGCCGAGGCCTTCCCGAATGCTGGTGTCGCAACAGGTTGGGGCATGACAGAGACAAACGCCCTTGGTATCGGGATGATCGGCGACGACTACGTCAACCGCCCCGAGAGCGCCGGAAAGCTGCACCCCCCTGTGCAAGAGCTGCGCCTGCTCGACGACGCGGGTAATGATGTGCCGCTGGGCGAATTGGGCGAGATCACGGTCAAAAGCCCCGCCAACATGCGCTGTTACCTCAACAAACCCGAGGCGACGGCAGAGACGTTGCAAGACGGCTGGTTGCGCACGGGCGATCTCGCGGTGATGGATGCGGAGGGCTACGTCACCATTCTGGACCGCAAGAAGAACATCATCATTCGCGGCGGAGAGAATATCGCCTGTCTGGATGTGGAGGGTGCGCTGCACCGCTTGCCCGACGTGATCGAGGCCTGTGCGTTTTCGGTCCCTGACGCGCGCTTGGGCGAGACGGTTGGTGCCTGCGTGCAGCTGCGCGAGGAGGCAACAATGACCCAAGAGCAGATGGCCCAAGAACTTGATGGCCATATCGCGAAATTCAAAACACCCACGCACCTATGGACGCAGCACGACATGCTGCAGCGCGGTGCGACCGATAAACTTGACCGCCGCGGCGTGCGCGCGGCCTGTCTGGACAATGAAGAGGCAAACACATGACACCAACAGTTGAAGAAACAGGCGACTATATCGCGGCAGCGGGCAAGGCCGCTTGGGAAGTTCCCGGACTTGATGCGAGCACGCCCCAGCGAGAGATAAAAACCGTGGGCATCATCGGTGCAGGCACCATGGGTGGCGGGATCGCCATGAATTTCGCCACCGCTGGCTATGACATCAAGATCGTCGAGACCACGCAAGAGGCACTCGACCGTGGTCTGAAAGTGGTGCGCGGCAACTACCAGCGTTCCTCCGACAAGGGGCGTTTTCCGCAGGAAGAAGTCGAGGCGCGCATGGGCCGCTTTGACGGGCGGTTGGAGCTTGCCGATCTGGCCAATTGCGACCTGATCATCGAGGCTGTGTTTGAAGACATGGACCTCAAGCGCAAGATTTTCACTGAGCTGGACCGTGTCTGCAAAGAAGGTGCGATCCTTGCCACCAACACCTCCGCACTGGACATCAACGAGATTGCCGCGATGACGCGGCGACCACAGGACGTGATCGGACTGCACTTCTTCTCACCAGCCAACGTGATGAAACTGCTCGAAATTGTGCGTGCTTCCCATACGACAGATGACGTGGTCGCGACCTCAATGGCGCTGGCGCAGAAGATCAACAAGATCGCCGCCCTCGTCGGTGTCTGCCCCGGTTTTGTCGGCAACCGCATCCTCTTTATGCGCCAGATTCAGGCCAATAAACTACTGGCTAAGGGGCTGATGCCTTGGGACGTGGACGCCGCCCTAAACCAGTTCGGGTTCAAGATGGGACCGTTCCAGATGAGCGACCTTGCAGGCCTCGATATCGGCTGGTCCAAAGGGACCACCACCGACAACCCCATCCGCGACATGCTGTGCGAGATGGACCGGCGCGGGCAAAAGACCCAAGCAGGCTTCTATGACTATGACGAGAACCGCCGCCCAATCCCCTCCGATGTTACCGCAGGAATTATCAAAAACGTGACGGGTGCCGAGCCTACAACCATGAGCGCGGAGGAGATCATCGAGATTTGCATTTACCCGATGATCAACGAGGCCGTAAAAATCCTTGAGGAAAACAAGGCGCAGCGCCCCTCCGACATCGATGTGGTCTGGCTCAACGGTTATGGCTGGCCTGCGGATAAGGGCGGGCCCATGTTTTATGGTGATATGGTAGGCGCGCAAGCCGTGCTGGACCGCATGGAAAAACTGGGCGCGGATGATCCCGCTTTTGCCCCCGCCGAGACTTTGCGCAAACTTGCGGCCTCTGGCGGCAAATTTACCGAGATTGACACTGGAGGGCTGAAGGTATGAGCTACGAATTCATCACCACCGAGAAGAAGGGTCACATCCTTGTCGTGACCATGAACCGCCCCGACGTCTATAACGCGGTCCACATCGACATGCACAACGAGATGGCCGATTGCTGGGATGCCTTCGCCGCCAATCAGAACCTGTGGGTCGCCGTGCTGACAGGTGCAGGCGACAAGGCGTTCAGCGCGGGCAATGACCTCAAGGCGACTGCCGCAGGGGGTGCGCGTGCGACAATGACGCCCACGGGATTTGCGGGCTTGTCCTCCCGCTTTAATCTGGAGAAACCCATCATCGCGGCCGTGAACGGCTTTGCCATGGGCGGCGGGTTCGAGACGGCGCTGTCATGCGACATTATCCTCGCCTCCGATCAGGCGAAGTTTGCGCTGCCCGAGGTCAAGGTAGGCTTCTTCGCCGCCGCCTCAGGCGTGCAGCGCCTGTCGCGCTATATCGGACGATTGGCCGCACAGGAAATGATGTACACAGGGCGCACCATCATGGCGGATGAAGCGCTGGCGATGGGCTGTGTCAATGCCGTCTATCCGCATGCCGAACTGATGGACCGCGCCATGGAGAAGGCAGAGCAGCTCTGCACCGTCTCGCCCTCTGCGGTGAAAGCCACCAAGCGCGTGCTCAACGATATGTACGCCCGCGACGGCATGCAGGAAAGCATCGGCTTTAGCCGCGAAGTGATCGCGGATTTGAGCAAGACCGAAGATTTCAAAGAAGGCGTGAACGCCTTTGTCGAGAAACGCAAACCGCAGTGGGTGAACAAGTGAACCTGCGCGACAAGATTTTATAGGGAGACGAAAATGTCCGATACACCAATGGAAATGAACAACCTTGCGATGTCCGAAAAGGCCAAGCCGCTGCTGGCTGCCGTAATCAAGCACATCCGCGAGAATGTAGAGCCAATGACCGACAAATTCTTCGCTCTGGGCGAGGGCCGTGCGGACCGTTGGTCCTATGCGCCGGGTCAGCTGGAGCTGCTGGAAGAGGCCAAGCAGAAGGCCCGCGATCAGGGTCTTTGGAACTTCTTTCTGCCCAATGCCGAAACGGGTGAGGGTTTGAGCAATCTCGACTACGCCTACATCGCCGCCGAGCTAGGGAAGAACCCGCTGGCCTCCGAGACGCTCAACTGTAACGCGCCTGACACGGGCAACATGGAAGTGCTGGAACGGATCGGCACGCCCGCGCAGAAAGAGGAGTGGCTCAAGCCCCTGCTCAACGGTGAAATCCGTAGCGCATTTGCCATGACAGAGCCTGATATGGCGTCTTCCGATGCCAAGAACATCAGCACGTCCGCCGTGCTGGAGAATGGCGAATGGGTCATCAACGGGGAGAAATACTACATCTCTGGCGCAGGCGATCCACGCTGCAAGATCATGATCACCATGGTCAAGACATCTCCCGATGCAGAACCCTTCCGCCAGCAGTCACAGATCCTCGTACCAGTCGACACACCGGGTGTGGAGATCGTGGGCCCGATGCATGTCTTTGGCCATGACGACGCGCCGCACGGCCACATGCACATCAAATTTACGAACGTGCGCGTGCCCGAGGAAAACATCCTCTGGGGTGAGGGCCGTGGTTTTGAGATCAGCCAAGTACGCCTTGGACCAGGCCGTATCCACCACTGCATGCGCTCCATTGGCGCGGCGGAAAAGGCGCTTGATCTGATGATCGAGCGGGGGCTGAGCCGTGTGGCCTTTGGCAAGAAGGTCATTGATCTGGGCAAGAACATGGAGACCATCTCCCGCGCCAAGATCGAGATTGAAGCCATGCGCCTGCTGGTGCTGAAAGCCGCCAAAGCGATGGACGTGCTGGGCAATAAAGAGGCCCGGATCTGGGTCTCCATGATCAAGGCAAAAGTGCCAGAGCAGGTCTGTGACATCATCGACCAAGCGATGCAGGTGCACGGTGCCACGGGTATCTCCCAGTGGTCGCCGCTGTCGGGCATGTACACGGCTCAGCGCACGCTGCGCTATGCGGATGGCCCTGACGAGGTGCACCACCACGTGATCGCGCGCAACGAGGTGAAGGAATATCAGGAGAGCAACTCCCGCACCCATGCCGCGCGCAACGAGATCGCGACAGGCCGCCAGCGGAGCGGCGTATGAGCGCGCTCTTTGATCTGACAGGAAAGGTGGCCCTCTTGACGGGGGCCTCCAAAGGCATGGGGCTGGCGATGGCCACCGCACTGGCCGGGCATGGCGCGACGGTTGTGATTTCCGCGCGCAAGCAGGACCAGCTGGACGCGGCTGCCGAGGGGATCAACGCCCTTGGTAAGGGGCGCGCCCATGCTGTGGCCTGCAATGTCGGCTATAAGGAACAGTTGCAGGCACTGGTCGATAAAACGCATGAATTGGCGGGTCCGATTGATTGTGTGATCGGGAACGCGGGTGTGAATCCTTACTATGGCAAGACCTCGGAAATCCCCGATGATGCCTATGACAAAACGATGAACGCCAATGTGAAGTCCAACCTGTGGCTCGCACAGATGGTAGCGCCCGATATGGTTGCCAAGGGTTCAGGCTCAATGGCGTTCACCTCCTCGATCGGCGCGTTCAAACCATCGGTGATGCTGGGAACATACGGCATGTCCAAGCTGGCGCTGATCGGCCTTTGCCGCAATCTGGCAGAGGAGTTCGGGCCAAAAGGCATCCGCTTTAACGCGATCTGTCCCGGACTGGTGAAGACCGAATTTGCGCGCGAACTGTGGGACAATCCCGAGGTTGCCAAGCGGATCGAGAACGAAATCCCCCTACGCCGCTTGGGTGAGCCAGAGGATTTCGCTGGACTTGCGGTTTTCCTTGCCTCGGATGCCAGCAAATACATGACCGGTCAGGCGCTTACTGTCTGTGGCGGCAGCAATATGTGGACGTAAATCATGGAACTTAAAGACAAGATTATCGTCGTGACGGGGGCTGCCTCGGGCATCGGACGGGCCATGTGTCTGCGCTATGCCGAAGAAGGAGCCAAGCATATCTCTTGCGTTGATCGCGATATGGCGGGTGCGGAAGAGACGGCAGCGATGATGGGCGGCAAGGCCTACCGCGTAGATGTCGCCGTCAAAGACCAGGTCACTTCTATGATTGATGCTGTTGAAGCCGATGCAGGTCCAATTGATCTGTTCTGTTCCAACGCGGGTATCTCTGTAGCGGGCGGTGTCGAAGTTGAGGATGACGACTGGCAGCGGATTTGGGAAATTAACGTGATGTCCCACGTCTGGGCCGCGCGCCATCTGGTGCCGTTGATGTCGGCGCGAGGCGGTGGCTATTTGCTCAATACGTCTTCGGCGGCGGGGCTGCTCAACCAAATCGGCTCTGCGCCTTATGGGGTCACGAAACACGCCGCTGTTGGCCTCGCTGAATGGCTGGCGCTGACCTATGGCGATCAGGGGATCAAGGTCTCGGTCCTGTGTCCGCAAGCGGTGCGCACAGAGATGACGCGTGGCCATGAGGATCATGTAGCCGCGATAGACGGGATGATGGAACCTGGCCCCGTTGCAGAGGCCTGTGTCCAGACCATCCGTGAGGAGACATTCCTCGTGCTGCCGCATAAAGAGGTCGAGACCTATATGCGCAACAAGACCGACAACTATGACCGTTGGATCGGCGGGATGCGCAAACTAAACCGTCGCTTTGGCAGCTTTGATGAATAGGAAAATGAGATGATCGGCTATACTACAATTGGCGTCAGCGACATGGAGCGCGCCAAGAGCTTCTATTGTGATCTGTTCGCAGATAAAGGCGCAAAAGTTGTCATTGATGCAGGGCGCATTGCTTTCATCGGGACCAAGCGAGGTGAGCCGATGCTCGCCGTTTGCGAGCCTTATGATAAGGGCGACCCAACACCGGGAAACGGAGTAATGATCGCTTTCCCTATCGCGGAGAAAGAAGAAGCCGACCGCCTGCATGCGCGCGCACTGGAACTGGGCGGCACTTGTGACGGTCCAGCAGGACAACGAATTCCCGAACGGTTTTATGGTTCTTATGTCCGCGATCCCGACGGCAACAAGCTCTGCTTTTATATCTTTGGATGAACGCACCAGACCTAGCCCGCAGGGGCTGGGGGATTCAGTTTAAAGTCAAAATGAAAAAGGGCTGGCTGAGAGGTCAGTCCTTTTTCTTTTTGAGGGGGCGTACGAGACCTTCTTGGGCAACCGAGGCGACGAGCGTTCCATCCGCGCTGTAGATCGAGCCACGGTTGAAGCCGCGTGCTTTTCCTGTCCAAGGAGCATCGAGATCATAGAGGTGCCAATCGCTGAACTGGATCGGGCCGTGAAACCACATGGCATGATCAAGGCTCGCGCTCATCACGTTGCCTTGGAACCAAGTAAGACCGTGAGGGCGTAGAGAAGAGCCAAGCAAGTTCATATCCGAGGCGTAGGCGAGCAAGCAGTGCTGCATTTGCGGCCCCTGCCCTTTGGCGGCCTCCATGCGGAACCAAAGGTGGTTTTCATCGGTTGCTTTTTCTGGGGTGAAGAAGTCGCGGGGGGCTACTTCGCGCAGCTCAATGGGGCGCTCGCGCAGGAAGTCGTCGTGGAGCTTTTCGGGGATTTTGTCGACGTGACGCTCTCGCAGCTCGTTGCGGTTGGGCCAATCTTCGGGGTTTCCGACTTGGGGCATCTGATGTTGGTAATCCCAACCATCCTCGTCGATTTGGAAGGAGGCGGAGAGGTTGAAGATTTGTTTGCCGTGCTGGATCGCAACAACGCGGCGGGTGGTAAAGCTGCCGCCATCGCGGGCGCGGTCGACCTGATAGATCACGGGTATTTCTGGGTCGCCGGGTCGGATAAAATAGGCGTGCAAACTGTGGCACAATCGATCAGGCACAGTGCGGTAAGCCGCCATTAACGCTTGTGCGATGACGTGGCCGCCGAAGATGCGCGTGGTCGTCTCCCCACCGTTACCCATACCGCGAAACAGGTCAATCTCGAGTTGTTCGATGTCGAGAAGATCGAGGAGTTGATCGGCAACGGTGCTCATGCGCAGGGCCCTTCAGGTGCTGGCCCGTGCGGTCGCATAGGCGATAAAGAAATCAAAGCTGTCGGGGTTGGCCATGCTATCACGGTTCACCACAGATGCAGGGTCCCCACCCAACAACAGCTTTTTCACCGGAACCTCAAGCTTTTTACCCGATAGGGTGCGGGGGATCTCTGCCACCTCGATGATCTCGTTGGCGATGAAGCGGGCGGAGACTGCGGAGCGGATCGCAGCGTTGATCTTGTCTTTCAGGCTATCGCCAAAAGGTACGCCCTGCGCTGGAACCACGAACAGCGGCATAAAGCTGTCGCGGCCCAGAAACTCCAAATCAACCACAAGGCTATCGAGGACCTCGTCGAGGCCCTCTACCGCTTGGTAGATTTCCGCAGAGCCAAGCCGCAGGCCTTTGCGATTGATGGTGGCGTCAGAGCGGCCATAGATCACGCTTGCGCCTTGCGCGTCTATGCTGATCCAGTCTCCATGCCGCCAGATGCCAGGATAAGTGTCGTAGTAGCTCTCGAACAGGCGGCTGCCATCCTCGTCGCCCCAGAAGAAAAGCGGCATGGAGGGGAGAGGCTCGGTGCAGACAAGCTCCCCGACTTCGCCAATAAGTTCTTTACCGTAGGGGTCAAAGGCGCGCACAGCATTGCCGAGGGCACGGCACTGCATTTCGCCTGCGCGCACCGGCATGGCGGGATGACCAAGGACGAAGGCACCCGCCAGATCAGTGCCGCCAGAGATGGGGGCGAGCCAGACATCTTCCTTCACATCGCGGTAAATCCAGTCGTATGCATCCGCGCTGAGCGGTGATCCTGTGGAGCCGAGCGAGCGCAGGTGGCTTAGGTCAACAGCCTCGCGGGGCGTGACGCCTGCCTTGAGGCAGCCTGCAAAGAAGGCGGCGCCAGCGCCGAAATAGGTCAGCTTTTCATCTGCTGCAAAGCGCCAGAGCGCCAGCATGTCGGGATGGGTCGGCGCGCCGTCATACAGACAAACAGTTGCGCCCTGCCCTAGTGCCATCCATTGCGCGTTCCACATGATCCAGCCCGAAGAGGTGAGCCAACAAAAACGGTCCTTGTGCGTCAAGTCATGATGTAGAGACTGTTTTGCAGCTTCCAGAATGACACCGCCGTGGCCGTGCACGATGGGTTTGGGGTTGCCCGTGGTGCCAGAGGAATAGACGATCCAGAGCGGCTGATCGAATGGAACTTGGGTAGGTGTAAAGGGCACATCGTCGTGCAGCAGGCTGTCCCACTCGACGTGATCCTGCGGCAGATCACCAACAACGGGCAGAGTGACAAATTGCGCAACACTGGGGAGGTCCGCCGTGATCTGCGCGAGTACGTCGCGACGGTCCACGGTCTTGCCCATATGGATGTAACCGTCTTGGGAGATGAACACTTTGGGCGCAATTTGTTTGAAGCGGTCGAGGATGGCCACATGCCCCATATCAGGAGCACACAGCGACCATGCCGCACCAAGGCTGGCGGTGGCGAGGAATGCGATCAGAGCCGCTTCCGTATTGGGCAGCACAGCCACAACGCGGTCCCCTTGGGTGACGCCCATGCCTTTGAGGTGATGTGCGACGGAGGCGACTTGAGCGCGCAAATCGCTCCATGACAGCTCTTTACGGCCCGCAGTCTCGGACACGCTGATAAGGGCGGGATCGTCTGGGCGCGCCTCCGCATGATGCAGGACATTGTCAGCGTAGTTGAGCATCGCACCGGGACACCACTGCGCGCCCGGCATGGTGGGGGAGGCGAGGATCTGCTCATAGGGAACGCTGGCGCGGACATCAAAGAAGTCCCAGATCGCGGCCCAGAAGACATCGAGGTCGGTGACGCTCCATTCCCACATCTCATTGTAATCGTTGAAGGTAAGATTCCGCGTTTCACCGACAAACCGCTCGAAGGCGGCCATAGTAGAGGCCTCCGCACGCTCGGGCGTTGGCGTCCAGAGCACGCGGCTCATGTCATAGCACCGTGGACCAATGCGCGCAGTTGCGGGCGGGCGGGATAGGCGCTGCTAGGGATAAGCTGGGTGAAGAAGATGCACGAAAGCTCTTGCACAGGGTCGATCCAGAAGGCGGTGGAGGCCATGCCGCCCCAACTGAAATCACCCACACTGCCCGGCGCGCGCGCACGACCCGGATCAAGCAGGACAGCACCGCCAAGGCCAAAGCCCATGCCTTCCATCGGTTGTTCGGCAAAGCTGGTAGGACCCATAGAGGCGATATCGCGACCCAGATGATTGCGCATCATAAAGACGAGCGTTCTGGAACCAATAAGGCCTGCACCGCCTGTGCGCATCATCTCGGTGAATTTGAGGTAGTCGTCAATTGTACCGACAAGGCCACCACCGCCAGACTGGATCTGATCTTGCAGGAAAGGAGATTTGTCGGAGCCATCCAGAGGGCGCAGGGTATCCGCACCTGTATCTACTTTGCCGACGGAAAACGCATTGCCCGCTTGGGGGGTATAACAGGCGGCAAAGCGGTCTTTGGCTGTCTGGGGTACAACAAACCGTGTCTCGTTCATGCCAAGCGGGTCAAAAATTTCTTCGATGAAAACCTGTTCAAGGGTTTTGCCCGTGATAACCTCGATCACGCGGCCCAGCACGTCGATGGCAACAGAGTATTCCCACCGCGATCCCGGTACAAAGGCGAGCGGTAGTGCGGCAAGCTTGTCTGTCATCTGCGCAAGCGTCAGCTTGGTCCCGCGGAATTCAATGTGCTGCGCAGCCATTTCAGCCCCCAACACACCGGGGTTAAAGCCATAGCTGAGGCCAGAGGTATGGGTGAGCAATTGGTGCAGGGTTGGCGTGGCGCAAGGCTCGGTCTGGTCGATGCTGCTTGCTCCTTCGACGAGACACTGCATATCGGCAAACGCTGGTATGAAATCCGACAGCGGCGCGTCGAGGTGGAACAAGCCCTTCTCGGCCAGCATCATCAACGCAACAGAGGTAACGGGCTTGGTCATCGAATAGATGCGCGCCACCGTATCACGTTGCCATGGCGCGCCTGTTTGCGTGTCGCGCAGGCCGCAATCGTGGTAGTAGACCTCGCGCCCTTGGTGGGCGAGCAGCACCGATGACCCCGCGAATTTGCGCGCATCGACATAGGATTGCATCCAGTCGCCGATGCGGCTCAGGCGGGTCGCGTCAAAGGCCGCCATTAGACCTCCAACCACTCCTTGCGCACATCCTCACGCTCCTTCAGTTCGGCAGGGGTGCCTTGGAACACAACCTGACCGTGACCCATGACGTAGACCCGGTCAGCAATGTCCATCGCAATGCTCAACTTCTGCTCCACCAGCAGGGTCGAGATGCCCTTCTCGGCAATTGCCTTGAGGACTTCGGCGACTTTCTGCACCATCTGCGGGCTGAGGCCCTCTGTCGGCTCGTCGATCATTACGAAATCAGGGTCGCCCATCAGGGTGCGGCACATGGTGAGCATCTGCTGCTCGCCGCCCGATAGCACCGAAGCTTCCACGTCCGCGCGGCGGTCAAGGTTCTCGAACATGTCGAACATCATCTGCATCGACCAACGCCCTGCGCCGTCCTTCTGGCCAGGCTTAAGGCCCAACGTCAGGTTTTGCCGCGTAGTAAGACCAGGAAAGATATCGCGGTTCTCAGGGACATAGCCAATCCCCATGTTCGCGACCTCATAGGCCTTCTTGCCGGCTATTTCCTGTCCGCGGAATTTGACGGAGCCCTTGGGCTCGACATCACCCATAATCGCTTTGCAGGTGGTGGAGCGGCCTACACCGTTGCGGCCCAGAAGGGCGACAATCTCGCCCTCCTGCACGTTGAGGGTCACACCCTGAAGGATGTGGGATTTGCCGTAATAGGCGTGCATGTCGGTGACTTCTAACATTTAGTGGTCCTCCAGGGCGGCACCGAGGTACGCTTCTTGTACTTTTTGATCTGCACGCACAGCTTCGGGTGTGCCCGTGGCAATAATCTCGCCATAGACTAGAACACTGATCCGATCCGCAAGCCCAAAGACCACACTCATGTCATGTTCCACGACGATGAGTGTCTTGTTTTCGGTTACTTTTGTGATCAGATTGACGATGTAGTCCGTTTCTGTATTCGACATCCCAGCCGTCGGTTCATCGAGCATGATCACATCTGCGCCCCCCGCGATGGTGATGCCAATTTCTAGTGCGCGTTGTTCTGCGTAGGACAAAACGCCAGCTGGGAGATCGCGGCGCGCAGTGAGGTTGATCTGTTCCAATATAACCTCTGCGCCCTCATTCAGTGCGCGTGAACGGGATACCAGGTTCCAAAAGCTATATTTATATCCCAAGGACCACAGAAGCGAGCACCGCAGGTTTTCAAACACTGTCATCTTTGAAAAGATGTTGGTGATCTGGAACGACCGTGATAGGCCAAGACGGTTGATCTGAAACGGTTGCAAGCCGGCAAGGTCTGTTCCATGCAGGCGGACGTATCCCGAGGTTTGCGCAAAACGGCCTGTGATCAGATTAAACATGGTGGATTTCCCCGCCCCGTTCGGCCCGATGATCGCGTGGCGTTCACCTTTTTCAACCTTCAGATTTAGACCGCGAATAATCTCAGACTTGCCAAAAGACTTACACAGATCGTCAAGTTCAAGAGCAGGTTTCATGTTGGCTCCCCAACGCTTGTTATTTCGATTTTATTAGCTTCGGCCCATGCTTCTTTAAGCACAGGTGTTTGGTTGCGCGCGATCAAGGCACCGCCGAGCGCGATACCCCCGAAAATGAGCCACGGCCAAAAGTTATGGGTATTCAGGTCTGTCCAAAACAAGGTCATTTCGTACTCTCCTGTTGCCGCTTCACGAAGGTGGAATATCATTTCGACTAGACCACACAGACCAAGAGCCCCAATGATGCCTGGAAGAACGCATGTGAGGTAAGGTCGTATCAGTAGGTTTAATTTGCCAAGCGACATCGCAACCCCATGAGCGACGATAAGCCCTGCAATCCCACCCGGAAAGAACATAACCATGCACACAAAAATTACACCGACGTAGAGTTCCCAAAGGTGAGTTTGAAGTCCTAGGACTGTTTGAAGCAGGATGAATATGATGGCACCGAGTGCGGGCCCCCAGAATACGCCTACACCACCCAAAAAAACGATCAACAGGATGATCCCAGAGGCGCCAACGTTTAGGTCACTTTCGGTAGCAATTTCAAACAGAATTGCCGACAGGCCGCCTGCGATACCGCAGAAAAACCCTGAGGCCGAAAAAGATACGTAGCGGACCCAGCGAGCAGAGTAGCCCAAAAATTGCGCCCGTTCAGGGTTGTCGCGCACCGCGTTGGCCATACGCCCAACGGGTGTGCGAGAAAACAGGTACATCAGCGCCGAAGATACTAACAACCAAAACGCGATAACGTAGAAGGCTTCAATGTGCGTGAAAAATTCAACGCCAAAAAAAGGCATGCCTTCTGTACGGTCGCTAGAGATCCCTTCTTCACCGCCAAAGAACACAACGATAATGAGCACACATGCGGCCATCAATTCGCCAATTCCAAGTGTAATCATCGCAAATACTGTACCCGCAGAGCGCGTTGAAAAGCTGCCGATGATCATTGCGATGCCAAGACCAAATAAGCCCCCGAGAAGTGGCAGCACAGGAACCGGTATAGAGGAAAAACTAGCAGAATTCATCACGTGTAGGCAAAGGAACGAACCCATACCAACATAGACCGCATGGCCAAAAGAAAGCATTCCACCCTGCCCCAGCAACATATTGTAGGCAAGCGCGAAGACAATCATGATCGCCATTTGAGACATAATTGTTATTTCACCACGATCACCGAAGATCAGTGGGAGGGTCAACAGCAGGACAGCGCAAACAATCCAAGGCGCAAGTGTGCCAAATGTGATAGTGCCGTATTTGCGGGTGTTTGTAGGAGCAACCGTCATGATTCACGCTTTCCGAGCAGGCCTTGTGGGCGAAACACCAGGATCAGCACCATAAGGAGGTAGGGTAAAATTGGGCCAATTTGTGGCAGGGTTAGTGTCCATAGGTCTTGGAACGCGCTTTCTGAGAGGTCTTCGGGCTTAATGAAGCCAATGCCTTGCAGGATTGAGGACATCTCAATATTGTAGGAGGCCGCGAAGGTGGTCATCCAGCCAATCAGTAGCGAGGCAACGAGCGCGCCCCAAAGTGAGCCGAGACCACCCACAACGATTGTAACAAACACTATGGAGCCCAGGGTAAAGGCCATGCCGGGAAATGTTCCAAGTGCTGGGCCCGCGATAACGCCCGCGATACCTGCAAGAGCTGAACCAACACCGAACACACCCATGAAGACAAAGGGGACATTGTGGCCCAGTGCCTCAACAGTTTGGGGGTATGAAAGCGCAGCTTGGATGATCATGCCGATACGGGTCTTGGTTAGAACATACAGCAAGCCACCAAAGATCAGCAAGGAGATGAAGATCATGAAGACTTTGTAAGCCTTGATGGCGTTGTCACCCACGGAGAAGAGTGCGAAATCAAGATATGATGGCTCAAAATAAGGAATTTGATTTTGACCCCAGAATAATTTGACCATTTCCTGGATCAAAAGTGCGAGGCCAAATGTAAAGATAAGTTCGGGGACGTGGCCGTATTGATGAACGCGGCGCAAACCGTAGCGCTCAATGGCGGCACCGGCGACACCAACAATGACCGGAGCAACTATCAGTCCCCCAATAAATCCCAGGCCAAGCACTGTCGAGATTTGGTATCCAAAGTAAGCGCCCAGCATATAAAAGCTAGCATGCGCAAAGTTCAAAACACCCATCATGGAAAAGATTAGCGTCAAGCCGCTCGATAACATAAAAAGCAGCAGGCCGAACACCAGCCCATCAATTAAGTTCACCAACACTAGGTCCATACCCATACCCCCTTAAGACAATCAGTCGATTATTGTTGTGTCAAGAAAATGGCCCACCGCCAACAATAAGGTAGCAGTGGACCAAAACCGCCGCTCCTTAAGGGCGCTTCATTTCACATGTTGTAGGGCTGTCCATAGCTGCCATTTCGACAGTTACATCGTCCGACAAACCAAACGCAGAATTATCGAGTGGGTGACGGATATTTTCATCCGTGTGCGCGCCAATATGAACATCTTGGATCGCTTGATGATCTTCTGGGCGCATGAATACTTTGCCACCCCAGATGCTGTCGTGCTCCATACCTTCGAGCGCCAAAGCAATTGGCACAACATCGTCAGCAGTGCCCGCAACTTCAATCGCTTTTGCAAGCATCTCTACTGCATTTGCAATCCGAGCTTGAGAGATATCATGATCTGGGTATTTTGCTTCAAAAGCATCGATATATGCCGATGCACGGTCCGAAACAGGTGGGTTTAATTTGCCTTCGTGGACCAGGTTCAAGTGACCTTTACCGTCTTCGCCAAAGGTGCGGGTAATACCGTTTGATGCCGCATAATAAGTATAGATTTGACCCTCAAAACCAGCTTCGATGATTGCTTTACCAAGGCCAACCATGTCAGAGCCCCAGTTGCCTGTAATCACTGAATCTGCGCCAGAAGCCACAATCTTACGCGCGTAAGGTGTGAAGTCCTTCACCTTGCCGATTGGGTGCAGTTCGTTGCCAACAATTTCAACATCAGGGCGTTTTTTTGCGATATCGCGTTCCGCCGCCGCAGCAACCGCTTTACCAAACGAATAATCTTGCCCAATCAGGTAAACCTTTGAAAGATCTTGATCTTTAGCCATCACATCTGTAAGCGCATCCATTTTAATATCCGCGTTTGCATCAAAACGGAAATGCCAGAAGTTACACTTTTCATTCGTCAGCGCTGGATCAACCGCTGAGTAATTCAAGAACAGTACACGGTCATCAGGGTTACGTTTGTTGTGCTTGTTCACCGCATCTGTGATCGCAGCAGCAATACCAGAGGAATTTCCTTGAGCGATGAAACGAATGCCTTGATCAATTGCTACCTGCACTTGGATCAATGTTTCTTTACCGGACATTTTGTTATCAAACGTAACAACTTCAAAGTTTCTACCGCCCAAAACACCGCCGGCTTTGTTCACTAGCTCGTCTGCAGCAAAGGTCCATTCAGCAGCGCCGTTGGTTCCTGTTGTTGCAAATGGTCCTGAAAGTGGGTCAACAAATGCGATCTTGATGTTTTCAGCAAACGCAGCACTTGCACTGATGATGAGCGAAAGTGCGGAAACCGCACCAAATTTTCTAATATTCTTCATTTTAGTCCTCCCTAAGTTAGCCCGTCAATGTTTCGCAATTTATTCCTGCAGGCTATCCAAAGAGACTTGCACACCCTCACAGTAAGTCAAGCGTTCACCTGGCTAAAAACGCGTAGCTGTCAGCTGAATTATGTAACCGCAGCCACCGATAAAAGTGAATTTTTTGCACCACTCAAAAAATAAATAGCCTCTATCTATTTGATATAAATCACATTATAAGAATTTATGTTTGGTATGCGTGTTTGATAACTTCCAACATACTCGTTGCTCCAGCAGGAAATTTAGAAGGCTCAGTACTTTTATTCTTGAATAATTTTTCAACTCGTTCCGCTATGCGAAACATGAACCCATCATTAGCACGCTCATTTAAGACGATTTGTCTCTATTAATTCAAGCTTAGCGCCTGAGCCACTCTCACCAACCGCTCAGCGTAAACCTTCTCGAGCTGTTTCGGCTTTACTCGATAGGAAGGCCCGCCGACATTCAGGCCGTACACACGGCCATCACTTAGAGAATGCACAGGCACGGCAATTCCGTTCACATCAGAACGCCAATTGCCATAGCCTGTGCAAAAGCCCTTCTCGCCATACTCTTGCACTGCGATCTCATAATGCGCACGCGCTTCGACCTCGACTTCTTCACCATCCAGACGGGCAAACCCGAAAATTTGCTCGACCCGCTCTTGCGGTGTGACAGCAAGGATCGCTTTACCTATCGCAGAATGAAACAGCGGCAGACGGGAGCCAACGCGCATCAAAAGTGTCACCCCTTCGTTCGAGCAATCTGTCGCGAGATAGATGACCTCAGTACGGTGTTGCTCTCCCAAGGCCACGGTCAGAAACGGGTTCGGCCCGTCCATGCGCAGGCCGTGCATCTCGTGTTTGGCGCGGTCGCGCATGTCCATTGCGGCAAGGCGGCTAAAGCCCAAACGCAGCACACCCGCGCTAAGGCGGTAAGTTCCCACACGCGTGTCGGCAACCAGATAATCCAGCTCGCACAGGGTATGGGTCAGACGCGAAATCGTGGCCTTGGGCAGGCCTGTTCGCTCGGAAAAATCGCTATTGGTCAGCGTTAGGTCATCACGGCGAAAACACCGCAAAATCTCCAGACCGCGGGCGAGGGCGGTGACGAAATTACGGTCCTTACCGTCGAGTTCAGGATCAAGTCCGTCCATAGTTCAACCCCGCTTGAGGGCATCAAGCCCGTGTTGTGCAAAGACGGGGACAAAGGCGCCGACCCTCATCGCCCGCTGAGGGTTGGAGGCATTGCCATCGAGCGCGCGCTTTAACACACCCTGAATGATTGCCGCCATGCGAAAGAAGGTGAAACCAAGGTAGTAGCCGAAGTTGTCGATGCCCTTCAGACCGCGACGCGCACAGTATTCGGCAATGAAATCCTCGTCCGACGGTAGGCCCATCGCGGCACGGTCAAGCCCGCCCATCCCGCGCCCTTCACTGCCCGCAGGCAATTGCCATTGCATGATCACTGCCGCCAGATCGGCAAAAGGGTGGCCAATCGTAGACAACTCCCAATCCAGCACGGCGCGGCAATCGGTGGTGGTCGCGTCAAAGATCATATTATCCAGACGGTAATCCCCGTGCACCAATGTGCGCTGGCCATCATCCTCGGGGCGCTCACCCACTAGCGCATCCATCAGTTGATCCATCGCTGGGATTTTGTCCGTTTCCGAAGCCCGGTACTGCTTGGACCAGCGCCCGACCTGCCGCTCGAAGTAATTGCCCTCGGGGCCATAATCGCTCAGGCCCACCGCATCGATATCGACCATGTGCAGCGCCGCCAGAACACGGTTCATCTCAGAGGTTATTTTGCCCCGATCAGCGGGCGATACATCGGGCATTGCAGGCTCGTTAAAATTGCGCCCCGCAACGTGATCCATGATATAGAACATGGAGCCGATCACGCTGTCATCCTCGCAGAGCAAATGCATCTGTGAGACCGGCACATCCGAGCCGTGCAACGCCTTTTGCACGCGGAATTCACGATCAACGGCGTGGGCGGACTTGAGCAGAACGCCTGGTGGTTTGCGGCGCAGCACGTAGGAATGGTTTGGTGTCTTGAGCTGGAAGGTCGGATTGCTCTGCCCGCCCTGAAACTTCGTGACCTCCATCGGCCCTTCAAAGCCTTCAAGGTTCTCGCGCAGATAGGCGTGCACTGCCTGCTCGTTCAGGGTTTGTGTGTCCGTCATATCGTGTCCCTAACTGTAGCTCATTAACTCGGCGCCCTCGGGGGTGGCGTAGTGCGGCGTGGCATTAAACTCGTTCAACGAAAACAAGCTACCCGAAAACATAAAGCGCGTCATGGCCGCATTTTTGATTTGTAGGTTGAGGTTCATCATATGCGCAGCAGGTGCCTGAAGCGACGCAGCTACCATTTGGCCAATCACACCGCCAGAACTGACAACAAGAACGCGCTTGGCGTTCGTATCCACGGCAAAGCTGCGCGCCGCCTCCACACGGGCCGCAAATTGTGCCCATGTCTCGGAGGGGGTTTCGATTTCGTTATTCTGCCATGCAAAGACTGTTTCGCGCAACGTGCGAAAATGTACCTTGCGATCGCCTCTCACCATGTCGGGAATGTCGCCTTTGAAGCGCGCGTCCAACAAATCGCTGAAGTCATATTCATCCAACCCTGCATGCCGTTCCGGCGCCGCGTCAAAACCCATTTCAACGCCTGTATCAATCTGGCGGTTGAGGGTACCTGTCACAATACGGTCCGGCACCCAATCCATGTGGCGGAGCCAATCCCCCGCCGCACGCGCTTGATTACGCCCCAGATCGGATAGGACATCATAGTCATCCGCCCCGAACGAGGCTTGGCCGTGACGGATGACAAGCAGTTCAGCCATTCGTCTACGCGCGCGCCTGTTGTGCTGGCACGATCCAGTTTATTGGCAAAATGAAGAAGCAAGGGTTTCGCATCATGAGAACTGCGCAGCCAACTTTTTACCTGCGGCAAAGTACTCGTCCGCCATACGATCCACGATTGCACTTGCGGGGCCAACGGATTTGATCGCACCGATCCCCTGACCCGAGCCCCAGATGGTTTTCCATGCTTTGGGTTTTTCGCGGTCGGTGCCAAAGTTCATGGAGGAGGCATCGGCAGTTGGCAGGTTGTCGGGGTCCATGCCTGCGTTTTTGACCGATCCTTTGAGATAGTTGCCCCAGACCCCAGTGAAGAGCGAGGAATAGACGATATCGTCCGCCCCTGAGTCCACGATCATGTCTTTATAGCCCTGATCAGCATTTGCTTCATCCGTCGCTATGAAGGGTGATCCTGTGTAGCCGAGGTCAGCACCCATGGCGCGGGCGGCGAGTAGGGATTGACCCGTGGCTATGGAGCCTGAGAGGGCGATTGGACCCTCATACCATTCGCGGATTTCGTTGACCAAGGCGAAAGGCGATTGCTGGCCTGCGTGCCCCCCTGCGCCTGCGGCAACGGCGACGAGACCGTCCGCGCCTTTTTCGACGGCTTTCTTCGCGAATTTATTGTTGATGATGTCGTGCAGGACAATGCCACCGCAGGAATGCGCGGCCTCGTTAACTTCGACCCGCGCGCCCAGTGACGTAATCCAGATCGGGACTTCGTGTTTAACGGCGATTTCGAGATCGCGCTCAAGACGGCTATTGGAACGGTGCACGATCTGGTTGATCGCAAAGGGGGCCGCGGGTGTGTCGGGGTTGGCTTGGTTGTGGCGGTCGAGTTCTTCTTTGATCTCGGTCAGCCATGCGTCCAGCAACGGCGGCTCGCCCTCTGCCTCACGCGCGTTGAGCGCGGGGAAGGAGCCGACGATGCCTGCCTTGCATTGGGCGATCACCAACTTAGGCACCGAGATGATAAACAGCGGCGAGGCAATCAAAGGGATGCGCAGGCCTTGCAGCGCTTTTGGCAAGTGAGAGTCTGAACGGGCCATGGTGCCTCCAAGTGTCATGTTAATCGAAAGGGGGCGGCTGAAACCGCCCCGTTTGTTTGCAAACTGCAAAGGTTACAGGACCTCGAACAGGCCCGCAGCACCCATGCCACCGCCGACGCACATTGTGCAGACGACATATTTCACACCGCGACGCTTTCCCTCGATCAGCGCGTGACCAACCATGCGCGCGCCTGACATGCCGTAAGGGTGACCGATGGAGATCGCGCCGCCGTTCACGTTGAGGTTCTCATAAGGAATGCCCAGCACGTCAGCCGAATGGATCACCTGAACGGCGAACGCCTCATTGAGCTCCCAAAGGCCGATGTCGTCCATCTTGAGGCCGTGTGCGGCGAGAAGTTTTGGCACAGCGTAGATCGGGCCGATGCCCATCTCGTCAGGTTCAAGACCTGCAGCCATAACGCCGACATAGCGACCCAATGGCTGAAGACCCAGTTGCTCGGCCTTCTTTGCTTCCATGACGACGGAAGCAGAGGCACCATCGCTGAGCTGGCTGGCGTTACCTGCAGTGATGAACTTGCCTTCCTTGATGTGGATGCCGTCTTTGAACACAGGCTGCAGGCCTGCGAGGCTTTCCTCAGATGTCGACGGGCGGTTGCCCTCGTCCTTAGAGAGTGTCACCTCGTGCTCGGTGATCTCTTTGGTCTCCTTGTTCTGGACCATCATCTTGGTCGTCATGGCGACAACTTCATCGTCGAGCTTGCCTGCTTCTTGCGCTTCATGCGTTCGCTTCTGGCTCTCGGCGGCGTACGCATCCTGACGCTCGCGGCTCACGTTATAGCGCGCGGCGACAGTCTCGGCCGTCTCCAGCATGGACATATACATCTCGGGCTTGTTCTCTTTCAGCCACGGGTCGGCCTTCACGCGCATCTCTGGTGTTTGCACCATCGAGATGCTTTCGGAACCGCCACCGATGACGACATCCATGCCGTCGGTGATGACCTGCTTGGCCGCTGTGGCAATCGCCATCATGCCACTGGCGCACTGACGGTCGAGCGACATGCCCGCCACAGTCACTGGCAGACCCGCACGGATTGCCGCTTGCCGTGCAATATTTCCACCCGAATGGCCCTGCTGGAGCGCACTGCCCCAGACCACATCCGAGATCTCGGACGGATCGACATCCGCACGCTTGACCGCATGCTCAATCGCATGGGCGCTGAGCGCTTGGGGTGTCGTGTTGTTGAATGCACCGCGATAGGCTTTGCCAATCGGGGTACGGGCCGTGGATACGATTACTGCGTCACGCATAGTCTTTCTCCTAATTTACCAGTCGAGCTTCAGGCCCTTGGCCTTTGCTGCATTGAGGGCGTATTTCTTGGTCTGGCCGAAAGCATCGCCCAGCTGTTGTTGGTTGGTGTCGTCGCGGATTTCCGCAAATCGGGCAGCGACGGTCTCGGGTGTGTTGTCATCGCCAATAAGGGTGATGCCTTGGGTCTCGTAGATGCGCGTTTCGGCGAAACTGCCTGCACCGGCGCCAAGGATTACTTGGCTGGGCGCATCTTCACTCACGAGGTAGAGCACGCCTGGCGTGATCGTCTCGGGTGCGAGCAGTTCTTGTGCCTCCGCAGGCAACAGATCAGCGGTCATGCGCGTGGCAGCGGTGGGAGCCAGAGTGTTGACGCGAATATTGTCGCGCGCGCCTTCCATGTGCAGCACATTCATCAGGCCCAGCATCGCAGCTTTGGCCGCGCCATAGTTGGACTGACCAAAGTTCCCGTACATACCCGACGCCGAGGTGGTGAGCGCGATGCGCCCGTATTTCTGCGCGCGCATGTGGGGCCAACAGGCGTGGGCCACATTGGCCGTGCCTATCAGGTGCACATCAACGACTTTGCGAAAGGCAGACATCTCCATCTTTGCAAATGTCTTATCCATCAGGATGCCCGCATTGTTTACGGCGATGTCGATGCGGCCCCATGCGTCGATCGCTTGCGCAACCATATCCTTGACGGCGTCCTCGTCGGAGACATCAGCGCCATGCGCCATCGCCTCACCGCCCATGGCCTTGATCTCTTCAACCACGCTAAGCGCGGCCTCCGATGACTGGCCCGTGCCGTCCCGCGACACGCCCAGATCATTGACCACAACGCGTGCACCGCGCGCCGCCAGCCCCAGCGCATGACAGCGGCCAAGGCCAACCCCTGCGCCTGTGACAATTGCCACTCGGTCTTTGAACGAAATCTCCATCAGTGCAGCGCCTGTTCAAAGATGTTGGGGCCGGACATCACGTTGATGCCGCCCGAGACGGGAATAACAGCGCCCGTGATATATGCGCCGCCGCGTCCGCACAGGAACAACATACAGCCTGCAATATCCTCGTCGCGTCCGACCCGCTTAAGCGGCACATCATCGCCCACTTTGCTGCGCATCTCCTCGTTATGGGTGGCGAAAGCAGTCATGCGGCTCACAAACGGACCAGGGGCCAGCGCGTTGACTGTGATCGCCTCACCCGCAAGCTCTTTGCCCAAGATCCGCGTCATGTGGTGCACGGCAGCCTTAGACATAGAATAGGAGTAGGCCCCATCGCCCATCTCCCGCTCGCCCATGACCGAGCCTACGTTGATCACCCGTGCAGGATCATCAACCGTGCCGCTGGCGCGCAGCATCGGGAGCAGCTTTTGCGTGAGATCAAACATACCCGCCACATTGACGTCCATCACTTTGGACCACGCTTTGAACGGGAATTCGCCCATCGGCGCTCCCCATGTGATCCCTGCGTTGTTCATCAGGATATCGAGCGTGTCAGTGTGCGCCTGCACCGCGGCAACCAGAGCATCAACACCTTCCTCTGTGCCAACATCACCCGCAAAACCGATGACTTTTCCAGAGGCACCCATAGCGTTCAGCTCTTTCGCCACGGCCTCGCAGGCGTCACCCTTGCGGCTGGCAATCAGCACGGTTGCCCCTGCGCGCATCAGGCTTTCGGCCGCCATGCGACCAATACCTGTGGCACCACCAGTCACGAGTGCGACTTTGCCCTCCAACCCGAATAGCGTTTGAATATCCATGCTCAGAACCCTCTCGCTGCGGCAACTTTTTCCGCGTGATAACCGTAGTCGCCCAACCATTCCGCGCCGACCCGCGCGCGCTTCATATAGAAGCCCATGTCATAGGCGTCGGTCATGCCGATCCCACCGTGCATTTGCACGCCCTCCTGCACGGCCAGCGTGGCCGTTGCGGTGGCTTTGGCCTTGGCCAACGAGACAGCAAGCTCTGCATTCTCGGGATCACTGTCCATCATGCGGCCTGCATTGAGGATCGCAGAAGCCGTCAGCTCCGTCTCGCACCACAAATGCGCTGCACGGTGCTGCAACGCCTGAAAGCGGCCAATCTCAGTGCCGAACTGCTTGCGCTCCTTGAGGTGGCCCACGGTCATCTCGAACGCGCCCGCCGAAAGGCCCGCCATCTCGGCAGCCAATGCCGCCTGCCCTGCCTGCAAGGCAGGACGCAGCACCGTCATCGCGTTGTCTACCTGCCCAAGAACATCCTCGCCCGTGGCCTCGACTTCTGCGAAATCAATCTTAGCCGCATCGCGCGCATCGATCATATTGGACGCAGTGCGCGTGATCCCTGCGCGGTCAGCGGGGATATCGAACAGGGTCAGACCATCGGCGGTCTTGGCCAGCACCAGTAATCGATCCGCCATGGCTCCATCGACAACAAACGTCTTCTTGCCCGTCAGGCGAAACCCGTTGCCGTCAGCGCGTGCTTCCATCGCGGTGGCGTCAGGGTCGTGCTTGATCCCCTCATCTACGGCCAGCGCATAGGTCACTTCTCCGCTGGCAATCTTGGCCAATGCCGCTTTGGCGCGATCATCACTCACCTGTCGCAGCGCGGTTGCGGCCATCACCGCCGTACTCAGAAACGGAGAAACGGCCAGCGTCTTGCCCATCTCGCGTGCAATCACATTGGCGGCGGCATATCCCATGTCGGAACCGCCCGCCTCTTCTGGCACCAAAACACCAGCCCAGCCCATCTCGGCCATCTCTTTCCAGAGGGCGGCATCATGCGTCTGGCCCGCATCGCGCATCTTGCGAAACGCGCTCACAGGAGCCGCGCCACCCAGAAATCCCCGCGCCATATCGGCAAGCATCGTCTCTTCTTCGGTCATCACAAGCTTGTTCATGCGGGCAATCCCAATACACGGCGTGAAACAATCGAC
The DNA here is from genome assembly GCA_965660425.1 of Sulfitobacter sp. Taxonomy (GTDB): domain Bacteria; phylum Pseudomonadota; class Alphaproteobacteria; order Rhodobacterales; family Rhodobacteraceae; genus Sulfitobacter. The sequence goes on along the minus strand of CBFHZX010000001.1, from coordinate 42,223 downwards.
AGCATAACTTCGGATGTGCCGCCTTCGATGGAGTTAGCCTTGGTGCGCAGCCAGTCGCCTGCGCGGTTGCCTACGTCACCATCCCATTCAAGCGCGGCAGAGCCACCCGCACTCATCATCAACTCATGGCGCTGCTTGTTCAGCTCGGTACCCATATATTTCAGCATGGCGGAAGCATCACCAGCGCCCTGCCCCGCTTCGGCCTGATCCTTGTACCGCTCCAGCGTCAGCCCCATGGCCAGCGCATCGATTTCGCAGCGCATCGCATCGGCTTTAAGCGTGGCGTCCAGCTGCTCAAGCGTGTCAGTCAGAACCGCGCCCAAGGCACGCCCGCCGCTCTCCAGCGCGCCCGAGCCAGAGATCATCTCCCGTTCATGCGTCAAAAGATATTTTGCGACATCCCAGCCGCGGTTCGGTGTGCCGACAATGCGTTCCTTGGGCACCTTCACATCGGTAAAGAACGTCTCACAGAAGGGCGAAATGCCACTGATCATTTTGATGGGTCGCGTCTCGACGCCTGCGTCTTCCATGTCGATGAGCAGGAAGGAAATACCGAGGTGCTTCTTTGCATCGCGGTCCGTGCGCACGAGCGCAAATATCTGGTCGGCTTTGTCGGCATAGGAGGTCCATATTTTCTGGCCATTTACCAGCCAATGGTCGCCCTTATCCTCACCGTACGTCTGCACATTCGCAAGGTCAGACCCCGCGCCCGGCTCGGAATACCCCTGACACCAACGCACCTCACCGCGCGCAATCGGAGGAAGATACTCGAGCTTTTGTTCGTGACTGCCAAAGTGCAGCAAGGCAGGCCCCAACATCCAGATGCCAAAGCTTTGCAACGGACTGCGCGCATTGATGCGATTCATTTCTTCGTGGAAAATCTTCTCCTGATCACGCGTCATCCCTGCGCCGCCATATTCAACAGGCCATGTCGGCACGGTATATCCCTTGGCCGCGCACCGCTCCAGCCATACCTTCTGCTCAGGAGAGGAGAATTCCCAATTCTTGCCGCCCCAGCAAATCGCCCCCTCGGTCGTGCCACCGTCGCGCATTTCCTCTGGGCAATTCGCCTCTAACCAGTCACGCAAGCCCGCACGAAAATCGGCATCTGTTTGGATGTCAGACATTGGTATTCCTCCCATGAATCGCATGCGGCCTCTTGCGGGCCACCATTCCGCACAGCAGAATTGCATTTCGAAATTCGATTGACAAGACCGAGCTGCGCTGGCCCATTACACACCAATTCATGCACAGGAGATGCCACAATGAAAGCGATGTTGAGCCATGAGCCAGGCGGCCCAGAGACCCTCAAGCTGACCGAAATGGACGCACCAGAGCCTGCCAAGGGCCAAGTGCGCATCCGTGTGCGCGCAGCGGGGCTGAACTTCCCCGATACCTTGATTATAAGGGATATGTACCAGATGAAGCCACCGCGCCCCTTTGCGCCAGGTGGTGAAATCGCGGGCGAAGTTGAGGCCTTGGGCGAGGGTGTCACGGGCCTCTCGGTGGGCGACCGTGTATTGGCCATGACGGGCTTTGGCGGCTTTGCGACTCATTTGTGTATCGACGCGGGCCGCGTGATGAAAATCCCCGATGCGATGCCGTATGACGAAGCGTCATGTTTGGTGCTGACCTACGGCACCTCGCATCACGCGCTCAAAAACCGTGCCGAGATCAAGGCAGGCGAATCGCTGTTGATCCTTGGCGCCGCGGGCGGCGTGGGTGCTGCTGCGATTGAATTGGGCAAGGCCGCTGGCGCGCGTGTCATCGCTGCCGTCAGCTCAGAAGAGAAGGCCCAGTTCTGCCGCGATCTGGGCGCGGATGAGACGATCATTTATACCCGCGATATGGATGACCGCGACGCGCAAAAGGCGTTCAGCGCCGAGATCAAGAAACTGTCGGGCGGTGGCGGTGTAGATGTCGTTTATGACGCCGTCGGCGGCGCCTATGCCGAGCCTGCGATCCGCGCGCTGGCTTGGAACGGGCGGTTCCTTGTCGTGGGCTTTCCCGCAGGCATCCCGAAAATCCCGCTCAACCTGACACTGCTCAAAGGGTGTCAGATCGTTGGTGTCTTCTGGGGTGCGCATACCGTAGCCGAGCCACAGAAGCATGCCGAGAACATGGCCGATCTGTTCAAGATGTACGCGGAAGGTGCGATCAAACCGCGTATCTCCGCCCGCTTCCCGTTGGAGAAAGCCGCCGATGCGCTCAGCCTGATGATGGACCGCAAGGTGCAGGGCAAAGTCGTTCTGGATGTTGATTAGGGTCTGTGTTCAGCTCTAGTCATAGCAAGTCGTGGCACGCCTTACAGGTGCGCCACGTCGTTAAAGCCCCGCAAGATGTTGCCTTCAGGGCCCATCACGATGCGGCTGATGGAGCCGTTGTCAGCGCCGTTAAACCCGAAATTGCGCGACCCTGTCACATAGGACAGCGCTGCGCCAACAACGCCGCCATGCACGACAACCGCAACACGCTGCCCCGCATGCGCTGCGGCAATCCGCGTCAGGCCGCGCACAACGCGGGCCTGCAATGCCGCGAAAGTCTCCGCACCCGGCAACTCGCCCCAACATTCCTTTTCCCGCGCGCGCAGGAACGCAGGGTCATTTTCAGCTGCGCGGAAACGGAATTCACCGCCGTCCCAATCGCCAAGAAAAACCTCGCGCAGGTCCGCCTCGATTTTCGGCTCAAGACCCAATGCTGCAGCCAGCGGCGCCGCCGTCTGGTGCGTCCGCTGCATTGTGGTCACGTAAATGGCGGCCAGCGTCTCATGGCGCAGCCGCTCGGCAACTGCGCGGGCATGCGCTTCGCCTTCGGGTCGCAACGCGGGATCTCCCTGACCGTCGATCATGGGAAACATCTCACCGCGCACCGCCACCTGCGTCTCACCATGACGGATCAGCAGAAGCTCACACGCCGTGGGCCGCAGAACAAATTTATGTTGGCGCGCCTCGTTGCTCATATCTCACCCTTTCAATCTAATCCGCACCAGTAAGGACCAAAACATGACAAACCGCCAGATCGTCGTCGCCGAATTGCCAAAAGGGGCGCTCGCGCCGGCTAACTTCGCATTGACCGAGTGCGACATGCCGACCCCTGCAGAGGGCGAAGTGCTTCTGCGTGTGATCCTGATGTCCATTGATGCGGCCAACCGCAGCTGGATGCAGGGGGCCACCTATCGCGCGGCAGTCAACGCAGGCGATCCGATGCCCACCTATGCCATCTGCGAAGTGATGCAGAGCAACTCCCCCCGCGTCAGTGTTGGCGATGTGGTCGCCGCCGAGGCAACGTGGTCGGACTACATCACACTGCCAGCGCATAAGGTCCAGAAACTGCCCAAAGTGTCAAAGCTCTCCAATCTCATGTCGGTCTTCGGCATCGCAGGCAAAACCGCATATCATGGCCTTATGTCGGTGGGTCAGCCGCAACCGGGAGAGACGGTGCTGGTCTCTGCTGCTGCTGGCTCTGTCGGTGGCTATGTCGGGCAAATAGCAAAAAGCCTTGGTTGCCGCGTCGTGGGAATCGCGGGCGGCCCAGAGAAATGTGCATGGGTTATGGAGCAGTTCGGCTTTGACGCCTGCATCGACTACCGCGCCGACGGACTGTTCAAGGCCCTGCGCGCCGCCTGCCCCGAGGGCGTGGACGTCTACTTCGACAACGTAGGCGGCACCATCCTCGAGACCGCGCTCAACCTGATGAACGAACGCGGGCGCGTGGTCTGCTGTGGCGCCATCAGCCAATACGAGAGCACGTCGCCCACAGGCCCCCGCAACCTGCCCGGTGCGATTGTGGTAAAACGCCTGCGCATGGAAGGCTTCATCGTGATGGATTGGGCGCACAATGACGCAAAAGCGATCCGCGCCATGCAAGGGATGATGGAGCGCGGTCAGCTCAAGGTGACCGAGGATATCGTCGAGGGGCTGGAGAACGCGCCGTCGGCCCTGATTGGGCTCCTCAACGGGGATAACAAGGGCAAGCGGATGGTTCGTGTCTCCGCAGACCCTTCATGACAAGGAGACAGCATATGTCAGCACTTCAAGACGCCATCGCCGACGCGAAAACCAAGATCGGGACCGAGGTCGGCGTGTCCAACTGGATCACCGTGGATCAGGAGATGATCGACAAGTTCGCCACCGTCACCCATGACGAGCAATGGATCCACATCGATCCGGAGCGCGCCGCCGCCGAGACGCCTTTTGGCGGCGCCATTGCGCACGGGTTTCTCACACTCTCGCTCGCCAGCCGCTTTGCCTATGACTGCTTTAATATGCTGCCTGGTCAGGTGATGGGCATCAACTATGGCATGAACAAGCTGCGGTTCCTCAAACCCGTCCTTGCGGGCAGCCGCCTGCGCGGACGTTTTACCTTGCAGGATGTCGCCACCAAAGGCCCCAAAAACATGCTGCGCACCAATCTGCTGACCATCGAGATTGAGGGCGAGGAGACGCCAGCCCTTATCGCGGAATGGTTGGGATTGGCGGTGTTCGAGGACTAAGGTTTAGCCAGATTAAAACAAACCACCACAATGCTTGTCTAGCGTGTTCTGCGAGGCTTAAGGCGCGGCACTGGAAGTGAACAATCGCTCATCCGCAATGGTACAGTGGTAGATTACCTGCGCCGCATGCGGGCGGGTCACCAAATGCAATGGCTTTGTCATGGCGGTCGCCCGAAAACAGCAACTTCATCCCCGCACCAAGAGCGTGGCCTGAAGGGAGCGAAGCACGACTTGAACCAGACTGACATACAGCACACCGCGAGCCGCATTGCCTCCATTCCCCTGCCCAAAAATCGCCTTCGCGCTTACCTACCTGCTATTTGATGCTTCTGCGGTAGGGGAGATCAATCGAATGACGCAAGCAGGTCCATTGCGGTGACATGATCAAATTGCACATGGCGTGTCATCAACTCTTCTGCCTCGGCGCTTTGGCGATTGAGAATCGCTTCTGCAATCGCCGCATGCTCTAGCGCTGATGCTTTGATCGCACCGACAGTGCGATATCGCGCGCGGTAATATGCCATGAGCTTGCGCGCATTTGCCTTGATCATTTCAAGCAAGAACGGATTGCCCGATGCCTCCCCGACAGCGCGGTGAAAATCGAGGTTGAGTTGATAGTACGCGTTAGGATGGCCGTCACCGTGTTGCGCGTGATGCGCAGCGCAGGCGTCTACAATTGCGCGCAATCCCGTTGCACGCGCAGGTGACAGCCTGCGCGCAGCAAGTCCTGCGGCCTGTCCTTCAAGCTTTGCGTGCACCTCGAGAATAGCAAGGAATTCTTCGAGGGTAGGTCTAAAGACAACCACACCCTTGCGGGGCTGGCGTGTCACAAGGCCGCCCGCCTCTAACTGCAATAGGGCTTCGCGCAGCGGTGTGCGCGAGATCTCCAACTCCGCAATCAGAACGTCCTCAGCGATCACATCGCCAGGGTTCAGGGTACCTGCATCAATCTTGGACAGGATGGTTTCGATGACCATCCGGCTTTGCGATGCCATCGCGTCAGGCCGTTGGTACGGTCAGGCAGATACCATCCAGATCAGCGCTCATCTTGATCTGGCACGACAGGCGGCTGGCATCCGTCCGTTCAACATCGGTGGAATCGAGCATCGCATCCTCAAACACCTCGACGTCACCAACCTTTCCAAGCCAGTCTGCGTCAACAAACACATGGCATGTGGCACAAGACAGGCAGCCGCCGCAGGCTCCTTCAATATCGGGTATATTGTTGACAACTGCAGCCTCCATCAGGCTAGTACCTTCTGTGACTTCCGCGGTTTTGGTGCTACCGTCTGGCAGGATCCATGTGGCGTTCATGGCGATCTCCTTACAAAAACGGAATGTAGAAATTGCGCAGGGTGACATCGTCCATGCCAGCGGTCTTCTCGACCTCCACCTCACGCATGAACAACTGGTTATCGACCAACGTGCGGCCCACAGCATCGCCCAGCATATCGTCCGCCTGCAGATCGGCAATTGCGCCTGCCAGATCAGCGGCGACTCCTTCATTTGCATCCGTTTGCTCAAAGCCGTCGCCCGTCTCTGGAGCGATCAGAGGGTATTTATTCTCAACGCCTAGCAACGCCGCCTGCAACACAGCCGCGACCGCAATGTACGGGTTGGCAGAGGCGTCAGCCATACGGTGCTCGAGCCGTGATTTCGTGCCGCCCTCTGCGCTGACCCGTGTGGTGACGTTACGGTGATCGCCGCCCCAATTGCGCCAATAGCCTGACAGGCTGGCAGGTTGCAGACGCTTATAGCTGAGTGCAGTTGGCGCGACCAAACAGGCAAGCCCCCTATGATGTTGAACCAATCCCGCGACACAACCACGGGCAAGATCGTTCATATGCCCAGGCCCGCTCTTACCATCTTGGTTCAAGGGGTTATTGCCGCTCTCATCAATGAACGAGAAATTGATGTGCATGCCAGAGCCGCCAGCCTCCGCAATCGGCTTTGGCAGAAAGCTCAGAACGATGCCGTGCTCAAGCGCAACTTCCCGTGCCAGCAGACGGAACAGGATGATGTCATCGACAGCTTTGAGCGCGTCATCGAAGGTGAGCGTATATTCGAACTGCGGCGCGTCATATTCGGCCGTAATCATGTCGAGGTTGAACCCCAAAGCAGTCGCCCGCTCCCAAATTGCATCGTTGAACCCGCAGGGATCAGTGGTCGGGCCAGTGCCATAGACCACAGCGCCCGGGGCGTCATACGGAACAAGGCTACCGTCCTCGTCACGCTGGAACGCAAAAGCTTCAAGCTCGATCCCGATCTTGGGGGTCAGGCCCTTGACCTTCCAAGCGGCAATCGCACGCTTGAGCGCGCCACGCGGGCAAACCTCAAGCGGCGCACCCTCCTGATCATAAAGATCGCCCAACACGATCTTGGTACCCGCATGCCAGCTGTCGCGGATGTCAGCGGCACTCCAACGTAACTCCATATCGGGCAAGCCTTCCATCATCATCGACCCCGGCGACGGCAATAGATCACGGTCGAAATGCACGCCAAAGGTCGAGCGGCAGAGCCGCGTCTCATCGTCTCCGATCTTGGATGCGGGCAGGTATTTGCCCCTGATAAGGCTCAGATGATCGCAGAAAATGGCGCGCAAACGGTCAGGCATGGTGGGTCTCCCTCAAGACAGCTGGACATTAACGGGCAGGGATTTGATCCCGCCGACAAAATTGGAACGCAGGAACTTGTGCGGGCCAGCGGCCTCGATCCCTGTGATGCGTTTGGACAGCTCCTCGAACAATACGCGCACTTCGAGACGCGCAAGCCACATGCCCAGACAGACGTGCGGGCCGCCTTGGCCAAAGGACAAATGCTTGTTCGGATTGCGCGCCAGATCAACGCGGAAAGGATCGTCGAATGCGGCCTCGTCGCGGTTGCCCGAGGCAAACCAATATACGACCTTGTCGCCTTGTTTGATCGTCTGACCGTGCAATTCGAAATCGCGCATCGCCGTGCGGCGGAAATAAAGCGCGGGCGTGGCCCAGCGGATGATCTCGTCGGGGGCGGTGTCCCAGATGTCGCCCTGTTGCATCTGGCCCAGCAATTCAGGCTGGTGGCACATCGCCTGCAGGCCTGCGGCGATTGAATAGCGGGTCGTGTCATTGCCCGCAGCAACCAGCAAGCAGAAGAAGTTGCGAAACTCCGCGTCGGAAATCACGCTGCCATCAGGGCCAGGCTGAAGGATCAAATGCAGGATGCCGTTTGTGTCTCCCGCCGCGTTCTTGCGTGCCATAAGGTCTTTGGCATAGGCATAAAGCTCGGCTCCCGCAGGGGAATTGAACGGCATCAGGCGAAACTCGTCTGTCGTCATTTTATCCAGCACATGATCGGTGAAATCAGGGTCTGTATTGGCGATTAGCGCATCGCCCTTTTCCACCAGCCACGGCAGGTCTTCTTCAGGCGTCCCAAGGATGCGGCCCAACATCCGCATCGGCAATTCGCGTGCAATCAGCTTGGTCGCATCGAATGTGCCTTGCGGCAGAGCATGATCCAAAATCTCCACGCACAGCTCTCTGATTTGAGCCTCGAACCCTGCGATCACAGGCTTGGAGAAAGCTTTGGCCACTTTGATACGGGTGGCCATATGTTCCATCCCGTCAGTTTCCTGAAACGTACGGCGGGCGATGACTTCCTCGGGTGTCTGGTCCTCAATGCGGATGCCATGGGCAGAAGAAAGCAGATCAGTTTGGCGGTTGAGGGTCGCAATATCAGCGTTGCGCGTGATCGACCAAAACCTCTGCCCCTGCGCGTAGTCCGTCCAGCACACAGGCGCGTCACGCCGCATGCGCGCAAACGTATTATGCGGCACACCATGCTCGAAACTGTCATGCGCGCTCAGATCAGCGTGACCATCATCATCAGGGACCCATACGGTCATATCTTCTCCAGCAACACGGATAGTAATTATATTTATAGTATGCAAAAATATACTACAGAGAGATTCCATTCTGTAAAGGAAAAACCATGCACATTGCGATCCTTGTGACCAACACGGACGAAAGTGACTTTGCCCAAGCACATCCGAAAGATGGTCAGAAGTTCTCCGATTTATTGTGGCGCGTTCGTCCCGACTGGACCTTTGATGTCTACCAAGTGAAAGACGGCCACTTTCCCGATACGCTTGATTTTGATGGTATCCTTATAACGGGCAGCCCTGCGTCCGTTCACGATGGCGCTCCTTGGATTGCGCGGCTGGAAGAGCTTGTGCGGGATGCGCTTACACAGAAAACGCCGATGTTCGGTGCATGTTTCGGGCACCAGATTATTGCCCGCGCATTGGGCGCCCGCGTTGGGTGCAACCCGCAAGGCTGGGTGTTTGGTCGGGTCGAGACAGAGTTTTTGTGCACCAGCCAACACACCGCACTTTATGCCGCGCATAAAGAACAGGTGTTGGATTTGCCTGCAGGCGCAGAGATTGTCGCGCGCACCGACGGGTGTGAAATTGCAGGCTTCAGCATCGGCGCGCATGTCCTAACCACACAATACCACCCCGAAATGACGGGTAATTTTATGTCTGCGCTGATTGCCGAGTTTGCGGATACTCTTGGTTGGGACGTTGCAGACCGTGCAAGGGGCACCATGGCACAGAACACGGATATGGATGCTTTGGCAGAGTGGATTGCACAGTTCTACGAAGGAGCGCTCTAGCAAAACCTTCATAATCCCTGCCGTATTTGAGGGAGAAGTTGGAGGAATTTCACCATATACTCGGGCAGGATAATGCACTATTCCTGAACGGATTATGCCTGAGGGCCGCTATGGCCCCTTGTCGAATAATGGAGCATCCAGCATGCGCTTTCTATCAGTTGCCATCTTAGCTGCCGTTTCTTTTGCGCTGCCCGTAGCAGCACAAGAAAGATCGCTTAGTTTCGCATTAGGCGCTGGTGTTGGCACTGCGCCAGAGTATTTCGGGTCAGATTCCTACGAGGGAAATGTATTCCCGATCATCACATTCGGGTCGCTGAACTGGGGCGCGCTCGATCTTGGAAAAGGTGTGCGTGGCGCACCTGATAATGGGTTCTCCCTTAGTGGTGCGTTTCGCGTGCTAGGGGATCGTACCACGGCGGACAGCTCTGAGCTGGCTGGCCTTGAGGATATTGACACAGCAGTCGAGCTAGGTTTGGGGCTAAGGTATCAGGAAACAAACTGGATGGTATTCGGCGAGGTGCGTCATGGTCTGACGGGGCATGATGGCCTGACAGGCACGTTGGGCGGCGATATCATCATGCGTGATGACAGCCGCTGGAAATTTACGGTAGGGCCTCGTTTGAATTTCGGGGATGATGAATTTGCGAACACGTATTTTGGCGTGGCGAATACGGCGCAAAATTTTGCGGCTTATACGGCGACAGGTGGCGCGCTCAGTGCGGGGATACAAATGACCGGGTCATACTATCTGGATGACAAATGGTCGCTTGATGGTGGCCTGAGCTATGAAAAACTTCTGGGGGATGCGGCGGACAGCCCGATCACGCAGGCAGGCTCCGAGGGTCAGTGGCGCATTGGTGTCGGTGTCAGCCGCATTTTCAATCTGAATTTTTAGAACGGAATGGTTTGATGAACATAGATGAAGCAATGCAGGGCCGCCGCAGCATTCGCGGTTTTCAGAACAAACCCGTGCCAAAGGCGCTGATCGAAGAAGTCATTGCATTGGCCAATCGCGCGCCCTCTTCCATGAACACCCAGCCGTGGCATCTGCATGTCCTGACAGGAGAGCCGTTGGAGCGCGTGCGGATTGGCAATTCCACCCGCATGTTGGAGGGTGTGCCTCCCGTGCGAGAGATCGTTGACCACGGCGCATATGAAGGGCCGCACCGTGATCGTCAGGTCGGTATCGCCAAGCAACTGTTTGCAGCTATGGGCATCGCGCGCGAAGACAAAGAGATGCGTCAGGATTGGGTCATGCGCGGCTTTCGCCAGTTTGATGCACCTGTCTCAATTGTCGTGACGTTTGATAAATCGCTTGAGGGCGGCACGATTGCGCATTTTGATTTGGGCGCCGTGACCTACGGGCTAACACTGGCCGCGTGGTCGCGCGGCCTTGGCTGTGTGATCAACGGGCAAGGGATCATGCAATCCCCTGTTGTGCGCGAGCATGCGCAAATTCCTGACGATCAGGTGATCATGACTTGCGTCGCCATGGGATGGCCTGATGATGATTTCTCGGCCAATGCTGTGGTCTCCACACGGCGCGACGTCGGCGAAGTCGCCAGCTTTGTAGGATTTACAGACTAATACTGATGTGACTTGTCCACATATGAACGCTAGGCCAGCCCAGCGCTTTGACGAGGAGAGAGCCGAATGAAACTTGCCCGTATCCGAACCGCTGATGGCGTCCGCCCCGTACTAATAGCGCCTGATGGGACGGCGCGCGATATATCTTCAGAAGTGAACGATATCACCGCGCAGTCGGTTGCGCCTGACGCCCTCGCACGCCTTCAGCGTCTGACGCCGACAGATTTTCCCGTTCTGGAGGGCGACTATGCGCCCGTGATAGATGATGTGCGCCGCATGTTTTGTATTGGTCTGAACTACTCCGATCACGCTGCTGAGGCTGGTATGCCAATCCCGTCAGAGCCAATTCTGTTTATGAAGACCTGTCCAGCGACTGGCGCAAACGACCCGATCATTCTCCCCAAAGGATCCGAGAAAACAGATTGGGAAGTCGAACTGGGAGTGGTTATTGGCAGCCGCGCACATCACGTTTCCGAGGCGGATGCACTGTCCCATGTGGCGGGATACTGTGTCATCAATGACGTCTCTGAGCGGGCGTTCCAGACAGAACGTGGCGGTCAGTGGACCAAGGGCAAGTCCTGCGACAGTTTTGGACCCCTGGGACCGTGGCTGGTGACACCCGATGAGGTGCCAGACCCGCAATCCCTTGAGATGTACCTTGATGTGAATGGCGCGCGCAAACAAACGGGCACGACCGCTACAATGATCTTTAGCGTGGCCCATGTCATCTCTTACCTAAGCCGCTTCGTGACCCTGATGCCAGGGGACGTTATTTCGACAGGCACGCCGCCAGGTGTTGGTATGGGCATGAACCCGCAACAATTCCTGCGCGAGGGTGATGTAGTTGAATTGGGTGTGCAGGGATTAGGCACCCAGCGACAGCGTGTAGAAGCATACCGCGATATACTCTGAGACATTCTCAGAAAGCTCATCTTGGCGCCACTCCGCAACAGACTATTGCATAAAAACCTGCGCCATCTGCCTGTCAAAACGCTCCCATGACATGCTTGCCTTGTTCCCTGCGAACCCGTGATAATGGGATTTGCCAGTATCATTGGGCAACCCTGCCCAGATTTTGGCAAGGTTGTTCATAAACGTCCGCCTGCTCATCTGGCCCGATTTTGCCTTGTGATATCCTGCTTCCTTCAGCAAAACATCGGCCAACCTGTCCTGCAATCCGCGTGAGAAGAGCGCGTTTGGATCGGCATCAATCTTGCGCATCACACGGCGCAGGGTGGTTGGAATGAACTGGTAGCGACCGATGGCGTGCGGCTGCCCGGGTGTGTCATCAATCCACTTATAAATCTCCGCAACGGTCATCTGGGTCGGCAAGCGCGGCGGCTTGATCCGCGCACCGTGCTGGACCGCGTCATAGCCGGAGCGACTTGATTCCGCTTGTTGTATAATATCACGGATCACCGTTACCGAACGCCCGGACATACCTGATACTCCCGAGCCTACAAATGAACCATTCTGGCGCGGAGCCATGACGCGTTCAGTTCGCTCAACTTCCGCGAATAAACTGCTCCCCTCCCGCCCGACAAAAAGGCTAGGCGTCCCAGTGTACTCAGTTTTTTTCTCAGGTGCCGTTGCCATAATCAACGGCTTGCCTGCCTTGGTTCCCGTCTCCAGCAAGGTGATTGCACCCGCATACAATGTCGTTGCCGCGAAAACAGCGCACCACTCAACCATGACCAAATGTTCATCTATCTCTCCTGCGTTGGGATTGAGAACACTCATGCCAGCGACAGGTTTAGATTTCGTGAGCCATACAAAGTGCGCCACCAATGTAAAAGGTCCGGCACTTTCACACCGGACCTATCATCAGCTTGAAAGCAGGTTTAGTTTACCGCAGCTGTATCAACCACATCTTTACCCACACTGCGCACGTCAGATGCGATCTGGATCTGGCGCGGCTTCAGCGCGTCAGGCACCTGACGTTCCATGGTAATGTGCAACATGCCGTCCGCATGGGTGGCGCCCGTCACAATCACATGATCGGCCAGATGAAAACGCCGCTCAAATGCGCGGGTTGCAATACCACGGTGCAAATAGGTCTTTTCTTCAATTTCATCGGCTTTGCGCGCCGATACGATCAGAGATTTCTCGCGGACTTCAACGTTCAAATCTGCCTCGGAAAAACCTGCGACGGCGATGGAAACGCGGTAAGCGTCATCGTCCAGCTTTTCGATATTATAGGGGGGATAGCTTGGCTGTGCCGTCTCGGCGGTCAACACACGATCCATCAGATTGGCGATCTGGTCAAAGCCGACAGTGGAGCGGTAAAGCGGTGCAAAATCAAAATTACGCATATATTCATCCTCATCTATTGAGCGATTGGTCGCGAGCTCTCCACCATTGGACGAGCCCGATTTTCAAACATCAAAACCCTCAAAAGGCATTCTGATGCTGCTAACCTGGGGACGATCGGGCAGGTTTCAAGACCCTTACGGGCGGACGAATTTGGCACTGCTGATGGCGCGTGTGCCTACGTTGATCCGTTTGATAGACCCAACAGGGCGCTCTGCATCGACAACCAGCTGGCGCTTGAGCTGGGACACAAGGGTTGGCAGCTCCATACCCGTCGTGCGCCGTACACCGCGAATTTTGACATAGCCCGACACGATGGTGACAATCCTGATCTTTGTCCCGTCACGACGGAACACAGGCGCACCGGATGAACCGAAGGTTGTGTCACAATTCATCAGCATGACATCCTGACTGCTTTGCACAACAGCGCAGGTGTATTGCAAAGACGGCAGGCTATCGCGGCCACGGCCATAGGATACGACGCTCACATCGCCCCGTTGCATGATACGCGGTTCAACCTTGAAAGGGGAGATCACATGTGTGGGGATCGCAGTCTTAAGCCGCAGCAGCGCCACATCATGTGCGATCCGTTTGGCAAAATCGGTACCCTTGTATTCATAAGCCGCAGGGCGCACGATTTGGACAATTGTGCGCTTTGCCTCCATTGCCCCATCCCGATATCCCGCACGAAATGTTAGCTGGTGCGCAGCAAGCAGCGCGCCATGGGTGTCAAAGGTACAATGCGCGGCAGTCAGGACCAAATCAGGCGCGATCAAAGTGCCCGTGCAATAGCCCCCACCGCGCATGTCCAACCGCCCGACTGCCTTCCAAGGGGAGGCTTGCTCGGCACGGGTGAGGCCGATCAATGCGGTCTCCGCCACAGCAGGCCCAGAAAAAGGAATGGCAACCGCAATGAGGCTACGGAGAAACAAATTTGGCTCCGCCGCCTGCCTTATCCCCAACTTTGATGCGGCGCTGGCTTGGCTTTGCACCTAGATAGATGGAGCGTCCTGCAACAAGCTCTGCCTGCAATTCAGCCAAGGGCTGGCCCAGCGCTGTGCCAAGCGAGACATGCTCACCGCGAACTTTGGCCTTCGCAGAGACAACCGAAACGATCTGCGCCTCTCCATTTGATACGACAAAAATTGGAGCACCGCTGGCACCAAAGTCAACCGAACAGGATGTGACCAGAACACCGTTTTGACGCGCCAACACGGCGCAAACCTCTTGCAGCGATGGCGCCTCAGCCCGATCAAGCGCATAACTCACGACACCAACACGGTCCCCCGTACGCGGGCGTGCAGCTGTCTTGAAAGGGCGGATAGAATTGTTCCGGATTGGCTGCTCCAACTCGAGCAGCGCAAGATCATTGCGTACACGCTCGGATGAAACTTTTTCGTTATACTCGTACTCAGGATGCACCACGACACGGGCAACATCGCGGTAGGCACCAGCACGGCCATTCCGCCATCCCGCAAGGAATTCAATACGGCCCTTGTCGATACGCTGGCCCGTATCCGTATCAAACAGACAATGCGCAGCGGTCAGTACCAGCTTTGGCGCAATCAGCGCACCCGTACAGAAGCCCTTGCCGTCGATGTCTAGCCGTCCCACAGCTTCCCATGCTTTCGCATCATCGCCATTGTCGAGCCGCTTGAGATTCGCGTCTTGAGCCACTGCACCAGAGGTGAGCAATAAACCCAAAACGGTCAAAACCATCCATTTGCGCAAATCGAGACCCCAGTCGTATTACTCTAGTACCCTTGCATACCGGCCGGATAAGGCAAAATTAGGGCAGGGCATCACCGAAGGCGTGGGACTTCGTCTTTTGCAGCCGTTTTACCATCCAGCGCTGGCGGCTTGGGTCCACCCCAAGCCCAGTCCAAAAGCTCCACCGAGTGGACAATCGGAACAGAAGAGCCTGATCCGATTTGCATCATGCAACCAATGTTCCCTGCGGCGATAATATCAGGATTTTTCGCTTCCAGAGATCTGACTTTCAGCTCTTTGAGCTGGCCCGAAATCTCGGACTGCATCAGGTTGTATGTCCCCGCAGAGCCACAACACAAATGGGAATCCTTAGGCTCTACAATAGTAAATCCCGCCTTCTTCAACAAAGTTTTAGGATGGGTTTTGATCTGTTGGCCATGCTGTAGCGAGCAGGCCGCATGATATGCAACCACCATCCCCTCGGCGGGGCGAGGTGTTGTTGTTACAGCTGCCCATTCGGGGTTGGCGTGCCAGTCATCTTTGGTCAATTCCATCACAACTTCGGAGATATCGCGCGCGATCCCTGCCACCCGCGCCGCATCAGCCGCCAAAGGCTCGTTGCGGAACATGTGGCCATAATCCTTGACCGTCGTGCCACAGCCTGAGGTGTTGATCACAATTGCATCCAATCCACCCTGATCCATCTCGCGCGCCCATGCGGTGATATTCTTGGCTGCTGTGGCGTGGCTTTCTGTTGTTTTGCCCATGTGATGCGTCAGCGCACCGCAACATCCTGCTCCTTCAGCCACGACAACCTCCGCCCCCAGACGGGTCAGCAAACGGATCGTCGCGTCGTTGATATCGGTGTTAAGCGCCTTTTGCGCACAACCGGTCATCAAAGCGACACGCATGCGCTTGGATGCTTTAGGCGCAAACGTCTGCGGATCATCATTCCGGCTAACAGGTGGGATCACCTTCGGCGCCATCTCAAGCATGGCACGCAGGCGGGCATCGGGCATCAGTCGTGCAAACGGGCGGCCAATCTTGGCCACCAGCAGCGCCACACGAAACCGCATTGGATAGGGCAGGATACGCGCAAGAATCCAGCGCAAGGCGCGATCACTTAAGGGACGTTTGTAATTCTGCTCGATATAGTCCCGCGCATGATCCACCAGATGCATGTAATGCACACCCGACGGGCAGGTTGTCATGCAGGCAAGGCAGCTCAGACAACGATCAATGTGTTTCACGGTCTTTACATCAGGCTCCCGCTCGTTTTCAAGCATGTCCTTGATCAGGTAGATACGGCCCCGCGGGCTGTCGAGCTCATCCCCCAGCACCTGATACGTCGGGCAGGTCGCAGTGCAGAAACCGCAATGCACACAAGCGCGCAAAATCTCGTTTGCGCGGCTGGTGCCAGGGTCTTTGAGCTGTTCTTCGGTGAATGTCGTTTGCATATTAATCCCTTACCCTGTGACCAAACTGGCGCTTGCCAGCCCGAACCACGGTACCGTTGTTCCTACCGCACCCATTACGCCCGTCCAGCGGCGCATGCGCAGTCCCTGATCCATCCGCCGCAAGGCTTGCGCGCCATATGCCAGCACACCAATCCATCCTCCCCAGATGAAGGCAATGCCAGTGCCAGTTATCAACAAGTTGTGCCCCCAAAGGGACGAAAACCCGTATCGCAGAGTTAGCCCAATGGCGGCACGAAGGGCCGTGAACATCGCCAACCGCCGGAAAGCAGCGGGCGATGGGCCCTTTTTTGTGAGTGCGCGGAACGCCAAAGGTCCGCCCACAAATACAATCAAGAATAAGATCGCATAGCTCATCCCATCAAACCTGAATTCAACAGTGCGCGAGGGTCAAACCGGGCACGCAGGCCAGCTGTGATACGCGCGACACCCGCATCCTCAGGTTCAAACCGCGGCTGGCCTGTTCCGCGTACCAACGTCGCGTGCCCGTCATAGGCCCCAAGAGCTGCACGCAAATCATAACCCGCAGAAGTATGCATCCAAATCAAACCACCAGCCCAATCATACCTGACGCCCAGCGCACCCGCTTTTGCAGCAAGAGCTGGACCCTCGGAAGGCTTGCAAGACACGCGCCAGATATCGCCATCCATATCTGCAAAACAAGAGACGTCCCGCCAAGCCGCCCAGCGTCCTGTGCTGCCCTCCTCAACGGAAATCTCGCCACCTAGCAAAGATTTAAGCTGCTCTGTGCGGTAACTCACGGATTGCGAAAATCCTTCAAGCCGCAGCAGTGTTTCCTTTCCCACAGGATCATGCGCTGCCGCAGACACTTCATAGGGACTCCCCAAAGCATGGGCGAGCGCTGCAATAGCTGCAGTATCATCCAGCCCATGCAGGACCAGCGTGGCCTCGGTTTCTGGACAGGGCAGCACTTTGAGCGAGACCTCGCTCAGCACACCCAAGGTGCCGTGCGCGCCTGCCATCAACTTCACCAGATCATAACCGGTGACATTTTTCATCACACGGCCTCCATTTTTAACAATCTGGCCCATGCCGTCGACGTACCGCACCCCGAGCAGAAAATCGCGAGCTGCCCCAACCGAGATGCGCCGCGGACCGCTCACATTCGCAGCCATAACACCCCCGATTGTAGGCTCTCCCGTCGTTCCGAGAAGAGCGCGATAATCCATCGGTTCGAATGCAAGACGCTGGTTTTCCGCAGCAACAGCTTTTTCAATCTCGGCCAAAGGCGTGCCTGCGCGCGCGACCACTGTCATCGCACCTGGCTCGAACAGAGTTATGCCAGAGATCCCTGATGTGGCCAGCGGATCGCCCGCCACGGCAACGCCACGTGTCCCCCCACCCTGAATGGCAAGCGACCCTGTCGCATCACGGATTACATCGGCCAGTTCGGCTTCGGTCTGAGGAAAAAGCATAGTTCTTTTGGTCCTAAATGTCCCGGAGGGTTTGGGAGGCTGGCCTCCCAAGTGCATCATCTATTCCGCTGCAAGGGGCATCTGACGCCGCACATCCGAGGCATCAAGCGGGAATACCTTGGCAGGATTAAGCAGCCATTGCGGATCAAAGATATCCTTCACCGCCATCTGCGCCTCAAGATCGGCTGGTGCATATTGCACATGCATCAAATCGCGCTTCTCAATGCCAACCCCATGCTCACCCGTCAGGCAACCGCCGACCTCCACACATAGCTTGAGGATGTCAGCACCCATCGCCTCACACAGCTCAAGATCGCCGGGCTTGTTGGCATCAAACAAGATAAGCGGGTGCATGTTCCCATCGCCTGCGTGAAAGACGTTGCCAACCTTTAGGCCGTATTCCTCGGACAACTCCCCGATGCGGCGCAGAACATGCGGCAGGCTAGAAACAGGGATCGTGCCATCAAGGCACATGTAATCATTGATCTGCCCCATCGCGCCAAACGCGCTTTTGCGGCCCAGCCAGATCGCAGCGCTTTCTTCTGCCGATTTACTCTGGCGCAGTTCCACAGGGTTATGACGGCGCGCAATCTCCATGATCAGGTCAAGCTGATGGTCAATCTCGGCGTCCGACCCCTCAACCTCGACAATCAACAATGCCTCGCACATGGGGTAACCCGCCTTGGCAAACGCTTCGGTCGCCTCGATGCACGGGCGGTCCATGAATTCGATCGCAACAGGCAGCACGCCTGCCTTGATAATGTCGGTCACACAAGCGCCCGCAATCTCGCTATCGTCAAAACCCATAAGAACGGGGCGCGCGCCCTCTGGCTTGTGCAGGATGCGCAAGGTGGCTTCGGTCACGATACCCAATTGCCCCTCAGAGCCGCAAATAAGCCCGAGCAGATCAAGACCCGCTGCATCCAGATGCGCGCCACCAATTTCGACGATTTCACCATCCATCATGACCATTTTGACGCCCATGAGATTATTGGTGGTCACACCGTATTTCAAACAATGTGCACCGCCCGAATTCATTGCGATATTGCCCGCAATCGCACAGGCAAGCTGGCTTGAGGGATCGGGCGCATAGAAAAAGCCGTCCTCTTCAACTGCGCCTGTAACGCTAAGGTTTGTCCGCCCCGTTTGGACCCTAATAATGCGGTTGTCATAATCCGTCTCAAGCACGCCATTCATCCGTGCGACGCCTAGGATCACGCAATCTGCTGTGGGCAAAGCACCCCCCGCAAGCGAGGTACCAGAGCCACGCGGCACAACAGGCACACCTTCTTCATGGCAGATCCGCAATACGTCTGACACCTCCTCGGTCGTGGCGGGCAATACGGCAACCATCGGCGGACAGCGATAGGCCGTAAGCGCGTCGCACTCGTAGGCGCGTGTCTCACGCTCATCGTGAATGACCGCATTCGCTGGCAAGACTGCACTCAACCGCTCTACAACACGTGCTTTGCGCGCCAAAACATCAGGATTCGGGATCGGCATTTCCATATCAGATACTCCACAACCAGAAAGGCTCTTGTTTGGTAAAATAATATTACCAATTTTTCGTCAAGGCAAGCATGTTGATCACGCCCTGTTTCCACTCGATGCATCCCAACAATCCGAGCGGCACGTTTTAGGCAGCCCGTCACGTGACTCGATCATATCTACCAAACGCGTTTGTTGATGAGTAAGCAGAAGAAATTTCCGATGCGTAAACGCACGAACGACAGCAAATCAAATTTCACCAAGGTGCAAGACAGGATCGCTAGGGGCCTGAACAACGCGCAAGACAACATGGCACGCCCTACTCAATGGATGGACTGGCAATGGAAGATACTCTGCACGACACCAGATGGCGTGTGAATGCACCACATCAAACCTCGATGAAATCAAGTGAAAGAAGTGGCAAAACTGGCCTTGCTTGGTGCAGTTGCTTAAAGATGAAGTATGATCTCATTTGAAACTGTTTCCTTTGTCACGCCGCTTGATGCCGCGGCGCTTGTCTTACTTCTCGCGCTTTGGGCAGGGCTGGGGTGGCGGATTGAACACCCTTCGTCAACAAGGCCGTCTACATCCCTGATCATGGCAAACTATCGCCGCGAATGGATGGTTCAGATGATTGCCCGTGAGGTACGTATCTTTGACGCTCAAACAGTTGGGACATTGCGACAGGGCACATCATTTTTTGCATCAACAAGCGTCATTGCCATTGGCGGGACGCTTGCATTGATCGGCAATGCAGATCAGGTGGCAGGTGTCGCTGCAGACCTCACAGACGCTTCCCAGCCTGCGATCGTGTGGGAGTTAAAGCTCCTCGTTATTGTCTTTTTCCTGACCAGTGCTTTTCTCAAATTCGTCTGGTCAAATCGGCTGTTTGGCTATTGCTCGGTTATCATGGGCGCAGCTCCGAATGATCCAAAAGATAAAGAGGGCCTGAAATATGCGCACAAGGCTGCCGAATTGGACATATCTGCTGCCCGCAGCTTTAACAGAGGGTTGCGCACAATCTACTTTGGGCTGGCCTCTGTCGCGTGGCTTGCTGGACCGTACCCATTGATTGCAGCGGCGTTGATCACATCTTGTGTTATATGGCGGCGGGAATTTGCCTCCCTGTCACGCAAAGCCCTCTTGGAGGACGGCTAATGGCAGCTTAAGATAGAAATTCGAACCTTGGATGAAGAAAATGATCAAGCAGACAGTCTCGCTTCTTTTGGCAATGACACTCCCTGCGTTTGCAGACCCTGCTGTTGTGCAGAATGTCAAAGTGTCGAAATCTGCCAGTGCCTATACATTTAATGTGACCATTTTCCACAATGATAAGGGCTGGGATGACTACGCCAACATTTGGCGGATCAAGGATATGAGCGGGAATGTTCTTGGCAAACGTGTTTTAGCGCATCCCCATGTGAATGAACGTCCTTTCACCAGATCTCTATCAGGCGTGAAAATCCCCGAGGGCAGTGATACGGTTCTGATAGAAGCACATGACACTGTGACAGGCTGGGGCCCAGCCACCAAAATCGTCAAATTGCCCTAGGCGCGATGGTAAGGGCCGCCTGAGAGGATCGAGCTAGCGCGATAAAGCTGCTCGGCCAGCATGACGCGGACCATCATATGGGGCCAAACCATCGCACCGAATGACAACAAATGATCCGCGTCTGCCCGCAAGTCGGGCGCGATCCCGTCGGCACCACCGATCACGAATGCCAGATCACTGTGGCCCGAATCGCGCCAACCTTCGATGCGACGTGCAAACTTTGGCGATGCCTCAACAACACCACGCTCATCGAGGGCGCAGACCACCGCCCCCTGTGGCAAGGCACGACGTATAACAGCAGCTTCCCCTGCCATACCTCCACCTTTGCGATCATCCACTTCCAAAACAGAAACCGGCCCAAGGAAAAGCCCTCGGCCGGTTCGGTCAAATCGTTTTAGATAGTCGTCAATCAGCGTCTTCTCAGGTCCGGCACGAAGCCGCCCCACAGCGCAGATATGGACCTTCATGCTCTATCAGGATGCCGCGTCAGGCGCCGCATCTGAAAGCCACATCTTTTCGAGCTGGTAAAATTCGCGCACTTCGGGGCGGAAAACATGCACGATGACATCGCCTGTATCAACCAACACCCAATCACCAGTGCCTTTGCCCTCAGTGCGGACCGTGAAGCCATACTCATCTTTAACCCGCTGCGCGAGCTTTTCCGAGATCGCACTTACCTGACGCGTGGAACGGCCAGAACAGATCACCATGTGATCACCGATTTCGGTTTTTCCGCGCAGATCAATCTGCACGATTTCCTCGGCCTTATCATCCTCAAGCGAGGATAAGACAGTGGCCAGCAACAGATCGCTTGTGGCTTTTTTCTGGCTGGCCATTACGACCGCACCAGCGTGTGCAGCAGGGGCTGCGTGAATTTGCGTAGACAGGACATTGTCCTCCTTCTGAAGCGCCGACGGGCCCCTGGCGCTGGGGTATGGACCAAATTAGCAAGGCACATCGCACAATTCAATGACACACGCCAGATGCGACAGCTGACCATAAAGAAATCCGCCAGTTCACCGCTCTACAAACTAGAAGAGAAAAGTGGTGAGCCCGTCCGGGTTCGAACCGGAGACCTACTGATTAAAAGTCAGTTGCTCTACCAACTGAGCTACAGGCCCACTGGGCGTGGTTTAGAAACCTGCAGGGTACGGGTCAACCCCCATAACGCATGAAATTCCACCCGCCTGCTGGAATATGAGAAGCACTCCCGCTATATGCGCAGCATGAGCAAGCCAGCACCCTCCCCTTTGCCCTTCATGAAAATGCACGGGCTTGGCAACGATTTCGTTGTCGTTGATGCGCGGGCGCATGAAATCCACCTGTCACAGAGCCTTATTCGGGGAATTGCGGGGCGCCAGACTGGCGTGGGATTCGATCAACTCGCCGTTATTGGCAAGGGCAACGCTGACGCACACCTCACCTTCTACAATGCTGACGGCTCGACATCGGCAGCCTGCGGCAATGCGACACGCTGCATCGCGCGGCACCTGATGAACGAACAAGGTAGGGATTCTCTCCACCTGACGACAGATCATGGCGATTTGTTTGCAACAGATTCGGGGAACGGCCTCACTTCGGTAAACATGGGCCAACCACAACTCGAATGGCAGGACATTCCCTTGGCCGAACAGATGAACACGCTGTCACTCCCAATCGAAGGGAACCCCGTTGCGACTGGCATGGGTAATCCGCATTGCACATTTTTCGTGGAGGATGTCGCCGCGATTGATCTGGCCACCGCTGGCGCCGCGCTTGAACATAATCCTCTTTATCCAGAGCGAACCAATGTTCAGTTTGCACAGATTATCGGGCCTGATCAAATCAGGATGCGCGTGTGGGAGCGTGGTGTAGGCATTACACTCGCATCAGGGTCCTCCTCTTGCGCCACTGCTGTCGCAGCAGCGCGCAGGGGCCTCACGGGACGCAGTGTGCAAATTGATCTCGATGGCGGGACGCTGCACATCGACTGGCGTGATGACGGCGTATGGATGACAGGGCCAACCATGCATGTTGCGGACTGCACCCTCACCCCTGATTTTATCGCCAGCTTTCAATGAGCGCGCCTGTCTTCTCAAATCATGGCTGTCGCCTGAACCAGTACGAACTGGAGGCGATGAAGGAGCTGGCCGAAGGGGCAGGCCTGCAAGATGCAGTGGTTGTTAACACCTGCGCTGTCACAGCAGAAGCCGTGCGCAAGGCGCGGCAGGACATTCGCAAGCTGCGCAAGGCGAACCCGAATGCGCGCCTGATCGTGACAGGCTGTGCTGCACAGACGGAATCTGCCACCTTCACCGCGATGGACGAAGTGGACGCCGTCATCGGCAATACCGAAAAAATGCAGCCTGAGACATGGCATGGCCTTGCGGCAGACTTCATCGGTGCGACGGAGGCCGTTCAGGTCGATGACATTATGTCCGTGACGGAGACGGCGGGCCACCTTATCGACGGTTTCGGCACCCGCAGCAGGGCCTATGTTCAGGTCCAGAACGGGTGTGACCACCGCTGCACGTTTTGCATTATCCCGTATGGACGCGGCAATTCGCGGTCCGTCCCTGCGGGTGTCGTGGTCGATCAAATCAAACGATTGGTCGACAAAGGGTTCAACGAGGTCGTGCTCACGGGCGTCGATTTGACATCATGGGGTGCTGATCTACCTGCGACACCAAGGTTGGGCGATCTGGTGATGCGCATCCTGCGTTTGGTGCCCGATTTGCCGCGCCTGCGCATCAGTTCAATTGATTCGATCGAGGTCGATGAAAACCTGATGCAGGCCATCGCAACCGAACAACGTCTGATGCCTCACCTTCATCTGTCGCTTCAGCATGGGGATGACATGATCCTCAAACGGATGAAGCGCCGCCACCTGCGCGATGACGCCATCGCATTTTGCAACGAGGCGCGTGCACTTAGGCCCGATATGACATTTGGGGCTGACATCATCGCAGGCTTCCCGACTGAGACGGACGCGATGTTCGACAACTCTCTGAAGCTGATACAAGAGTGTGACCTGACGTGGCTGCATATCTTCCCCTATTCAGCCCGGATCGGCACGCCAGCCGCGCGTATGCCTCCCGTGAACGGCGCTGTGATTAAGAAGCGTGCCGCCGCATTGCGCGCTGCTGGTGAGCTAAAGGTGCGCGCGCATTTGGAAGCCCAAGTCGGGCAGCAGCACAATGTGCTTATGGAGAACCCGACCATGGGCCGCACCGCGCAATTCGCGGAAGTGGTTTTCGAGCAACCTCAAGTTGAGGGTTCAATCGTGAGGACCCAGATTACGGGTTGGGGCGGCACACAGCTCAAAGCGTAGCGTGCCAAAGCAGACGCACTCGGCGGAATGCGATTCGCTTAATACCAAACAAAAAGGCCCGCAGTCGAAAACTGCGGGCCTTTTGAAATTCTAAAACCGATCACTACTTTTTGTTTTTGACCGTAGCCCAAAGGCGCTTGTTGGTGAGGTACAAGAGAACCGACAGCAGTGTCAGAAACAGTACGCCAGCAAAGCCAGCTTGTTTACGATCACCCATCTTGGGCTCAGCGGTCCACATCAGGAAGGCTGCCACGTCTTCTGATATCGCTTCCAGCGAGGTAGAAGATCCATCGGCATACTCGACCCAATCATCGTCCATGGGCGGACCCATGGAAAGCCAGCCACCCTCGAAATATTTGTTCTCGTAGAGTGTCACACCAGCTTGGGTTTTCTCTTCACCCGTATAGCCTTGCAACAGGGCCGCGATGTATTCCGCACCGCCAAAGCCATAGAGCAGCTGATTGATGCCAAGACCGTAGGGACCCGAGAAAGCCTTACGCTTTTTCGCCATCAGCGAAAGATCTGGCGCAGTTTCCAAACCAGACGCAGGGAAATGGTCAACTGGTGTCGCTGGGCGGAAATCATCCAACTCCGGGTCGAAAACCTCCCACTGCTTTGAATACTCGATCACCTGCTCCTCGGGCAGCATGGGGCCACCTTCATCGCCAAGTGTCCGCAATGGAACGAACTTCAATCCATGGCACGCTGAGCAAACCTCAGTGTAGACCTGAAGGCCACGCTGCAATTGGTTCACGTCATAAGAACCGAAAGGACCGTCAAAAGAGAAGTCGACATTCTCGATTGGGGCGCCCTTTTTGCCCGCTGCAAAAGCGGCAGGAGAGGCCAACGCGATGATCGCGCTCATGAGTGTTACTTTGAACATATTCATCTTCTTGTTACTCCGCAGGTGTCGCAACGGGTGTTGCGCTGCCAGACTTCTTCGCCATCTTCGCGTCGAAATCCTCTTCAATCGTTGATGGCGGCGCTGTTGGCTTCTCGATCACGCCAAGAAGCGGCAGGATTACGAGGAAGTATGCAAACCAATATGTGGCAGCGATCAGAGCAATCGTATTGTAGGGCTCTTCAGCTGGCATCGCACCAACCCACATCAACACCATGAAGTTGATCACAAACAGCCAGAACCACCACTTGAACATCGGGCGGTAACGGCCCGAACGTACGCGTGATGTGTCGAGCCATGGCACAGCGGCCATAACCGCGATTGCTGCAAACATCGCGACAACGCCGAAGAACGCCGCCGTAATGATCCCGCCCGAGATGAAGGACGCAAACATAACCACCCATACATCAGGCGTGAAGGCACGCAAAATTGCGTAGAATGGCAGGAAATACCACTCGGGCACAATGTGTGCTGGCGTGGCAAGCGCGTTCGCCTCGATGTAGTTATCGGGATGGCCGAGGTAGTTCGGCATAAAGCCTACAACCGCGAAGAACACGACCAGAATAACCGCCAGTGCGAACAGATCTTTGATCACAAAGTAGGGCCAGAAAGGCAGCGTGTCTTTTTCCGCTTCTTCTTTGGACGTGCGGCGCACATCAACACCGGTCGGGTTGTTGTTCCCCGTGGTGTGGAAGGCCCAGATGTGCAGGATCACAAGACCCGCTGTCACGAAGGGCAGCAGATAGTGCAGCGAGAAGAAGCGGTTCAGCGTTGCGTTATCAACCGCAGGGCCGCCAAGAAGGAGCGTCTGAAGTGCGTCACCGATGAACGGGATCGCACCGAACAGGCCTGTGATAACAGTAGCGCCCCAGAAGGACATCTGACCCCATGGAAGCACGTAGCCCATGAACGCTGTCGCCATCATCAAAAGGTAGATGATCATGCCGATGATCCATGTGATCTCGCGCGGTGCTTTGTAGGAACCGTAGTAGAGGCCGCGGAAGATGTGGGCATAGACGGCGATAAAGAACAGTGACGCGCCGTTCATGTGCAGATAACGCAGCATATAGCCGCCGTTCACGTTACGCATAATGTGCTCAACGCTGGCGAATGCCGCATCTGTGCTGGGCGTGTAGTGCATCGCGAGCACAATGCCCGTTACGATTTGCAGCGCCAGACAGAATGTCAGAACGATGCCCCAGATCCACATCCAGTTCAGGTTTTTGGGTGTGGGGATCATCAATGTGTCGTACATCAAACCAACGATTGGCAGGCGGGAGTGGATCCACTTTTCGCCGCTTGTCTTTGGCTCGTAATGGTCGTGAGGAATTCCAGACATAAGTTTGTTCCTTTAACCGAGTTTAATTGTTGATTCGTCGATGAACTCAGCCGGTGGGACCGGCAGGTTCAACGGTGCGGGACCTTTGCGGATGCGGCCCGCCGTGTCGTAGTGCGATCCGTGGCACGGGCAGAACCATCCGCCGAAATCACCAGCATCGCCAAGCGGCACACAACCGAGGTGCGTACACACACCCATCATAACAAGCCATTCGCCTGCTTCATCCATGGTGCGGTTTTCGTCAGCTGCAGTAGCATCTCCACCAAGGTTCGCATTCTCGGCGCCCTGATCAGGAAGCTCGGAAAGCTCTACGGCGCGGCCCGCTTCAATCTCTTCGGGTGTACGGCGACGAATAAACACAGGCTTGCCCAACCACTTAACAGTAAGCTGGGAACCAGGCTCCACACCGCTCACGTCGACGCGAATAGAGGAAAGCGCCAATACATCGGCGGATGGGTTCATTTGATTGACCAGTGGCCAAACAGCGGCACCAACGGCCACGGCACCCGTGCCTGCGGTCGCATAATAGAGGAAGTCCCTCCGGTTGCCTGCGGTATCATCAACTTCTGACACGTCGGTTTCTCCGTATTTGGGCCTCATGCGGGCCACAGGTATTTAGACGCACCTCGCCTGCGCGTCCGATATTGCTGCGGTATCTAGCTTGCGTTCGCTCCATCGTCTAGATGCTTTAGCTGCGCAAACCGTCGCAGTTATCAAATTCCACGTGCGTTTTGATCTAATCTGGTAATATTTAGGCCGCTGGCGGCACAGTTGATTGCATCCAAGGGCGCGCCTCAAATGCCTCGAACCATGCTGCCAAGCCATCGTTCCCCTGCCGCCAACCGCGCGCCCCATGGCGAAAATCCACATAGGCCAATGCGCAGCCCACAGCGATTTGCCCCATATCAAGTGGACCATTCAGGTGACTCATCCAGCGCGTATTGAGTGCTGCAACTCCTCGCGCAATCTTGTCCCACTGACCGTCTACCCATTCAGGCATCCGCTTGTCTTCGGGACGCAGCCGCGCTTCATAGGTCATTAACAATGCTGCATCCAAAATCCCGTCAGCTGTTGCCTCCAGCGTCAGGGTATCCCACCGCCGCGCGCCTGAAGGGTACAATTTGTCCCCTCCGCGCGAATCGAGATAGGCCGTAATGACGCGGCTATCATAGAGGGTTGGACCGTCGGGCCGCTCTAGTGCGGGAACTTTTGCCAACGGGTTCTTGGCCAAAAGCGCAGGATCGGCATCAACAGGCGTTGTCGCCACATTCACTAGCTCGACATCACCCAGCTGCCCCGTTTCTTCCAGCACGATCATAACTTTGCGCACATAGGGCGAAGTCGGGGCGTAATAAAGCTTCATGAGAGGTATCCTTTTAGAGGCTGCGTTTACCTCACTCTTTACCCCATCCCCAACTTTGGCAACCTCGACTTAGGTGTGATCAAGATGATCCATTATTGATGCAATCACAGCGGCTTCGTTCCCGATCCCGTGATCCGCCATCTCACGTGCCGCGGCAACGCGCACATCATCAGCTTTGTTCTGGCCCAGCTTCCACGTTCCATCGACGCCCGTCAGCGTAAAGCGGTAGGGCACGATCATCCGCATCATCTTTTCCAAAACCTCTGGCGTCATCTTAGCGGTTGTCCAAGGCGCTTTTGGCGCAAGTTGCTCTTCATAGGCGGCCGACTGGCGGTCCAGCATGTCGTGCATCACGTCTTGCGGCAACCGCTCCAGCCGCCCAGCCAAATGCACTGCAACATAGTTCCATGTAGGCACCTGATCCTCGATCCCGTACCAATCAGGCGATACATAGCTGTCAGGTCCAGACACAACAAGCTTGGCCTCATGCGGCCCCTCGCCCATCCGCGCAATCGGGTTGGAGCGCACCAGATGCAGGTCTGCTGCTGCAGCATCGCCGCTGAGCAGAAACGGGATGTGGCTGATATGCGGACCATCAGGCGCTGCGACCACAAGCACACCAAAAGCACGGGCACGGGCAAAGGCGATGTTCCGCACAGCCGTCGCGTCATGGAAAATCGGGTTGGGATGCACGGTAATCTCCTCCTGTATTGACACGATCAGCTATTGCAGACCGACGCCCCTATTGGCAATCTGTACTTATTCTCAGGGCGGGGTGAAATTCCCCACCGGCGGTATGGAGGCATGACCTCCGAGCCCGCGAGCGCTCGCGTACTTTCACAGGTACGCGGGGACAAGCAGATCCGGTGAGAGGCCGGAGCCGACGGTTAGAGTCCGGATGGAAGAGAATGCAGGATGTTGGAACGCGCCGTTCGGTGCGGCCGATGGCCTGTGATCGCCTTGGGTGGACTGTTGGAACCTAAAGGAGAGACCCATGACAGACACCCCAACTCGCTTTGCTTTTGTTAAAGCACAATGGCATGCCGACATCGTGGATCGCGCACACGATGGCTTTGTCGAAATGACAACAGCTGCGCAAACGGACGTGTTCGATGTACCCGGCGCGTTCGAACTCCCGCTCAAAGCACAGCAACTCGCCCAGGCAGGGAAGTATGATGCCATTATCTGTGCTGCATTTGTTGTGGATGGCGGCATTTACCGCCATGATTTTGTCGCCGCTGCGGTGGTCGACGGACTGATGCGCGTTGGTCTTGATACAGGCGTGCCTGTCTTGTCCGTGTCCCTGACCCCGCACCAATATCAAGAGACAGAGCACCACAATGCAATCTACCGTGCGCATTTTGTAGAAAAGGGCCGCGAGGCAGCACGCGCAGCGCTTGCGCTGACCTCAGCCTAGGTAAGCGCGCAATTCCGGCGGTGGATCGTCCATCAAGGCCGCCGCCGGACGAGGCGCATGGGCGCGCCCGCCCTCGACAAATATTACCTCATCGGCAATGCGGCGAACGTCTTCGGGCGCGTGCGTAACCATCACCATCGCCGCACCTGTTTGGGCCACAGTATCCTGCACCACATCCAGCATCTCGTTGCGCAGCGCGGGACCAAGTGCTGCAAACGGCTCGTCCAGCAACACCAGCGGCCGCGCCTGTACCAGCACACGCGCCAACGCTACGCGGCTTTGCTGCCCTCCAGACAGGTTGCCAGGCTTGGCACTTGCGAAGTTTGACAAATCCACACGCGCCAGCGCGTCCTCAACGGTCGCACGCTCCTGCGCAGTGAGGCGCAAATCAGGGCGCAAGCCCAGGCCCACATTCTGCAGAACGGTCAAATGCGGAAACAGATTGTTGTCCTGAAACAGCATCGTCATGGGTCGAGCATACGGCGCAGCAATAGTGATTTCCCGATCTTCCCAGAACATGGCACCCTTCGCCAAAGGCACAAACCCGCACAGCGCACCGAGCAGCGTTGACTTGCCAGCCCCAGAAGGGCCGATCACGGCGTATTTCCGCCCGACCTCTAGCGTGAAATCAGCCTGCAGCCTGAAATCACCCTGTGCGATGAGCACGTCTTCAAGCTTCAGCACCCCAGCGCCCTCCCTTGTCACATATCCAGAAAATCCCGAGGCTGAGCGCCAATAGCACAAGCGCCGCCCCAGCCGCTACATCCATTCGGTACGCTCCCATGAGCCGCACCATCTGCAACGGCAAGGTCGCCTGATCGGGATCAGCGAACAAGGCGATCACACCCAGATCACCCATCGATAGAGCTCCCGTCAATCCCGCCGCAAATCCGATCTGCGCCCGCAATCGGGGAACCAAAACCACACGCCACAACCGCCAGCCCGATATGCCCAGCATCGCGCTGAGCCGACCGTATTGCGCCACCGCATCCCTCAGGGGCGGCACCAGAATGCGCAAGGCAAAGGGCAGTGCCATCATAGCGTTCACCAGCACCATCACCGCCAGCGTAAAATCAAAAGGGTCCGCAATCGGATTGATCACAATGAACCATCCCGTCCCGATCATCAGCGGCGAGGCGGACAGCCCCAACAGGCCAATCGCCTCAACGCCGCCTCCCTTGCGCCCTGCAATCCAACCCGCCATCGGTAAAGCAAGCACCAGCAGCACAAGAATGCTGGTCACAGCGATCGAGATGGAAGTGCCTGCTGCGGCATAAACCTCCGCTGGCATCTGCGGCAGCCCCCAAAGCCCCCGCCAGATCACAGCCGCCAACGGCACCAGCAAAAAGAGTGCTGCCAGCGCAATCGCACAGCCATCCATCACCAGTTGCAAACCACCCCGCGCATCCCAACGCGGCATCACGCGGTCAAGCCCGCCACCAACCCGCACAACAGGCACAAGCCACAGCGCAATCAACGCCATAGATCCCGCAAGAACCAGTTGCACAACAGACAGGACCGCCGCACGCCCCAGATCAAAATCGAACCGGAACGCCTGATAAATCGCCAGCTCGATCGTCGTCGCGCGGGGTCCCCCCCCCAGCGTCAGCGCAACGGCAAAGCTAGTCAGGCAAATCACAAACACCAACGCCAATGCCCCAGGCACAACCTGCGCCAGCATAGGCCACTCTACCGCTCTGAACATCGCACACGGTGTCAGGCGCAATTGGGCGACAAGACGCAACCGCTCAGACGGGATCGTCTGCCAGCCTTGCAACAACAAACGTGTCGCCAGTGGCATATTGAAGAACACATGGGCCAGCACAACACCGTGAAACCCGTATATCGACACGGTCGGCAAACCGACGGCCTCAAGCCCCGCGTTGAGCCACCCGCTACGCCCGAACACGGCCAGCAGGCCCAGCACCGCGACGATCACAGGCAGAATAAACGGCGCTCCCAGCAGCGTTACCAGCGCCGCACGTCCCGCAAAACGCCGCCGTGCCAAGGCACGCGCCACAGGAATGGCAAGGAAAACAGAAGCCACAGAAGAACAAGCTGCTTGCAGCACCGTAAACCGCACAGCGGCCCAGTCACTTGGGCCTAGCCCATCGCCCACTTCGGCACGGCCAACTACAGCGCCCAGCGCCAAAAGGATCAGCGCCAGCACAAACAGTGCGGCGCTGATCCCAGTCTTGGGACTAATGACGGTCCGGTCTATTGTGACAGCGCCGTGAGCCATTCGGCCAGCGCTTCCTCACGGACCGCAGGCACCTCGTCGGCTGGTATCAGCAGTGCTTTTTCGGGAACGGTCAACGTCTCGAACCCCACAGGCAGACCCGCTGACGGTGTCACCGCAGGATACATCCAGTTTGTCGTCGGCAGAACCGATTGTGCGGCATCCGACACCATAAAGTTCAGGAACTTCTCGGCCAGCTCGGGCTGGTCGCTGCCTGCAAGCTTACCCACAACTTCGATCTGCATGTAGTGACCCTCATCAAAAGCCGCAGCCGCTTTGCTGTCATCTTCCTCAGCGATCAGGTGATAGGCGGGCGAGGTAGTATAGCTCAGCACCATATCGGCCTCACCTTCCAGAAACAGGCCATAAGCCTCTGACCAGCCCTTGGTCACAGTGACCACATTGTCGGCCATCGCGTCCCAGATCGCAGGGGCACCGTCCCCATAGGCGGCCTTCACCCACATAAGCAGGCCAAGGCCAGGCGTGGAGGAGCGCGGATCCTGAATGACAATCTTCAGATCACTCTCCCCCAGCACTTTGAAATCCGAGGGCGGCGTCAAATCCTTGTTATGCACAAAGGCGAAATAACCCCAGTCATAGGGCGCAAAGACGGGATCGGTCCATTCAACAGGCAACGCGTACTCCGCCTGAACAGGCGTCTCGGCAAACAGCCCTGTCTCCTTGGCCGCAGCAATGAGTGAGGTATCAAGCCCCAGCACCACATCCGCGTCCGAGCGCGCGCCCTCAAGCTTGAGCCGCGCCAGCAGGGCCGCCCCATCTGCCACGCCCATCAGCTTGAGATCACAGGCGCAGGTGGCCTCGAACGCCTCTTCGATCTTGGGGCCAGGGCCCCAGTCGCTGACAAAACTATCGTAGGTATAAACCACCAACTCAGGCGTCTCGGCCCATGCAGTCGTTGAAATGGCAGTCGCTGCCAATGTTGCAGTCGCAAACGTGAGATACTTCATAGCATCCTCCAAATTGCGGCGTCAGAAAGTTGTGGAAAGAAATCCCAGACCTTCCCTCCGCCGGTGTTAACCGGTTCAGGTTCAACGGGTCAGCTTTCGCAATCTCAGCTATGCTTTTCGGAGATCCAAAGAATCATCTCTTGTCGAGGTTCACACACTCTTGATGAGAAACTTAATCCACTCAAATCCCGAAACGCAAAGCCCCCCGAGGTGGGTGTATGGTTAGGAGGACTGCGACCCCTTGGCAAGCCAAAACCACTTGAGCCAGTGCCGCCCCCCCGTTAAGGCAAGAGATGAAGGAGACGCTCTATGTCGATGAACAGCTTTGGCCATCTTTTCCGCGTGACCACTTGGGGCGAAAGCCATGGGCCTGCCTTGGGGGCGACGGTCGATGGCTGCCCTCCGGGTGTGGCGATCACGCCGCAGATGATCCAGCACTGGCTCGACAAGCGTAAGCCCGGTCAAAATAAATACACGACCCAACGTCGTGAAGCGGACGAAGTCCGCATCCTTTCAGGTGTGTTCGAGGGGGTGACCACAGGCACGCCCATCCAGCTAATGATCGAGAACACCGATCAACGCTCCAAAGACTACGGCGACATCATCGACAAATTCCGCCCCGGTCATGCCGACATCACCTATTTTCAGAAATATGGCGTGCGGGACTACCGCGGTGGCGGCCGGTCTTCAGCCCGTGAAACGGCGGCCCGCGTTGCCGCAGGGGGCTTGGCGCGGGAGGCGATTAAAGCGATTGCGCCCAACATCAAGATCACGGGCTACATGGTTCAAATGGGCGAGCATAAGACCGACGTGCGCGACATGAGCCAAATTGAGCAAAACCCCTTTTGGGTGCCCGATGCAAAGGCTGCCGAGACTTGGGCCACGTATTTGGACGGGTTGCGCAAATCAGGCTCCTCCGTCGGCGCGATCATTGAGGTGACTGCACGCAATGTACCCGCAGGCATAGGCGCGCCCGTTTATGGGAAGCTAGACACTGATCTGGCCGCAGCCATAATGAGCATCAACGCCGTTAAGGGCGTCGAGATCGGCGAAGGTATGTCCGCCGCCATGCTGACAGGAGAGCTTAACGCAGACGAAATATTCATGGGCGAAGACGGCCAGCCAAGCTATTCGTCCAACCACGCGGGTGGAATTTTGGGCGGGATCAGCACGGGGCAAGACATTGTCGTGCGCTTCGCGGTTAAGCCTACCTCCTCAATCCTCACCACGCGTCAGACAATCACCAAAGCGGGTGAGCAAACCGAGATCATCACGAAGGGGCGCCATGATCCATGTGTCGGCATTCGCGCCGTGCCTGTTGGCGAGGCCATGATGGCTTGCGTGATTTTGGATCATCTCTTGCTGCACCGTGGTCAGATCGGATCAAATCGTGGAGCCATCGGCTAGGAGCACGGAATTTCTCAGAAATTGCAATTCAGATTTTTGAGAAATTCGGCCCTGATTGCACCGCTTGATCTTTGCCAAATTAAGGCGCAGACAAAATCATGGCAATGAGCATGACCACCCACAGGCCGGGCACGGCAATTGCACTGCGGCTGGTATCCATATTTCTGTTCATGGTCATGGCTGCCTTGATCAAGAGCACCTCCGATACGGTTCCTCCAACCCAAGCCGTATTCTTCCGCTCCATTTTCGCCTTTCCCGTGATCATCCTTTGGCTCTGGCAGCAACATGATCTGCGCACGGGCCTTATCCCCAATAACTTCACTGGCCATGTTTGGCGCGGCCTGTTCGGCGCCACTGCGATGGCGCTTACTTTTGGCGGATTAGGCCTTTTACCCCTGCCCGAGGTTACTGCAATTGGCTATGCAACACCGATGTTCACGGTCCTGTTCGCAGCGCTCCTTTTGGGTGAAAGAGTGCGGCTGTTTCGCCTGTCCGCTGTGGCGC
Organism: Sulfitobacter sp.; assembly: GCA_965660425.1. GTDB lineage: Bacteria > Pseudomonadota > Alphaproteobacteria > Rhodobacterales > Rhodobacteraceae > Sulfitobacter. The sequence goes on along the minus strand of CBFHZX010000001.1, from coordinate 8,072 downwards.
TTGGTCTTGTTGGCGTTATGATCGTCCTTGCCCCGCGCCTGTCGCTCGAGGCTGACACCGTGACCAGAACGGCGACAATCGGTGCGATGATGGTGCTTGTCGCCTCTATCTTGCGCGCATTGGTGCAAATCCACGTGCGCAAGCTGGTGCAAACCGAACATACCGCCGCGATTGTCTTTTACTTTTCACTGACAGCTACCTGCATGTCACTGCTCACCTATCCACTGGGCGAGGTTACGGGTTGGGCTGTGCTTGATTGGATCACGCCGACATGGGAAGTCGCGGGACTATTGATCGCTGCGGGGCTGATTGGTGGCGTAGGGCAAATCATCGTTACTTCCTCACTTCGTTTTGGCCCCGCATCGATGCTGGCTCCGTTCGACTATTCCTCTATGATTTTTGCGAGCATCATTGGCTGGGTCGTCTTTGGCGAATTACCCACGCCCGCCATCCTCACGGGTGCTAGTCTTGTTATTGCGGGCGGGGTGTTGATTATTTGGCGCGAGCGTCAATTGGGTCTGGACAGAACCAAAGCAAAAGCCTCCTTATCGCCGCAAGGGTCACCTGATTGATTCACACGAAATAGGAGCGCGCCATGACCGATGACACAGACCACAAGCAACAGATGCAAAAGGTTCAGGCCAAACAGCGCGAGCGCGTCGCGGAGCTGCAAGACCCCGAACAAGGGCTTGTGCTGGTCCATACGGGCAACGGCAAAGGTAAATCATCCTCCGCTTTTGGCGTCATCATCCGCGCGCTGGGTTGGAAGCAAAAAGTTGGCGTCGTCCAGTTTATCAAAGGTAAATGGATCACCGGCGAGCGTCAGTTTTTCGATAAGCTGGGCACGGTGACGTGGCACACCATGGGCGAAGGCTTCACGTGGGACACCCAAGACAAGGACCGCGACATCGCCGCCGCCGAGGCAGCTTTTGCCAAGGGCCGCGAGATGATGGAGAGCGGTGAGTATGACCTGATCGTCATGGACGAGATCAACATCGCCATGCGCTATGATTACCTTTCGGTTGCGGATGTGATCGCAGGGCTTGAGGCGCGCAGCAAGCGTACAGGCGTGATCCTGACAGGCCGTGATGCAAAGCCCGAATTGTGCGAATACGCCGATCTGGTTACCGAGATGACGGAAGTGAAACACCCCTTCCACAACGGTATCAAAGCGCAGCGTGGCGTGGATTTCTAAAGCACGCTGCACGTCCACCACAGGAATTATCCCGCAAAACGTGCAACCCATGCTAGCCTGATCCTCTAACGAAGGGGAATCGTCCCGTCAGAGGGCGCCCCTTCCACCAGTGGAGGATGATATGAAATTTCACACAATCACGGCACTTTGCCTTGGTCTGAGCATGACCGCGGGAGCTGCATGGTCCGAGTGCACATCGAACAGCCAGTGGGGCGCGGATGACACGCTCGGCTCGGCCAATCTGGTCACACCAGAGCGCACCATGCTGGCCGCATCACTGATCAAGCAGGGCAAATCCATGCCGCTTGGCATTGCGATCGGATCAAACACACCTGCCTTTCCACCGCGCTCGCTGAGCCTGCAGGTCGTGCAGCCCAACCAGCAGGGCGGGCAAAAACTGTCGGGCTTTGGCTATGAGGCCAATTACAATGATGACCTTCTGCAAACATGGATCGGCATCGGCTCACAGCTCGACGGGTTGGGGCATCTTGGCGAGGGGGGGCACTACTACAACTGCCTAGATGAAAAAGAGATCAGCGCCATCACGGGCCTGACAAAGCTTGGCACACATGATGTGCCGCCGCTGGTCGGACGTGCCGTGATCCTTGATATGGCTGCACATACAGGCGTGGATGTAATGCCCGCAGGTGCGCATTTCGGCGAGGCCGAGATCAAGGCCGCAGCGCAAGCACAAAGTGTGACCATGGGCGAAGGTGACATCATCCTCTTTCACACAGGCTGGACCGACGGGATGCTGGAGAGTGATCCGACAGCATGGGGCAGCTCCGAGCCTGGTCTCAACAATGAGGGTGCCGTCTATCTGGCATCGCTCAATCCGATGGCAGTCGGTGCGGATACTTGGGGGTTAGAGCCCATTCCCGCGCCTGAGGGAGATAAGGTGTTTTATGGCCATGTGACCCTGCTCAAGGAGAACGGCATCTATATTCTGGAGACGATGAACACAGGGCCGCTGGTCCGTGAAGGCGTGAACGAGTTCATGTTTGTGCTGGGCCAGCCGCGCATCGTGGGCACGGTTCAGGCGATGATCAATCCCGTCGCACTCTATTAAGCCAAGGGTTTGCGGGGCGGAACGCCCCGCTACGCGGGCCGGCTGGTGCTGCGCACCAGCCGGCCACCACCGTTTCATTTGAATAATTAAGCGCGCACCAGCTTTTCGTAGCTCTCCGCGATATCGCGGGTCATGGCGCCAACCTCGAATGTATAGTCACCGATTTGCCCAACGGGGGTGACTTCGGCAGCTGTCCCCGTGAGCCAGCATTGCTCAAAACCCTCAAGCTCCTCGGGCATGATGTGGCGCTCGTGCACAGTGATGCCCTTGTCGCGCAGCATGCCAATGACAGTCTGGCGCGTGATGCCATTGAGGAAGCAATCAGGATCAGGCGTGTGCACCTCACCATTCTTGACGAAAAAGATATTAGCCCCCGTCGCCTCAGCCACATAGCCGCGGTGGTCGAACATCATCGCATCCGAGCAGCCCTTGGCCTCTGCCGCGTGTTTGGACATGGTGCAAATCATATACAGACCCGCCGCCTTGGCATGGCAGGGAATCGTCTCGGGCGACGGGCGTTTCCACTTGGAAATATCGAGCTTGGCACCCTTCATCTTCGCATCGCCGTAATAGGCACCCCACTCCCATGCCGCGATGGCAAGGCGCACAGGGTTCTTCTGTGACGCGACACCCATGTCATCGCCCGCACCACGCCAAGCGATGGGACGCACATAGGCGTCCTGTAGACCAGAGGCTGCCAGCACTTCGGCCTTGGCGGCGTCCAACTGCTCCAGCGTGTAAGGGATTTCGAAATCAATCATCTCGGCGGATGCCTTGAGCCGCGCGGAATGCTCGCGGCTTTTGAAAATCTTGCCGTTATAGGCACGCTCGCCCTCGAACACGGAGGATGCATAATGCATCGCATGGGTAAGAATATGCACATTGGCGTCGCGCCATGGCACCATCTTGCCGTCCATCCAGATATGCCCGTCCCGATCATCGTATCCGCCAGCCATGATATTTCCTTTTTTGAGGTTCTAATTTTTCCGAATGTTGCGCGATGCGTCCAGCTGACAACATATAGTTACGCAAAACTTGCGCTTGAGGTAGCCTTTCGGGGTTGGAGTGTCAACAACACTGACATAATATCACGGATGCAACGATCCGCAGGAGATCTCCATGGACAGGCGCACATCTGGCCCTTCAAGCGGCGCAGCATTGCTGTTTTTGACAGACGAACAGCTGCGGCAGGGGATTGAGGCGATGTTTTTTGCCTATCGCGGCTTTACCGCTGATCCCGACCGTATTCTGGCCGATATGGCTTATGGGCGCGCGCATCACCGTGCTATCCACTTCATCGGGCGGGCGCCTGATACCACGGTCAATAATCTGCTCAATATCCTTGGCGTTACAAAGCAATCGCTGAACCGTGTATTGCGCACGTTGATTGCCGATGGTCTGGTGGAGAGCAAGGTTGGCCACAAGGACAAGCGCGAGCGGCATCTGACACTGACACAGGCAGGAAAGACATTGGAACAGACCCTTTCAGACGCCCAGCGCGCCCGCATGCGCACCGCCTTTCGCGAAGCCGGGCCTGATGCTGTTGCGGGCTTTCGGACTGTGTTAGAAGCGATGATGGATACCGAGATGCGCGCAAGCTATAGCAGACTGAAGGATACACCCCCATGAGTGCCCCAGATGCCCATCTGCTCATTGTAGATGACGACGAGCGTATCCGCACGCTGCTCCAGAAATTTCTGATGCGGCATGGGTTTCTGGTGACTGCCGCGCGAGATGCCGCCCATGCGCGGCGTGTGCTGTCGGGTCTTGAATTCGATATGATCATCCTTGATGTGATGATGCCCGGTGAAGACGGGCTAAGCCTGACCCGTGCACTGCGTGAGACGATGAAAACCCCGATCCTCTTGTTGACTGCCAAAGGCGAGACAGACAACAGGATCGAGGGGTTGGAAGCGGGAGCTGATGACTACCTCGCCAAGCCGTTTGAGCCTAAAGAGCTATTGCTGCGAATCAATGCAATCCTGCGAAGAATGCCTGACGTAGAGACCCCTGATGTCGCACCCAAGGTGCTTAACCTAGGGCCCATCCGCTATGATATGGAACGCGGCGAGATGTGGGAAGGTGACGCGCTGGTCCGCCTCACCGCAACAGAAATCCAGCTAATGAAGATCTTTTCCGCCAAACCAGGTGAGGCGCTTAGCAGGTCAAATTTGGTCGAGGAATTAGGTCGCGATAGGGGGCAGGCGCAAGAGCGCGCGGTGGATGTGCAGATCACGCGACTGCGCCGCAAAATTGAAGCCGATCCGAAGCAGCCACGCTATTTGCAAACGGTACGTGGTGCGGGATACATGCTGGCACCAGATTGATATGCTGGCGGGGGGGCAGCCCCCATCGGCCTTTGGCCGCCTCCCCCGGGATATTTCTTTACCAAAAGAAATGGTGGCTCCTATGCTGGTCTTAGGGGGTAGGGGGCTTTATGGTGCAAAGGAGTAGGCACCATAAGAGACAGACCATGACCGAGACACCTGTAGAAGATATGAGCTTTGAAGCGGCAATGGCCGAGCTGGAGGCGGTTTTGAGTAAATTGGAACGTGGGGACGTCGCTTTGGATGAGAGCATCACGCTGTATGAACGCGGGGCTTTGTTGAAGGCACGGTGCGAAACCAAGCTCAAGGAAGCCGAAGAGAAGGTCGCCGCTATCACGCTTGACGCGGAAGGAAAGCCCTCCGGTCTCAAGCCTGTTGAAGGCCTCTAGAATGGATCGTTTCGCTCGGGCTTTGCAGGATGCTGGCCGGCAGGCCTCTGCCCTTATCGAGGCAGCATTAGAAGGCGCTGACGGACCTATTTCCGATGCGATGATCTATGCCACAGAGGGTGGCAAAGGCCTACGTAGTTTTCTGGTTTTGGAGACGGCGCGCCTGCACGGGATACATGCCGTGGATGCAGTTCCTGCCGCCGCTGCGATCGAGGCATTGCATGCCTATTCGCTAGTACACGATGACTTGCCCTGCATGGATGATGATGATCTCAGGCGCGGCAGGCCGACTGTGCACCGCAAATGGGATGAGGCAACTGCAGTTTTGGCGGGCGACGCGCTTCAGACGCTGGCCTTTGAGCTGGTGGCCCAAGCAAACTGTCCCGATTCTGCACGACTTCATTTGGCACGCACACTAGCAACTGCATCTGGCGTGCGCGGGATGGTGGGTGGTCAGGCGCTGGACATTGCGGCAGAAACTGCTGACAAACCGCTGACGCTTGACCAGATTATTGCGATGCAGGCCGGCAAAACTGGCGCGCTGATTGAGTGGGCGGCCACTGTGGGACCGCGTATGGCGCAAGCCGATGCAGGGCCGCTGGGACAATACGCCCGTAACCTTGGCCTCGCCTTCCAGATCGCTGATGATATCCTCGATATCGAGGGAGACGCTGCAACTGTCGGGAAGGCGGTTGGGAAAGACGCGGATGCGGGCAAAGCCACCTTCGTGTCACTGCTTGGCCTTGATGGCGCCAAAGAACGCGCGCACTCATTAGTTGAGGTAGCCTGTGATGTGTTGGCCCCATACGGCAGCGATGCAGACACGCTCCGCGAGGCGGCACAATTCGTCATTGCACGAAAAAGCTAGGGATATACGAGACATGACCGAGACGCCAAACACGCCCCTGCTGGACAAGATAAACCGCCCTGCCGATATGAAATCACTGTCGGATCGCGAGTTGACCCAACTGGCAAATGAAGTGCGCAGCGAGACCGTTTCGGCGGTGTCTGTCACGGGTGGTCACCTTGGTGCGGGCCTTGGTGTGGTTGAGCTGACTGTTGCCTTGCATGCTGTATTCGACACGCCGCGCGACAAGATTATCTGGGATGTGGGCCATCAGTGTTATCCGCATAAAATCCTGACGGAACGGCGGGACCGTATCCGCACTTTGCGCATGGAAGGTGGCCTGAGCGGTTTCACCAAACGCTCCGAGAGCGCGTATGACCCGTTTGGGGCGGCGCACAGCTCTACCTCGATCTCTGCTGCATTGGGCTTTGCCGTTGCGCGTGATCTGGGCGGTGTGATTGACGAAGGGTTGGGCGATGCAATTGCCGTGATCGGCGATGGCTCCATGTCAGCTGGTATGGCCTATGAGGCGCTTAACAACGCAGGTCATCTGAAAAAGCGGATGATCGTGATCCTTAATGACAACGAGATGAGCATCGCGCCGCCCGTTGGTGCCATGTCGGCCTATCTGAGCCGTCTTTATGCAGAAGAGCCGTTTCAAGAGTTGAAGTCTGCTGCCAAGGGCGCCGTTAGCCTGCTGCCTCCGCCTTTCCGCGAAGGGGCCAAGCGCGCCAAGGATATGCTAAAGGGCATGACCGTGGGCGGTACCCTCTTCGAGCAACTGGGCTTTAGCTATCTTGGTCCCATCGACGGGCATGATATGGACCAATTGCTGCCCGTGCTGCGCACGGTGAAGGCGCGCGCGACAGGGCCAATCCTGATCCATGTGCTGACCAAAAAGGGCAAGGGCTATGGCCCTGCCGAGGCTGCGCGCGACAAAGGCCACGCTACCGCGAAATTTAACGTCATCACGGGTGAGCAGAAGAAAGCGCCCAGCAACGCGCCGAGCTATACCTCTGTTTTCTCCGACAGCATTGTGCAGCTCGCTGCTGAGGATGATAAAATCTGTGCGGTGACAGCCGCCATGCCCGACGGCACGGGCCTGAACCTGTTTATGGAGCGCTATCCGTCCCGTTGCTTCGATGTTGGCATTGCGGAGCAGCACGGCGTTACTTTCTCCGCCGCCCTCGCCGCAGGCGGGATGAAGCCGTTTTGCACAATGTACTCTACCTTCTTGCAGCGCGGATACGATCAGGTCGTGCACGATGTTGCGATTCAACGTCTGCCTGTGCGCTTTGCCATCGACCGTGCTGGGCTTGTGGGGGCGGATGGTGCCACGCATGCAGGCTCGTTCGATGTGGCCTATCTCGCCAATTTGCCTGGGTTTGTCGTGATGGCCGCCGCGGATGAAGCCGAGCTGAAACACATGGTCGCCACCGCTGCGGCCTATGACGACGGACCGATCGCCTTCCGCTTTCCGCGCGGCGAGGGGCGCGGTGTTGATATGCCGGAACGCGGTGTGCCGCTCGAGATCGGCAAGGGTCGCATGATCGCTGAGGGCAGCCGCGTTGCGATCCTCTCCTTCGGCACGCGCTTGGAGGAGGTCGAAAAGGCCGCTGAGGCGCTTGTTGCGAAAGGGATCACGCCAACCATTGCCGACGCACGCTTTGCCAAACCATTGGACCGCGACATGATCCTTGCGCTTGCCCGCGATCACGAGGCGCTGATTACCGTAGAAGAGGGCGCCGTGGGCGGCTTTGGCAGCCATGTGGCACAGCTCTTGGCAGAAGAAGGCGTGTTCGACACGGGGCTGAAGTACCGCTCAATGGTGCTGCCTGATACTTTCATTGATCAGGCAAGCCCTGAGGCAATGTACACCAGTGCCGCCATGAACGCGGAGCACATCGAAGCTAAAGTGCTCGACACTTTGGGGATCGCAAAGATTGGTGCGCAGACAGGCTAGTCTTTGCGGTCCGCGATTAGCTTGTCGAGTTTGGCTTCAACCGCTTCCAGCTTACTTTGAATATCAGAGCGGTAAGCATCGGTGCTGGCAACAGCGTCTTCCTGATGGGCGTCCTGCATCGAATTCACGATCAGACCGACCAACAGGTTCACCACAGCGAAGGTGGTCATCATGATGAACGGGACAAAGAACATCCACGCCTGAGGATAGACCTCCATCACGGGGCGTACGATACCCATGGACCAGCTCTCAAGCGTCATAATCTGGAACAGCGAATAGCCT